>JAQWTI010000048.1 GCA_029242745.1 Acidimicrobiales bacterium | reverse complement strand
GCGTAAGCCCGCCCGGGTAGCTCAGTTGGTCAGAGCAGGCGCCTTGTAAGCGTCAGGTCGTCGGTTCGAATCCGACTCCGGGCTCTGGCACCGGTAGTTCAGTTTCGGTGGCGCGCCACTTCAAAGAGGGCCACAGCTGCGGCTGCCGAAACATTTAGCGAACCCAGAACCCCGGCCAGAGGAATGTGGACAATGGTGTCACAACGCTCACGTACTAACCGAGATAAACCTGCCCCCTCAGCCCCCATTACCAGGGCTACGGGCTGGTCAGCCACCGACAGCCGATGGATGGCAGCGTCACCACCAGCGTCAAGACCAACTGACCAGACACCAGCCTCAGCCATACGGGTTAGGGCCCAAGGCAGGCCGGCAACTCGAGTCATACGCAGGTGTTCAATCGCGCCAGCCGCTGCTTTAGCCACGGTTGCCGTCACCCCAGCCGCCCGGTGGCGAGGCAGAATCACTCCAGTCACCCCGGCACACTCGGCCGAACGCAGGATCGCTCCGAGGTTGCCAGGGTCGGTCACCCCGTCCAGGAGCAGCAGAAATGGGTCAGAGCCGTCGGCGTTAGGTGCCAGCAAATCTTCAAAATCGTACTCCCGGAGCGGTTGGGCTAGCGCGAGTACCCCTTGTGGGGATTCGGTGCGCGCCAGGTTCTCAAACTTGTTGCGCGTCACCTCACGTATAGGCACCTTCGCCTCGTCTGCGAGATCAATAATGTCGTCGAGGATCGGTGCTGGGTCCAGATCGCCAGCCAGCAGCACTTCGCGGGTTCGGCGGGTTCCAGCTAGAAGAAGTTCTCGGACGGCTTGACGACCCTCCACTTGGTCGCCACCTAGCCCCTTAGGCCCATCACGACCAGAGCCGCTCCGGTTCCCTAATGGTGATGTCCCCCGCTGGCCACTTCTCCGGCCGCGCCCCGGGTTGTTCTTTGGTTGGCTCGGCCGGCCGGTAGGCGACCGGCGAGCCGGTTCGGGGCGACTAGCGCCCCGATTCCCCTTGCCGCCTTTCTGAGATCCGGAACCTTGCGAAAATCCTTTCCGGGCGCCACCCTTACGCGAGCCACCTCGACGCGGGGCGCTCATGAAACATCCCTATCGGCACGCTCAAGTAATGCAACTGCAAAGCAGGCCACACCCTCTCGCCGACCCAAGGCCCCCAGGCCCTCGGCCCGCTTACCCTTGATCGTGACCGGCCCACCAACCACCGCGGACAAAAGGTCCTGCATCTCAGCACGACGGGGTGCCAACCTAGGAGCCTCGAGAACCACAGTGCAGTCCACGTTGGCCACCAACCAACCCTCGGCGTCCACAGCACTAACCACCTCAGCCAGCAGAACCATGCTGTCGGCACCTGCAAGGGCCGTATCACTGTCCGGGTAGCGTTGGCCAATATCACCTAGGCCAGCGGCACCCAATAGGGCATCAATCACTGCGTGAGCCACGACATCAGCGTCGCTGTGACCAGACAGACCGGGACCCTCGAAGGTTATACCAGCCAGCACAATGGCTCGATCGGGGTCGTCGCTGAACGGGTGTACATCAAACCCCTGCCCGATGCGCATAGTCGGTACCTCAGTCATGGGAATTGGCTCCAGTCGAAGTCTCAATTTCTCCGAAGATTGCGGCGGCCAATGCGAGGTCCCCGGATCGGGTGATTTTAAGGTTTTCTGGCTCACCGTCCACAACTACCACTGTGCCACCAGCAGCCTCAACCAACGTGGCGTCGTCACTAGCATCGGGCTCCAAGGCGTGTGCATCGCGCAGCAGGTGCGCAGGGAAACCCTGAGGTGTCTGCACCGCCATCACTCCATCTCGGTCCACTACTTTCCCACCAACGGATCGGAGTGAATCCGTCACTAACACTCCAGGTACTACCGCATCGGCTCCAGCCCGGACCGCCGCCAGCACACGGGCAAAAAGCGCACCGGTAGCCAAGGGTCGAGCGCCATCGTGGATGAGCACCACCTCAGCATCGAACGGAACCGCTCTTAATCCAGCCCGCACCGACGCCGAGCGAGTAGCACCACCGACTACCACGGTTATCGCTCCTTCAATGCCGCTTAAAAGTCCATTTGCAGCTGGTAAGCGCTCGGCTGCTGCAACCACGATGACACCATCAGAAACAGTTCCGGCCGCGATCACGCTATGAGCCAACACTGGACGACCGCAGAGATTAACGGTCTGTTTGTCGCCACCAAACCGCTCGCCGCTACCAGCCGCCACCACAATTGTCCAGACACTCACCAGAGGTCTCCATCAAGTGTCTTTGGTGCCGATGGCAGCGCGGTCGGGTCCACCTCACTAGCATGGCTAATTGACATGCCAGACACCACCCTCTTCCGTGAAACTACGTTGTTCGCCCAGTTGGACGACGACGCACTAGAGACCATCGTTGCTGCCTGTCAGGATCTTGAGTTGACACGCGGCGACGTGCTGTTCCGAGAAAATGAGACTCCTGATGAGTTGTTCGTCGTGGTGTCGGGTCGTATCGCCATCGCCAACAAGTCCATCGACGGCCGCGAATCGATGGTAGCCCTCATGGAGGACGGCGACCTTTTCGGTGAGATGGGACTGTTTGACGGGCGGGGCCGATCGGCCGAGGCTCGTGCACTAGAGCCCTCAGTGGTGACTGCCATACCGTACGGACCAGTCCGAGCAGTTTATGAGACCGACCCAACACTGCTGTGGCGGGTCGTGGAGATGCTGACTGGACGGCTCCGAACCATGGACGCTGCTCTGGCTGATTCTGTATTCCTTGACGTGACGGGACGCACTGCCAAGCGCCTGCTGGAATTAGCTGGCGAGGACGATGAGTTCTCGCTGCCCATCACTCAGGAAGAGCTGGCTGGGATGGTCGGAGCGTCACGCGAGCGCGTGAACAAGGCGATCGCCTCGTTTATACGCCTGATGTGGATTGAACAGATCGACCGGACCTACCGGATCATCAACCGCGAGCAGTTGACTATCCGTTCGCGTTAGCAATCGGGGATTAGGTAGCGGGTCCTCTTGGAGGAACTTGGTGATTGGTCCCTCTCAACCTGCTAACCAGTTAAGGACCCTCGCCCAGGCGTCGGCTGCAGCATCAGGACTGTGGGCTGGCCGCTCTGCATCGTGCACAAAGCCATGGCCAACACCCTCGTAGCGCTCTACTGAGGCGCCAAGAGCCTCCAACTCATTGACGTGGTCGGGTGGTGTCCATTCGTCTTCGTTCCCTATAACAGCAAAAACTGACGACGGGTCACCGAGAGCTAGCAAGTCGAGCGGTTCGCCTTGCCCTGGGCCACGCCAAGCTTCAGGAACGTGGATCATCCCGTAGAAAGGGCATGCTCGTTCAAACCGTCCGGTACTCACCGCCTTGAGGGTGTACATCCCACCCATACAAAAGCCGAGGATGGAGACTAAGCCGGGCCCAGTGGAGTCGGCCGCAGCTATAGCGTCAGCCATTATCCGGTTGTCGTTAAGCGTCGATGCTGCCTCTAAACGCTCAGCTGCGTCTAGTTCTTCCCGATCCGGATAGAGCTCGAAGGTGGCTACTGACCAGCCGGTCTCGATAGACAACTGGGCTACCAAGTCATCGAAAAGAGGTCGCATCCCCATCACGTCTGGTATGACCACTAGACCCCGGTTTACTGAACCATCAGGTTGACGGACTACTTCTGCATTGGTGCCTGACGGCAGTTTGATTCTCATAAGTTAGTTCTTAGCAGTCAGCCCTCCACTGGGTCGCCGTCGAGGTCATCGTTTGGCACTAAGGAATCAGAGCCGAGGGGCAACAGGAAGAAGATCTACAGCAGCCACGGCCTCAATGAGGGTTCCTACCCGAATTAGTTCGATACCGGCTGATGGATCAGGGGTGGAGACCGGGACCACAGCACGCCGAAAGCCCAGGCGAGCGGCCTCATTCAAGCGTCTTCCAGTATCAGTGACCTGACGCAACTCGCCACCCAGACCTACCTCTCCAAAGGCCACAGTGTCGGGCTCGAGGGGCCGACCCACCACGGCCGAAACTATGGCCAAGGCTAAAGGGAGATCGGCGGCCGGTTCGGTTATCTGGGCTCCACCGACCACTGTGGCGTAGACGTCGAGCCCACCGGGATCAATCCCGGCGCGCCGCTCTAGTACTGCTAGCAGCAGAGCGAGACGACGACCATCAAGCCCCTGAGGTGACCGTCGAGGATGCGGAGTAGACGAACGGACCACTAGAGCTTGGACCTCCAGAAGTAGAGGTCGTTGCCCCTCAAGAGCGGGCATGACCACCGATCCAGCCACGTCGGAGGCCCGGTCACTTAGGAACAGGCGACTGGGGTCGTCGACAGAACACAACCCGTCGGTCGCCATGGCAAATAAACCAATCTCGTCGGTCGCCCCGAAGCGATGCTTAACAACCCGGAGCATTCGAAGAGCGTGGTGGCGGTCGCCGGTTAGTTCGGCCACCGTGTCAACCAAGTGCTCGAGGGTCTTAGGTCCCGCCAACAAACCATCCTTGGTGAGGTGCCCAACTAGCACGGTGGCTAACGAACGGTTCTTGGCCTCAGCAACTATGCGTTGTGCTGAAGCACGAACTTGGCCCACCGAACCCAATGCGCCCCCCTCAGTGGCTAGGTGAACGGTCTGAATAGAGTCGACGATGAGCAGGTCGGGTTCTAAACGGTCGAGGTGGGCGACCACCGCCTCCACCGAGGAATCGCCAGCCAACCAAAGTTCGTCATGAACCGCTCCTAGACGCTCAGCCCTTAGGCGGACCTGAGCAGCCGACTCCTCGGCGCTTACCAGTAACACTCGACCCCCTGCCTGGGCTCGGGCGGCTGCCAACTGCAAAGTGAGGGTGGACTTACCGACACCCGGCTCACCGACCAGCAAGGTGACCGACCCACGAACTAGTCCTCCACCGAATGCTCGGTCGGCTTCGGCCATGCCGGTACGCACTGCGTTGGACTCGTCAAGGGCCAGCGCCGACAGGGGTCTAACGTCGCCGATGTCCCATGAAACATCTAGCCCGTGAGACGTGCTGGGACTGCGACCCCTAGCAGTTACCAGAACCTCTACAAGGGCGTTCCAGTCACCACAATTGCCGCAGCGCCCCACCCAACTGGGGTGAGGCGTGCCACAGGAGGAACACTCAAATGAGGTCCGGGCGTGGGCACTACTCGCGATACTCGTCATGCGGCGGACGTTACGATTCGCCTGTGACAGCCTTAAGTTGAGGTAACAGGCCGGGCCCGAAACAGTCCAGCGAATCCGTCGATAGTTGGGTGGGAGAACCCCTCGGGAACCAGCGCTGCACCTCTCAGCAGCACAGTGGACATGCCAAGGGTCCGTGCCGCATCTAGGGCGACTGGCTCCGAATCAATAAGCAGCATGTCCGTAAAATCCACACCTGAGATTCGGCGCAGGGCCTCAAACATGGCTGAGCTGGGCTTACGAGCCCCAATCTCGCCGGACACCACCCACGGGTTGACTCGCTGCTCGAGCCCGAACCGTCGCTGAAGTTGCATTGACCACGGTAGAACCGCATTGGTCAGGCATGCCACGGGCAGGCCTCTTTGTTCCATCCGCTCAAGGAACGGCAATACGTCAGACCTCATTCGTACCCGAGAGAGGTACGCACGGTCCAGTGTGTCAGGGTCTCCCGACACTCCGACCGACGCCCAGAACTCGCCACTGGATAGATGACCAAGACTGGCAGACCGGTACCGGTCTGCGACCTCACTGGGATCCACTACACCACCCTGCTCACGAACGAAGGGCACTAAGAGTCCTTCGGGGTCACCACCCGGATCCCAGACCACGCCGATGCCACCCAGCACCACTAGGCGGAGCGGCAACCGCGAGGTCGAAGTGGTCGGGGGTTGCACCTCCCTAGAGAATGAAGCTTCTGGGGCCTCGAGCCCTTCAGCTATCTGACTAGTCGCCAGCGCTGCAATCGCCACTGTCCGACGACGCCTAGACATCAGCAAACTTAGAATCTGGAAGCCAGATACTAGAAAGAACAAGCCTCCAGCAATGAGTGAAACGGTTCGCCACGTCCGAGGTGTGGCGTCAATCAACACACCATTGGCTTGAAACAGCGTGGGGACCGGGTCACCAAGCACCACTGTCCACCGCTGAGCGGCCTCGGGTTCCTCAAGTTGCAACTCTGACATCAGTTCGGGCGCCTGACCAAGATCGCTTGGCATGTCGGCCACCAGAGTGAGTGTGAACGATGTAGCAGGATCGCAGAATCCCCCGAGACATCCAGCAAGTTCAGCCAGCTCACTGTCAGATCGGGCAAACGGCAACCCTTCCAGGACTGAAGTAAGTTCCGCATCAGCCAGTAGGGGCAGACCTCGAGAAAGGTCGATCCGACCACTGAGAAGCCACGTGGTCTCCGCGAACTCCCGCTCGCGCACCAGTCGAATCTCAGAGATCGCTTTCGGTCCAATGACCTCGGCCAGAACAATGTCCAGATGTTCGGGATGGTCAAAGGCCTTACGTGCACCAATTTGAGCTGACGTACCCGTCACGGACAAATTCTCAGTAAACGGACCACTGATAACCCAGCCGGCATCAACTAGGTCGTTAACACGGACCCGTTCATCCAACCCACCAATGGCCTCAATCGCCGCACGATCCAACTCGAGGCCGACGTCGACGTGGCCCGTGCCGTCTGGTGCGACCACGATAGTGACCGTTGCGTCGACCCTGCAGGCCGCCGCAACTAACACCAGACCAGTTATGGCTAAGCCAAGCCGCATTTGGGAGCCGAGCATCCCACCAGAACCAAAGAAGTGGCTGGGCAGGCTGTGTTTACTCGACGCCCTCGACCGCCATCTCGACGGTCGGCGGCTCGAACCCGGCTGTAGCCCGGAATACCACGCGCTGATCGCCCGGTACATCGGGATCTTCTTCGACATCGACTACCACGATGTCCCCGGCTGAAAACTCCTTAAGAAGCAAACGCTCGGACAGTGGGTCTTCAACTAGGCGTTGTAGTGCTCGGCGCAGCGGGCGGGCGCCCATAGAAGGGTCATACCCCTCCGCTGCCAAGTGGCTCTTGACGGCTTCAGTTAGTTCCAGGCCCATCCCCTGGCCCGACAATTGGGTTGACACTCGCACGACCATCAGGTCCACAATACGAGTCACCTCAGCCAGTGAAAGCTCGTGGAAGACAATGGTGTCGTCAATGCGGTTCAGGAACTCGGGCTTAAAGTGAGCCTTTAGGGCGTCGTTGACCTTTGCCTTCATCCGCTCGTAACTGACTGCCTCGTCAGCCTTTGCGAAGCCCAGATTGGCTTTGCGCAGGTCAGCCGTGCCGAGGTTCGACGTCATGATCAAGACGGTGTTACGAAAGTCAACGCTACGACCCTGAGAATCGGTCAAGCGACCTTCTTCCAGAATTTGGAGCAACGTATTGAAAACATCCGGGTGGGCCTTCTCAACTTCGTCAAACAACACCACCGAAAACGGACGCCGACGAACTGCCTCGGTGAGTTGGCCACCCTCCTCGTAACCGACATAGCCAGGAGGTGAGCCAACGAGACGGCTCACCGTGTGCTTCTCCATGTACTCCGACATATCCAACGAGATGAGAGCCTGCTCGTCACCGAACAGAAACTCAGCCAAGGTCTTAGCCAACTCCGTCTTGCCTACTCCCGACGGGCCCAGAAAAATAAACGACCCGGATGGTCGCTTCGGGTCCTTGAGGCCGGCCCGGGTACGCCGGATGGCCTGACTGACCGCTTTTATAGCGTCCTCCTGACCAATCACTCGCTTATGGAGTTCGTCCTCCATCTTCAGGAGTTTCTGGGTCTCTTCCTCAGTAAGTTTGTAGACGGGTATACCGGTCCAAACCGAGAGGACCTCGGCGATTGCCTCTTCGTCAACCTCGTCAAATAGATCTTGGCCGGCCGACTTCAATTCGGATTCCTTGGCTTCCTTTCGGATCAGGAGCTCCTTCTCAGAATCACGTAGGCGTCCGGCCTCCTCAAAGTCCTGAGCCTCGACAGCAGCCTTCTTGCGCTGCACAACTTCAGCCAGATCAGTTTCAATCTCACGCATGTCATCGGGAGTGTGCATGCGCTTAATCCGCATCCGGGATCCAGCTTCGTCAATCAGGTCTATGGCCTTATCAGGGAGGTGGCGATCCGAAATGTATCGATCAGCCAGATTGGCTGCGGCGACCAGCGCTTGATCGGTAATGGTTACCCGGTGATGGCTCTCATACCGCTCGCGTAAGCCTTTGAGAATTTCAATGGTGTGCGGCACTGTTGGCTCTTCAACTTTGACAGGCTGGAAGCGGCGCTCAAGAGCAGCGTCCTTCTCTAGGTGCTTCCGGTACTCGTCGAGCGTTGTAGCGCCGATGGTCTGCAGTTCCCCTCGGGCCAGCATCGGTTTCAGAATTGACGCAGCGTCGATAGCCCCCTCGGCCGCACCAGCTCCCACCAACGTATGGATTTCATCAATGAAGAGGACGATGTCTCCCCGCGTCTTGATCTCCTTGAGAACCTTCTTCAGACGCTCCTCGAAGTCTCCGCGGTATCGACTGCCCGCCACTAGTGCTCCGAGATCGAGTGTGTATAACTGCTTGTCCCGGATGGTCTCAGGAACGTCATCATCAGCAATCAACTGGGCCAAGCCCTCGACGATCGCCGTCTTTCCTACACCCGGTTCTCCAATAAGGACCGGATTATTCTTGGTCCGGCGCGATAACACCTGCATGACTCGTTCTGACTCACGATGACGACCAATCACTGGATCCAGTTTCTTATCACGCGCTGCTTGAGTGAGGTTCCGACCGAACTGGTCTAGAACGAGCGAGCCCGACGATGAATCACCACCGCTGCCACCACTGGTTGCACCTGCCTTGTCTGATGACTCAGGAGAACCCTGACCAGACCCGGCGTAACCCGACAGCAACTGGATGACCTGCTGGCGTACCCGAGAGAGATCGGCACCCAACTTCACAAGAACCTGGGCCGCCACGCCCTCACCTTCGCGTATAAGCCCAAGCAGGATGTGCTCCGTACCGATGTAATTGTGGCCGAGTTGCAGTGCCTCTCTCAGCGAAAGTTCCAGGACCTTCTTAGCGCGAGGCGTGAAAGGGATATGGCCACTAGGCGAACTGGCGCCATGCCCAATGAGCTCCTCGACTTGGCTTCGCACCGCCTCAAGTGAGATGCCGAGCGACTCAAGGCCCTTTGCGGCTACACCCTCACCCTCATGAATCAACCCAAGCAGAATGTGCTCCGTGCCGATGTAGTTGTGGTTGAGCAGTCGCGCCTCTTCTTGGGCGAGTACCACGACCCTTCGGGCCCTGTCGGTGAACCGCTCGAACAACGGGATGCCTCCTGCGCTGGCTTACTGTTATGAGGTTTCTGGTTTCTGAGATATCTGGTGACGTCTCCCCCGTCTCATCCAAGTGTACCGGTGGTCGGTCACGCGCCATTCGCGCGTTTATAACGTCGTTTTGCCAGCACCCACCAGCGCCCTATCCTCAACTCGTGGCTCTCATCACCCCCCCGCCCACCGGTTCGTCCTCTCACAGCCTTTTGGAGTTGCCAGGGATGGCCGATGCTCTGGCCCGCACCGAGGCCGAACTGCGTAACGTCGTGAAGTCTGACGAGCCATTTCTGACTGAGGTGGCCTGTCATCTGATCGAAGCCGGTGGCAAGAGGATCCGCCCAGCTCTGACCGTAACGGCCGCCCAAGTCTTGGATGCTGAACCCACGATGACCTCAACAGAAGTCATCCGGGGTGGAGTAGCCGTCGAGTTGGTCCACCAAGGTTCGCTCTACCACGACGACGTAATGGACGGGGCTGAGACCCGTCGCACTGTCCAGAGCGTGAATGCCCGTTGGGGTAATCTGGAGGCGATACTCGCCGGCGATTACCTCTTGGCCCGAGCCTCAGAGATCGCAGCGGACCTAGGAACCGAGGTAGCAGGTTTGTTGGCCTCGACCATCGCCTCGCTGTGTGAAGGTCAGGTTCGCGAACTACGCCACGCATTCGATGTGGACCGGACCGAAGACGCCTATCTGGCCTCAATCGCCGGCAAGACTGCTGCTCTGCTAG
This sequence comes from Acidimicrobiales bacterium, assembly GCA_029242745.1. GTDB lineage: Bacteria > Actinomycetota > Acidimicrobiia > Acidimicrobiales > MedAcidi-G1 > UBA9410. The sequence goes on along the minus strand of JAQWTI010000048.1, from coordinate 45,179 downwards.
CTACCTCGGCCCGTGTTGGAGCAATCGTCGCCGGGCACCCCCGCAATGTGGTCGAGGCCTTAACCGGCTTCGGCCACCATTACGGCATGGCCTTTCAGATCGTGGACGACTTACTTGATGTCGTGGCAACAGACGAACAACTCGGCAAGCCGGCAGGAAATGATCTGGTGGAGGGCACCTACACCCTTCCTGTGATCCGGGCGTTGGCTGGACCTTCTGGTGAGGAACTGAAGAATCTTCTGGGCGGGCCGATCAATGTCACTATCCGAGATCAGGTGCGCGCCGTCGTTCGGACTGACGAGGCCATAGCGGCTACTCGCGCCACGGCCGTCGACTTCTTGCAAAGTGCCCGGAGAGAACTTGACGAATTGGGAGAAAACCCAGCCGTGGAAACCATGCGGTCCACCTGCGACCTGCTGCTAGACCGTCTCGACGGCACCCTTTAGACCAGTACGTCTCCTCAGGGATTACTGCTCGGGACGTAACGTTGGAAACAGAATGACGTCGCGGATGGTCGTAGCGCCGGTCAACAGCATGACTAATCGATCCATACCGATTCCCAGTCCACCAGTGGGTGGCAGGCCGTACTCCAGTGCACGCAGGTAATCCTCGTCAACACCCATTGCCTCGGCGTCGCCATCCGCTTTGGCGGCTTCCTGAGCCTCGAAGCGGGCCCGCTGCTCGTCAGGATCCACCAGTTCGGTAAAGGCGTTGCAAAGCTCCCGACCTGCCACTATTCCCTCAAATCGCTCAACCCAACCAGGTCGATCTCGGTGGTCGCGGGACAGCGGTGAGACCTCTTTTGGATAGTCAGTGACAAAAACTGGTCCCCACAGTTTGGGCTCAGTTGTTTTCTCGTAAAGTTCCAAGATCAGTTTTCCGGGTCCATAGTGATCCTTCACCGGGATGTCTCGTTCCTCGCATAGACGCACCAGTTCCTCACGGGGCGTATCGAGGTCGACGCTCAGACCACCGTGCTCGGCAAGAAGTTCCAACAGTGTGGCTCGGCGCCACGGTGCCGAAAGATCCAATTCCTGATCTTCATACTCGAGTGTCGTCGTACCACAGACCTCCATGGCTAGGTGGGAGACCAACTGTTCCACCAATTCCATAATGTCGGTGTAATCGGCATACGCCTGGTACAACTCAAGCATCGTGAACTCAGGGTTGTGCCGGGTCGACAAACCCTCATTACGAAACACCCGAGCGATCTCGAATACACGCTCAAACCCACCTACGGTCAACCGTTTGAGGTAAAGCTCGGGGGCGATACGTAGGTAGAGCTCGAGGTCCAGCGCGTTGTGATGAGTCGTAAACGGTCGCGCCATGGCCCCACCGGAGATCGGATGAAACACCGGTGTCTCAACTTCGAGGAATTTTCTCTCCTCAAGCCACCGTCTGGTAGTCGACAGGATTTGACTCCGGGCCACAAAGGCGGCCCGAGATTCATCAGTCACCCACAGGTCAACATAGCGCTGCCGGAATCGGGTATCGACGTCAGTGATCCCGTGCCACTTGTCAGGGAACCCTCGTCGGGCCTCGGCTAAGCGCACCCAGGAATCGACCCGAATGCTTAACTCGCCTCGTCGAGTCTTCAGCACTTCTCCGGTAACCCCGATCCAGTCGCCTAGGTGCAGGCCAGTGAAATCTTCAAAGTCAGGGGTAGACCGCTGAAGCGCAAAAAGTTGAACACGCCCGGTCGAGTCCTGAAGATTGCCAAAGGCCACTTTCCCCTGATCTCGCCGCAACATCAAGCGACCGGCAACCGTGACCACTGCTCCTGACTCTTCGCCATCAGCTAGACCACCAAAATCGCTCTCCACTGCAGCCGCAGTGGACGTCGGATCGAACCGGTAAGGGATTTGACCGCTCAATGGTGAGCCGCTCATCGATTGCGCTCATAAACGAGACGCAGGCCGTGAAGGGTCAAGAACGGTTCAACGTGCTCAACACTCGACGTAGACGGGACAATCAGGTGAGCCAGCCCACCGGTGGCCACCACCGTGCAACCACCCAACTCGTTGCGGAAACGGTCAACCATTCCGTCGACTTGGGCTGCAAAGCCGTATACAGCACCTGACTGCAGCGATTCGACGGTGCTCTTTCCTATCACGCTCCGAGGCTCTACCAAATCAACGGCCCGCAGCGCGGAGGCTCGGCCGAACAAGGCGTCAAGGCTCACCTCCACACCGGGAGCAATAGCTCCACCGAGAAACTCCCCTTCAGCTGAAATCACATCAAAATTGTTGCCAGTTCCGAAGTCGACCACCACTGTTGGGCCACCGTATAGGTCATATGCACCCACGGCATTAGCAATACGGTCGGCACCAACCTCCTTAGGATTGTCATACAGAATCGGCATCCCAGTCTTTACACCGGGTTCGATGACCACCGGCTCGAGGTCCGCATAGCGGACAATCATGGCACGCAGGCTGGCCAAAACCTGGGGCACGCCAGCACATATCGCGACTCCGGTAACTGTGCTTTCGAGGTCACGATTTGACGGACGCAGCAGACTACGAATGAGTACGGCATGCTCGTCTGGTGTCCGATCATGGTCAGTTCGGATCCGCCAATTGTCGACCAAACCGGCATCGGCAGCGTTGACCGCCGAGCCGTCCTCGTAGAGACCGAGCACCGTCTGGGTATTACCAACATCAATGGTAAGCAACATCAGGATCCACCCTCTCTCGGCGAAGAATCAGAGGTGAATAGGTCTAGGCCAAGATCAATCGAAGGAGCCCCATTAGTTAGGGCACCAGCCGAAATAAAGTCGACCCCAGTTGCCGCAAACGCGGCCACCTCATCCAAGGTGATGCCACCAGATGCCTCCACAAGGGGCCGTGTGCCATGAATCTCTCCATGGGCGTGCACCGCAGCAACACAAGTAATGATCAATGCAGGGGTCATGTTGTCCAGTAGCAGCGCATCGGCGCCGGCCTCCAGCGATTCGCGAACTTGGTCAAGAGTCTCGCATTCGACATGCACCGTACGCCCCGGCCAGACTGAACGCGATGACACCACCGCAGATGTGATGTCAGTACCGGTGAGATGGTTGTCCTTAAGCATGATCCAGTGGCTGAGATTGTCACGGTGGTTCCACCCCCCACCTGCTCGGACAGCTGCCCGCTCTAAAGCTCGGAGACCTGGGGTGGTTTTACGTGTATCCCAGATACGGACGTTCGGGTCTACGGCGGCTGCGGCTTTGACCCAACGGGCAGTGGCGGTGGCCACGCCGGAAAGCCGAGAGAGGAAGTTCAGTGCCGTCCGCTCGGCTGTCAGGACTGGTACCAACGGTCCATTCACAGTGGCCACCACATCACCCGGATTGAGGGAGTCGCCATCGGCCCTCAACCAGAAGACATTTACAACCTCAGATATCTGCCCGAACACCTCAGTAGCGCACGCAGAGCCCGCCAAGATGCCCTTAGCCCGGCTGACGATTACCCCCTCAGCTATCCCACCAACGGGCGCCAATGCAGCGGTTAAGTCACCATCAGGGGTCAGATCCTCTTGGAGAGCCAACACCACAGCTCTAGCGACTGCATCAGCCGGTGGGTCCAAAGAGCGACGATCTGCACCATGCTGATCAGCGAGATGCGTTGCGAGTTGCTCGGAAAACAAGGCTTGGACCGTCGGCTCATCAACCTGAGAATTCACGAGTCAAGCCTGCCCGATAGCGACAATAAATCGGCGCACAGCAACTGATAAGCCAAGAGCGCTGCTGCTCGTCAACAGTAATTTATGTGTTGAGTCTTTCGCTAAGGAAACCAGCTGGGGTTTCATCCGGCTACCGCGCCCACATTATCGATGAGGCGAGCCTCTCCGAACTGGCAAGCCACGAGCAGACGCAACTCATCGCCGGGGCGTGGGTCCTCCGGTGGTAGGAGCGTAAGGGGGTCGACTACTGCTGCATAATCCACCGGCCCAGCCAATTCGGCTTCGATCATGGTGGACATGGTCGCCTCGACAGCCATCCGGTCCCAACCAGGTTCAGCCACTGCAGCAGCGGCAGCCTGGAGTGCCCGATAAAGCACTGGTGCAGTAGCGCGTTCGCGATCGTTCAGATGAACATTGCGACTGGACCAAGCAAGCCCATCAGACTCACGCACTGTGGGACAGCCCACCACCGCAATAGGCATATTCAATTCAGCCACCAGATGACGCACCACCTGAAGTTGCTGGAAGTCCTTCTCGCCAAAGAACGCTCGGCATGGCCCCATAGCCGTGAATAGCCGTGTGATCACCTCAGCCACACCGATGAAGTGGGTAGGCCGTTCTCGTCCCTCTAGAGGCTGGGCTACCTCGCCCGGGTCGATCTTTGCGGCGTCGATTCCTTCCAGAGGTAAGCCTTTGGGATAAATAGCATTAACGCTCGGTGCAAACACCACAGCTGCTCCGTGCGCAGCACACCGGGCGACGTCACCATCTATGTCACGGGGGTACACGTTGAGGTCTTCGCCAGGAACAAATTGGAGCGGATTTACGAATATCGACACCACTGTCACGTCAGTGCTTGCAACCGAGGCGTCGATGAGGGAAGCGTGACCGTCATGGAGTGCACCCATGGTAGGTACGAAACCCACGGTAAGACCATCGGCGTGTACCGGATCAAGGTGCGCCGCCAGATTCGCCACTGTATTAACCACCGAAATACTCTTTGCTGCGCTGGTCACGTCCCACTCTCCCGGATGAGCCTCCGGGCCTCAGCAGCAAGTGCTGAGTAGGTAACCCGCTCGGTGGCGGGTAGGGCATCAAGGTGAGTGGCGATTGTCCTCTCGTCACCTCGAGCCGCTGGTCCAGTCAATGCAGCAACCGACCCCATGGAGCGTACGTCATCAAGAGCACCAGCCGCTAGGTCCAAGTAGGCCTCCATGGGCACTCCTGTCATTTCGGCGAGGCGTTCCACCTGACCCATCAAGGCCACTAAGTGGTTAGAGGCCACCACAGCCGTGGCGTGGTACACCGCCCGATTCTTCGCGGCCACCACTACGGCTTGACCCCGCAAATCGGCTACTACCTGCCAAATTAAATTGATGGCGGGGGGTTCGCCAGCCACCGCAAACCATGCTCCACGGAGGCGCCCAGCACCAATCTCTGGATTGGGCAGCGTGACAAGCGGATGGACTAACCCTCTCGCTTGGTGGTCCACCAGCACGTCCAGACCATTAGCACCCGACAGGTGAGCCACAACTGTTCCATCTACTGGAACCACCGCTGCTGCGACCTCAGCCAGCACCTCATCAGGAGTGGCTAACACCAACAGATCCACACCATGGGCCGCGCCAGCCCAGCTGTCTTCTCGGCCAAGCACTCCAGCCGAAGACCAGCCTGCAGCGACCAGCGCATTGTGTATCGAGCACCCGGCTCGTCCGCCACCGATTACCCGAACAGACGACATGATCAGTCCGTCCCACCTAGGTTGGGAGGCCAAAGAGGGCCCACCAACACGATTTCGCCCTGACTTTCACGAACGACTTTCGCGTGTCTCAGCACCAAATCGGGTGCAACGTCTTGCAGCGGCACCAGCACGAAAGCCCTTTCGAACATCCGAGGATGGGGCACCACCAGATCAGGTTCGTCGACTTGTTCGCCCTCCACCCAAAGCACATCTACGTCTAGCGTGCGCGGCCCCCAATGCTCAATTCTCAACCTTCCAGCCGCCGCCTCACACCGTTGAGCCTCACGAAGCAGCAATCTGGCGCTGAGGTCGGTCTCGAGACGCACGACGCAGTTGAGGTACGGGCCTTGGTCGGGGCCACCGACCGGCGAGGTCTCGTAGACGTCGGACACCACTGTCACATCAGGAAGGGCATTAACCGCATCTCGCAACAGCGACCACCGGTCACCCAAGTTGGAGCCCAAGCCCAGTAGGGCCCGATGGGTCATGCTGTGCGGTGGATCTGCACCCCGCTGGTGGCAAGGTCCTCCGGAACCGGTGGGCGCAATTTGCGTACGACCACAGTTACAGCGTCCACACCACTAATAGCGAGCACCGCCTCAGCGATTCGGCCGGCGAACCGCTCCAACAAGTCGAACGACTCACCGTGGGCAATACCGGCCACCAAACCGGTCAAGCCGCCATAGTCGATGGTGTCAACCAGGTCATCGCTGGTCGACGCTTTCAGGAGCTTGGCATGCACATCAAGGTCGACCTCGAAGGGTTGATGTTGCTCCTTCTCCTGGGCAAGCACTCCACAAATTGCAAGTACCCGAAGGCCTCGTAACTCGATGCAGTCACTCACCCTGAGCGCTCCTCACTAGTTGGGTTTGACCGCCCAAGGTCAGGCGAAGCAATTAAGCCAATGACCTCACGGCCCGCCGCCCCCATCGGCCTCCCAATTAGACGCTCAGCGAAGGAGATGGCCTGCGGGCCAGTCGGCACTAACCCAGACCAGAGGAGCCACGCCCCCATTACTCCGCAGACCACATCGTTGAGCTCTTCGCGGTGCACCAGCAGGCGCTGTCCTTCAACTCCATACTTGTCAATAGCCCGACAGACTTGCTCGAGCCGGACCCGGCCGTCTCCTGCTCCACCAAAGGGTACGTGGACCCAATCTTGATTGAAGTCATCGTAGTTGTGGAGGTTGTGGTCACTCCCTAGCAGCGACAGCACGGTATTAAACCCGTTTTCCCGGATCCAAATAATCTCCTCTTGGCGACGGACCCGACGGTGACCCTCCCCGCAGCCACCGGGCCGTTCACTAACCGCTATGCGGTCCTTAATGATCCAGGTGAAGCCGCGGGGCACAATGCCCTGCGCCCACTTGCCGCGCATCACCATGCCCATCCTCCACCAGCCACTTGCTCTAGCCCCATGGACCACATGGTGCCCGAAATAGTGATCATCCGACCACCTTTGCCGCTATAACTGTGGCCCGTACGTCATGGGCGCGAACAATTTTTACACCTTGAGAAAAAGCCCATGTGGCCATGGCTACCGATGCCTCCGCCCGATCGTCCGTTGGTGTGACCCAGTCACCTTGCTGCGCGCTTCGGTTGCTTCGGGCGCTCAACTCTCCAAGGAACCGTTTGCGACTCGCTCCAAGAACCAGCGGCCAGCCTGCCCCCACCAGCAAGTCGAGGTTATGGAGCAAGGCCAAGTTGTGGGCGGTGGTTTTGCCGAACCCGATCCCCGGATCAATCCAGATCTCAGGCACACCAGCGGCAACAGCCTTGGTTGCCCGTTCCATCAAAAAATCGTAAACCTCCGCCACCACACTCTCGTAAGCTGGCTCCTCTTGCATGCTGAGTGGATCACCCTTCATGTGCATGGCCACCCACCCCACACCAAGGTCGGCAGCCACCTCATGCAGACTGGCACTCACGTCATTGACAATGGTGGCTCCCGCTGCGACTGCGGCAACAGCGACTGCGGCATGACGGGTGTCGATGGAGATCCGGACTGATCGTTCGATTACCGCCGAACAAGCGGCCAGCTCTTCAACCACTGGAACCACCCGAGACAACTCCTCGTCTTCACCTACCGGTGCTGCACCAGGACGAGTCGACTCACCTCCAACATCGAGAACACGCGCACCTTCCTCGACCATGGTTTTCCCCCGAGCCACTGCGCCAGCGTGGTCGAGATAACGACCACCATCCGAAAACGAATCAGGTGTGACGTTAAGAACTCCCATCACCCCCTCACAACCGGATTGAGTACCGGAAAAACCGGAAACCACGGTCAGCGCCGGCGGTTGCTATCGATGAACTGCATGGCCTCCAGCCGAGTGGAGACCTCATCGCGAAACACACCGTGAACGGCTGATGTAACCGTCACCGCCCCCGGCTTCTGCACCCCACGCATCGACATACACAGGTGCTCAGCCTCGATGACGACCAGCGTCCCCTGTGGATCAAGTGTTCGCTGAATGGCATCCGCCACCTGGGAGGTCAGCCGTTCTTGGATCTGGGGGCGCCGCGAGTAACCCTCAACGAGGCGGGCCAACTTCGACAGACCTGTGATCATCCCCCCTCGCCGGGGTATGTAGGCCACATGGGCTACGCCCATGAAAGGTACGAGGTGGTGCTCACACAACGAGTACATCGGAATGTCACGAACCATCACCATCTCGTCGTGATCCACATCAAAGGTCTTAACGAGGTGGTCGGCAGGATCCTCGTGCAGACCACCGCAAACCTCGGCGTACATGCGTGCCACTCTGGCTGGCGTTTCCCGGAGGCCGTCCCGGTTGGCATCTTCGCCGATTGCCTCGAGGATCTCAGCTACTGCAGCCTCGATCCGGGATAAATCAATCTCAAAACTCATGCTGCCGGTTCCTCCGCAACGTCCACTTCGACAATGCGGACATCTGGGAGATTGCGGAACTTTTCATCCACATCGAGGCCGTACCCCACTAAAAAGTCCGAAGGAACCCGATAACCCTCATAGCGCAGTATTGATTCATCCACCTTGTGGTTCTCGCGCACTAACAAGGCACAAACTTCGAGGCTGGCAGGGTTGCGTGCCAGCAAGTTGCGGCGCAGATAATTCAAGGTAAGGCCACTATCGATGATGTCCTCCACAAGAATCACGTCCCGTCCAGCTAAATCCAAATCCAAATCCTTGACAATCCGAACCACACCTGACGAGTGAGTGGAGTTGCCGTAAGAACTGACAGCCATGAAGTCAAACTCCACCGGCAGATTTATGGCCCGGGCCAGATCGCTCATGAACATGAAGGCTCCCTTGAGGACACCCACAAGAAGTGGTTCCCGGCCGGCGTAGTCAGCGGTGATCAACTCTCCAAGGGCCCGCACACGGGCCTGCAGATCAGCGGCCGAGACCAGCACCGAGGATGCCGTATACCTGCCCACAGTCAGCGGATCCGGCACTGCGGAGGAGTGACTAGCCACAGCAGCGACCCTAGCGGGGCTCGAAGACTAGGCGACCCCCTGAACGGCATACCCGGTGACCACCAGCCACCTCAGCGGCCACCACCCGCCCTCGAACCACCTGGAGGACCCGATCCACCGACGCTGAGTCGGGCGGGGGGCCGCTGAGGCGATCAGTGGAATATTCGGTGACGCGCTCAATGAGCCATTGACGCAGAGCTATGCGGACTAGATCATCGGGCGTGTCAGCCACGGAACGTACGTCGGTCGGGTCCACTTCAGCAGCCAAACCAGCCAGCAGGCGCGTGGCCTCCCCCGCCAACGTGGCGTGACGGGTCAGCAATGGCACAGGGTCACGGCTAGTTATGTCAGCCAGTAGTGGCAACACCTCATGGCGAATCCGGTTACGAGTGAAGCGGGGATCGACATTGCTCGGATCGTCGACTACCTCCATATCGAGTGCCTCACACAAGCCGCTGGTTTCTATGCGTCGCAGCGCTAGCAGCGGCCGCCGGACTGGATCACCAATCCCGGCCGTCCCAGGAACTCCGGCACCTCGCAACAAGTTAAGCAATACCGTCTCGGCCTGGTCATCAGCCGTGTGGCCGGTTAAAACCCTGCCCGGCAAGGCCGCCCGGCGAGCGTCACGGGCCCGCTGTTCGAGGTCTGGACCGTCAACCACCAGAGCCTCGACGACAACTACCGGCACGCCGAGCGATCGCGCAGTGCTTTCCACGAGTTGGGCCTCGGAGCCCGACGAGGCTCGCAGCCCATGGTTAACAGTCCAGCAGGTGACATCCAGGCCGGCAGCCACTGCCAACACCAGCAGCGCCGTGGAGTCTGCTCCACCGGAAACCGCACAGTCCACGGCAGTCCCGGCAACCGGGAATACACATCGACTGAGCAGGTCATCGACTGTGTACAGCGGTCGGTTCAACCTTCTAGCCGCTCAATCCAACGGCCCGGCTCGCGAATCTCACCAAGGTCAGGCAAGTGGGATGGTTCTTCCCATACCCGATCCAGCAATGCAGTACCACCGTGTGCCTCGACCGCTCCGATAAATGCTTCGCCCTGCGAATACTGAGCCAACTTGGCCTCTAGGCCCACTACCCGCTGGAACAGCCGGGTCACGCCTGAAGCGTTGCGCCGCCGGTCCGCCATAACGCCGGCCATCCGGTCTGCGCCATGAACGATGCCCACACCTGCCCGACCCATGGTCACATCCCCATGGCCTTCCAGAAGGCTCATGAGGCCGGCTATTTGGTCTAGGGACTCCTGCTGGGCAGGAGAAGAGATAGCGCCCAATACACCGGAACCGGCAGCAGCACTCGAATCTGGAATTGAACCCGATCGTCGTGCCGCGCTCTTATTTTCAATCAAGCCCTTGAGGGAACCCACTAGGTCAAATGACTCGGGTTGCGCGCCTTCCAACAGCGACTGCACCAGCCCCAGATAGTGGGAACGCATCCATGGCACACCGGTGAACTGTGCCCGGTGAGTCACCTCGTGGAGAGCGAGCCAGAGACGAAAGTCATCTCGGGGAAAGGCATAGCGCCGTTCAAGGGCCACCAAGTTTGGACCTACGTAGTACACGAGATCTTGGTCCTCAGCAGACTCATCCTCCAGCACCAAGAGGTCATACTGGCCAAGCACTCGAGTGGACATCCAGCCCAAGACCAATCCCAACTCCATTCCCCCCAACCGAGCAGTTAAAGTTGAAGGTTCTTCATCAGGCCCCGCACCAGAGTTCTCGTCGATGTTCTCAAAAAGTGGGCGCAACAAACGCTGCATGGAGGACACGTTGGCCCGAATCCAGTCGCCCCGACCAACCACCTTGGCCCGAGCATTACCGGATAGAGAACGTAGACCAGTGGTAGCCGCCACGAGATCCTCAGCCTTTGCAGTATGGACATCAAACTCGGCGGTCAGCCCATCGAGATGACGCTCACCACTGAATGGAGCCCGATCAGCAACCCGTATAGCGACCTTCTCGGCCAGGTTCCAGTCAACAAAAGTGGAGACGGGCGAAGGAGCCGCCGGAGCGGGCGGCGTACTCAGCGTTTGGGGTAACGAGTTGATGAAACCTTCTGGAAGTACCCGACCACAGTCGCCACCGTCAGAGCGACTCCGCCGCCGACCAGCGGTACAGCCAACCAATAGTGCCAAATTACACCTGCGAGCACATTCATAACTTTGATCCTAGGGGGTCGGGCACTCAGCCGCATGCGGTACGCCTAATCCGACTACCGCATATACGGGTGGGGTGGGGTGGATTATGGACGAGCCCGCGCGGGGAATCGAACCCCGGACCTATTCATTACGAGTGAATCGCTCTGCCGACTGAGCTACACGGGCCGGTACCGGCCCTCTTGGGCCAGCCACTGGGTCAGCGTAACGGCCTCCGGGAGCCGGCCTACTAACCGTCGCCGGGGCGTGTAAGTGGCGCCCAAGCCAACAGCAGGCGCTTTTCGCCCTTGGAAGCGAACCGCACCAGCGCTTCAGACTTTTCGCCCACACCGTCAACAGCCAAAACGACCCCATCACCCCACGCTCGATGGATCACATCGTCTCCAGCCTGTAGGCCCAGGTCATGAGCCCCCGACGAGGACTCTCCCGGGCTACGAGCCGACGTAGTGCCTGCACCAAAAACGCGCCCAGCCGGCTCGTCGCTACCTTGATCGGAGGACCGGTAACTGGAGACCTGCCGGGGAGCACCCAGCCAGTCGGTGTCGCCAGACCGGCGACTTCCGACAGTACGACTGCCTTCGGCATCAATCAGCAGGTCAGATGGGATCTCGTCGAGGAAACGGCTAGGCGGGTTGTACTGGGTCTGACCGTGGAGCATCCGACTCCACGCATGGGTCAGCATCAGGCGCTCACGAGCCCGAGTAATTCCTACGTAGGCGAGGCGCCGCTCTTCCTCCAACTCCTCGGGGTCACCAAGGGCCCGTATGTGTGGGAAGACACCGTCCTCCATGCCGACGATGCACACCACCGGGTACTCGAGGCCCTTCGCGGCATGCATGGTCATTAGCACCACTTGCCCCGAATCAAGGCCACTAACTGTCTGGTGCTCTGGCCGTCGTTCCCCGTCTGGCAGATCATCAGTGTCGGCCACCAGGCTCACTCGTTCGAGAAACTCATCTACCTCATCAAACTCGCTAGCAAACCCTAGGAGTTCAGAGAGGTTCTCTAATCGCCCTTCAGCCTCAATAGACCCGTCAGCACGAAGCTCGTCAAGATAACCCGACTGTTCGAGTGCCATCTCGAGGACGGCGGCGGGACCGTCCTCAATCAGATCTGCCAGAGCGTCGAGCAACTCGAGAAACGCCTGGATGCCGGTGGCAGCTCGACCGGATACCCCAGCGGCCTCAGCATCACGCAGGGCTTCCAAAAACCCAGCGCCCGTTGCCATGGCATAGGCATCGACTCGAGCAACTGAGGTCTCACCCACACCCCGCTTAGGAACATTTAGCACACGCTTAGCCGCCACCTCATCGACGAGATTGGCAGCCAGCTTCAGGTAGGCCATAGCGTCGCGCACCTCGCGACGGTCGTAGAAGCGAAGCCCGCCGACCACCTTGTAAGGAACACCCAAGGTGACCAGTTGCTCTTCAATGGCACGGCTCTGGGCATTGGTCCGGTAGAAGACTGCCATGTCAGTCCATGGCTTTCCTCCACTGTGGAAGCGACGGAATTGACTCACCACCCATCGGGCCTCATCGTTTTCATCTTCAGCCCGATAACGGGTAATGGGATCTCCAACACCGGCATCGGTCCAAAGATCCTTAGGCTTACGGCCCATATTCTTTGTAATAACCGCGTTGGCAGCATCCAGGATTGTCTGGGTCGACCGATAGTTCTGATCCAAGACAACCACCGTGGCATCGGGGAATGACCGCTCAAAATCTAAGATATTACGAATATCAGCTCCCCTGAACCGATAAATCGACTGGTCGCTGTCACCGACCACGCAGACATTCCGATGCCCGCCTCCCAATAGCATGACTAGGTCGTTCTGCACCACGTTGGTGTCCTGATACTCGTCCACCAATACATGCTCGAAGCGGTGACGGTAGTGATCAAGCACATCGTCTTTCGTGCGCAGAAGGCGCAAAGCGTTGCCTAATAAGTCATCGAAGTCCATGGCTCCGGCTTTGAGCAGGCGCTTCTGGTATTCATCGAACACCTCACCGACGCGTTTCTCGTACGGACCCATTGCATGCTCGATGTACTTCTGAGCGGTTTGCCCCTCGTTCTTAGCCGCCGATATCACTGAATACACAGAGCGAGGTGGGAAACGCTTGATATCTAGACCTTGATCTTTCACCACGTAGCCGGTGAGGCGTACCGCGTCACCCTGATCGTAGATGCTGAAACTTGAGGGGAAGCCGAGGAACTTACCGTCCCGCCGCAGGATCCTCACACACGCTGAGTGAAAAGTTGATACCCACATCCGATGAGCTACTGGCCCAACCAACTCAGCCACTCGTTCCTTCATCTCACCAGCCGCCTTGTTGGTGAATGTGATAGCCAGAACGGCGAATGGGGACACGCCGCGCTCACCGATGAGGTGCGCTATCCGACGGGTCAGGACCCGGGTCTTACCTGAACCAGCACCGGCCACCACTAAAAGCGGTCCGGCCGGGTGGGTGACAGCTTCGAACTGAGCCGGGTTTAAGCCCGCTTCTGAGGATCGATCTGTTGCACCAAAGGAACCATCGTCAGGAATGGCCTCGGGCTTGGGTTCAAATAGGGCCATCGGCCGCACCCTACTGGTACATGGTGGCGACCTCCGGCGGCCTCCTCTCCCCTTTGTGAAGTGGAGTGTGGGACTGCCCTAAGGTAATCAGTTATGACTCGTTCCTTCCGCTTTAGCCTCCAAGCCTCGGCCCCCCGCCCGGCTGCTGAATGGCGTGAACTCGGCCGTCGGGCCGAGGACCTGGGCTACTCGGCTCTGTCAGTTTCCGATCATCTTGATGCCGAGATGGATCCCCTCGTTGCACTCGCTGTAACCGCTGAGGCGACAAGAGATCTGCGCCTGACAACATGCATGCTGAATAACGACTTCCGCCACCCACTCCTTCTCGCAAAACAGATTGCCACCCTTGATCTACTTTCAGATGGCCGTGTCGAGTTCGGGCTTGGAGCCGGTTGGAAGGCAACCGACTATGACCAGTCAGGCATCGAATTAGCATCACCGGGGGTGCGGATTTCCCGACTAGCTGAGTCTGTTCAGATTCTGAAGCAGTGCTTCAACGAAGGATCCTTCGACTTTGACGGCGATCACTACAACGTGCGCAATCACGATGGACAACCAACGTGCGTTCAGTCCCCCCACCCACCCCTACTTCTTGGTGGAGGAGGAAGAAAGGTTCTGAGCCTTGCCGCCTGCGAGGCTCAGATTATTGGGATCAACGCCAACCTTTTCGCAGGCGTAATTGATGCCAGTGTTGGAGCGTCAGCCACCCTAGAGGCCACCGATGAGAAGCTGATCTGGATTGAGGAAGCAGCTGGCGGCCGTTTTAACGACATCGAACTGCAGACACGCGTCCACATGTCCCAAATCACTGATGACCCAGTTGGTTTGGCTGAGTTGATGGCTCCGGCCCTTGGACTCGATGCCGAGGCTGCGCTTTCGTCTCCACATGTATTAGTCGGGTCCATGGGCCAGTGTGTAGAAACGCTGCTGTCTTGGCGGGAACGTTGGGGCTTGACCTACATCGTTCTTAACGAGGACTCAATGGTTGATTTTGGACCCGTTGTCGAAGCTCTCACCGACGTCTGAAGCGAGTCAGTGGCCCCTGTTACCAGAGCAGATCGGTGTAACGGTCGGTTCCAACGACCGTGCGCAGGAATGGCGCAGCCGATGTGACCAGACCATGCCCCGACATCTCGAGACGAGCTGCGTAGTCCACGAAACGGTCCCAACAGTTCCGAGGATCGTCCTCCACGAAGAAGAGTTGCATAGTGGCGTCGGGCCCAATGGGTGGTGTCCCAAGGTCCATCGGAGCGCTGTTGGTCATGTCGTCTCTAGGGACGGCCGACCACTGAACACACGATGCCACCGGCCCACCGGTGAACAATTCGGGCAGACCCTCAGTGGTGATCCAGCCGTCTAGGGCGGTGGTGGTTGTGTCCGTAGCCATCTCAACCACCACTGAGACCAATGACGCATAGCCATGGTCTAGGGCTAAATCCACTGGTACCGGATCATTATCCCGATAGTGGTTTGACTGGTGTAGGTACAACACAGTGTGGGCGTGGCGTCGTTCCTGGAAGCCTCGTCCAGCGGCATAGAGCTTCACCACCTGATCGGCTCCCCACGCGAAATGGTCGTCGTGGTGACCCTCTTCTACCCAGTAAACAGCCAGATATGAACCGCGGTCGACCGGGTCGTTTACCGAGTTTCTGTCGGCTGGAAACCTTAAGTCCTTCATGGCCCTAGTGGCTACCCACCGACTACCGGCAAAGCACCATGGGCCGGTCATGCATCCGCCGTAGTAATGGTCGCGCTCGTACCAACGGTTGTAGGCCACTTCGTGTCCTAGCTCGGGGTCGACCAACGTGTAGAGCATGCTCCCCACTCTCACCGGGTGCATCGGTCCGCTGGTGGGATCTCTCTGACCTTCAGTCATCGATGTTGTTTCCTCCTGGACGTCGATCAGCGGTGGGAGATCAGTATGGACGCTGCAGCTCGGCCAACCCGTCCGTCGAGATCGTAGAGGACTGCCTTAGAGAGCCCGATACCGTCGCCAACGTTTTTGTGTAAGCCCCAGATACCGATCCAGTCACCAACCGGGTCCCGGAAGGCACTGACGGTTAGGTCGGCATTGACGGTCATCCATCTTTCAGAATCCAGGTATTGGGCAGCCATCGAAGCCATGTCGGACAGAGTGGCTAGGCAGACAAACCTCGATGTCTCATAGCCTGTACATACGGTGTTATGCATCCGGAGCCACAAAAGGCCCGGCGCTCCAGCCCGGTAGTCACCCTCTTCGTGGAATTTGACAGCTTTCAGGAATTCCTGGACGCCCACGCCGAACACGGTAAAGTCGACGGGCTCTGTTGGCATTAAATGCGGTACGTCCTCTTCGTGGGCTGTGCGCTCCGGATCGAGTGGGTTGGCTACCTCAGACACCCGCATCCGCAGCGAGGTGGACCGCGCGACCTCCCATCCCTTCATATCGATCATCGAAACTCGAACGACTTGGATCCGGCGATCGGACTGGATCAATTCGACCTCTCCGCGAAATGGGGCGAGGGGCACAGCACGCATCATGTCCACGGCATGGCGGACGGTACGCATGGGAACCGGTGACGAAACCTATTCAACAAGATGAGCGAGAATCCTGAAATGGGCCTTCCGTGCTGGGAAGACGTATCCCAAGGACCACCAGTTAAGGGTCCGGGAATGAGCAGTCCGTCGCGTTCTGAGTAGAACGGGTCATTTTCGAAGTGAACGACCTCTGCGATACAGGTGTCGATCACGTCGGGCACCTTCAGATCACACCGTCCGACCAAGCAACGAAAGGAGTCGGACGCCTGGTGACGATCCGCTGGGAGGCATAACAGATGGTCCAAAGGGAGTCGCCCTTGTCTTGAGGAGGCCATCAGAACCAGCAAGGGGTAGCCAGAAGTCCAAGCACCTCTCAGCCAAAGATTCAGGTAATTCGACGTCAGACCCACAAGCCCGGGCCAGGTCCCAACCGTGAACCAGGTTCTCGGTGACCCGAAAGCCGATAATGACTCCACCAGGTAGATCACCTAGAGCGTGGGGGTGCAGGTCATCGAGCACTCCGTCAGCCGAAGCCGATTCGATGGCGGCCAGCACGGTGCCCCGCCACGCAGCCATTGGATTCAAGCCAAGAATTGACGGATCTGCTTGAGACTCAAACATCTCGCCGCCGCTTAGCAACCTAGTTACCAGCGCCTCACCAGTAACCACGTGGGCTACGAGTGCACGGACATCCCATTCATCACACGGGGTCTCGATCGTCCATTCGAACTCAGTGACCTCATTCAGTTGCTGACCGAAGAAGGCGCACGCCGCCGTATAGGCAGCCACAGTGTCGGAACGCTCCACGTCAGAAAGGCCTCCTTTCGGCAGATCCTCAGCGTTCACTCCCACTCATTTGCCATCAGGTATCTCCTATAAATTTGATCCTGTTTCCAACGGGATCTGTTGTGAAAAAGCGGTCCTGATCTAGGAGGGATGTATCCCAAATTACGGAAAAGCCCTGTTGTTCTAAGTGGCCCGCAAGACATGAATATCTTTAACGGCAATGCCAGTGTGGGCCTTTTTTGCCGCAGAAACTGGGGTTTCGACGCCCAGATGAATTTCAACGGCCTCTTTGCGAAACCAAGCACCGCCCCGTAACTTCAGGTTTTCGGGTTTTTCGATCTCTTTAAATTGTAAACAACCAACCCAGAATTCGCGGCACGTGTCTTCACTGTCTCGTGGTAACGCAAGTTGGATGTGATCAAGTCTCATACTTACTCCCATTCGATAGTGCCCGGCGGCTTGGAGGTGATGTCATAGACAACCCGGTTTACACCCTCCACCTCGTTGATGATCCGGCTCGACATCTTTTCAAGTAGGTCATACGGAAGACGGGCCCAGTCAGCCGTCATAGCGTCCTCACTGGTGACCGCCCGGATGATGACCGGGCGAGCGTAGGTCCGCTCGTCACCCATAACGCCAACTGAACGAATATCGGGTAACACGGCAAAGGCTTGCCAGATCTCACGTTCCAGCCCCGCGTCGCGCACCTCTTGGCGGACTATTAGGTCCGCAGCCTGAAGTATGGCCGTGGTCTCAGGTGTGACCTCACCAATAATACGTACACCTAGGCCAGGGCCGGGAAACGGCTGGCGCCACACAATCTCGTCGGGTAGACCCAGTTGAGAACCTACGGTCCGCACTTCGTCTTTGAACAGGTTGCGAAGCGGTTCGACAAGGACAAAATCCATATCTTCCGGCAGGCCACCCACGTTGTGGTGGCTCTTGATCTTGGCTGCGTCCTTAGTTCCCGATTCGATTACATCTGGGTACAAAGTCCCCTGAACAAGAAACCGTGCGTCACTAATCCCAGCGGCAGCATCTTCAAAGATTCGAATGAACAACTCACCGATTACTTTTCGTTTCTCTTCTGGGTCTGTGACCCCAGCAAGTTTCTTAAAAAATCGATCCATAGCCTGCACGTGAACGAGTTCAATACCCTGGGTCTTTTGGAAAGTCTCTACAACTTGTTCACCCTCTCCTGCCCGCATAAGACCGGTGTCGACAAAAACACAGGTCAACTGGGAGCCAACAGCCCGATGGACAAGTGCCGCCGCCACCGCAGAGTCAACTCCACCGGATAGCCCACAGACGGCCCGACTGGTGCCGACCTGTTCTCGGATAGCAGCGACTGACGATTCGATAACCGAGGTCATTGTCCAGTCGCCAGCACACCCACACACGTCATAGACGAATCGGCACAGCAGGTCCTGTCCGCACGGTGTGTGGTGGACCTCAGGATGGAACTGAACGCCGTAGAGCCCCACAGCGGGCGCTTCGAACACTGCCACTGGCGCATCGGGGGATGAGGCAGTCACAGCGGCCCCATTCGGCGGTCCAGTGATGGCATCGAAGTGGCTCATCCAGACTGTCTGGGTACCTTCACCGGCGTCGGAGAGTAGGACACCGGCCTCGGCGACCACCATGTCAGTACGCCCGTACTCGCCGCGCTCGTTGCGACCGACTGTGCCGCCCCGCTGATGAGCAATTAGTTGGGCTCCATAACAGATTCCCAATATCGGAATACCCAACTCATATATACCAGGATCAATCCGAGGGGCACCCTCAATGTGAACCGAGGCCGGGCCGCCACTGAAGATGATTCCTGCCGGTTTCCGGGCTGCGAACTCAGCGGCGGTCAGGTCGTAGGGGACAATTTCACTGAAGACGTTTACTTCTCGCACTCGACGAGCAATAAGTTGCGCGTACTGGGCCCCAAAGTCAACGACCAATATGCAATCGGTAGGTCTGGCGCTTCCACCAATCGTCTCAATCATTGTCTTTGCTGGGTCTGGGTGCCTGATCAAGCGACCTAGTGACCCATTCCCACACCTTGGGACTTCTGGAGCACCTTGCCCTCGGTTTGGAGCGCCGGAGCCACCATTACCTCTGCCTTTTGAAACTCTTTGACGTCCACATACCCGCAGGTCGCCATAGAGGTCCGCAACCCACCGAACAGGTTCAGTTTGCCGTCGTTCTCATTGGCCGGACCAAGAAGGATTTTCTTTAGTGAGCCCCTAGTCGGAGTCTCGACTCGTGCGCCACGAGGAAGCGTCGGATGGAAAGTGGCCATACCCCAGTGATAGCCACGGCCTGGGGCTTCGGCTGCTGCAGCCAGTGGCGACCCAACCATGACGGCATCTGCGCCACATGCGATCGCCTTGGAGATGTCGCCACCAGTGGCCATGCCACCATCAGCGATTACCTGGCAATAGACGCCAGTCTCATCGAGATGCCGCATTCGAGCTGCACGTACGTCTGCTACGGCAGTGGCTTGCGGAACACCCAGACCAAGCACGCCGCGCGTAGTGCATGCATGACCAGGGCCAACACCAACTAGGACACCTGCGGCACCAGTGCGCATGAGATGCAGGGCCGCCTTGTTGGTAGCACAACCGCCAACAACAACTGGAATATCCAACTGACGAATAAACGTCTTGAGGTTCAGTGGTTCGACGGTGCTCGACACGTGCTCTGCCGAGACAACTGTTCCCTGAATAACCAGTATGTCCAACTCTCCAGCCAAGATACGTTCGAGCATCCCAGCGGTCCGCTGAGGTGTAACCGAAGCACACGAAACAACCCCAGCGGCGTTGATCTCTTGAATCCGCTCAGTTACCAGACTCGGGATAATCGGCTGTTGGTATAACTCCTGCATTCGCTCGGTGGCTTTGTCCACTGGCTGTTCAGCGATCTCAGCAAGGATGGAGTCAGCATCTTCATAGCGGGTCCAAAGGCCCTCGAGGTTGAGTACCCCAATCCCACCGAGCCGGCCAATCTCAATAGCGGTCGTCGGACTAACCACAGCATCCATGGCCGAAGCCATAAGTGGCAAGTCGAACCGATAGGCATCAATTTGCCAAGAGATGTCGACGTCCTCGGGGTCACGAGTTCGTCGGCTTGGAACTATGGCGATGTCGTCGAGCCCGTACGCTCTTCGACCACTCTTGCCCACCCCGATCTCGATCTCGGCCACGGCCGCTCCATCCCTCGGTCAGCGGTCGGTGGCCCTCATGGGTCACTCGTTCCACCTAGAAGACCTCTGTGGCGGCCCTCGTAAAGAGACGATTCTAGTCACGCGTGCGCCTACCAATGGGCGAGGCCTACTAACGTTTGACCTACCTGTTAGACGCGTGTCCTAGTCCAATTTCAGCCATATAGAACCGAAGCTCAAGTTAGATCGTCAAGCAGTTGAGCCAACTCCGCGACATGTTCGGCAGTGGTCCATGTCCCACCTATAGCGACGCGCAGAACATATCGATCGTCAAGGCGTGTGTGGGTAAGGAAGGCTCGGCCTGACGCATTCACTCCGGCCAATAAGCGCTCTGAGGCCTCGTCCCCATCAACGTGCCGAAAACACAGCAGAGCGAGAGACAAAGGCGCCGCCATCTCCAGTTGAGAGTTCGCGGCAACACTGTCGGCCAGAACAACCGCTGCAGCCACATGTGCCCGTATGTGAGCCCTCAGCCCCTCCACGCCGTACGAACGAAGCACAAACCACAGTTTGAGGGCCCGAAAGCGCCGTCCGAGCGGCACCTGCCAATCGCGATAATCGACAACTTCTCCGGCGTCGCTAGCAGCATTACGGAGGTACTCCGGGACGATAGAAAGCGAGTCAGTGAGCGGAGCGCTATCAGCCACGTAGAACGCTGAGCAGTCAAAGTTGGTAAGCAGCCACTTGTGAGGGTTGAAGCAGTAGCTATCAACCTGTTCTAGACCATCA
Source organism: Acidimicrobiales bacterium (assembly GCA_029242745.1). Taxonomy (GTDB): domain Bacteria; phylum Actinomycetota; class Acidimicrobiia; order Acidimicrobiales; family MedAcidi-G1; genus UBA9410. The sequence continues at coordinate 24,336 of JAQWTI010000048.1, read as the reverse complement.
AGCAAATCGCGATGCTCCGGACAAACGGTCGCCGCTCCTGCCCAAGCCGCATCTACGTGCACCCACGCCCCAACAGAGGCTGCCACGCCACAAATACGAGCCACCGGGTCAACGGCACCGGAGGATGTGGTACCAACCGTGGCCGCAATCAGACACGGGACTAGACCTTCAGCGAAGTCGGTGGCCACCATCTCAGCAAGGGCATCGGCATCCATAGCGAAGTTGGAGTCAGTGGGTACGGCGCGTAACTGCTCCCGGGTAAAGCCAGCGACCAGAATATCTTTCTCAATCGATGAGTGGGCTTGGGCAGAGGTGTAGACCCTCATCCGTGGAAGTTCTGCGGCACCACCAGCCCGGTCGCGAGATGCCAGCACGGCACATAGTGAGGCCGATGATGCCGAGTCCTGAATCACCCCTCCACCCGGGCCGTTAGACCGGAAGCGATCAGGAAGGCCACAAGCCTCTACCAACCAGTCCAGTACAAGAGTCTCCAACTCAGTGCAGGCCGGACTGGTCGACCACATCATCCCCTGCACTCCGAGACCAGCCGACACCAGCTCGCCCAGAATAGACGGTGGTGATGAGTCGGCTGGGAAGAACCCGTAGAAGCCGGGGTGCTGCCACTGGGTAGTTGCCGGGGCGATAAGCCGATCGACGTCAGCCAGCAGGTCGGCGAACGGTTCACCCTCCATGGGAGGTGAAGCAGGTAGCGCGGCGTAGACCTCACCTGGAGCCACATCAGGGATAATCGTTCGTGCGTGGCCACCGGCGCGGTGATCAGACAGAAAATCAGCAAGCCAGTCGACTGTGGACCGTCCAGCTTCTCGAAATTCATCAGGTGTCATGTGCCTGGGCCCCAAGGACTCACCACCGTTGGAATCAGTCACAACAACTCTTTCTCGCTAGACGCATCACGGATCGACACGATACCTACGTTCATTATCAACCTTTAGGGCCACAGCCAACAACTGGCGCAACATTGCCGCCGTGGCACCCCAAACCGTGTCTCCTACCAGTTCGAAGAACGTGATGATCAAGGATGCGTCATCGTTGGACCACTCCTCTTCGCGGTAGGCCTCGTCAAGCAACAGTTCAGCCAACGACACATAGAGAATGGCTTCCACCTCACCGAGATTGGGAACCAGTGCAGGTGGTTCGTTTAGGACAGCCACGTAGGGATGGATAATGCTCCGGCTACCCACAGTTACGAGTGGATCAAGTCGCCCCAATAGGTGCACTGCTGCCGGGTTGATTCTCACCTCTTCCTCAGCTTCACGCAGGGCGGTAGCCCAAAGATCTAGGTCATTTGGGTCTTGACGCCCACCTGGAAATGCAACTTCATGGGAGTGGCTCGTCAGGAGAGGCGAACGTCTCGTCAGGACTACATGTGGCCCCCCTCCGGCCGGATCGTCGTATAGGGCGATCAGCACTGCAGCCGGCGATTCATCTCCACGACGACGTCCTTGAATCCCACCAGACTCTCGGCCGTCAAACACCGTCACAAGATGATCGAGAGTTAATGACCGATCAACAAGATCAGCCCAGGGTGACGGGCCTCCTAGCCGGAAAGCACTGGGGCGCGGAATGACCTGAGGGCCCCCTCTACCAATAGGCGGCACACAACTGGTACTCATCGCATAGCCGTATGTCACTGACCAGCAACGTCAGCGAGAAATACCTCGATACCGGCCTCCCGCATCCCAGTAGCCACCTCAAGCGGCCAGACCGTCCCCTGCTCCCAGCCCTGCCACCATTCCAAGATGTCAGCTGCAATCAAAGCGTGGGGGCCGTCTCCAGCCGATTCAAGTACCAACGGCAGGCCGCCTGTCTTGAGGTTTGCCAACATCCGCCCCACAAGTGTTTCACCGCTGGTCCACTCATTGAACTGGCGTGCCAACTTAGTGGGATCAGGTGTGGGGCGGCTTTGGCTCATTCCACAAACGGTATCGGCAAGGCCGAAAAACAGCAGAAGCCGGGCCTCTCGACCCGGCTTCTGTGATCCCTCCAACTGGAGTCGAAGGGTGATCCCAAGGGATCTCTACATCATGCCACCCATGCCGCCCATGCCCCCCATGGGATCCATGCCGCCACCTGGCGGCATGGCTGGCTCAGGCTCGGGCTTGTCAGCCACCAAGGCTTCAGTGGTGAGCAGAAGCGCTGCTATCGACGCGGCGTTCTGCAACGCAGCGCGGGTCACTTTGGCTGGGTCGATTACGCCGGCCTCAACAAGGTCGACCATCTCCCCTGTCGCAGCGTTTAGTCCGGTCGAACCAGAGGCCGACTCAATTTCACGGACCATAACTGCACCTTCAAGACCAGCATTGTCAGCAATAAGTCGAGCTGGAGCATCCAGCGCCGCGTGAACGATACGAGCACCAGTCGCCTGGTCTCCATCCAGACTTTCCACCACAGCAGTCACGGCGGAGCGCGACCGCAGCAGAGCAGTACCGCCACCGGCCACTACACCTTCTTCTATAGCCGCACGGGTTGCCGACAGAGCGTCCTCGATTCGGTGCTTTTTCTCTTTAAGTTCCACTTCAGTGGCAGCACCAACTTGAACAACGGCTACGCCGCCAGCCAACTTGGCGAGACGCTCTTGGAGCTTTTCACGATCCCAATCGGAATCAGTCTCGTCAACCTCACGCTTGATCTGTCCAATGCGCCCCTCGACGTCACCGGAATCACCGGCGCCATCAACAATGGTGGTCTCATCTTTGGTGACCACCACCTTGCGCGCCGAACCCATCATGTCGAGGCTGACACCGTCGAGCTTAAGGCCAACTTCCTCGGCAATGACCTGTCCACCAGTGAGGATGGCCATGTCCTGGAGCATTGCCTTACGTCGCTCACCAAACCCAGGAGCCTTAACAGCTACCGAGTTAAAGGTGCCGCGTATCTTGTTGACGACCAGTGTGGCTAGAGCCTCACCTTCAACGTCTTCAGCGATAATCAGCAACGGGCGACCTGATTGCATGACCTTTTCGAGTACCGGCAGCATGTCCTGAACCGAACTGATCTTGCCTTGGTTGTAGAGGATGTATGGGTCCTCAAGGATCGCCTCTTGACGTTCCGGATCAGTCACAAAGTACGGCGACAGGTAACCCTTATCGAACTGCATACCCTCGACGAACTCAAGATCCATACCGAAGGTGTTCGACTCCTCGACGGTCACTACGCCGTCTTTACCCACCTTGTCGATCGCCTCAGCGATGACCTGGCCAATCGTCTCGTCAGCAGCCGAGATGGCGGCTACGTTGGCGATCTGCTCCTTGGAGTCGTCGACTTGAACTGCCTGATCGGCGATCGAGTCCACAGCGGCAGACACTGCAGTCTCGATGCCCTTCTTAAGGCCCATCGGATTGGCGCCAGCAGCCACATTGCGCAAACCCTCGCGCACCAATGCCTGAGCCAACACGGTGGCTGTAGTGGTTCCGTCACCGGCAATGTCGTTGGTCTTGGTGGCCACCTCTTTGACAAGTTGGGCACCCATATTCTCGAAACTGTCTTCGAGTTCAACCTCACGGGCGATGGAAACACCATCGTTGGTGATAGTTGGGGCGCCAAACTTCTTGTCGAGCACGACGTTGCGGCCCTTTGGACCGAGGGTGACCTTGACTGCATCAGCCAACTTGTTCACGCCGGCCTCTAGGCCACGACGGGCCTCTTCGTTGAACTTAAGTATCTTTGCCACGACGCGACTACTTAAGGATGCCGAGGACGTCGCGAGCGTTGAGGATCAGAAGGTCCTCACCGCCAACGGTGATTTCGGTGCCGCCGTACTTGCTGTAGACGACAGTATCGCCCTCAGCGACATCCATCGGCACAAGTTCACCGGTCTGCTCAGAACGACGACCAGGGCCAACAGCCAAGACGTCGCCCTGCTGGGGCTTTTCCTTTGCAGTGTCCGGTATTACTAGACCAGAGGCCGTAGTGGACTCGGAGTCGCTCGGACGGACCACAATGCGGTCCTCGAGGGGCTGGAGATTCATCGAATGATTCCCTTTCGAGACAACGCCTGACCGTGTGGTCGATGGCGTTTGGGTGGGGGTTTGGACGTTTCGCCAGGGCATGACAACCAATTGGCAGTCTCCCTATGCGAGTGCTAACGATAGGGGTACGTCGGGCCGCGACCAACATGGCAACCAGCGGTTTTCTTGTGACACGAGACAAACCAAGAATCAACCAAGCAGAGATAGGCCGAGGTTGGAGTCAGCACTGGTGTCTAACGGACTCGGGCCGTCTGACCTGAGCCGCCACCAACCCGCCGCTGCAACCATGGCAGCGTTGTCGGTACACATAGCCCGAGATGGGAGAAAAGCCCGCACCCCTGTTGCTGTGCACATATCCAAGAAGCGCTCTCTTAGACGAGAATTGGCCGCCACCCCACCTCCGAGACATGCCCCTTTTGCCCCAGTGGCCTCCACCGCCCAGCGAGCCTTGACGACCAGCGCGTCAACTACCGCCTCCTGGAACGAAGCGGCCACATCAGCGGTCGCTGCAGCGGGATCAGACCGGACGTGATTCACTACCGCTGTCTTCAAACCACTGAACGAAAAGGCATACCGACGGTCGTCGGGCAGAGTCTCAGGATTCTCCCTGACCATGGAACGAGGGTAGGCGTATGCCCTGGGGTCGCCCTCCTCAGCTAAGGCGTCCACTGCCGGGCCCCCCGGGTAGCCAAGGCCCAGATAACGGGCCACCTTGTCAAAGGCCTCACCGGCTGCATCATCCAGAGTGGACCCTAAAAGGCGATAGCGCCCATGACCCTCCATCAGAACCAGCATCGTGTGGCCACCTGACACCAGCAGAACGACTAGTGGAAGCTCCAAGTCGGGCTCCTCTAGAAATGAGGCGTAGAGATGAGCCTCGAGATGATTGACTCCAACGAACGGGACTCCCCACACCAACGACAGTGCTTTAGCGGCACTCATCCCGACTAGCAACGACCCAACGAGACCTGGGCCAACGGTGGCGGCCACGGCATCCATGTCCTTGCCCTCGACTCCCGAAGTGGCCAATGCTTCAGCTAGCACGGGAACAAACTCTCGTACATGGGCTCGGCCGGCGATTTCAGGCACCACGCCACCAAACTCGGCGTGCTGATCAACCTGGCTGGAAATCACTGACGAACGGACTACTGAGGCCCGCTCAACAACGGCGACCGCTGTCTCATCACAAGAGGTCTCGATGCCCAGAATCATGTCACCCATCAGAACTCGGCTCCAATCAATCCCAGAAACACCGGGTCGTCGACATCGTGCAACCACATCACCAGAGCGTCGGTGGTGGTTCCGTTCGGATCGCAATAATAGGCGGGTCGTATCCCCGCAGGCGCGAATCCGAACCGGCGGTAGAGCAAGATGGCTGCCTCATTTGATGTCCGGACCTCAAGAGTCATTGCGGTTAGTCCTCTGGCGCGAGCATCACGACAAAGTGCGGCCACCAGACGAGCCCCAACACCCTGACGCTGACAGGTTGGTACCACCGCCACAGAAGTTATGTGGCCCTCGTCGGCTACCACTGCCAGCGAACCGTGGCCCACGACGGTTCCTGTATCCGTCTCAACAACTAGATTGGTATTGGTTTCTAGGCGCTCTAATTGGTCTCTAAGGAAGCCTTCAGACCATGGCGACGGTTGAACAAGCACATTGAGAGCCCGGACAGTGGCCACGTCGGAATCGAGCATGGGCCTAAGCCCGATCTCGGACGCGTCTAATGGAGCCATATCTAATTAGTTCGTGTAGACCAGTTGATCTGAGCGTCAGGTTGCCGCAGATATATCGGCTCGAGCTCCCAGGGCTGGACAAACTCCTCACGCATGGCCCGTGCATGAGCCAACTGCACTAGGGAGCGTGCGCTGGGATTAGCTAGTCCCTGCTCAGCCATCTCAGTGCTCCGTAGTCCAGTAAATGCCTCTGTGTAACGCAGTGCGCCATCTCCTAGCAACAGAGCGGGCTCGTCAAGGGCCTCTAATTCAGCCGACAACTCATCGGGCGTGCAGACGTTCGCCTCTCGCACCCGCTGAATGCCGCCCGGAACCTTGCGGAACAACGCCGTAAACAACTCACCACGACGGGCGTCGAGCGCCGGCACGATAAGGCGGGCCGTCCAACGAGCCGGAAAAGCCATCAAGTCAAGGCTGGAAACGGGGATCATAGGAACGCCCAAGCCGTACGCAAGCGCTACCGCTGTTGCGATACCAACTCGCAGACCTGTGAATAGGCCTGGACCCACATCAACGGCTACCGCACCAACCTCCGATAATTCAATCCCAGCTTGGCGGCGGACAAAATCAATCTGGGGGGCCAGCGCCTCAGCGTGGCGGCGACCCCGCCCAGAATGTGCCGAAGCCAGTACGCCTTCATGGCCACCTACGGCGCAGCCCACTTGAGCACCGGCGCTCTCGATCCCCAGTATCAGCATTAACTTACACCCGGCTCGCGTGGCTCTAGATCTAGTAAAGCCACCTCACGGTCAGACCAGTCAACACCCACCGTTCGTAGTTCCAGAATCCGGTCATCGGGGCCATCGCAAAGTGTTAGTCGAACCTCGAGGTACCCACCAGGGAGCGCACCGACGATGACGTCACCCCACTCGATCAGTGTTACCGACCGATCATCAACCAACTCGTGGAGGCCGAGGTCTCGAACTTCATCAATGTGAGACAACCGGTAGACGTCAAGGTGGTGGACAATAAGTTCAGCCCCCTCATAACGGTTAGCGAGTGTAAAAGTCGGTGAGGTGATGGGAGTGGTCACACCGAGAGCTCGCCCGAACCCCTGAGTAAACGCCGTCTTACCGGCTCCAAGATCACCACATAAGACCAGCAGGTCACCGGCTCGCGAGAGTCGCGCTAGCGCAGCAGCCACAGCCTGTGTACCTCGAACTGAAGAAGTGGCCAAACTACGAATCGCCGGATAGTCGGTCATGATGCGATCAACTCTCGGGCTCTCCCAAAATCATTCCGCATGTGAGCCAGTACCCCCGAACCACCACGTAAGGCAGCTGCCGGATGAAAGGTAGGCACTAGGTGACGGAGAGAGTCACCGTAGTAGTAGTTGTTGCCCCTTAGTTTCGTTATGCCAGTTTTGGTTTCCAAAAGGAGTCGGGAAGCAAAATTTCCTAGTGTGATGATGACCACCGGATTCACTAGATCTAGTTGACAGGTCAGGTAAGGGCGACAGGCAGCGATCTCGTCTGAGCGCGGGTCACGGTTATCAGGCGGGCGGCACTTCACCACGTTAGCGATATAGACGTCCGCCCTTTCAACGCCCAACTCCTCCTCTAACAAGCGGTCCAGCAACTGTCCAGACCGACCCACGAAAGGTACGCCGCACTCATCCTCGCGAGCACCCGGCGCCTCGCCAACAAACACAACGTCGGCATCGGGTGAACCGGCGCCAAAGACAACCTGTGTGCGCCCCGTGGCCAGCCCACAGGCCCTGCAAGAAGCAGCTTTAATAGCCAAATCAGCCAAGTTGTAGTGGGCGAGCGTCACGCCGGAATATTACCGACGGAACCCCTTCGGCGGGGGCGATCAGCAGGCCTGCACTACAGCCCGTTCAACAGCGGCGACAGCCAGCACTCGTAGCACGTCGAGGTCTGGAGCCTCGCTGAGGGCGATGGCACCTCCGCCCGCAGAACCGGTAGCCGCAGCCACGAAGGCGTCACCATCAGAACGCATATGGGGCGGGAACACTGCTCGAGCCAGACCGTCGTGGGCCGACTGGGCCATGAGTAGGCACTCTCCCTTATTCAACGCTGCGTCGGTAATCACCGCCCCGATTGTCGTGTTGCTTCGGAAACCCAGTCCTCCAGCCGCACTATCGGCAAACGGGTCGTGCGGCTCCGGCCACCCCCCAAATATGCCGTCAGCCACTGAGGCCGAAGTAGTCGAATCACCAACATCTCCCGCTGCGTTGACTGCCACCACTGCGGCCACTGTCAGGCCGCCATGAACGATTACGCCCACCCCGACACCACCGGGGCGAGCATGGTCCCGTCCCCGCCATGTTCCAACCGTGGCTCCAGTCCCTGCCCCTACCGAGCCGGTGGATACGCCCACGTCGATAGTCGGCATGGCTCCCTCGGCTGCGGCTCGACCATCGGCAGCCCCTGGACGAACTGAGCCATCGCCCTCGAGTAGGTCATAGAGAGCCAGACCAACAACGATCGGTACCGGTCCACCACCAGTAGGAAAGCCGAGCCCAGCGTCAGCCAGATGAGAAACCACCCCTTCGGCGGCGGAGAGACCAAACACTGAGCCGCCTGATAGCACCAGTGCATCAAGTCGCTGCACAGCACGCTCTGGGGCCAAAAGGTCGAACTCCCGAGTGGCTGGAGCGCCGCCCCGGACCTCGCCAGAGGCCACCGTTCCCTCAGGAAAAAGCATCACTGTGCAGCCGGTTCGGGCCGCTGTGTTAGTCCAATGACCGATCCGTAGGCCACTGATCGGAATCTTCATACCGAGAGACGCTAGTCCCGCCTGCGACAAGGGAATCCAGCCGGTCGTCGTAATCGTGAACCACGGTCCTCCAGTCGAACCTCCGTATAGCCCCATCTAGTCCAGCCACCCGAGCTCGCCAGCTCTCGATGTCGACCAGTACATCCCGCAACCGAGTCCTTAAACCAGCATCCGGATAGAGGGCCCCATCAGCCCACGCCCCCACCAACTCTGGGTAACTCTGCCGAGCAGGGAGAACCGGCACGCATCCAGCAGCCATGGCCTCAACCACCGCTATCCCGAAGAACTCATGGTCAGCTGCGCTGACTACCACATCAGCCCGACCCAGCAACTCGACGTAGTCGAGCCGGTCTAGGAAGCCATAGGCCACCACTCGCTCACCCAAGTAGGACCGGGCCTCAATGAACTCCCTTGGATCAACTCGCTTGTTCTCTCCTACTAGGGCCACCCGAAAGGCCACGCCGGCGTCGGCCAACTGGATCAGGGCATCCAGCACTGCCTTTGGATTCTTGTCGTGATCCCAGCGCTGGTTCCACAGCACTAACGGCGCTAGCGGATCGCCAGGCACTCCACACCTGGGAACATCGGCGAGGTCTACGCCGACAGGCACCACGTGGCATCGTTCAGCCACCGCTGGCAGGAACCGAGCATGAGACAAGTCAGGTGCACGTCCCAACAAAGCCGGCAAAGCAGTTAACAGGCTCTGACGTTGAAAGGCTGAATTGCACCAAACCTCATCTGCAGCCGCCATGGACATCCAATTCGATATCAGAAACTCATCGGATCCGGCACCCTTCTGGTTAGGGCTGTCCGGGTACCCCAACTGGTTCTCATGCAGATACAACACAACCGGCGGATCTCCCAAAAACTGGCGGGTTAGACCTAACCAACGGGCAAGATCGACCATCCCCGAAACCACTACCACCTCAGGTGGGCCGTGCTCTTCAACCACCAACTTGGTGGCCGCAGCGAGGGTTAAAGCACCGCCGCGCATCCGCCATCGCCACGCATTCGCCGGGTGCGAGACTGTAACTACCTCATGGCGGCTGTGGCGAGCCAGACCATCAGCCCACGCACCGTGAGATCCACCATGGAAAGGTTCGATAAGCAGGACCCGAGCCACTGGATGGAACTAGGGGTAACGCCGAGGTGGGCGGTGGATAAGCGAGCATAAGACCTCCCAGGGGATGACCCCGATTGCATCAGCAATCTGATCGGCCTTGATTTCTTCCTTCCCCTGACTACCCAGCAGAACCACCTCATCACCCAGAGCCACCGAATCATCGACCTCAATAACAAGGGCGTCCATTGAAACCGCCCCACGTAAGGGCCGCCGGCGGCCTCCCACTAGAGCCTCACCGGTTAGGCCCCATGCCCTTGCTAAACCGTCGGCGTAACCCATTGGCACAGTCGCCAGACGGGTCTCTCGGTCAGCAACCCATCGCTGGCCGTACCCCACACCTTCGCCAGTTGGAACGACCTGCAGATGAGTCACCTCACTACGGATAGACATGGCCTGCCGGAGACCAAGATCGCGACACGCATCGGCCATGTCAGAGCTGGGTGATACCCCATACACACCGATGCCGATTCGGACCAACGACCGATGAGTATCTGGGCGGGTCAGAGTGGCAGCCGTATTGGCTAGGTGAACTACCGGTGGTTCAATACCCTCCAAAACCAGTTCGGCCAGCACGGCATCGAAACGATCTACCTGCACACCGGTAAACGGATCCGACGGCACATCAGCCATCGAACAGTGGGAGAACACCCCCTCAAGGAACAGGCCGGAATCTTGCACTTGGTGCGCCATAGCCACGGCTAGCTCCGGCCGTACCCCCACTCGGTGCATACCGGTGTCCACCTTCAGGTGGACTGGGAGCCGAACTGGGGCACCCGTCGCGGAGGAGTTCACGTTCCGTGCGGCCTCCGCGCAAGCCTCAATGCCAAGAGATGTATAGAGGGTGGGACGCACACCTTCTAGGGCCACTACTTCAGCCATTTCGTCAGGTCGGGGTTCAGATAGCACGAGAATCGGAGTCGTCAAGCCAGCAGACCGCAACTCGGCTGCCTCCTCGATAAGGGCAACAGCCAGCCAGGTGGCACCGGCATCAACTGCTGCGGTGGCAACCGCGGCAGCACCATGGCCATAGCCGTCAGCCTTCACTACCGCACAAACAGCGGTATCACCCACAAGACGGTCAAATGCTGCCACGTTGCGGGCCACAGCAGTCAGGTCGACCGACACCCACGTAGGGCGCATCAGCCGACCCGGCCAGAGGTTTGGCCATAGGCGGCAGCGTCAACAGACAATTCTGTAAGCACAGCCATTAGCCTCGCCGCCAAATCGCTGGCAGCCACCCCAGTGATAGAAGCATCACCTTTCCCCACGCCTGCAACTAGGCGTCCATGCACGTGAGCCGCGGCAGCAGCAGCGCTGAATGGTTCAGCGCCGCGCGCAAGAAAAGCCCCAATAATTCCGGCCAACACGTCCCCGGCACCAGCGGTGGCCAAGCGGGAATCACCTGCTGCAGCCAATAGCACCCGCCCATTTGGCGCAGCTACCACGGTAGTTGGTCCCTTCAACAGGACCACAGCACCAGCATCAGAGGCTAAACCTCTGGCCGCCCCCAGGCGATCGGGACCGGGGGGCCGCCCCGCCAGTCGAGTGAACTCACCGTCATGCGGGGTAAGCACCAGCGAGCGGGCCGCCGTCAGCTTGACACCGGCCAGCGCTGTTAGACCATCACCATCAACAACCAATGGTGGGCCCTGCGAAACCACCAGAGACCGCACAGCGTCGGCCACTTTGGCCGTCGTCGAAAGACCTGGTCCAATGACCATTGAGCGGAAGCGGGTCTGATCTTTCTCTTCCCAGCCTGCCAGACCCAGTTCTGCACCTACCGGCAACCGCACCACTTCGTCTGGCGCCTTAGGATCACCACCGCCGAACATTGAGAGCCTTACATAACCTGCACCAGCCCGCAGCGCCGCAGTTGCCGCCAACCCGGCCGCTCCCTCCATACCCGGTGACCCGGCTATCACCCAGCAGGCACTCTGCCATTTGTGGGCGTCAGGCAGGCGGCTCGGGACCATGCCAGCCACATCAGAATCTTCCAGCAGGTGGGTGATCATCCCGGAAAGGTCGAGGCCGAGATCGACTACCTCACATCTTCCAGCCAGCGCCGGACCATCGCCGAGTAATAAGCCCGGCTTGAGGGCCCCAAGCGCCACAGTCCGGCAGGCAACGAGTGGTCGACCTCGGGCCTCACCTGTTAGACCGTCGAGACCTGATGGGAGGTCCACGGCCAGTACTGGGACGCCAACGGTTGGTGCTTCAAATGGGCGGCCAAGACCGGTCCCGTAGGCGGCATCGACCACCAAGTCCAGGGCGTGGTCTCCGATCGCAGGCAGACAATCACCTATGTCGGCTGCGTCAATGACCCTGGTTCGCACCCCTCGACGAGCGAGGCGGTCCGCTGCCACCCGACCATCAGCCCCGTTTAACCCCTTTCCAACTAACACTGCGACCCGACGACCGTAACCGCCACCCAATTCGTTCAGCGCTGCACGTGCCACCGCAGCACCAGCCCGGTCGACAAGAACGTCGGTGGGCTCAGTCGCTGATGCATCCACCGCTGCCATCTCATTGGGTGTGCATACAGGTATCACGTCAGACCGAACTCTCAGAGAGCAACGACAGTCGCTTGGGCGACCTTGTCGGTATGGCTCAAGGTGACTAACCAGCGGGTAACACCAGCGGCACGAGCCACCGTTGCCGCCTCGTCGTGAAGCACCAGCGACGGTGGGCCAAGGCCGTCACGCACCACTTCGATGTCTTGCATAGCCATGCCACCAAGACCCAGGCCCAGGGCTTTCAACGTTGCCTCTTTAGCGGCAAATCGGACGGCATACCGTGCCGACGGATCTACGTGAGCATCGGCGTATGCCCGCTCGTCGGGACGAAACAAGCGATCTCGCAAGGACGGTGTGCGCTCCAACAAACGGCGGAAACGCTCAACGTCAACCAGATCCACCCCAATACCGATCATGAACCGTAGGCCGCCAGTCTCATATCCGGAGCCGGTCAGCGATATCCGACACCGAGTCGGTCAGCAGGTCGACCACCGGCACCGCAGCCAAAAGGTCATCGCGTAGTTCAGGCTCGGTCTCACATACGGCATCGCGCACCGCTGCATATCGATTCCCATAGCCCTGCAAGACGCCCCTCAGAACATCTGGAGAGAGGTGATCACGAAGTGCCACGTGTAGCAGCGTGATTCCCACCGTCTCACGATCCTTAACCTCAGGCACCAGAACAATAATCCGATCATCACGGGTGCCCCGAGTGACCAGCACGTGACGATCAACAGCCACCCGATGCTTAGTGCCTCGTAGTGTCGGATCTTGATCAGTCCGAGACCGGATACCAGCGGACACCCCGCCCCGATCTTCGATAGCCAACATTGGAGATGGGCCATTTAGACCATCGACCCGGTAACGGGTGTAGCCGACTACATCAGCCACCGCTGGGTCTAGTGACACCAACGCCCGGAGGGTGCGATAACTAAGAGCATCACGTGGCGCCCCAGCATCGATCACCTCTTGTGGTAATCGGACATCCAGCAACGTCTCATCTGCTCGGGAAATACCTACGGTGACCGTCTTGGCCTGATGCTTAATAGCGTCAATAGGACGGGTGAGCTCCTCAATAGCCACAGTCAAGGCGGAGGCCAGATCGTCAAGGACTAGGGCTGGGGTGCCGACCCGACCAAATTCCAATTGGTAGGACTCGAGCGGCACCACGCCTAGGGCAAACCGGAACAATATCGATAGCTGTACCGCTGTAGAGGCTTCCAAATGGCCGTTAAGGCGACCACTCCGTAGTTCGTCGGCGAAGGTACCAGCCGCTGCACCAAGCTCAGCAACGAGGTCGCTGTTCAGTTCCCTAAGTGCCATCAGTTCATCTACTGCGGTGTTGGCCACATCTGCGGCCAAACGCCTCTCAGCCTCAGCTTCTATAGCCGCATGGGCAGACCGCAACGGTAGGGCCTGGGCATCGATGGCCCGAGCCGCCTCATATCCGAACAGATGACCCACCATCGTCGAAAGCAGGAAGGCTAGACGGGGGTGAACTGGCGGCACAGACACCACATCATGTGCCCCAGCAAAGCGCGAGGATCCGCTATCAGCAACCACTACAGGTAGCGCCTTATGCGCCCGATAAATGGCCACCTCCTTGGCCACATCGTCAGCCGTCGAACCGACCAAACCCGTGGCGCACACCAAAATCAATGGCTCTGAGGAAAGATCAATGTGCTTCTTGTCCTCAGTAGCGTCCGCTGCTATCGACTTGTAGCAGAGTTCCGAAAGCTTGATTCGAATCTCACGAGCTGCCACCAAGTTCGGTCCACTCCCCACCACGGCCCAGTAACGCCTCCCAGGCCCATGCTGGCTGGCGATAGACGCCACTTGGTCACGCATAGCCAACACCTCAAGCATCGCTGAAGGAAGTGCCCAGAGCCCGGCCAGCAACTCAGCTCGATCGGAGGCACCCGGAGCACCCACAGCATCAGCTACCGCCACAGCCAAAAGAATCCCAGCCACTGCCTGTGCGTAGAAAGCTTTGGTGGAGGCCACGCTCATCTCCACGTCGCGACCGTCGGACGTGTAAAGCACTCCATCAGCCCGATTGACTAGATCACTATTTCGTCGGTTAACGATGGCCACCACCCGAGCACCGCGGGTCCGCACCAAATCAACTGTCCGGTTGGTGTCGGTAGTTGTTCCTGACTGGCTTATAGCCACGACGAGAGTCTCAGACATGTCGGCGCTCAGGCCGAACCCTGATAATTCAGTAGCCGGGAGGCCCTCTACCTTGATCTCTCGACCTGGTTTCAGACTGGATAACTCGGCTTCCAACGCATGCACCACTGATTCCCCGGCTACTGCCGCCGTGCCCTGGCCGATAACCAATATCCGTCGGATTGAACCATCAGCCAGACTTAAGCGCACCTCGGGCCCCAGAGTCTCCTCGCCGAGGCGAACCTGCCAGCCGGGGTCTCCATGAGCACTACCTGTTGGAATGAGCCGGCCCCGCAAGGTCGCCCTAACCGACTTAGGCGACTCTCCGATCTCCTTGAGCAGAAAATGAGGGTGGTCACCCCGGTCGATATCTCGCGTGGTGATCTCGGCTCGTGTCACATCATCAAGAGTTATCGGAAGTAACCGACCGTCATAAGACCGCCGGGTCATCCCCTCCAGCGTCCCTGCCAGTACCCCGTCCAACTCGACAATCTGGCCTCGACTGGCCTCTGGGCTGTCCAAATCGGCCGGTGTTTCCCCATCCATACGGACGAAATCAACTGCCGCCTCTACTATCCCGTAAGGCTCAGACGCCACCACATAGGCATCCTCAGCGATACCTAGATAAAGGCCTTGGCCACTGCCCCGCAAAGCGAACAAGAGTCGGTCTGGAACGTCACCAGTCGCTGCACCAATAGCCAACGATCCTTCAAACACGCCGACCGTCCGACGGAATGCCTCGATTCGTTCGTGGCCGGCAGACAGGTGATGAGCACAAAGAGAGGGAACCACCTTGGCATCAGTAGTGATCTCGGGAGCCACACTTAAACCCTCGGTTGCCACCAAATCGGTGTGATTGTCAACGTCGCCATTAACTACCGCAGTGACAAGTGGGCCGACCACACCATCGGCACGGGTGGAGTCCACCGGATGGGCATTGGATTCAGAGATCAGACCTACGCTGGCCCACCGGGTGTGACCAAGAATTGAGCCCTCCACGTCAGGAGTAGCCAACACCCGAGCCAGCAGATCGTCGTTGGCCAATGCCTGCCGCATGGTGGCGGTGTTATCCCCCAGCTC
Source organism: Acidimicrobiales bacterium (assembly GCA_029242745.1). Lineage (GTDB taxonomy): Bacteria > Actinomycetota > Acidimicrobiia > Acidimicrobiales > MedAcidi-G1 > UBA9410. The sequence continues at coordinate 8,987 of JAQWTI010000048.1, read as the reverse complement.
ACCGATCTCTGCAGCCGCCTTGAACACGATTACCAGGCCCCCACCTTCCAAGACCCGAACACTGCCTGACCGGTGTAGACCATCAGTAGTCCGACTAAGTACTGCGGAATCGTCAGTGGCTAAACCATGGTTCCAGACCGTCACCTGGATACCCGCCGAGTCGCGACCCCGCACCTCAAGGCGGTCAATTGCGGATAGAGCCTGTTGGATTGACAACAAGACGCCAAGACCAGCGTCACTGGGGGCTGTACGAGTTGAACACATCGATAGAACCCCAGCGTGAGTTCCCAGCCGGTCACGGGCAACGGCCCATGTGGCATCGCGCAAGTCAACAAGAGCAGCGTTCGCAGCCTCTACATCCTCAGCGGATCCCGACTCACCCTCGAGTGCTTCCCCTAAGGCGGTGGTCTGTACCGACACTTCTGACATCATGGCCGTGACTTTCACGGCCAAACTGGGATCACGATCGAGGGCCAGTAGGCCCGGAACACCGCGCAATAGGCGATCGGCGTCACCCACCCGGCTGGCCACCTCAGCTATTTCATTGGCACCCAGCTGGCCCCCGCAGCCACCCAGTAGCGAGGTAGCTCCAGAAAGCAACTCCAAGATGGACTCACTGGTTGGGACGTTCCGATTCGAACGACGTCGGAGGACTGCAATGATGCCGCACATGTATTTATCCCCCTTCTATGAACAACGAATAACTTGTCCGCCTCAGGCACGAAGTCTAGGAATCGTAGAGGTTTAGATCTGGTCAGCCTGACGGACGGCATCAACCAGCCGATCGGCAACCGCAGCGGCCTCAGCAGCATCGAAGGCCTCGACCATGATTCGGACTACCGACTCGGTTCCGGACGGACGAACCAATACCCGTCCTGCTGCACCCAACTGAACAGCAGCGTCGTCAACTGTGTCAGCCAATGCTGCCACTAAGGCAGCGCCATCAACTGAAATGGGCACAGCATGGAGCACCTGAGGAGCTCGCACGATTAGATCAGCCACTCGACCTCCGAGCGTCCGCCCTGACCGGCCCGCTGCCACTAGGGCGTGGATCCCAGTGAGTAATCCATCACCAGTGTTAGCCATGGAACGAAAGATCACGTGTCCAGACTGTTCCCCACCCAAAACCCAGCCGTTGGCCTCCAACGCCTCAAGTACGTACCGATCCCCTACCGCCGTTTCATGCACAGCAATCCCGTGTTCTGACAGAGCCTGACGCAGGCCTAGGTTCGCCATAACTGTGACAACTACCGTGTCGCCGGTCAATAAACCCCGATCGTGAAGGTCGGTACCGCACACGGCCAGCAAATCGTCCCCGTCCAGTAGGGCGCCATCGTCTCCCACTGCCACCACCCGGTCACCATCGCCGTCGAAGGCCAGGCCCGCATCGGCCCCTACACCGAGCACCGCTTCTCGTAAGTCATCGGGACAGGTCGAACCACAGTCCTGATTGATATTGCGGCCATCTGGCGATGCGTGTAACACCACTACCTCGGCACCAAGACGCTGCAGAACATCCTCCGCAAAGGCTGAGGTGGCACCGTTGGCACAATCCACAATGAGCAACTGGCCAGCCAACGGAGACTCGTCAGCCACTGAATCCACTAGGGCCTCGGCCCAACGACGGCCACCTCCATTTAACTCCTCTGGATCAGCCCAACCGGACGTCTTCAACGGCTTATCTAAGCGCGGAGATGTGTCCCACGCCTCTTGGACCACCGACTGCACTAGGTCCCCTAGTTTCCGCCCGCCCGCAGAAAACAACTTTATTCCGTTATCCGACCAGGGGTTGTGGGAGGCAGATACCACAGCGCCAGCAGTCCCATCGAGCTGACACTCATATGCCACCGCAGGCGTGGGAACCACGCCCAACGACTCCACGTCCAGTCCACCAGCCACCAGACCCTCGGCTAGGGCACGAGCTAACGCAGGACCCGACTCCCGAGTGTCACGACCTATTAGAACCTTGGTGGCACCCAGATGGGCGGCCGCAGCCAAACCGAGGGCACGCACTGCTGGCTCGTCAAGGGAAACACCCACTCGACCACGAACACCATCGGTTCCAAACCGCAGTGTCGGTAGCCCACTTCCTGTCATCATTAAGCGGCTTAAGAAGCGAGCGGGGACCAGTCCCCTACGTCAAATTCCTGATTAGCGTTTGGAGTACTGAGGGGCCTTACGAGCCTTGTGGAGCCCATACTTCTTTGACTCCTTTTTGCGATCATCTCGAGTCAGAAGACCAGCCTGCTTAAGCGCTGGACGTCGCTCTGGCTCAAGAGTTTCGAGCGCCCGGGCAATGCCGAGACGCATGGCTCCAGCCTGACCACTCACTCCACCGCCATGCAGCGTCGCATCAATGTCGTAGTCGCCCTCCGTCGCGGTTACCCGGAGCGGCTCCATGAACACGAGACGATGGCTCTCCGACGGGAAGTAATCTTCAGCAGTACGGCCATTGACCGTCACTGCGCCAGTGCCGAGGCGCAGCCGCACTCGGGCGACCGACTGCTTCCGACGACCGGTGGACTGAATAAGGGGGCTAGGCATTAGATGTTCCTCTCGAGGCTCGCCGGTCAGACCGTGCGGGCCCGGGCGTGGTCAATAGCCAGTGGTTGGGGTCGCTGTGCCTCATGCGGATGATCGGCACCTCGGTAAACCTTGAGTTTGGTCAACTGTTGGCGTCCCAAGCGATTCTTTGGGAGCATGCCCCTGATGGTCCGACGGACAGCCTCTTCCGGCTTGTCGGTGAGAAACTCGCCGTAAGCCCGGGTTCGAAGCCCACCGGGGTACCCCGAGTGGTCGTAAACGTTTTTGTCAGTGGCCTTGGCGCCTGTCAGTACTACCTTGTCGGCGTTGACAATCACCACGTGATCACCCGTATCAATGTGAGGGGCGAATGTTGGCTTGTGCTTGCCGCGCAGGATCGCGGCGACCTCGGACGCCATTCGCCCGAGGATGAGTCCCTCGGCATCAACGACATGCCAAGCACGCTTGATCTCGCTAGCCCTGGGGGTGTAGGTGGACACGGTTGACCGCCTGTACTGGATCGGAGACTGGATGGGAAAGCCGCTGGAACCCTGCAAGAAAACTCTGCGGTGCGCAGCACGACCGGGCCAAGGCTACGGGCGACCCAACAACCCGGCAACCCGTCAACCCGTCAACCCGTCAACCCGCAGTAGGGCGCTCCCTAGCAGGCGCCATCTAGCTAGCGGACATCAGTCGTACTGCGCCGACCAGAAGATGAGACCCTGAGGTGGGGCGGAATCACCAGCAGCACGCCGATCCATTGCAGCCAGCACGATCGGAATCTGATCAGAGGCCAAATCGCCCCGACCGATAGCCACCAGCGTGCCCACAATCGTGCGCACCATCCGTTGGCAGAAAGCGGATGCCGCTACCTCAAACTCCAGAAGGTCCACCCCTGATAGGCCATCGGCTACTCGGCGCCACGATGCAGCGGTTACCCGCCGGATCATGGTGGGAAACGAGCCATCAGGCTGAGGAGCCTGCTGCAGACAGAAGGATGTGAAGTCGTGTAGGCCCACGAGGTGAGCCGACGCCACCTCCATAGCCGCCAGATCGAGCTGAACAGGTACATGCCAAGCACGTGAGACAAGAAATGGGTCCGGCGATGGGCGATCCAAGATCCGGTATCGATAGGTACGGCCAGTGGCCGAGAACCTGGCGTCGAAATCATCGCCCACGCGCTGGATAGCTGTCATCAGGACCGACGGTCCAATCCGACGATTTACAATGCTCTGAAGCGTCTCGAGCTCTAGATCCGAGCGCTCGGAGAGATCAAATCCCACCACTTGGCCAACGGCATGGACCCCACGATCGGTCCGACCCGCACACGTCAGGACCACATCGTCTCGAAGAATGTGCGTCAATACCTCAACTAGCAGACCGGCAACGGTAGGAACACCGGCATTGGCGGCGAAACCATGGAACGGCGCCCCGTCGTAGGCGAGAGTTGCCCGGACCCTCATGACCCCTCCCAGATTTCCTGAAACGGGGATATGCCCCAGGACAGAGGGATCAGACGAGTTCGATGCGTGCCATCGGCGCATTGTCGCCGTGGCGTGGGCCAACCTTGAGGATCCGCGTGTAGCCACCCGGACGGTCCACGTAGCGGGGCCCGATCTCGTCAAACAGCTTTGTGGTCATTTCTCGATCCCGAAGAAACGACACCACCTGACGATGATTATGGATACCGCCCTTACGAGCTTTAGTAATCATCTTCTCGGCGACAGGACGCAGGGCCTTAGCCTTGGCCTCAGTCGTAGTAATGGCCTCAGCGGCTATCAGTGACGCGACAAGATTCGCCATCATTGACTTCTGGTGAGCGGAACTGCCGCCGAAACGCCGCCCCTTCTTGGGAGTTGCAGGCATAACGTCAGCCTCGGACTCGCAGCGAAAGGCCACGCTCATCGAGTTTCTCAATAACCTCATCTAGTGACTTTTGGCCGAAATTGGTGACGGCCAGAAGGTCGTCCTCAGTCTTTTCCAGCAGTTGACCAACTGTGTCAACCTGTGCCCTCTTGAGACAGTTACGCGGACGCTCTGACAAATCGAGATCCTCGATCAGCAGATCAAGATCCGGAGAACTACCACCCACTTCTTCGGCTTCGCCTAACTCAAGACCGCGAGCATCATCACTCATGTCCTCAACCAACTGGACAAGGGTCCTCAGCGTGGCACCCGCTGAGGCTAGGGCGTCGCGTGGGGTTATGGATCCATCGGTGGTGACATCCAACACGAGGCGGTCCATATCCTGGGCTTGACCGACCGAAACTGGTTCTACCTCAATAGAAACCCGACGCACCGGCGAGAACAACGCATCGACGGGGATCACGCCGATGACGGCTTCACCACTGGAACGGTCCGAACCTAGGTAACCGCGCCCGACTTCGACAGTCAACTCAAGAGCCAACCGACCCTTGCCTGTCACCGTGGCCAGATGCAGATCAGGGTTCAGTATCTCAACCTGCTCGTTGGTCTCGAGCGCCGCAGCAGTCACCTCGGCATCGCCTCGCGCGTCAATCCGGAGCGTGACGGGCTCGTCACTGTGGCACCGCAACTCCACATCCTTCAAGTTCAACACGATGTCAGTGACATCCTCGACGACGCCGTCGATAGTGCCGAACTCGTGGAGAGCATCGTCAAACTTGACCTGCGTTATAGCAGCCCCCGGTATCGACGAAAGCAGCGTCCTCCGCAGGGAGTTGCCAAGCGTATGACCGAAGCCAAGCTCAAGTGGCTCAATTGAGAAATACTGACGGTTTCCGTCAGCTTCGGCCACCGCTGTGACCGTAGGTCGCTGAATGACCAGCATAAGAATGTCCTTCTTGCGTGTCGGGATTGGATACTGGAATAGCGCCGGGAACTATGGCGCCTACTTGGAATAAAGTTCGACGATCAACTGCTCGCGAACAGGGATATCGATCTGCTCACGAACAGGGAGTTCACGAACGGTAGTTCTATGGCCATCGTCATCAATGTCGATCCACGCCGGGGCCTGACGGTCCAGAACGTCGATGTTCCACTGGACAACGACCATTTTACGGGCCTTATCGCGAAGGGTAACGACGTCACCCTTGCGACAGCGGTAACTAGGGATGTCAACCCGGCTGCCGTTGACATCCACGTGCCCATGGTTGACTAACTGGCGGGCCTGGGGGCGGGTAGCGCCCATGCCGGACCGGTACAAGACATTGTCGAGTCGCAATTCTAGGTACTGAAGCATGTTCTCACCGGTCACACCCTGCCGGCGGTTGGCCTCCTCGTAGAGACGGCGGAACTGCTTTTCGGTTAGGCCATAGGAGAATCGTGCCTTCTGCTTCTCCTGCAACTGCATGAGATACTCAGACGGGTTACCTCGCCGACGAGTACGTCCGTGCTCACCAGGCGGATAGGGGCGTTTATCTAGCGCGACGATCTCACCCTTGGTTCCAAAAATATTGGTGCCCAAACGTCGAGAGACGCGTGCGCGGGGTCCTGTATATCGAGACATTGGTCAGACCCTTCGCCGTTTAGGTGGTCGACAACCGTTGTGGGGGATCGGGGTGACGTCCTTAATGCCCGTTACCTCAATGCCAGTGTTCTGGATTGTCCGGATAGCGGTCTCACGACCAGACCCTGGACCACGCACCACAACATCAACTTTTCGAACCCCATGTTCCATAGCCCGTCGAGCACACTGCTCAGCTGCCATCTGGGCTGCAAAAGGAGTTGACTTGCGAGATCCCTTGAAACCGACGTTGCCAGCCGAGGACCAAGCCAAGGTATTGCCACCCTGATCAGTGATAGTAATTATTGTGTTGTTGAAGGAACTCTTGATATGCGCAACGCCGTGGGGGACATTTTTGCGCTCCTTCTTACGAGGTCGTCTTCCACCAGCAGCCGGCTTTGCCATTACTTCGTAACCTGCTTCTTATTCGCGACCGTCTTTCGCGGTCCCTTCCGAGTCCTGGCGTTGGTGTGAGTTCGCTGCCCACGAACTGGAAGGCCACGACGGTGGCGTAAGCCCTGGTAGCAGCCAATGTCCATCTTCCGCTTGATGTTCTGGGAGACCTCACGCCGGAGGTCGCCTTCGACCTTGAACTGCTGGTCGACGAGAGCACGGATACTCGTTACCTCATCATCGGTGAGGTCCCGGACCCGGGTGGCTGGGTTCACGCCAGCGCCCTCGCATATCAGCGAAGCCGATGTGCGACCAATACCGTGGATATAGGTCAACGAAATCAGCACTCGCTTCTCGCGAGGGACGTCAACGCCTGAAATACGTGCCATAGAATGCTTCCTCTAACCCTGACGCTGCTTGTGGCGGGGATTACTGCAAATAACCCGCACGCGGCCATGCCGCCGGATAACCCGGCACTTATCACACATGCGTTTAACGCTCGCTCGGACCTTCATACTTGTTCTCTTCTGCTCTTTGTAGCGGCCGCTATTTGTAGCGGTAGGTAATCCGACCTCGTTGAAGATCGTACGGGGTGAGTTCCACCTGAACCTTGTCCCCGGGGAGGATACGGATGTAATGCATTCGCATCTTCCCGGAGATGTGGGCCAAAACGTTATGGCCGTTCTCCAGTTCGACACGGAACATGGCATTGGGCAACGGCTCAAGAACCGTTCCCTCCATCACGATCGCATCTTCCTTGGGCTTCTGCAGTGTGGTGCTCCTGGGTTAATTCGAATTCGGTGGCGGTTACTCGGACAGAAGATGTTTAACCATCAACTGATCCAAGATCCGGGGGCTGCTATCTAGGGCGCACACCCGGCTGAAGCCAGTGGATAACACTACCGGAGGCCGTCGGACGGGCCAACCCGTAAAGTCAGGGTAAGACAGACTAAGTGGTCACTCATCGGGCATCTCCGACACCGAGACGGCTATCGATTACCGACGACAAGCGATCGAACACCGCCTCCTCAGCACCCAAACCATCAACTACGTCGAGCAGACCACGCTCGTCAAACCAGGCCAGCAACGGTGCAGTTTCTGATTCATACAAATCGAGGCGACGACGGATGGCCTCTTCCGTATCATCAGCGCGACCGCGTGCCACCATGCGGGCGGTGACCTCATCAACCGGAACCTCCAGATTAAGAGCAGTATCCAGTGGAGTCCCAGCCTCAGCAAGGAAGCCCTCAAGTGCAGTGGCCTGATCTGGGGTTCGTGGGTACCCATCAAGCAGGAAACCCTGAACTTCTACGTCAGAAGCAGCCAATCGCTCAGACACGATGCTATTGATGAGACCATCGCCCACTAGGTCACCGGAATCCATCAGTGCCTTGGCCTGTAAACCCAACGGAGTTCCGCTCTTCACTGCGGTACGAAGCATGTCACCGGTCGAAATATGCACTGGCCCATAGGCGCCGACCAGACGCGCTGCCTGCGTGCCCTTGCCTGAGCCCTGGCGGCCAAGGATGACAAGTCGAACGGCTGCCATCTACTTGAGGAAGCCCTCATAGTTACGCATTGTGAGTTGCGAGTCGACCTGTTTCATCGTTTCTAGTGATACTCCGGCTGCTATCAGAATTGAGATGCCGATAAAGCCGAAGCCAGCCGCACCGCCAGCACCCACCCCAGCGCTGGTATCAAGGAAGATGTTGATGAGAATTGATGGCACCAAGGCCACACCAGCGATGAACAAGGCCCCAGGAAGTGTGATCCGGGACAGAATTTTTGCCAGATACCGCTCTGTCTGGTGTCCGGGACGAATCCCAGGCACGAAGCCACCTTGCTTCCGAATAGTGTCTGCCTGTTTTACCGGATCGAAGGTAATAGCCGTGTAGAAGTAAGCGAAGCCGACTATTAGCAGTCCGGTAATTGCAAAGTAGAAAACATTGTCGGGTTGAGCCAGATTGTTATCGATCCAACTCCTAAATCCGTCCCATGGAAGGGCAGCTGCCACTAGTACCGGCAGGTACAGAACCGACGAAGCAAAGATGATCGGGATCACACCGGACTGGTTTACCTTCAACGGAATGTAGGTGTTCTGGCCACCGTACATCCGGCGCCCCACTACCCGCTTGGCAAACTGCACAGGAATACGACGCTGGCCCTGTTCGACGAACACGATGGCAGCAATCATCAGCATCAGAAATCCCAGCACAATTACCGAAACGATTGCACCGTTTTCAGCCTGGATTAATGAACCTTGAGCCGGAAAGCCACTCACAATCGAGATCATGATCAGCAGCGACATGCCGTTACCAATCCCTTTTTGAGTAATGAGTTCACCCATCCACATCAGCAAAGCTGTGCCAGCCGTCAGAGTCAAAACAACCACACTGACAGTGCCAATGTGGAAATCAGGCAGCAAGTTCGCCCCTGATTGGCCCGAGATCGAGTTGCCCCGATCATTGAACAGGAAAGCAAAACTCGTGGACTGGATAACGGCAATGGCGACCGTTAAATAGCGGGTCCACTGAGTGATCTTACGCTGCCCTATAGCACCCTGCTGCTGCCACTGCTCGATACGGGG
>JAQWTI010000050.1 GCA_029242745.1 Acidimicrobiales bacterium | reverse complement strand
TAGCAAAACAGGCCGCGTGGTTGCACTAACGGCCCAATAGTGATTCTGCATTACCCACACCAACTTCAGTGTGGCCCTAGTCACAAGCAACTAAGTAGGCAAATACTCGCTTGTCTTGCTAATTTAGTACTAATTACTTTTACCCCTACCAACTAGTCAAATAAGGAAGGACCGTCTCGTGTCCAAAACAAAAAGACTCCTAGTCATATGTGCCACAGTGATCTCGTTGATCGCTGCTGGTTGCGGTAGCGATGGTGCCGAGGAACCAGTTGCGCTATCGGGAAATCAAACTTCTGAAGCGCCTGCGGAGGCAGCCGCTGGAGATCTGGTTGATGTAGCCATTTCTGCAGGTGAGTTCCCGACGCTGATCGCAGCCGTTCAAGCCGCTGGGCTGGTCGACACCTTGAAGTCGGAAGGTCCGTTTACGGTATTCGCGCCTACCGAGGCCGCATTCGCTGCAGCATTAGACGCTCTGGGTTTAACGGCAGCCGAACTTCTCGCTGACGTACCAACCTTGACCGCAGTGCTCACCTATCACGTTATTCCTGGCCGGGTAATGGCCGGTGACCTGACAGGAGCGATGTCGATGCCAGTCGCCACCGTCAACGGCGCGGAGGTATCGGTGACCGAGAGCTCCGGGACCGTCCGCATCAACGAAGCAACGGTCGTCGCAGCCGACATCGAAGCGTCCAATGGCGTCATCCACGTCATCGATCAGGTACTGCTCCCTTAAGGAACCAGTACGAGTTCTCCCCCCGGGGCACACCTCTCCCCCCCTAGTACCAGGGTTGAGGTAAGCCCCCGCTAGCCCCGGGGGGACCCCTCTAACAGCACTCCCCCAACCAATAGGCTCCTCTGCTAGCAGGAACGGCACAACCATGAACATAGGAACCTCCCCAGAAACTCTGATCAATGTTTCGGACCCTGGCGCGCTGCCCTTCGTTGACATCCAACCAACAGACTTTGGTGACCTAATAGCCACCACGCGACGAATCACCAGCGAACACGGCTGGATCGTCTCAAGCCCAGCCGGACCGGTGGTGCTTGGTTACCCGCAAGCTCGACAGATACTTCGTGATCCCGAGTGGTTCTCTGTGCTTGCCGGTGTATCGATGCTGGACCGTATGGATTCGATCGCTGGGGATCTAGACAGCCTGCTGGCCAGGGCACAAAAATCGTTTCCTGAAGCACCGACCACGTTGAAGATGAGACCCAACGTGCTCTCAGTCGAAGGGGAAGACCACCGGCGACTTAGGCGCCTAGTGAACAAGTCGTTTACGTCTGGTGGAGCCGATCGACTAAGGCCGTTCATGAAAGAGCACGCCTCCAACCTGATTAATCAACTGGTTTTAGATAGCGGAGGAGACCTCGTAGACAGCCTTTGCAGGCCCTATCCAATTCCGATCATCTGTCGATTGCTGGGCGCTAACGACAAAGACTGGCAACTCTTTGATTCGTGGGCCGACACCATATTCTCCGCCCTTGATGCCGACGCTGAAGCAGTTATTTCCCGATTAGGAGAAGTGACGGCCGCCCAACATGAGCTAGACGGATACGTCAACAATTTGATTGACGAACGTTCCAAACACCCTCAGACCGGGCTCATAGACGACCTCATCAGTAATCATGAAAAAGACGACCGTCTCGACCGAGATGAGCTAGTGGCGATGGTCGAAGCGGTTCTCCTCGCTGGGACCGATACGACTCGGAACCAGCTGGGTGCCATGCTCGCAGTGCTGGCCGATCACCCTAAGCAATACCAGGAACTTCGAGAAGACCCGTCCCTCATTCCTGCCGCAGTTGAGGAGGCCCTGAGATTCATCGGCGCCGTTCGTTCTACGGCTCGCCTAGCTTCGCGCGACCTAATAGTTGACGGTGTCCTATTCCCAGCAGGGACAACCGTCATTATCGGGCTGCACGCCGCTGGCCTCAGCGAGTCAGGTGAAAGCAATAGTTACAGGTTTCAAATCACCAGAGAGCGAAGTTGCCCCCATCTCGCTTTCGGCAGCGGAGCCCATCATTGCCTTGGTGCTTTCCTTGCTCGTGCTGAACTTCAAGAGGCACTGGCGGCTTTCGTTGAGAAGGTCCCCGCCTTCAAACTTGCATCCCCTGTTTCCTGGAAACCGCTTTCAATGGGCATATGGGGACCGTCGAGACTGGAAATCGAAATACATGAGGATCTGGAGCAGCACCAACTTCTAGAACCCACACTGGTGGAAACAATCCAAAAACCAGATGACGAGAACACATCGCTGTTTACTTCTTCCAACCAAAACATCTGGATCAGCGAATCAGCGGTCAAGAGAAAGACCGTCCGAGCGACAATCCCCAAATTGATTCAAAAGCCAACGTTGCCGCCACTACTGAGACTCACAGCAACGATCTGGGCTTTCGGAAGCTCCCTTGTTCTTTGGAGACTTCTTGATCACCGGGGTCCACAAGCCGAGCGGCGGCCAGCCCTGTACAAACGTTTACGTCAAGCGGCCGAACGACTGGGTCCAACCTATGTCAAGCTTGCCCAGCTGATATCCGCTGCCGAAGGAGTGTTTCCTGAAGCACTTGTAGCGGAGTGCGGAAAGTGCAGGGATCGCGTCAGGCCCGAATCCTGGAGAGCAGTAAAAAAGATTCTTACTAACGAACTGGGCCCGATTGAGGAGTCCTTTAAGTCCATAAACGAGCGACCACTCGCCGCCGCATCAATTGCCCAAGTTCACGCAGCCGAACTCTTGGATGGAACGCAGGTAGTGGTCAAGGTGCAGCGACCCGGCATCCGCCAAACAGTGACGTCTGATCTTCGCGTCATGGCATGGCTCGCACCCAAACTAATCGGTCGGATTCCGATTGCGGCCCTATCAAACCCTCCGGCACTAGTCGAACTCTTCGCAGAAACAATTTGTGAGGAACTTGACTTCAAACTCGAAGTAGCGAATTTATTTGAAGTTGATCGCGCGCTTAGGTCCAACCCACGACACCAGTGGGAAGTGCCGGCTCCGTATCTTGATTTGGTGACCGAAAAGGTGATCGTGATGAGCCGAATCAGCGGCAAGCCACTAAGCGAAATTCAGAAGCTAACCAACAACTCGGCAGACGTAGCGGCAGTATTCCGCCAGATGGTTGAAAGTCTTCTAGAAGGAGCCGTTATACATGGCATCTTCCACGGAGACTTCCACGCAGGAAACGTCTTCCTCGGCCAAAGCAGCAATATAGGTCTCGTGGATTTTGGCATTACAGGTCGGCTCGATGGGCACAGGCGGACAGCATTTCTCCGTTACGTAGTCGGGCTTATGACTGGTGATCTTGAAGCCCAAGTCATAGGAATCCGCGATTTAGGCGCTTTCCCACCGGACGCTGACGTCCGAGACCTCATCAGAAACCTCCAACTTGACCGTGTCGACTTTGACCCACTCGATTTATCCGAAGAAGAGTTTGTAGAGCAGTTCCAAGACCTCCTTAGAGAACTATTGGGCAGCGGGGCGCGAATTCCCAAGGAATTGATGTTGTTTGTTAAGAACTTCGCCTATCTTTCCACGGTCGTTCAAATTCTTGACCCAGACATGGACCTGCTCGAAGCCTTCGCTGACATCGCTGGTGGCTTCCTTGCCCGCAACGGGGTAAGAGTTGCGACGGAAATTGGGTTCTCCGTAAGCCCAAATGACGCCTCTGACCACTCCCTGAAGCAGGCGTTTGGGTTAAAAAAAGAAACTTCAACACTTACCTGGCGAGAGCTAGGTGAACGACGAGAGTCAGTGTTTGGCCGATTACGACCTTCGGCTTCGCTCGAGAATTCCAACTCAGAGTTGATCGGGTCGGCAAATGACGCCTGATGACTTAACCCTCAACGAGGCTGCCGAAAAACTCGGCGTTCATTACATGACGGCCTATCGATACGTTCGCACTGGACTACTCCCCGGAGTAAAGGACGGAGGAACTTGGTTAGTAACGGCTGAAGATCTTGCGCAGTTCTCCAATAGGCCGGTGGCTACACCCGGTCGGGGTCATCGAGACACGGATCGCCAGGTAGAACCCCTGGTGGCTGCGCTAACCAGAGGTGACGAAAGGGGAGCCTGGAAGGTTATCCAATCCCTTCAGATGGCAGGGTGCGGCGTAGAGGAGCTTTGCACCAAACTCCTGGTACCTGCAATGGCCAAAATCGGCTCTGACTGGGCCATCGGAAGCCGATCTATCGCTGACGAACACCGCGCAACGGCGATTATCCCCATTCTCCTGGGTCGCCTCCGATCAGCTCCTCTGCCAGCGGGACGAAAGCGGGGTCTCGTGGTTGTTGGATGTCCACCCAATGAAGATCATGGGATTCCAGCCTCAATGTTCTCATTGCTGTTGGAGCGCAGAAGGTTCGAAGTAGACAACCTTGGAAGCAACACGCCACCAGAGACTTTCGCAGAAGTAGCGCAGACGGCCGACAACCCTGTTGCAATCGTCTTCTCCGTCACGATTCCCGAAAACCTCGGGAATCTCTCAAAGTGCCTTTCAGCAGTCAGAGCCGTTCGTCCAGAAATCCCACTTTTGGCCGCTGGGTTTGCCACTGTCCACACCACAGCCGAAGACCTCGGGGTCGACAGCGTAATAACAAGTTTCGAAGAAGGCCTTGAAATAGTGGCCTCGCTCGTCGACTAACCGCTGACCATGAAAGCGAAAAGACCGTGAGTGAACTAACGCACCAGCAGACGGGATCCGACAAACCCATCGTCGTAACCGGGGCCACCGGTTACGTGGGAGGGCGACTAGTACCGCGGCTCCTGGAGTCCGGCTTACCTGTCAGATGCGTCGCTCGGCAATCAGAAAAACTCGCTGATCGACCTTGGCGATCGCAGGTGGAAGTCGTCGAAGCCGACCTATCGAATCCAGCGGAGGTAGCCGGTGCGCTCGAGGGTGCAAAAGCCGCCTACTACCTAGTTCATTCAATGAACACTTCCGGCGATTTTGAACATCTCGAACTACAAATTGCTGAAGTCTTTTCTGAAGTAGCTGATACGGCCGGCTTGGAGCAAGTGATCTACCTCGGAGGTCTTGGGCATGACTCCGACAAGCATTCGGCCCATTTGGCCAGTCGCCACCGTGTAGGAAAAGTCCTTGCGAGCGGCAAAACGCCCGTGACGGAACTTCGGGCTGCAGTAATCATCGGATCGGGCAGTGCCTCGTTTGAGATGCTCCGGTCTCTCGTGGAAGTCCTTCCCTTAATGGTCGTGCCGCGTTGGGTCACAAAAACTCGCTGTCAGCCCATAGCAATCGACGACGTCCTCAACCACCTGGTCACTGTTCTTGGACACGCACCTGCACTTGGTGAAGTTCTGGAAATTGGTGGACCAGAAAACCTGACTTATCGGCAGATGATGGATGCCTACGCTGACGTCGCTGGCCTCCGCCGTCGGATCATCCTCCCTGTTCCCGTACTTACTCCACGTCTCTCGTCACACTGGGTGAACCTGGTTAGCCCACTCCCGATTCAGTTGGCTAGATCATTGATCGATTCCCTAACCAGTGACGTCGTGGTCGGGGAACGTTCAATTGAGAGGATTGGCTACCAGCCAACACACGGGCTTCAAGAAGCAATCGAGATGTCGGTTGCCAGAATTCGTGACTTGGAATTGCCTACAAGGTGGACAGACGCCTCAGCGGAGAAAACATCTGGTGGCGCTGCTCTTCCAACCCCGGGAGACCCTTCGTGGTCCGGTGGTGTCGTCCTTAAGGACACCCGAAATCGAACAACTACTGCAACACGGGAGAACGTGATGGCAGTGATTCGTTCCGTCGGTGGAGACAACGGCTGGTTTGCCTTCAACAGGCTCTGGGCGATACGAGGTTTCATTGACAAACTCATCGGCGGAGTTGGCCTTCGGAGGGGTCGACGCCATCCAACAGAGCTACGTGCTGGTGACGCAGTGGATTTCTTCACTGTGGTTGCCATTAACGAGAGTTCGATGCGCCTTCGTGCTGAGATGCGTCTTCCTGGCCACGCCTGGCTGGAATGGGAAGTCGAGGAAAAATCGACTGAGTCCACGATTACACAAAGAGCGCTCTTTGCGCCGAGGGGCCTATTTGGGCGCCTGTACTGGTGGGTTCTGGTCCCCATACATGTCCCAATATTTGGAAGAATGCTCTCAGGGATCGTCGCCGCAGCTGAAGTGCAGGCCACAGCCGAGAAGAGTGCAACCGCGTCATGAAGACTTCAAGTTCAATCCTCGCTACCTGTGTCGCCCTGATAATCGGGTTTGCTGCCACTCTCGCAGGCAGCACCAACAACGTTGAGATCGCAGGTATGCCGATCTTCGCTTGGGCCGCGATTATCGCTTTCTTGACACAGTGGGTAGTTTTTTTACCCTCATGGTTTGCTCACTCTGAGCGATTTTTTGATCTGACAGGGTCAATCACGTACTTAACCGTCATCGCCTTTTCTCTGCTCTCCACAACATCGATCGGGGCTTATTCACTTCTCATCGCAGCAATGGTTTCTCTCTGGGCATTGCGTCTCGGCTGGTTCCTTTCAGCAAGGGTGAGAGCAGCAGGTTCGGACTCTCGCTTTGACCTGATGAAGCACAGGTTTGCTTGGTTCCTCATGACGTGGACACTCCAAGGACTCTGGGTTCTTCTAACTGCCGGAGCAGCACTGGCAGCCATTGCGGTTGCGGGCGATAAGGATGTCGGGGCCACTGCCCTTGTTGGTACTGCACTGTGGGCCATGGGCTTCGGAATCGAAGTGACAGCGGACGAGCAGAAACGAAAATTCCGTTCTATAAGGGAGAATCAGGGCCGCTTCATAAGCTCCGGACTCTGGGCGAGATCCCGGCACCCCAACTATCTCGGAGAGATAGTTCTCTGGACTGGAGTGGCTATAGCCGCCCTTCCTGTATTGTCCGGCTGGAACCACCTAACGCTGGTTTCACCTCTTTTTGTCTGGGCACTTCTTACCCGAGTCAGCGGCGTTCCACTTCTGGAAGCGGCAGGAGATCGCCGCTGGGCAGGCGATCAGGGTTACGAAGATTACAAAGCACGAACACCGGTCCTCATGTTCAAGATTCGCTAGACGATTCAGACCGCTGTCACCGAGCTCGCTTCGACCCAAGCATCAAAGTCCTCCCACCTGGCGTCCAACCAGCTTACTAACGCACCAGAGTTGCGCCCATCAGGCACTTCAGCACGTTGGACGCGGGTGGCTGAGAACCTCAGTGGAGCGGGGAACGGAACGTTTCGCCAGAGGTCTCCGAGGTTTTTAAAGTCTGCAACACCCACATGGTTGAGAAAGACCAGATCTGTTGCTGGAGCCGCACCAAGAACAGACAAAAGACCAGCGGTGCGGATTGGGAGAACGTGGCGAAGTCGAGATGCAGATGCCGCCCGTTCAGGGGCTGTTCGACTGAGGACGTCAATTGCCCGATCCCGTTTTGCCGCCGAGAACCGTGTTCCTTCAGGGAAGATCACAAGCGCTTCGTCAGCCTCCATGTCCGCTGCTAGGAGCCCAATGTTCTCCAACTCCTTTTGGTTATTGGCTGAATCACGATCGACGAAGTAGTTGGGGATGCGGTGTCCCACAAGGTCAAGGCACGGATCCCATAGAAGTTGTCGTTTCACCACGAACCGTGGCCGCACACGCGAACTAGCGAGAATTGCGGCTATAAGAAGCGCATCACCCTGGCTCCCATGCCGGGCAAGAACAACGAACGGCCCCTCACGCTCGAAGGCCTTGTTGTCCTCGATGTAGTACTCCAATCCGAGAACGACGCGCGCGCCTCGAACCAGATTGGTGGACCACCATCTCTGGAGACCGCTATGTGCCCTAAGTGAAACCTCATGGCGCAATCTCCCAAACGGCGCATACACAACCCACAGAAGGCCTGCTGCCAGTACTCCCACCGATTCAAGCCCGGCCCACCAGACAGCATAGATAGCGACCCTGACCGACGACCAGCGGCGTCGACCAGTGACGTCAATTAGTCCGCCTACAACTAGGGCGGGTAGGAGAAGCGCGCTAAACAACAAGAAACCCAGCAACACCGCTGGGACTGTGATGCTGCGGCGTCGAAGTCGCGCTCCCGGACTCGAATCGTTTGACGACGAAGTCCTGGCATTGGGGCAATCTCCGGGCACCGATCTAACTTCCTTAGCCAAGACTTGCACTCGCCAACAGACGAGTCGCCTTCAGCAGTATGACCCGTCGTTCGTCACCTCGATCCTTTGGTGGCCGATACCGATCCGCATAAGCCGATATTGCGTCTCTGCAAACCTTCGGATCATCGGTAACCGTCGCTACACCCTCAACAGTCAACCAACGGCCGCCATCAACCTGGCTGATCGTCGCAAGAAGGGTCCCTTTCTCAAGGAGCTTCACCTTCGTGCTTCCCGACCAGGTAATAACGCGTGCCGCGCCTTGCTCTCCAGACCATGTGAAGCCGACAGGGGTGCTGTGTGGTCGGCCGTTGGAACGCACAAGCGTGAGTATGGCGAGGTGACGTTCGGTGACGAATGCAGAGAAACCGACCCCCGGTTCCGTGAGTGAGAGTGTGGCCATACGAAGGATCTCAGGTGGCCCGCATAGCGCGGTGGTGAGCAATCGCCTCGTGGTGGTCAACAATCTGGTCGGGATACCCGGACTTCTGCCTTACTTCTGGTGATGGGTCATGAATCTCGGGAGAATCGACCTCTGCAAGTTCAGGTATCCAACGACGGATATAGGCACCCTTCGGGTCGAAACGCTCAGATTGCCGAATCGGGTTGAGGATTCGGTGCGGGTTCGTGTCGGTACCGGTGCCCGCAACCCACTGCCATCCCAACTGGTTGCTTGCCACGTCGCCGTCAATTAGGTGTCGCATGAAGTGATTTGCTCCCAAACGCCAGTCCTGATTCAAGTCCTTAACGAGAAACGAGGCAGTCACCATCCGGCAACGATTATGCATAAAGCCCTCATGTTCCAACTGGCGCATACCCGCGTCTACGAGCGGGAAGCCCGTCATCCCCGTCGCCCAGGCATGGAGGGATTCGGAATCTTGATTCCATAGGTTTCCTCGTTCTCGAAAGTTATTGAAAGACGCGTCCGGCCTATGAGCTAGAACCTGAAGGAAGAAATCTCTCCAGGCCAACTGCCGGAGGAACTCCTCGCTATCTGGTTGTTCTGAAACTGCCACTGCTACTTCCAGAGGAGACAGGCAGCCAAAGTGCAGGTATGCCGAAAATCTAGAGGTCGCATCTTCCTCGGGGCGGTCCCTGACTAGTCCATAGTTTTCTATACCGGTGTCAAGCCAATCGGACAGCCTTTCTTGACCAGCCGTTTCTCCGCCAGTAATCGAGTCGTTGCTTGATGACTCTGCGAGGGCTTCGAGGAACTGGATATTCTCAATGACCTTGATCTCCTTAGGTCCTTGAGCACTTCCACCTCGTGGGTGCAGCGGCAATTCAACAGACCGCCACTGAGTACTAGACCAACGACGGAAGTAGGGGGTGAATACTTTGTACCCACCACCACCGGCCGGTTGCAAAAGATCAGGCGGAACCACTGAAACACCTGGATGTCGATGCACCCGTATACCCCGTCCAACACCTTCGGCTTCGAGCCTTTGGAATCTCGATGTTGCGTAGGCGCTGAAGTCGTCAGAAACATGGATATCGGACGCTCCAACCGCCACAGCTTCAACTAACACCTCTGAGCTCCAGTCACCCTTCCTGACTACAAGACTCGCCCCAAGCAAACCAAGGGAACGATCTAAGTCATGAAGTGCCTCCGATAAAAACCGGAGACGTTTGGAAGAAAGATTTGGCCTCTCAAGCAACTTCTCGTCAAGGACGAACAGCATCGTCGGTTTACCAATGCCCTTCCAGGCTTCAACCAGAGCTGGGTTGTCACTCGTTCGGAGGTCTCGTGTGAAGACCATCATCGAATGTGTCCGGCCGTCCAGCGACGACCTCCCACTGGTCTCGTGGGAACCGTCAGACTGAGAACCGGATTGAGTGTCGATCAAAGGACCGTAAACGATGCGATGCGCTGTCCATGAATCCAAGAGAGATGATTGCCGATTCCACCCTCACTCCATTCCCACAGCCCTGGTTGCGTCCACCAGATCCCTTGTAATCGAAACGCGTCCTATTTCACACTGGACTGACCAAACCACACTTCATGGCTCAACGGGATCACAAGTCCGAGTTGGCGCGACGACAGTTATCGACAATGGCTTCACGTATCTCTGTCCAGCGCGACTCAGGCAGGTCGTGTCCCATGTCAGGTATTCCCAAGAACCGAGATCCTGGTACTGCCTTGGCTGTCGTTAGACCACCACTTGGCTTAACTAACGGGTCCACTAAGCCATGAATGACCAGAGTCGGCGCCGTTACTGAGGCGAGAAGTTTCGTGCGATCGCGGGTACTCGAGATAGCAGCCATCTGCCGTTCCATCCCTTCAGGTTGAAAGCTTCGGGCCACATTGAGTTTCGCGTGCTCCCGGTACTCCTCAGCATCAAAGTGGGGGCCGGAAATCAGTCGGAAGATCTCGACGTTGTCCTCAACAGCATTTTCTATGGTGGGTTTTGAGCGCCAAGCGAACTTGGGTATCAATGAAGCCGCTATTGCCCCATTTCGCCGATCACCAGTGTTCGACATAATCGAGCACACCGTCCGGACTCTTGTCGGGTGGTTGATTGCTATCTCTTGGACAATCATTCCGCCCATCGACATGCCGACAACGTGGGCGGAGTCAATGCCGAGGTGGCCAAGAAGACCAACGGCATCAGCTGCCATATCGACCATCGAGTATGCCACTCCCTTGACGGGTTGCCTGGTGAGAATAGACCGAATGATGCTTGCTCGATTAGGTGGCTTCCAAGTGCCCTGTGATGACAAACCACTGTCCCGGTTGTCATAACGAATGACCTTGAAGCCCCTATCGACGAACGGGCCAACGAAGTCGTCGCGCCAGTCTGTTAGTTGGCCACCCAGCCCCATGACGAACAGCAGTGGTTCACCGTCACCTTGGACGTCGTACTCGATCGTGATTCCGTTGACTGCAGCAGTGGCCATTTGACAACCGTAGTTGCGGTCAGGATTTCTTGGCTAACGATCACCGTCTTCCAGCCATTTTCGTTCTTCTCCGGTGAGTTTCATTCCCACTGCCTTGAGGTTGGCTGTCACTTCCAGGCCGCTACGTGCTGCGCAGACAACATGAGTACGAAAGGGAGCGGTCGCTACGTAAGCAATCGCGAGCTGCTCCGGGCTGCAATCTCGCAAAGAGGCGAGTTGTCTGCATCGTTCCCGGCGGGCTCGATTTTCTGGTGAGTCGTAACAGCGAGCCGCCTCAGAATCGTGGAGCGGTCCAGATTCTTGCTCCGTGGTCAGGAAGCCCCCTGCCAGTGGAGACCATGCGATTACCGAGATCTCCGCATCAGCGAGTTGGGACCGCTCTTCACTATGTGCAGGTCCGGTGATAGTGGTTATCCCAGGCCAGGGTTCCGCGATTTGGTCGACCAGCGAGAACTGTGGACTAGTGACAACTGGTGGGCAAGTATCGGCGACATCCCGGGCTTCCCATAACCGTTCACTGGACCAGTTAGACACCCCCCAAGCATCAATAGAGCCTGAAGCAACCTGACGTTGGGCTGCGTCGACCAGCTCGCCAACTGGAACGTCCGGGTTGTCTCGATGAAATAGCCAAAGATCAAGCCT
>JAQWTI010000042.1 GCA_029242745.1 Acidimicrobiales bacterium | reverse complement strand
GCATGCCTGCCGAGGGTCTAGATTGGTTGCCCCGGGCTGAGTTGCTCACCTTCGAGGAGATCGAGCGGGTGGCTCGTCTGCTGGTTCAGCGCTATGGAATCGACAGCATCCGTCTCACTGGTGGTGAACCGACAGTGCGGGCAAATCTGCCCCGCCTTGTAAAAATGTTGGCTGGTCTAGATGTTGACCTCGCTCTAACCACCAATGGCGCCACCCTACGTCTTGCTGCCTCGAAGCTGGCTGCTGCTGGACTCAAGCGCATCAACGTTTCGCTGGATTCGCTTCGGCCTGATCGGTTCACCGAGTTGACACTGCGAAATGAATTGGACAGCGTCCTGGAAGGTATTGACGCAGCGCTTGATGCCGGTCTCAATCCCCTCAAGATCAATGTGGTTGTGATGCGGGACGTCAACGATGATGAGTTGGTCGACTTCGCCCGCTTCGGCCGTGACAAAGGTGTGGTAGTCCGGTTCATTGAGTTCATGCCACTGGACGCAGATAAGGCTTGGACCAACCAGAAGGTTGTGGGTGTCGAAGAGATTGTGGCCCGTGTAGCGGAAGTGTTCCCACTGGAGCCAATCCCCCGGACCTCGGCGCCAGCCAGCCGGTTTCGGTATCTCGACGGAGGTGGCGAAATTGGTGTAGTGGCCAGTGTCACGCAGAGTTTCTGCGACTCCTGCGATCGAATCCGCCTTACTGCGGACGGCCAGTTTCGTAACTGCTTGTTTGCCGTGGATGAGTTTGATGTTCGGTCCCTGCTGCGTTCCGGCGCTGATGACGAACAGATTCTGGGGCTAATGGAACGAGCGGTAACGGCAAAGTGGGCCGGTCACGGAATTGGGCGGGTGGAGTTCATAAGGCCAACTCGTTCAATGTCTCAGATCGGTGGTTGACCTCATGGACTCCGAGGGTTTCACGCATCTTGACGGTGAGGGCCGGGCTCGTATGGTTGACGTGGGTGGTAAGGATGCAACCCATCGGAGGGCAGTGGCTCGGGCTCGGATTGTCATGAAGTCAGACACCGCCACGGCATTGATCTCGGGCACAGTTCCAAAAGGGGACGTACTAGCGGTAGCCCGCGTGGCGGGAATCCAGGCCGCCAAGCGGACTTCGGAACTCATCCCGTTGTGCCACCCGCTAATGCTTAGTTCGGTGGTTGTAGATCTAGCAGTCGGCGAAGCCTGGGTGGACATCGAGGTGATCGCTGAGACCATCGAGCGCACAGGTGTGGAGATGGAGGCGCTAACCGCATGTTCAGTAGCGGCCTTGACGGTCTACGACATGTGTAAGTCCAGAGATCGATCCATGAGCATTGAGTCATTAGGTTTATACGAGAAATCAGGTGGTTATTCTGGTGAATGGTGTCGAGATGACCACCCTGCGTGATCCAACGTAAGACTATTACGCGCGTTTAGCGCGAATAATCGCGCGCTGAGCGCGTAGACATCCACCATTTGACAAGGAACACCTATTACGTTTCCAACTTATCCACAGCAGTGCAAGCGGACCGGAGGATGGAGCAAAATGGGGATAGAGCGATGTTGATTCTCCTAGGGCTTGGGATTCTCTGGGCTGCTGTTCTCTTGCCACCAATTGTCCGCAATCGGGACGTGCTGACCCGCCCGCTGGTCGCTGTCGCTTCGATGGGACGGCCTGTTGGCGGCATCCGCTCCCGTCGCCTACGGGCCCTCCATTCGGCAGCCACGTCGGTGCCTAGCGACGTCGGTTCGGCCAGACGCCGCCGTCGCGACCTTCTTTTTGCTCTCGGTGGAGCAGCCAGTTTCACCTTCTTCGGCGGCGTAGCAGTCGGCGGCGTAATTTGGATAATCCATTTTCTTGTGGATCTGCTTCTGGTTGGGTACGCGGTATTGGTCACCCAACGCCACCAACTTGAGGCTGAACGACGCGAGACCGTTATTCCCTTTCGTGCAGATGGGCCACTTATGGGTGGCCTGACTCGGTCTTCTGGAATGCGTGATGAGGCAGTTCTGAGTCGCCGCGCCAACTGATCCAGATATCATCGCCCCCGGTCGCGGGGGTGTAGCTCAGTTGGCTAGAGCGCTACGTTCGCAACGTAGAGGTCGTGAGTTCGATTCTCATCACCTCCACCGCAACTATTAAGATTACGCTCTATTCCAAGAACAGGAACAGGGTTGTCTAGCAATTCGATACCTCACGGTGGTCCTCTTCTACAGCAGCCACCAACCTTTCAGGCAGGTCAGGAAGTTCCGAGCGGACCCTGGACCAACTGGGAATAAACGGCGTCTCTAGTGGGTCGTCCAGAAATTCCTGCCCAGCGCGCACGACGGACTGTGCAAAGACTTGGACGGCTGACTCTTCAGCATGTCGGTCGTATGCCATCCCATTAAATCTGGCATCGGCCTCATATCGGTCGATGAGGTCGAGCGCCGTGCGGTCGTAAGCAGCTTCTAAGGAACGGAACCCTTCAGCGCTCAGGACAACACCTCCGATAGCCAACTTCCGGTAGATGGCACGAGCGATATCCGCGCTCATCCTGTGCAGTCCAGCCATTGGGTCGTGGGCTGAGAGTTCCCGATGCTTGTGGTCGTAGCCACTGGCTACGTCCACTTGGCAGACTCGGGTTGTGGGGAAGTGGCGGTACACCTCAGCCAGAACGCCAATCTCGAATCCCCAATCCGAGGGCACCCGAAGAGTTTCAGCCACATCGGTCGACATCGCACATTCGCCCGCTAGTGGGTACCGGAAGCTGTCTAGGTACTCGAGGTAGCCACGATCCCCGAATGTCACGGCTAGAGCTCGAACCAGTGGTGTGACAAAGAGTCGTGTGACCCGTCCAAACATCCGGTTGGCATCAGGGCCGTCGCCTGAGGCTCTGTGGTAGTAACCCTTGGCAAATCCAAACCGGGTCGCCGGGTTGGCTACCGGGTACAAAAGTCGAGCGGGCAGCGAGCGTTCGTAGTCCCGGATATCGGCGTCGTGAAGGGCCACGATCTTGCTTCGTCCGGAGGCTAGGAAATGTCCGAGGCAGAACCAGACGTTGCGCCCTTTTCCTGGCTGGCCGGTTGACAGATCGTGGGACTCCAGCTCCTCGCGAATGGCTGTTAGGCGGGGACCGTCATTCCAGAGAATTCGATGGCGTTGTGGCAAGCGTTCAAATTTTTGGTGGGCGCGAGCGAAGTCGTTTCTATCGGCCCGATCCAACCCGAGTACTACTTCGTCGAGATATGGCACAGCGGATAGTTGCTCAACGATGCGATTGATGGCATCTCCGTCTAGATCGGCCACCAAACATGGGATGACTAGCGACATGGGCCTATCTGCGCTCCAAGACTTGAGCTCTTGTTCGAGATCATCTGTGGGTCGCCGTCCGAGGTCATGAAGGGTGGCGATCACGCCGTTCTGGAAGAAGTCAGCCACGTTCCGAGGCTACGGGCGGGCGATAGAAGAACTGACACCGGTATTCCCCATTTAGCGCAACTGCTGTGGCGATACCTAACGGAATCGTATTTGGTCTCTAACGTCGCCCTAATACGGCTCTCTGAGGATGTTGTCCACAGTTGAACGACGGGCCGCTGAGCCAGATACCCAAAGAGGATCACTCCATGAAAACAGAGTATGACAAAGCGTAAACACAGTGATGGTCGTCGCTCTTTAGATTGTCGATAACGTTGGTTATCGATGACTCTTTATTCACACATAGCCGCTCATCTGATCTCTCACAGACCACCAGTAATGGTGACGTCGATCATGGTGGCTATCTTCATGTTTGCGGGCACGGGTTGCTCAGCGAGGGGCACCAGCGCGACTAGCGATGTACGCACAGTTGTAGTCCTCACTGCAGATCAGGCAGCAGAGATCGTTGTTCCTGCTGGGTTTACGCCCATCACTAGGAGCACTACAACCAACGCTTCCGTTCCGATCGGCGCTTCGGCCGTAAGTAGTTCTTCACCTGCTCAATCAGATAGTCCCTCCCTGACGTCGACAGTTCCTGAGCCCTCGGTGAAAATCGTTAGTGGCGGACCGGGGGATGAAGAAATGGTCGAAGAGACCTTTGATTTAGACACAGGGATTGCGGCTACAACAACAGTGACGACTACGACAGCAATCGAGGTCGTTAAGGAGACAGTCCCACTAGCGGAGGAAGAGATTAACCCCGGCATCAAACTCATGAGCGCCCTCGACGAGTTCAACGGCTGTCTAGACAAAGAGGGCTATGCATGGATTGGCTTCCCCGATGGGACTCAAGGCCCGGAGGCCCCGGTCAATCAGCCTGCGTATCTGCAAGCGCTCGGTCTCTGCAATAGCAAAACTGGTGTTGCTGATGCTTTTCAGAGTTATGAAACCTCTCGATCGGACCTCTCACCCGAAGAGATACGGGAAGAAAACGAAGGATTCATAGATCTCGTCGACTGTCTTCGTGGTATGGGCTGGACGATTGGCGATTTACGACCTGACGAGAAGGGACTCTTGAACCCTGGAGACGAATTTGCTGGCCCTGATGGCGGGATAGTGGCTGACGACATTAGAGATTGTGTCAGCCAAATTTCGTTGGCTGGACAGAACGAGGAGTGATTGGGTGAAGCAATTGGAAATGGGAACTGGTGGAGTCCCGGAGTCTCTTTTGGCTCGCGTCTTGAGGGGCACGGTGCTTGTTGGTTCGGCCTCCTTGCTTGCCATTTTGATGACGTTCATGACCGGCTGTGGCGGTGGCGGTGGTGGCGAAACGGTTCGCACAGTGACGTTGCTGACGGAGGATGGTCCATCAGTGATCGTGGTATCCACGACGGTCGGGGCAACTACGACAATTGCGTCTGCGACCACGGTGCCAGGATCGACGACACCAAAGTCCACTGTGGACTTAGCGACTGCGTCTGAGACGAGTATGCAAGTCGAGCCGGAGCCGGGACCCGCGGAGAGTACGACGACAACTCAGGTCGTCAAGGAGACTGTGCCGTTGGCTGAAGAGGACGTTCCGGCTGGGCTAAAGATGATGGATGCACTCGAGGAGTTCAACGGCTGTTTAGATGAAGAGGGAGTCACCTTCATTGGTCGTCCCAATTCAGATCTTGGGCCCGATGATCCGGTCAACCAGCCTGCATACCTTGAGGCCTTGACTCTGTGCGCTGCTCAGTCGGGAATCGTGGACGCTATGCAGGAGTTTCAGGTATCTAGAGCGTCGCGGGATCCGGACCAGATTCGAGAGGATAATGAGCAGTTCATTAGGCTAAGTGGCTGCCTCCGCGGTAAGGGTTGGATTGTGA
Organism: Acidimicrobiales bacterium; assembly: GCA_029242745.1. Lineage (GTDB taxonomy): Bacteria > Actinomycetota > Acidimicrobiia > Acidimicrobiales > MedAcidi-G1 > UBA9410. The sequence continues at coordinate 37,032 of JAQWTI010000042.1, read as the reverse complement.
GTGATCCAGTACCCGACGCTGATGGTTCATTGGGCCCGGGCGATGACTTTTCAGGACCCGATGGTGACGTGGACATGGATGACATCCGTGGCTGCATTAGCGAGCAGAGTCTGACTGATGAAGGAGTCAACGAGTGAAGAAGCTCCTGATAGGCCTAGTGGTAGCAGCTGGAGCGTTGGCTGCGGTGTTTTGGCAACCGTGGGCCGAAGAGGCCACTGCAGTAGATCCCGGCGTCGACCGTGCTATTGCTGAATCGGTGTCAATCCGCACCCTGACTGACGAGATCACCATTCGAGGTGAGTTGCGGCGCGATGAATTGCAGGTAGTAACGGCACCTCTAGATGGCAGAGTGAGTCATGTAGCCATTGCCGATGGAGAGACTGTTGAATCTGGTGATGGATTGCTGACAGTTGACGGTCGTCAAGCAGTCGCTGTCGACGGGGACTTCTCTTTTTACCGCCAACTTGACGTCGGCTCAGAAGGGGCTGATGTTCTCCAGCTGGAGAAGGTGCTCTCCGCTGCTGGCTATGACGTAGGTGATGTAGACACTCTTTATACAGAGGAGACTCGATCAGGGCTTGCTGCCTGGCAGGCTTACCACGGCTATAGCGGAGCGACTCCTGAGTCTGATGAGGTCGTAACTGTCAGCCTTCAGGGCAACTCGGCTGGCTACACGGTGGGTGCGGTAAATGCCGTGTCGGTACGTATCGGTCCAGCACTTCCAGTAGTTGATGTACTACGCCAAAGCCAGTCAGCGGCCGTCGTAACTGCGGCGGCGGCTGTTGTAGACGCAGTTGTGGTTGCAGACAGGCCAGTACCGACCATCAGCCTTTCAACCGTTGGTGTGGTAGTCGAAGAGGGCCGACCAGTGAGGGTGACGATTACTGCCGATGTGGCTCCAGCTGCCGACCTTGAGATCCCGATAACAGTTTCGGGTGATGTCACTGCTGAAGATGACTACCTGGTGCCGGATCTCACGGTGACCCTGCCGGCGGGCCAAAGTTCGGTGACGCTTGAGATCATTACTGTGCTTGACGATGACCGCGAACCTTACGAAGACCTTAAGGTGGCTATAGAAGGTGACTTCAGTTCGTTGGCCAGTGTTGCTCCACAGACACTTGTTATTTACGACGCTCAAAAAGATGTTGATGATCTGCTGGAGAGAGTTGACGAGCTGGTAGTGGATATCGCCGAGAAGGCCCACGACGTCAAAGATCTAGAGGCTGAAGACGGCGTGCTCACCTTGGCTGAGACGAGACTGGTGAACCTTGGGATCATCACAAGTATCCAGGCGGGATCTGGTGATGTAAGTCCCGCAGAGGCAGAGAATCTTGAAACCCTCCAAGGCCAAGTGGACGACACCGCCGAGGTGGTCACTTTCGGCACCGACTTCATTACGACGGTGGAGGAGCGACTGGTTTCTCTTGGGATCATCACTCAGGCTCAGGCTCGACTAGGAGATATCAGTCCAGCTGAGGCAGAAAACCTTGAAGAACTCCAAGAAACTTTTGAAAAAGTTGCAGAAGACATTACTCGAAGTATTTCTGACGTCACCTGGCTGGATTGGCATGCTGCTAGCGCTGCGGTCACCGATGCTGTGAGTACCGCACTAGAAGATGTGACAGAACTTGACTGGCGTGCCGCAGTGGCTGCGCGCGACGACGCGATCGACGATGCACTTGAGCCTTCAAATGAACTGGAGACCGCCCAAGATGCACTTAAGTTGCTCAAAGATGAACAGCAGCGTCTTGACTATCGACTTGCTTCAGCGCGCGAGACTCTTCGAGTAACTCAAGCTGCTCGCTATGTTCTGGGTGATGCAGACGAGGTCACTGTCAGCATCGATGATCCCGCAGTTCCAGATGTACCCATCCTCGTTCTACGTGCCGACGGCGAGACGGTAGTCGAAGGTGGAGCAGCCACCTTCACCATCGAGACAACTGTTGAACTAGTCGAAGACCTTGACGTGTTCTATGTGGTTGAGGGCTCCGCGACGACTGACGCTGATTTCAATGCGCCAGACGGCGACATCACAATGAAGTTAGGTCAAGAGCGAGTCACGCTCTCTATTCCAATCCGCACTGATGATGATGTAGAGGGTGATGAGGAATTAACAGTGCGGCTGATTACTGATCCGGCGCGCAACTATCGACTCAGCGATTGGGACGAAGCCACGATAGTGATCAAGTCGTCGGATCTGCCCGAACTGACCCTTGAAGGTGGTGGTGATGTCGCCGAAGGCGACACTGCGATAATAATGATCATTGCTGATCAGGCTCCGGAGGTCGACACCAGCGTCAACTATCAGGTCTCTGGTAGCGCTCAGGCGGGGCAGGACTACGCGGTGGTTACCGGTACAGCGCTCCTGCGGGCTGGTGTGCAATCGGTCGAAGTCGAGATTCGAACTATTGACGACGATGTGCTATTTCTGCCCGGAGACATGGTGGTGGCTGACTGGCCGGCCCGCTTGGGCACGGTAGCGGTGGAGGAGGGCGACTACGTCCAGCGGGGAACTCCTCTATTTGATCTAACTGAACCGGCGTTAACCATCACCCTTTTCGCCTCTCCGTCCGATCGGGCGAAGTTGTCCGAGGGTCAGACCGTGACAGTCAACCTCGAAGCGGGAGATCAGGAATCACCCGGCACCATTGTTGAGCTGGATGACAATGCCACGGTCAGCGGCAATAGCGAGACCTATGAGGGTGTCGTCGAGGCCGTCGAGGAACTGGTGGGTGTGAACGGTGCTGTGGTCACCATTGATGTGGTCGTCCAAGAGTCAGTCAACGCAGTCGTCGTCCCGATCGCTGCGGTGTTGTCTGACGGTGGTCAGGAGACAGTGCGAGTTGTAACACCTAATGGGTTGATTGAGCGAAGAGCTATTGAGACCGGAATGCTCGATGGCGCCTACGTGGAGATCGTCGATGGTGCTGTGGCTGGCGAGTATGTCATCCTAGAAATCGACCGTTCGTGACCGATCTGAGGTCCGCAGGAGAAACTTTTGTGGGTGAATCTATGGTCGTATCAGATCTGTCACCGGTTCATGAATCTGGTGGAGAGGTTCTGCTGGCCCTCGAGGGTGTATCTCGTATTTACGGCACTGAGGTCGAGGTGCGGGCCTTGGACGACGTCTCGCTGGATATTCGGGCTGGAGAGTTCCTATCGATAGTGGGTCCATCGGGTTCGGGAAAGTCCACGATGCTAGGGCTACTTGGAGTTCTGGATCTCCCAACCGAGGGGGCGGTTCGAATTCGTGGAACCGATGTGACGCTTCTGCCTGATGCCGAGCGATCTCGTCTGCGGGGTGAGGCAATTGGCTTTGTGTTCCAACAGTTCCACCTGATTCCCCACCTAACTGCTCTCGGCAATGTGGAGACGGCGCTGCTGTACAGGGGTCTGACTCGACGGCAACGGCGATCGCAAGCACTGGCTGCGCTTGAGCAGGTCGGTTTAGGTAACCGACATGACCATCGCCCGGTGCAGATGTCCGGTGGTGAACAGCAACGGGTGGCTATTGCCCGAGCCATTTCGACGGAACCTGGGGTGGTGCTAGCTGATGAGCCGACCGGCGCCCTCGACAGTCAGAACGCTGAGAATGTCTTGCAGATTTTTGATGACTTGCAGTCGCCAGAGCGTGCCGTCTGCATCGTCACCCACGACCTACACGTTGCTGATTCGGCTAGTCGCAAGATCTCGATGTTGGACGGGAAGATCGTGGCAGACGACGTTCTTCGTGGTGGCGTGGTGGTGGGCAGCAGATTATGAGGCGCTTTCGTGAATTAGTCGGAGTGGCCACCGCCGGTCTAACGGCCCGCAAGGTCCGGACATTACTCATCATGCTTGGGCCAATCTTGGGGGTGTCGGCCATTGTGGCCGCCATCGGCATAAATGAGAGTTCCAAGGGTTACCTGAAGGCCAAACTCCAACAGCTCGGTACGGACCTCATAGTGGTGAACGCATCGGCTGGACTGGGCTTTGGTCAGGACCCGGTAATCGAGGCCGATGCGGTGGCTCGAGTAGGGCGTCTGCCCGATGTGACCACAGTGACGGGCACCCGGCAGTTGTCCGACATCGTGACTGTTCCTTTCGCGGGCGCTGAGGACTACTACCGAGCATTTCCGGTGCCGGTGATCGCCACGGGTCCCGAACTTCCCACCACCCTCGACGTGCCCATGGTGTCGGGGCGATTTCTTAATGCATTTGATGAGAAATCTGGCGCCCGAGTTGCAGTGATTGGTCGCGATCTGGCGGATGAGTACGGCTACCTGGCTGGCGAAGCGCGAACCATTGAACTTAATGGCCTGGAATATGGGGTGGTTGGAGTGCTGGACTGGGTGCTGCTCGAACCGTCCATGGACTCGGCGGTGTTCTTGACCTTCTCTGCGGCGGTTGCTGATTGGACTTTGGACGAACCAGATCCGAGCCGGCTGTACGTGAGGGCACCTACGAACACCGCCCTAGTGGCAAAAGAGATCCCCATTGTGGTCAGCCTTGGTGGACCTGACGGGGCCAGTGCCTCCGTACCTACAGACCTGCTGGACGCACAGTCTCAAGTAGACGAGAGCCTCAATAATCTGACCAAGATGATGGGTGGTTTGGCACTCATCGTCGGGGGCGTAGGAATTGCCAATGTGATGTCTATTTCAGTCATTCAACGGTCCTCCGAGATAGGTATTCGTCGAGCACTTGGACACAGCCGGGGAACAATCGCTGTTCAATTTTTGTTTGAGGCTCTTGTGGTGGGTGTATTCGGAGGAATTTTTGGTGCCTTAGTGGGTGCCGGCGTGGTGTGGGCGGTGGCTTCTCAGCGTGGTTACACGATGGTGTTGAGCGTGGCTGGCTTGGCTGGTTGGGCGTTGGTGTCGGTCGGAGTGGCTGTGGTGGCTGGGCTCTACCCATCATCTAAAGCCGCTCGCCTTGAGCCGCTTGAGACTCTTCGTTTGGGCTAATTGCTCGGCGGGTTGTTTGCTTGGGCTGATTGACCCCAGGTAGGAGCTCTAGCATTGGGGACAATGGAATCTGACCTGCTGGACACCTTCGGTTGGCGCAAAGATGAGCGCCCTGATGACGGTCGCCTTGGGCGAATCGTGCGGGTAGACCGCGGGGAGTGCGATGTGGTGACGGAAGAGGGCCAGTTGCGAGTGCTTTCTGACTCCCAGCGTTCTCAAGGTCTAGTAGCGCCGGCCACAGGTGATTGGGTGGTGGTAGTCGACGATCTCGAGTTGGGACCGGTCATCTCTCGCGTATTAGAACGAACAAACACGGTGTCCCGTCGGGATCCGTCTGAAGAAGTTGTTGAGCAGGTGCTTGTCGCGAACGTAGACCTAGTTCTCATCGTTCATGGGTTGGATCGGCCTCTGCCGGTAGGACGCCTTGAGCGGTTTCTGGTAGTGGGGTGGGATAGTGGCGCTGAGGTGGTCGTGGTTCTAACCAAGGCCGACTCGGAACCCACGGCGGCGTTGGAGGTGGCAGCTACTGTCCGGGCGCTCGCTCCTGATATTGAGGTTTTGACTGTGGGTCTTGGGGACGACCGGTCAGGGCATGATTTGGTTGCGGCACTGATGGAGCCAGGGAAGACAGTGGCTCTGCTGGGCGAGTCAGGTGCCGGGAAATCAACGCTGATCAACGCTTTAGTGGGCGATGAGTTGTTGGCCACTGGAGCCGTAAGGGCTAGCGATGCTAAGGGCCGACACACGACGGTTAGCCGGGAACTAGTGTTGCGTCCCGGGGGAGGCTTGCTGGTAGATACGCCTGGTATCAGAGCCGTGGGAATCTGGGATGCTGAGGATTCTCTCGCTCGAGTGTTTGGCGATCTTGAGGAGCGTTCAACTGAATGTCGGTTTGCCGATTGCGTGCATGACGCCGAACCGGATTGCGCAGTTCGCTCCGAGGTGGCGGCCGGTCGGGTTGACCGGCGTCGAGTTGAGCGCTATCGGTCTTTACGCTCTGAACTGGCTGAGCAGCGAAAGCGTGAGGTGGATCGAGAGCGCCGGGTCTCACGGGGTCGTCGCCGCTAAAAGGGACATCAGAATTGGGCTTCGTATGAAGCCAAGGTCAGTCGGTCTAACTTGTCGCCGCTGTTCAGGGGAAGTTGATCCACGATTCGTATAGCTTCGGGCAGTTTGTAGTTCGAAAGCCGCTCTCGACTATCGGCCACTAGGTCCTCCAATGTGGGAGGATGGTCTGGGTCGGTGGGTACAACTACGGCCACGCCCACTTCTCCCATGGTCGGGTCGGGTCGTGGCACTACTGCCACTTGGGATACCGCTGGGTTTGTTCCCAGAACTGCTTCGACTTCAATTGGATAAACGTTGTAGCCGCCCCGGATGAACATCTCTTTGGTCCGCCCAGCGAGGCGAAAGCAGCCAGCCTCGTCAATGCTGGCTAGGTCGCCGGTCCGGAGCCAGCCACCTATTAGAGCCTCGGCAGTGCCCTCGGGGTCGTTCCAGTAGCCAGACATGGCACTCGGTGTTTGGAGCCAGAGTTCGCCAACTTCACCGCGGGGAACTGGGTGTCCATCTGCAGAGCGGAGTTCGGCTGCCACCCCAGGGCGTGGGCGCCCCACTGTGTAAAGTGCCTCAGCATCGTCGGCATCCAGCGCCGTTCCTAGGCCCACGCCGCCGGATTCAGTTGAGGAGTACCGGATTACGTATGGAGCACCGAACCGTTCCCGCGCCTCGGCGACCAATGCTGGGGGAGAGGGACCGGCTCCGGCCACGATGGCTTTAACGGAGGACAGGTCCCGATTATCGAAGTTTGGTTCCTTCATGAGTAGGGCAATCTGGGCGGCAACACCGTTAACGGTGGGTAGTTTGTACTGCTCGACGAGATTGAGCAGTTCGGAAGCTGACCAATAGTCCATGACGTGAATTGTTGTGCCCGAAGCTAACTGCCAACACAGTTTTGTCATTACCCCGACATGGGCAAACGCTGTGCCACTCACCAGGTGTCCACCGGAGCCCCAGATTCCGCCTATGTCCAGCCCCTGAACGGCTTCTAGCTGCCGGTCAGAAAACCAAGCGCCTCGAGGGTTTCCGGTTGAGCCGGAGGTGAAACAGATACAGGTTGGACGGTCAGGGTCAACTGGCAATGCGGGGACGTCGTCTCCCTTGCGTCTAAGCTCGCGCAGGATGTATTTGGACTCCTTGGTTTGGTTTTCGTCAACTTTCACCAGTTCAACTCGACGGTCGGTTGGTATTCCGTCAGAGAGTGGTTCAGTGGCCAAGATGAGATCGGGGTCCACGGTGTCGACGATGAACTCCCGCTCTCGGGCTCTCATTCGAGGGTTGACTCCTGCCGTAGTTGCGCCGAGTTTGGCAGCTGCTGCGTATGCCACGACGTAGGCCAAGCCAGATGGCAGGGAGAGTAGGACGACGCTGCGAGGGCCCACACCTCGGGTGGCTAATCCGGCGGCCACCTCGTCGGATGTTTGGTCCAAGTTTTGGTAGGACAACTCGGCACCTGACACGAGGCGGAAGGCCACGCGGTCGCCATACCTCTGGGCAGCTCTAGTTAATGTGCGGGTCATTAGCGGTTCAGGAGGCGTGGATTTCATTGGGTTCGAGCGTGGCGTCAGACGTTCAGAAGGTCAAGGATGCGTTCAGCCGGTCGGGCCACGATGGCATTCTCGCCGAGAACCCCAATAGGCCGCTGCATCAAGATGGGGTAAGCCAATAGAAGGTCCACCACTGCAGTTGGGTCATCTAGGCTGTCAGGGTCCACGCCCAGTTCGGCGAAGTTGGCGTCACGGCGAACCATTTCGCTCGGGGACAGATTCACCAGATCCAGAATCCGAATCAGCATGGTGCGATCCAGTGGCTCATCTAGGTATTTGATGACGTCGAACTCGACGCCGCGCTCCTCGAGTAATTCGAAAGCGCCTCGAGATTTTCCTCAGCCGGGGTTGTGCACTAGTAGTAGCCGGCGTGGATCTATAGAAGGCATGCGCCGGACGGTATCCGCTTGGCCCGAGCTCCCCTAGGATCATCTGATTGACTCACCGAGGTGGTGTGTCTTTCATTAATCTCGGTGGTCTGATTTAAAGGCTGCCCCGTTCCCCTGGGAGTTTGAAGAGCATGAGCCGTCGCAGCGACGCCATTGAGCGCTTCACAGTCGAGGCTGAGGCCTCGGGGTTGACAATTGAGGTTCAGCGGTATCCAGATGGGACTCGTACAGCGGCTGATGCGGCAAAGGCCGTGGGTTGCCACGTGGACCAGATAGTCAAGTCGCTTGTATTCGTTGCTGACGTCCGCCCGGTGCTGGTGCTCTGTTCTGGTGGTCGTCGGGTCGACGAGGAGCGCTTGGCGACCTACCTGGGAACTGAGATTCGGATTGCTGGGGCCAGTGAGGTCCGGGCAGCCACCGGCTTTGCTATCGGTGGTACCCCGCCGTTGGGCCATACCGTGCCATTACGTACTGTGGTTGATCCCCATTTAATGGACTTTGAGGAAGTGTGGGCAGCAGCTGGCACACCGGATTCAGTGTTTCCTGTTAAACCCAAGGATCTAGTGAAGGCCACTTCTGGCGCAGTAGTCGGCGTTACCCGCTAATTGGCTTGTGAGTCAGACCAGGTCGTCTAGTGGGATGGCGGTGGTGGATTTGAGTTCTTCCATGACGAAGATCGATCGGAAGCCTGAGAAGTTGACGCGCTGGGTCATTCGTTTGTAGAAGTCGTCGTAGGCGGCGATATCGCGAACTAGAACTCGGAGCATGTAATCCACTTCGCCGCTGGTTCTCCAGGCGTTAACGATCTCAGGGAACTCGCTGATGCCTTGCGTGAACTGCTCTAACCAGTTAGGGGAATGGTCAGTAGCTCTGATCTCCACCAGGGCGGTCAACCCCCGGCCGACGGATTTTGGATCCACTAGGGCAACCCGGCCTTGCAGGATTCCTTGTTTCTCTAGGCGTTGGACTCGTCGCCAACAAGAGGTCGCCGAGAGGCCAACCTTGTCACCCAATTCGGACGTGGAGAGCGACGCGTCGGTTTGGAGTAGTCGAAGTAGATCACGGTCGATATTGTCCATGATGCAATTATATTACGACATAAAAATATACATAGTAAAAATATTGCGTTATAAAGCGAATATTATGTATAAACGCACGAACATCCCAGTAGGTATTCCGTACGGTCATGCCATGGTTACGCGTCGTAGTTCCAGCCCCTTTACGTTCTTCACGGCTCACCCAACCTCGGTTGGTGAAACTTGGTTGCAGCATGCTCACTTTGCGCTCTCGGTTGCTGGGACATTGGTCATGGCAGGGGTGGCAGCGGCTGTACATGCCGTTTTCCCAGCGCTTTGCCAGACGACGGCTAGTCGAGCCATTGACCGGCTGCACGCCCGAATTCATGGGCATCGGGGTGTAGAGGCGGCTGAGACTCTCACTCAAGACTCCTTGGTTGCTTAGTTCTGTCTCGGTGCAAAGCATGGTGAGCCCTGAGCCACTAGTGGTCGAGTTCATCCGAGGCGATCGGGTCGAGAGTCGACACGAGGTTGATGTGGCCATCGTTGAAGTTGGTGGTCGTCTAGTTCGTTCTCATGGTGATTTCCGTCGGTATGTGATGCCTCGCTCGGCGGCCAAGCCATTCCAGGCGCTACCTCTGGTGGTTACCGGCGCGGCTGATGCTTTTGATCTAGGTAACGTCGAACTGGCTCTGGCGTGCGGCAGTCATGGTGGCGAGGTAAGTCATGTCGGTGCGGTAACTGCCTGGCTGGAGCGCCTTGGTCTGGGTTCTGGAGACCTGGCCTGCGGCTCCCATCCACCCATGCATGAACCTTCGGCGATATCGCTCAAGGTTGCTGGTCGTCAGCCAGATCCGATTATGAACAATTGTTCAGGTAAGCATGCTGGCTTCTTGACCGTTATCCGCCATCTTGGTTTGACGATGGAGGAATATCTAGATCCAACCCACCCCCTTCAGGCTGATTATGTGACCCCGTCGATAGCAGAGGCCTGTCAGATTGATCTCACCAACCAAGTACCAGGGATAGATGGATGCGGGATCCCAGTCTGGGCGGTGCCTCTCGACCTACTGGCTGCAGGTTGGGCGGTGCTGGGCGCAGCGCCGGTTGGATCTCCCGCTAACCGGTTGCTGGAAGCGATGCGGTCTGAGCCATTCCACGTGGCTGGTAGTGGTCGTGCCTGTACAGACATCATCAGGGCGGCTTCTGGCGCCACAGTGGTGAAGACTGGTGCCGAGGGCGTGTTTTGTGCCGGTCTCCCTGAGGATCGAGTCGGATTGGCTCTGAAGGTACGCGATGGTGCTGGGCGGGCTGCTGAAGCGGCCGTGGTCCATCTTTTGACAGAGATCGGGCGTCTTCCAGCCACAGGATCGAAGTCGCTCATCAACCGTACGGGAACTGTTGTAGGCAAGGTGCGCGTAATCTGATTGTGGCCAGTGGCTGGTGACTAGATCGGTTTACCTAGGGTGACCAGTCGCAAGTGGCGAGGACTGAAGGAACAAATTTGATGGGAAGTTGTGACGGACGAGTAGTGATTGTGACTGGGGCGGGTCGGGGTCTTGGTCGCGCCCATGCCCTTGCTTTCGCTGCAGAGGGTGCTCACGTGATGGTAAACGATTTGGGTGTGGGTCGTGAGGGGCAGGCCGGCGACGCTGTAGACAGCCCAGCCCACGAGGTGGTGGCCGCTATTGAGGCCATGGGCGGCAAGGCAATTGTTGATGGGGCTGATGTGGCGGACTGGAAGCAAGCTGAGGCCATGGTGGCTCGGGCTGTCGAAACATGGGGACGTCTGGACACGCTGGTTTGCAACGCTGGATTCTTACGAGACCGGATGCTGGCCAACATGGACGAAGACGAGTGGGACTCGGTAATTCGAGTCCACTTAAAGGGACACTTCGCCCCGGCTCGTCATGCCGCCACCTACTGGCGGGACCGCTCCAAGGCCGATGAGGAAGTGGCTGGCCGAATCGTCATGACGTCTTCTGGAGCCGGTCTGATGGGGAGCATCGGACAGGGTAATTACGCTGCTGCCAAGGCGGGAATCGCCTTGCTAGTTGTCCAGGCAGCCGCCGAGTGGGGTCGGTACGGTGTGCTGGTCAACGGGGTTGCTCCTGATGCTCGAACGCGCATGACCGAAGGTGTCATCTATGCCGCTGCCCCTGATGTCGAGTGGGACGCAAAGGATCCCGCCAACGTGTCCCCGTTGATGGTGTGGCTCGGCAGTGTGGCGTGTGATGTGACCGGCCGAATCTTTGAGGCCACCGGTGGTCAGTTGAACGTTTGTGACGGGTGGCAGCATGGCCCCGTGGTCTCTGTGGGTAAGCGGCGGTTCGCTGTCGACGAAGTGGGTGACGCTGTCCATGAATCGATTGCCAAAGGTAGTGAGCCCGCATCTGTGTTTGGGCTCTAGTTCTTGAGGCGAATTAGTCGAACTGTTCGGGGTCGGCCAATCGAATGAGAGCTTCAGTTAGCAGATGGTGAGTGTCCTCACGGCCTAGGCCCAGTTGCTGGGCCTCAAACGCGAAGTGGTCAGCAGCCAGTTCAAGGCGCTCACGGCGCTGGCGTAATGGTTCAGAATGTGGTGGCTCGTCGACTACAAAGGTTCCCTGTCGACCACGTCCCACTACTGCACCGTCGGCTTCCATTTCGCGGTAGGCCCGAGCAACGGTGCCCGGTGCCAAATTGAGGTCCTTGGCCATGTTGCGGATCGTAGGAAGGCGAGAGCCAGGAAGAACGTGGCCGACAGCAACCATGACTGAGAGTTGCGCTCGGAGTTGTTCATGGAAGGGGACCATCCCATCGCTATTGAGGCGAAGGACCAGACGGCGGGGTCTACCTGCCGGATCAGTTGACTCGATAATTGCAGGGGCGAATTTCATTATTGTGTATTGTATTGATACAGACAGACAATAATGAGATTAACATTCCTGCATTAATTGCATTCTGACTTGATACAGAACAAACTATGTATCAAGATGTTCCCCATCAGGGCCACAAAACATTACGGACCAGGAGCAACCTGGGAGACAGGAGCACTCCATGAAGTTGATCACAGCGGTTATAAAGCCCTTCAAACTCGATGATGTTAAGGACAGCCTCGCTGCTCTGGGAGTTCAAGGGATGACGGTTAGTGAAGTGCAGGGATTCGGCCGGCAAGGTGGCCATAGTGAGACCTATCGGGGAACCGAGTACAAGGTCCTATTTACCCCTAAGACCCGGGTAGAGGTCGTTGTGGACGAAGACGTGGCTGACAAGGTGGTCGACGCCATTGTGGCCGCCGCTCGAACCGAAAAAATTGGTGACGGTAAGGTTTGGGTGACAGACGTCGGGAGCCTGGTTCGCATTCGGACAGGCGAGCGCAATGCAGATGCTGTCTGAGGTCGGTCATCGACCCTTTCCGGGGTACCCCGTGGTCGTACCGAGGGGAAGAGACGGCTACCGTCACAACTGATGACTAAAGACATGACTGAGTCGCGTGATTTCGGAGATATGGATCTTGAGAAGCAGATTCAGTTTGAGATTCGAAACCAGGTGGCCTGGATAACCATTGACAACCCTGAGAAGGGGAACGCTTTGTCGCCCGGTATGCGCGATCGGATGGTTGGGTTAATCAATGGCTGCAACGGTCGTTTCGAGGCTCGGGCGATAGTGATCACTGCGACGGGACGGAAGCTCTTCTGTTCTGGTGCTGACATAAGCGTCGGTCGCGAGCGCGCTCCGCGGCCTGACGGCGCACCTCCGCTAGCGGTTGGTGAGTCCCGTCGGATGATGCTCGAGGGTCAACTCAAATTAATGCCGGCGATTCTCGACAGTGAGTTGCCGGTGATCGCAGCGGTCAACGGCACTGCGGCAGGTGTGGGCGCACACCTAGCGTTTTGTTGTGATTTGGTGGTCATGGCTGACAATGCAAAGTTTATTGAGGTGTTCGCGCGTCGGGGGCTGGTGCCTGATGGTCTCGGCGCCTGGATTCTGCCGCGACTGGTCGGCTTGCAAAAAGCCAAGGAGTTGATGTTCTTTGCGGAAGACATTAGCGCTGAGAAGGCTTTGAACCTTGGGCTTTGCAATCGGGTAGCACCTGGTGACGACCTGATAGAGGTCGCTACTGAGTGGGCCGAACGGTTGGCCAGTGGCCCTACTCGTAGTTTGATGTTGACCAAATGGCTAGTCAACCGTTCTCTAGACGTTGATCGGCGCACACTTGAAGATAACGAGGCTTGGGCTGTGGAACTGAACAATGGGACCCTTGACGCCGCCGAGGGGATTTCCAGTTTCCGTGAGCGCCGTGAACCTGCTTGGCGGGGTTTCTAGGATTAGTGAGCATGGTGAAGCTTGAGCAGGCACTGGACTGATGATCATTCGAATTGACGAGATTGGTACGGTTTGGCTAGACGAACACGATGTTTTCACTGGCTTTCACGTAGATGCGCACGCACGATTTAGCACTGAGAACCTGGCGGAAGCCATTGGTAAGGAAACTCGAGCCGACGGCAAACACCTCTGGATCTCTGAGGATGCTGTTCGGCACTGGCTGTCTGGCAGTTCAGATGCGGCTTGGGACAAGGGTTTCTCTGACATGTTCGAGTATGCCCGATCCAGAGGGTGGACTGATCAGGCAGGGACCCACCTGCGAGCCCATGTTGAGTACCACGATTAAATCCATTGACTAGGTGTAATAGGAGTTCCTATGGCGAACTTGACTGTCTTACATAATCCCCATTGACATGCTTCTAAAAATGCCTTGGCGGTCGCCGAGGAGTTGGGGGTCGACATCGATGTTGTTCTCTACATGAAGGAGCCACCAGATGAGGCGCTTCTGAGACGTATCGCCAACGGGTTGATCGACCCCGTTGGCGATTTGGTCCGAAAAGACTCACAGTTCAAGAAGTTGGAACTTGTTGAAGAGAACTACGTGGGTGATATTGACGCAGTTGTCGAATTGTTGGCCCGCCGTAAGGCCTTATTGCAGCGACCCATCCTGATTAGGGGTGATCTAGAAGTTGCGGGTCCGTTAGTCGCGGCCGTTGGACGCCCCAAGGAGCGCCTTTATCAGTTCATTACTGAGAGTTGATTGGAAAGATGACACCCACCTCAGTTCTTTGTGACGAACATGGTGGTGCTTTGCGAGTGCTTGCAGGTGAATTTGCTTCCTTCGGGGGTCATTCGAGTTTTCGAGGTCGAGTATCGACTCTCTCGGCTTTTGAAGTCAACACGCTGGTCTGAGATGCGCTAATTGAACGTGGTGAGGACCAGGTATTGGTTATCGCCGTAGGCGGCTCGTATCGGTGTGCCCTCGTTGGAGGCAACCTGGGAGCATTAGCGACAGGCAAGGACTGGGCCGGGATTCGGGATTGTGGTCGACGGCTGTGTCTGGAATGTTGAAGAATTGCGACTTTCAGCGGTTGGTGTCCGTGCCTTCGGTACGTGTCCTCGCAGAAGTGTGAAGCAAGGAGCGGGGGACCGCAATGTTCCGGTCAGCGGGGTGGGGTGGTAATGGCCCCTGGTATGTGGCTATGAGCCGACGCAGACGGGATCGTTGCAGCTGACAAGAATTTGGAGGAGACCTAACAGGACTCCAACAGTGGCCCTACCCGAACTCAGTCTCTTGGTTGCGGTGTGTTAGATGTCTTCAATTCTGTCAGCGGGCCTTAGGTGCTCGCCGTCAGTTCATTAGCCTCTGGTAACGGACCTAACCGTTGGGTTTCTCTCTTTGATCGGCGGAACAGTACCTTCAGACAAATCGGCACCGTAGGGGTGCCAAGAATGGAGAAACCGAAATGCTCGCTGCGATCCTGACCGAGGCGCCCACTGAGGAACTAGTTATCGCTGATGACGTGACCCTTCGAGACATCGCCCCCGGTGATGTCCAAGTGAAGATCGCCCACAGTGGCGTCTGCCACTCAGACCTCTCGGCAATGAACGGAACTATTCCACTGGCCCCTCCAGCGGTACTGGGCCACGAAGGGGCGGGGGAGGTTGTCGCTGTGGGTGAGGGCGTAACCCATGTAACGCCTGGCGATCATGTGATCATTGCGTTCTCCCCTCCATGTGGGACCTGCCTGTACTGCACGGGTCGAGGCCAGCCCAACTTATGCATAAACGGAATGACGTCGATGTTCCTGAACCAGCAGTTTCGTCGAGGCGATCAGCTGGTCGGCTCGATGACGGGCTGTGGAACGTTCGCCGAGGAGACCATTGTCCCTGGCATCGCCGCTATCAAGATCGATAACGATGTACCGCTAGACGTTGCCGCCCTCGTCGGTTGTGGTGTTACCACTGGCGTGGGCGCGGCGCTCAATACTGCCAAAGTCACCCCTGGGTCGTCGGTACTGGTCATCGGAGCCGGCGGCGTAGGTATAGCGGCCATTCAGGGCGCTCGTATCGCCGGGGCATCAGAGATCGTGGCGGTTGATCTTCACGAGGGCAAGTTGGACAGGGCTAAAGCGTTTGGTGCCACACATGGAGTGACGCCTGAAGACCTTCCAGCAGCACTGGCGGAGATCACTGGCGGCGAGGGGTTCGACTTCTCCTTGGAGTGCATCGGGATGCCGGCCACCATGCGTCAGGCCTTCGACATGATTCGTCGCGGTGGCACAGCGTGCATTGTCGGAGTAGGTAGGGCTGAGGAGACATTCGCCCTTTCGGCCTTCGAGATGTTCTTCTCTGAGAAGACCCTTGTTGGGTCGATGTACGGAGGTGCCGATGTGCGTACCGACTTCAATCGGTTTCTTCGGCTCTATAAGGCTGGTCGCTTGGACCTAGAAGGAATGATCACCCGTCGTATCCGGATCGACGAAGTGAACGACGCTATGGCCTGCATGGGCGACGCCGACGTGATCCGCCAAGTTATTGACTTCTAGTCGAAACTACCGATGGAGTAGATAACGGCGAACGAGGGTAGAGGTGTGAGCAAAGAATTGCCGGCTCAAGGACGGTTGCGGGCTGATTTGGTTATTGAGTACCCGTTTACCCGGACCACTGGTCCAGTGGTGGGAGCATTCATGACCGGCTTGCGGGATCGACGAATCGTAGGTTCGCGACGGGCAGATGGCTGGGTATTTGTCCCAGCTGCTGAGGTCGATCCTGACACCGGGAACCCCCTCAGCGAGATTGTCGATGTTGCATCGGTGGGTGTCGTCGAGACGTGGACGTGGGTGGACCCCCCACGTCCGGGCTCACCATGGGATGACCCTCATGGATTGGCGCTTGTGCGGCTCGACGGTGCGAATACGCCAATGCTGCATGGAGTACTTGTTGATTCAGTGGCCGACATGGCAACGGGGATGAGGGTTGAGGCCGTATGGCGAGAGGAACGGGTTGGTCACATCACCGACCTATTGGGGTTTGTCCCGGAAGGCACCGGAACCGGCCAGCCAGATCGGACTGAAAAAAGTGCCGTAGCTGATCCAGTCCGTTCCATCCGGACGCCTATCCGACTTGAGTATGACTTCATCCCCAGCGCAGCGGCTCAGGAGTACCTCCGTGCCTATGCCGAAAAACGTATTTTGGGTAACCGGTCACCGGTAGACGGAGCCGTGTTCGTGCCACCGCGCGGAGTGGATCCCCGTAGTGGTGTGGAAACCACCGAAATGGTGGAGCTTCCTCACGCCGGTCACATCGGCAACTTCTGTGTCACTCATCTACCTATTCCTGGACGAAGTGACCTCCCGACACCTTACGTCAGCGCATGGATTCATCTAGATGGTGCCGACATCGGATTCCTTGGCCTGGTTTCTGGCTGTGAGAACGATGAGGTTCGAATAGGCATGCGGGTGCAGGCGGTATGGAAGGCGGACGAAGAACTAGGGGCAACGGCCGAAAACATCTTGTACTGGGAACCCAGTGGGGAGCCCGACGTGCCCGTCGAACAAGCAGGTAACCGGGCCTGGTTGGGAGAGGGAATGAGTGATGCGTGAGATCGCCGTCGTTTCTTCAGCGATTCACCAGGTGGAAGCCCTCACCTTCAAAACAGATGTGCAGTTAATGGTGCCTCTGATTAACGAGGCACGCGACGCCGTGGGCCTCGTTCAGGCTGACGTCGGCTTCACCTGCTCGGGTAGCAGCGACTTTCTAGCTGGACAGGGTTTCTCTTTCGTGCAGACGTTGGACGCGGTTGGTGCCTCTCCACCGATCAACGAGAGCCACGTGGAGATGGATGGAGTTTTCGCCCTCTACGAAGCGTGGGTGAAGTTACAGATCGGCGAGATCGATATCGCACTTGTTTACTCCTACGGGAAGTCCTCTCCTGGATCTAGACGCGACGTCTTAGCCGTGCAGTTAGACCCGTATACCGTCGCTCCCCTCTGGCCCGACGCCCACGCAGTGGCCGCTCTCCAGGCCCGCCTTCTTATCGAGTCTGGGGCTGTTACTGCTGAAGAACTTGCCGCCATCGCCGTGCGTAGTCAGCGCAACGCTGTGGGCAACCCGAACGCATTACGGGCCTCAGCACAGATGACGGTGGCTGACGTGATGGCTACCGCCATGGTTGCTGATCCGCTACGTGCTGCGGACCTAGCGGCCGAGGCCGATGGCGGATGCGCAGTGATCCTTGCTGCCGGAGATCGAGCCCGTGAACTTTGCGATCGACCGGCATGGATCCGTGGTATTGACCACCGGATTGATGCTCATGGCTTGGGGGTGCGCGACCTTGTTACGGCACCGTCAGCCGCATTGGCGGCTATGCGCGCTGCCGATAGTGCTGGCTTCAGTGCCGGCAGTGTGGATATCGCTGAACTACACGCTGCCAGCACAGCCCAAGTTCATGTTCTAACCGTAGGTATGGGTCTCGGTGGTGATGTGAGGATCGATCCATCAGGGGGATCATTGGCCGGAGACACCCTTATGGCCGCGGGCCTGATGCGTGTGGCTGAGGCGGCTCGTCAGATCGCCTCTGGAGACGCCGATAGAGCTCTGGCTCATGGCTCGTCTGGACCCTGCCTGCAGCAGAATCTGGTCTGCCTGATAGAGGGAGACTGACTATGGGATCTTTGGGAGAGCACACAGCGGTGCTCGGTGTTGGGCAGACAAAGTACCAGTCGACACGCGGTGATGTGTCGATTGCTGGACTGGTGCGTGAGGCGGCGCTGCGGGCTCTCGAAGACGCATCGTGTACTTGGGCGGATATTGACGCTGTGGTGATAGGCAAGGCACCGGACTTTTTCGAAGGTCTGATGATGCCTGAGTTATTTCTAGCCGATGCCCTTGGATGTGTGGGCAAGCCGATCCTCCGAGTTCACACGGCAGGCTCAGTGGGTGGCTCGACGGCGTTAGTCGCCACCTCACTGATTCAGGGACGCATCCACCAACGAGTTCTCACCTTGGGCTTTGAAAAGCAGTCTGAGTCCAACGCGACGTGGGCCTTATCGCTACCTCAGCCCTTCTCAGTGTCCATCAACGCAGGAGCCGGCGGCTATTTCTCACCCATTATTCGCCGTTATATGGCCCGTTCTGGTGCCCCAGATTTAATCGGATGCATGGTGGCTTACAAAGATCGTCGACATGCCCTCCTCAACCCTTACGCTCACCTCCATCAGCCTGATCTGACGTTTGACCAGGTGGTGGACGCCCCGATGCTTTGGGACCCCATACGGTTCTCCGAAACTTGTCCATCTTCAGATGGGGCGTGCGCAATGGTCTTAGGTGATGAAACTGCTGGCGATGCAGCTGGTGGGCCGGTGGCATGGGTGCACGGGACGGCGATGCGTTCAGAGGCAAATAATTTTCCAGGTCGTGACGAGGTCAGCCCTCAGGCCAGTCGCGATTGCGCTGCCGAAGTGTTTGCCAAGGCCGGCATCGTTGACCCTCGGACTGAGATCGATGTTGCCGAGATTTATGTGCCCTTCTCATGGTACGAACCCATGTGGCTAGAGAGTTTGGGATTTGCCGAACGAGACGAAGGGTGGCGAATGGTGGAGGATGGTTCAACAGGGATCGACGGTGGAGGTTTGCCAGTCAACTGTTCAGGGGGAGTGCTTTCCTCTAACCCCATCGGTGCTTCGGGCATGATCCGGTTTGCGGAAGCTGCTTTGCAGGTTCGAGGAATGGCTGGTGAGCATCAGGTAGACGGGGCGCAAAAGGCCTTTGGCCATGCCTACGGTGGTGGGGCTCAGTACTTCGCAATGTGGGTAGTCGGAGCAAACAAGCCCTGACAGGCCTTTGGCGTCTAGATTCTTGTCCTAGTTGGGTTTAAATCCGGACTACCGGCCGCCACCGAGAGGAGCACAGTTATGCGAGTACTTGTCGACTTCGACCTTTGTGAGAGTAATGCGATCTGCATGCAGATCGCTCCAGACATATTTGAGGTACGTGACGATGACTTCTTATACATTCTTAACGACACCCCTGGAGACGAACGACGGGTTGTTTTGGAAGAGTCTGTGCAGCGCTGCCCCAAACAAGCAATCTCCCTGCAGGAATAATTGGTGACTCTGCTACGGGAGCGGATCACAATTGTCGGAGCTTCTCTAGCGGGCTACTGGGCTGCTGAAACTCTGCGTAGAGACGGTTTTGAAGGGCTTATCAGCCTCGTTGGCGACGAACAGCATGAGCCCTACGACCGACCTCCACTCTCCAAGAAGTATCTGGCCGGCGACGTCAGGCGGGACCAACTTGCCCTAGGTGATGTCGACAAGTTGGACGCTCTGGACCTGGACCTCCGTTTAGGGCAGCGAGCCACAGGGTTAGATGTGGCCTCCCAACTTTTGGAAGTCAATGGAGTAAGCGAATCTTACGACGGATTAATTCTTGCTACCGGTGCGCGCTGCCGAACACTGCCGAGTACTGATGGTGTGATGGGGGTGCACACTCTTCGAACGCTCGACGACGCTGAGGCCATTCGAACAGCCCTACAAGACGGAGCTGAGCAGATGGTTGTGGTGGGTGCTGGATTTGTTGGTGCCGAGGTCGCAGCCACGGCGGTAAATAGTGGGATGTTGGTGACCATGGTGGAGGCCCTAGAAGCGCCGTTTAGTCGTGTTCTTGGACAAGAAATGGGAATGGTGCTAGCTGATTTGCATCGCAGTCATGGTGTGGATTTGCGGACCGGAGTTGGAGTAGATGAGGTTCTGACGGCCCCGACCCGGAGTGGGGGTGACCGAGTGGTCGGTGTGCGTTTAGTCGATGGAACCGAGGTTTCCGCAGACTTGCTGGTAGCCGGCATCGGCGTTATTCCCAACGTGGATTGGATGGAGGGCTCAGGTCTGGACTTGGTCGATGGGGTGGTATGCGATGCGACCTGCTTGGCGGCTCCGAATGTGGTCGCTGCCGGTGATGTAGCCCGTTGGTTCAACGTCCGCTATGGCGAGTCAATGAGGGTGGAACATTGGGACAACGCCGTCCAGCAAGGGGCTCACGCTGCCCGTCGACTCTTGCAGACCGATGAGGAGGCCCAGCCGTTCAATCCCGTACCTTGGTTCTGGAGCGATCAGTACGATCGCAAGGTCCAATTAGCTGGCCGCAGTAGTCCTGATGCAGATGTCCGGGTTATGACTGGCTCCGTCGACGAGCACCGCTTCGTGGCCTTCTATGGGCATGAAGGCCGCTTTCTTGGGGCGCTAGGCATGAATAGGCCCAGACATGTGATGCAGTCCAAGGGTCTACTAGAACAGGATGTTTCGTGGGACGAGGCTCTCGCATTCGCTGCCGAGTGGGATTAACCACCCTGACCGTTGCCCTTGTTGGTGCGGCTTGTGGAGGGGATGGGTCGATGACGATGACGATGAACGTTGGCGAAGTGGAGCAGCAAGTTCCGGCAATTTTGCTGCCTGGCCACCCCACTCTGGTGACAGAAGTGAATTGTGAGGATCTGGATTCTGGGCGTCTGGGTGCAGTGCGTTGCACAGCATTGGTCGCAGGCACTGAAGTGCCGGTCATAGTGCACAGGCCGGCACTAGATGGGCGAATTCGTGTCGAAACTCCAGCGAATGTGGTTACCGGGGTAGATCTTTCCGGCTGGGCCGCTAAGCGGTTGATGGTCGATACGGGGGTGGACGTATCCGTGACCTGCACACCAGCCGTCCGGGTGGCGTATGCGGGTGAGAAATTTTTCTGTAGGGCAACCGATGCCGTCGGACGAGAGATCCCCTTGATCGCCACTCTGCTCGATTCCGAGGGAGCCTTTCGTCTCGACGCTGCTCCGGCTGAAAAATGACAGCCAGTTCACTCGACCAGAAGTCGTTGCCGTAGCCGTTGGTTAACCAAGCGACGTTCGCGATGCTGGGCGACCATAAGAGTCCCCTGGGGCACCGGATGGGCATCAAGGAATGTGTCAACGTCTGGGGTCACAGTGGTCACGAGCGCTCGGACACCTTCGAGCATCCGGGGGATGCTGTTAGACGGCAGGCGGCCTGTCAGTTCGTCCCACCGTTCGGTAACCGATCGCCACACTATGGCCCGAGCGGTCGGGTGGGCTAGAGCTGAGCGAAATAGAAACGGAGCGTCCTGAGTGCGGATCTTGCCGCTATGCAACTCTTCCAGGAGGACGCTGACTTCTGCATTGCCAGGGAAGAGTGCCAGTGCCCGCAAATGCCGTTGCTCTTCCTGAGCGGTGGTCGCTTCATCGGCTCGACGCCGACACTCATCTCGGATTGCACCATTGCCAAAAGATGCCACGATTGAGACCACCGCAGCTGTTACGGCAGGATCGCTAGCGGGGTCTGGGTTAGCCCATCGCCGTTGAGCTTCGGCGATTACCTCGACGTCGTCGCCGTACAGGGCTGCGGCGACGAGGACCGATCCACGTAGCTGGCGGGTCCGATCGTCCTCACCAGTTTTGGGGTTCCACCCGAGGCGCGCAACGATCTCTGCCAGAAGACCAGTGGCGTCCTCGACAGTTTGCTGGTGGCGCTCCGGGGCTACCAGGTCGATAGTCGAAAGACTACGCAGAATGGCCTGCCAGACCGCTAGGTCGGACTCGCCACCCGGCCGGTCGGTAAAGGTCCGAGCGAAGGTGATGAAGGAATTGGGAGCAGCAAGGTCGGCCAAGGTGATGGCCCACTGATCGTCAAGTGCCGCCGCACGCTCTACGTGAGTTAAGACTGAAGGCTCAACCTCATCCAAGCCGATGCTGCGGTAGAAGCCGGTAGCCCCAGCATTCATGCTCAATAGCGGCTCATCGAACCTAAGAGTTATGGGGTCGGCGCCCAGCAGAGCACGTTGTTCCCCGCCCGCAGTCCGAACTCGAATTGGTACCTGCCAGATAGAGGTCTTTGCGTCGTCGGGGGTGAGGTAGCGAAATGGTTGCTGGGAAAAAGTCCAACTGGAGCCATTGGTCGATGAGACGGCCTCGATGATGGGAAAACCAGAGCGGAATATCCAGTTCTCCATGAGGTCTCCCACTGGCTGGCCTGAGGTCTCTTCGAGAGCAGTCCAAAGGTCACCATTATCGGTATTTCCATAAAGGTTGGTGGTCAGGTAGCGGCGAACGCCCTCCTGGAATACCTCCTCGCCCAAAAACTGTTCCAACATGCGTACGACTGCCGCACCCTTTTCGTACGTAAGTAGATCAAACATGGATTCAGCATCAGCTGGAGTTATCACTGGGTACTCGATAGGCCGACTGGCAGCCAGAGCGTCTATATCCATAGCTGCCGCGCGTGCAGCTGTGAACCCGGCCCACACCTCCCAATCGGGCCGGAATGTCTCAACGGCTTTCATTTCCATAAATGTGGCAAAAGCTTCGTTCAGCCATATGCCGTTCCACCAACGCATCGTCACTAGATCACCGAACCACAGATGAGCGAGTTCATGGCTGAGCACGGCGGCCACGCTCTCCAATTCACGCTGGTCGGCGGTCTGTGGGTCCACTAGCAGTAGAACTTCGCGAAATGTGATGCACCCGAGATTTTCCATAGCGCCAAAAGCGAAGTCAGGTAAGGCCACCAGGTCGACTTTGGCACCCGGGACGGCAATGTCGTACCAGTTGGCGAGCCAGCGCAGAGAGTGGGCGGCAACTTCAAGAGCGAATGCGGTCTGGTCGGCCTTCCCTGGAGAGTGGATTATCCGCACTGGTACTCCGTCGACGTAAACGGGTTCGGTCGCGTGCAGTGGACCAACTACGAATGCCACTAGGTAGGTGGAGAGAGGGATCGTGTCGGCGAATACCACCCGGTCAGTTCCATTACCGATTGCTGTACGGGACACCTCAGAACCATTGGAAATGGCCAGCAGTCCTGAGTCGACAACGAGAGAGATAGCGAAGGTGGCCTTCAGGTCGGGCTCGTCAAAGCATGGAAATGCGCGGCGAGCGTCAGTGGACTGAAACTGAGTGGTAGCGATGGAGCACTCTTCGCCATCAAGTACAAGTGTGCTCCGATAGAAGCCCCGCAGTTGGTCGTTCAAAACCCCAGCGAAGCTGAGAACTAGTTGAATTGGTCCAACGGACAGAGAGAGTCCGCTGAGCACAACCTGCTCTGCCTCAGCGTCCAGCAACACTGTGAAGTCGTCTCCGACGCCACCCGTAACCGCAATTGCTGACAGTACCGTGAGATCAGCAGCGTTGAGGATCACGACTTCAGACGCCTCGACCACTTCTGCATCGATAGTGACGGTGCCGGTGAACGTACCATGTTCGAGGTCTGGGCAGATCTCAAGGGCGTAGTGGTGGGGAATTGCTGTCCTTGGGAGTCGGCCTGTTTGGCCATGAGGGTGGGTCACCTGTCGCACCGTACCGGTCAGTCGTCGGCCAGTATCTAATCTCTGATCGTTAGCAGGCATGATGTTAGGACAGCGGGCCAAAGTGCCCTCCGCGACCGGGAGGGCCTGTGGCCACTAACCAGGTAGAAAACACACTGGACGTTGTTGGCGTGGGTAATGCCATTGTTGATGTGCTGGCTGAAGTTGATGATGACTTCATTGGCCGGCATGGCCTATCCAAAGGTGGAATGACACTCGTTGACACTGAGCGAGCTGTGGAACTCTATGCAGCGATGCCTCCAGGGTTGGAGGAATCAGGTGGATCTGCGGCCAACACCATGGTGGGGGTTGCCTCATTCGGTGGCAGGGCGGCGTACATAGGCAAGGTGGCGGACGACTTCTTAGGAGAGGTGTTTCGTCGCGAGATGCGCCATGTGGGTGTCGACTTTGGTGTTCCTGGGGTAGGCGGTGCCGAGCCGACGGCCAGATGTCTTATTCAGGTCACCCCCGATGCCCAGCGGACCATGAATACCTATCTTGGGATTTCGGCCCATTTGACAGTCAAAGAGATAGACGACGACTTGGTGGCCTCGGCCGCGCACCTCTACTGCGAGGGGTACCTCTGGGACACGGAGGAGGCTAAGGGGGCTATCCGACATGCAATGGACGTGGCCCACGCCGCTAGGCGGACAGTGTCTCTCACCTTGTCTGACGGGTTCTGTGTGGAGCGCCATCGCGAGGAGTGGTTGGAGCTGTTGGCCGATCGGGTAGATGTGGTGTTTGCCAACGCGTCAGAGATCTGTTCACTGTTTGAGGTTGATGAGGTAGATCAGGCAGCCGACGCGGTGGCGTCCGAGGTCGACCTCGCCTTCGTGACCCTGGGAAAGCACGGGTCGATGGTGGTTGCCGGTAGGGATCGCATCCGGATAGAGGCAGATGAGTTCGAAGCGGTGGTGGACACCACAGGTGCTGGCGATCTCTACGCAGCGGGAGTCCTGTTTGGACTGAGCCGCGGCGCTGATCTGCCCCATGCCGCCCGGCTGGGCAGCATTGCTGCGGCAGAGGCGATAAGCCACTTGGGCGCTCGGCCGGGCCGTCTACTGTCGTCAGTGGCCACTTCCATCTTGGGTTAAATTTGCGATCATTCTGAAGTGGGCCACCGGATGGCTTGGACCTCGCAATGGGGGTCTACCGTCTTGGGCATGAGCGATGGGTATACCTGTTTCGACATCAAGTATGACAGTGGCGTAGCCACGGTGACCCTCAGTCGCGGGGACCAACTCAACACCATGGTGCCGGCTTTCTGGGATGAACTCCCAATTCTTGTAAGGGAGTTGGACGCCACCGGTGAGGTCCGTGTAGTGGTCTTGGCCTCTACCGGCCGACATTTCTCAGCTGGTATGGATCTGGCAGTGTTCACAGGTGTGGAGCGTCCAGATAAAAGTGCTCCCCAAGGTCAGGTTCGGGCCAATATGCGATCTAACGTGCTGCACCTCCAAGAAACGTTCTCGGTCCTCGAGAGAACACGGATGCCTGTGCTGGCCGCCATCCAAGGTGGATGCATTGGTGGAGCCGTGGACATGGTTACGGCGTGTGACATGCGCTATGCCTCGGCTGAGGCCTTTTTCTGCATCCAAGAAATCAACATTGGTATGACCGCTGATGTGGGTACTTTGCAGCGACTACCCAAACTCATCCCTGAGGGCGTCTGTCGGGAGTTGGCCTACACGGGCCGACGGATGCTGGCTGACGAGGCGAAGTCAGTTGGCCTAGTCAACGAAGTGTTTGCCGACCATGACGCCCTGTTATCTGGGGTTCATGAGATTGCAAGGGCAATTGCGGCTAAACCACCATTGGCCGTCTACGGCTCAAAAGAGATGATTACCTACAGTCGCGACCATTCGACAGCTGATTCGTTGGACTACATCGCTACCTGGCAGGCCGGAATGTTCCAGCCTTCAGATATGGCTGAGGCTTTTGCCGCAAAAGCTGAGGAACGTGACAGCAAATTTGATGACCTGTTGCCCTTTAGCGGCGGGGTCGGAAACGGCGTCTGATCTCCCTACCGGTGTCCCTCAGCGCTTCGGGTGCTCGGCGCGTCGCTCTGTACGCACAGGGGTTCTGCGACCCGCAGCCAACTGGGCGGGTTGACGTCCGTCACTTCCGGCGCGTTATGAGTCGGATTGGTTTGCTGCAACTCGATTCGGTGCAGGTCGTATGTCGATCTCACTACCTGCCCGTCTACAGCCGACTCGGTGTTTATGACCGAGATCGTCTCGATATTTGGCTCTGGAAGTCTGGCGAGTTATTTGAGACTTGGTCCCACGAGGCCTCCGTTGTCCCTGTAGATCTTGAGCCTATTCTGCGATGGTTTAAGGATCTGGCTAGGTCTGGCCAGACATGGCCCGAGCTGGCCAGAATGGCTAGTGAGGATGCTGAGTATGTGATGGCGGTACTCAATGAGGTGCGAGTGAATGGCCCAATTGCCGCAGGTGATCTCAGCGATCCTCGACCACGTGAAGGGTCATGGTGGGATGGCCGGTCAGACGGTAAGCGGGCTATGGATTGGCTGTTTCGCATAGGTGAAGTTGGCAGTCGACGTACCGGGACCTTTGAGCGCACCTATGAGACATTTGCTGGAATCGTGCCGCCTGGTATCAGGGCGCTCCCCAGCCCGTCTGAAGGTGAGGCCAAACAGGATTTACTTGAGATAGCAGCACGTTGTTGTGGAGTGGGTACGGCTGCTGATCTCGCCGACTACTTCCGCATCAAAACACGTGATGTTCGATTACCCCTGTCCGAGTTGGTCGAGTCCGGTCGCCTGGTGGCAGCATCAGTCGAAGGCTGGCAAGATCCAGCGTTCCTGCATCCTGATGCCGTGTGTCCTCAAACAGTACGAGCACGAGCCTTACTCTCACCGTTTGATCCGGTGGTGTGGTTCCGACCCCGCGCAGAGCGGCTGTTTGGGTTCCGATATCGAATAGAGATCTACGTTCCCCAACCCAAGCGGGAGTACGGCTATTACGTGTTGCCGTTTCTGTTGGGCGACCAGTTGGTCGGTCGGGTAGATGTCAAAGCTGATCGACAGGCAAGGCGCTTGATGGCTAGAGGGGTCTTCGCTGAGGCCGACGTTGATCGCGAACACGTCGCCACCGAACTCTCGGTCGAGTTGGATCGTCTCGCAGAGTTTCTCGGTATGGATGGTGTTGATATAGGAGAGCGGGGGAATCTCGCTTCGGCTTTACGGTCTGCGCGCCGCTGATTCTCTTCGTCTGGATCGGTTGTCTAGTCGCTGTCCACTTTGCTGGACTGCACTCGGTCCTGGTGAGAAATGTTGGGGTGCTAGTTGGAGCGGCCTTAGGGAAGTTCAGTCCGACCCTGACGAGATGACGATGTCTCTGCTGATTCCAGGGTCCGACGATTCCTTCCGTGGTCGTCTGCCTTGTAGTTCAGGGCTAGCGCGTGATCACCCAGGTCAGAGGCGGGCCCGGCGCCAAGCGGCATAGCGCGCCAGCAAGCCCAGAGCGGTTACGGCCCGGTCGGCTGAGGAATAACAAAGCCGGTCTGTTTCACGAACCGCTGCGACCATCGGGTTGTCGGGCTGCGTGACGGCCAACTCAGAGGCCACCAGTACGGGCTTTTGATGGTTGATGGATGCCGCAGCAGCCGCTTGGGCGTAGCGGCGCTCCTGGCGGTCATGGAAGCCCACGATGCGTTCTAGGCCGTGGCCGGGATAGAACGGTCCACGACGCGTCATGGCGGCGGTGTTGCCTTGAATTCCTAGACCTAGTTGCACGACTGAATCGATGTCCGGATGGCCAGCGACCATGTCTAAAAGTTCAGGAATGGTGTCACGTGTCTCACCGGCGGCCAGATCCACAGGATTATTTCGGCTCCATCTCGGTGGGAGCATCTTGTCTATTGCTGTTAATAGGTCGTCTGGTAGAGGTACAAGTGTCAGGTCCCGGTGGGCGGTTACCGCGTCAGCTGTCACGACACCCCAACCGCCCGCCGTTGTCAGTATCAGAACACCGCTACCACTCGGTAGGGGTTGGGTAGCGAAGGTTGCTGCAGCTTCAAAGGCGGATTCGATATTAGTTGCTCGAACCATGCCAGCCTGCTGAGCCATACCGTCGAAAATCCGGTCGTTTGAAGCAAGCGCTCCAGTGTGAGATGCCGCTGCTAGTTGACCGCCACTGGTCGCCCCCCCCTTGACCACCACTACGGGCATCCTCATTGTTATTTCGCGTACTCGTTCGAAGAACTCTCTTCCAGCGGTAAGGCCTTCTAGGTAGCAAAGTCCAACAGTGGTCTGCGGGTCGTCGGCAAACCACTCTAGATAGTCGGCGATCCCAGTCGCAGCGGCATTACCGGCTGAAACAGAACGGCTGATACCGACTTCGGTCTGCTTGGAATAGTTCTGAAACGCTGAGACAAAGTTGCCGGACTGGGATGCCACGCCGATTCGGCCGGGTGGAGGGAAGGGCGCCACTATCTGGGCGCATAGGCCCACGGGGGGAGAGGTGATACCTTGTCCATTAGGCCCGGCCAACACAAGGTCCAACTCATTGGCTACGTCGACTAAACGGGCCTCAGCCGCTGCGCCTTCGTCCCCCGCCTCTGAGTAGCCTCCAGCGGCGACGAACACGGCTCGGACGCCACGCGCAGCAGCGGCACGAAGGATTTCTTCGTTAGCTGACACTGGGGTGCACACCACTAGGAGTTCGGCTGCACCATCGGGCAGCATTTCGATAGACGCCAAGACTGGTTGATCTAGAACTGTTCCGTTTTCGCGCCCTACGGCGAAAACTTCACCTTGATATCCACAAGAGAGCAAGTTGTGGAGGGTGACGAAGCCGAACTTGCCTGGATGACTAGATACACCGGTTACTACGACGCCACGTGGTTCAAACAGGGAGCTCAGGTCGCGGGGCATCAGGTGTGCTCGACTAGCGCGTCAACGGCCACCGGAAGACCGTCTACCACGATCAAGGGGTTCAGGTCGATCGAGACGATAGTTGGATCGTCGGACAACGCACCTAGTGCACAGAGGATGTCGATAAGCGCCTCGCGATTAACGGGAGGTTGGCCACGGAAAGAACCGAGTACCGCTTGGGCGCCCAGATCTTCGATTAGTTCATGCGCATCTAGTCGGTCTAGCGGAGCTAGTCGAAAGGCCACATCGGCAAACACCTCAGCAAGTACCCCACCTATGCCCAGCATCACGCACGGACCAAATTGTGGGTCCCGGACCAGCCCGGCGATGAACTCTCGATCGCCTCTAGCCATGGTTGATACCAGTAGTTCGACATCACCGTCGTCAGGTGTGGTCGCCGCCAGCAAAGTTTCGGCTGCCACCCGGACGTCGTCGTCTGAAGTCAGCGAGAGTTTCACGAGGCCGCGTTCGGTCTTATGGGTGATGGTGTTACCGCATAGTTTTATCGCCACCGGAAAACCCATAGCCCGTGACGCATCGACTGCGCTGTTGGGATCAGTAGCGGTAGCCCACTCAGAAACGGTGATACCAGATTTTGCCACCAACGTGCGTGAATCTGCCTCCGAAAGCGTGGGCATCAACTCGACCCCGCAAGGGTCCTGTACCCGGGTTTGATGACATTGTCGATGATTGCCAAACGCTCGTCGAAGGCTAGAAAGGCGCTTTTCATGGCATTGATGGTCAGCCATCGAAGATCGTCCAACCCCCAGGCGAAGGCATCTTGGAGGGCAGCCATCTCTGAGGTCATCGAAACATTGCTCATCAGCCGATTATCGGTGTTGACTGTGACCCGGAAACCGAGTCGGCTCAGGTCCCCGATGGGGTGTGAAGATATGTCGATTGCCGCGCCGGTATGAACATTGGACGTCGGGCAGAGTTCCAACGGGATTCGCCGGTCCCGAACAAAGGAGGCCAGTCGGCCGAGCCGAACCTCGCCATCAGTGTCGGTAGTTATGTCGTCCAAAATCCGGACGCCGTGACCTAAGCGTTCAGCCCCGCAATACTGCAACGCCTCCCAGATCGATGCAGGCCCAAAAGCCTCACCAGCGTGGATGGTGAAGTGAAAGTTCTCCCTTTGCAGGTATTGAAAAGCGTCCAGGTGCAGTGTGGGGGGGTAGCCAGCCTCTCGACCGGCGATGTCGAAGCCGACCACACCGCGATCTCGGTACCTGACCGCCGTCTCAGCCACCTGCCGCGAATCAGTTGAGGTCCGCATTGCCGTCACCAGCGTTCGAACAACCAAGCCCGTACCCATTGAGCCGTCGGCAAATCCAGCTAGTACGGCTTCGAGTACTTGATCAAGCACCATGCCTTGTTCGGTGAGTAGTGCGGGGGCGAAGCGGATTTCGGCGTACACGCAGCCGTCAGCGGCGAGATCCGCTGCGCATTCCGCAGCTACCCGGTGACAAGCCTCGGGGGTCTGCATGACGCCGACAGTATGTTCAAAGGTCTCAAGGTAGAGACCTAGGTCTAGGCGGTTGGCACCACGATGAAACCATGCAGACAGAGCGGCTTCGTCGGCTGCGGGCAGCACGTGTCCTACTGCATCGGCTAATTCGAGGACCGTGGATGGGCGTAGGCCCCCATCCAAGTGGTCGTGCAGGAGGACCTTGGGTGCTTCCCGGATGGTGTCCAAGTCGAGCAGTGGACTGATGATTTCATTGGTTGCGATAGATCAGGCTATCTAGCTTCAGGAAGGGGTCCGAACCCGCGTAGTGGCAGGTTGGAACTGCGCTGCAGCCAATTGTCAGATAGGTACTCGGCCGTACCGTCAATGAGGTGGAGCGTGTAAGCAAGGCGGGGTTGATCTGAGGTGTTGGGAGCGCTCCAGTGGGGGAGGCAGCCGTGGAAGGCGATGCAGGTTCCCGCTTCTACCTCTAATGGCACTAGGTCACCCATGTCATACGGGGTCTCGTCGATCAGGTCGGTGGTCGTGCCATGGCCAACTTTTCGGAATCGGGTTCGGGGCCCTTTGGTGTGACCTCCGGGAATGGCCCACATGCAACCGTTTTCCACAGTCGCGTTGTCTAGGGCAAACCAAAATCCGACCACCGTCTGGGGTTCAGTCCATAGGAAGGAATGGTCACAGTGGCAGACCACCTCACTACCAATTCGCGGTGGCTTGAAGATAACCATGGATTGAAGGAGGAGAGGCTCAACGAAACCCAGGTCGTCCGCTAAGGCGGCCATAGCATCGTTTCGCGAAAACGGTCCAAACACTGGGTCGAGGTCGTGTATGGCGTGCCCTAATTTGTTCAGCGCCAGTTCCATGGGAACCACCTGATGGCCATTGGAGTCAAAGGCCCCATTCTCAAAAAACGGGCGAACCACGTCGGCGGATTCCAGAAACCAGGTGTCTTGAGCGTGGGTCTGTTCAGTGGTTGAAAAAACAGTGGCCGCTCCGTCGGGTACGCCTTCTTCAACGTACTTGGACACAATTTCGTCGACCCGGGCCCGCAGGGCACCGACCACAGCGGGGGCCACGAAGTCACTAAGTACTGCGTAGCCGT
Source organism: Acidimicrobiales bacterium (assembly GCA_029242745.1). Lineage (GTDB taxonomy): Bacteria > Actinomycetota > Acidimicrobiia > Acidimicrobiales > MedAcidi-G1 > UBA9410. Next base: position 5,941 of record JAQWTI010000042.1, on the reverse strand, counting down.
ATCGTTCCCAGTGGTCGATTTGTTCAGCGTTCAGAAATCTTGGCATCTGAAGGTTACTCCTGGCCGCGTCGGTAGCGAAGTCCGTTTGCGGCCGGCATTCGAAGGCGGCTGGTGGCAAAAATTAGAACGAGAAGGGTGGCTAGGTGCGGGGTAATCGGGGGCAGTTCACTGGCCACCTCTTCGGTAACTGCGTACCACCAGAGGACGACTGCAGAGGTAATAAGGAGCATTGCTGCGGAACTACGTTTGTTGTTCACTCCAGCTCGGACAGCTAGTCCAATGAGAACAATTCCCACCAGTAACAGCAAGGCGTGCACAGCCGTACGATCCCTAAGTTGCAACGCATCAGCGAATCCGAAAAGCAGTGATCCGAGGAAGGCGCCTGCGGGTTGCCAGTTTCCGAAGATGACCGTAGCTAGCCCGATAAAGCCCCGGCCTTGCACTTGACCTTCCCGGTAGACGCCGGTCTGTTCGATGGCGATGAATGCTCCACCGAAACCAGCTAGACCCCCACTGATGACAACTGCGGTGAATTTCATCCGGTATACGGATACCCCAAGGCTGTCAGCACCTACCGGGTGTTCACCGGAAGCGCGGATGCGTAGACCGTAGGGAGTTCGCCACAGGATAAAAATAGAGAGGGGAATTAGGGAAAGTGCCAGGAGGGAGGCCCAGGAAAGGCTTCTGGTGATGCCGGACAGGACGGCTGCTACATCGGATACGAGCAGCCAGTCTTGGGAGGCAGTCCAGCCAAACAGGTTGGGCGTTCCCCATCCGAGCAGGTCGCCACCTGACAAGAACGGGAGATCAAGGCTACCTACCGATTCGACCCGGGGCGACTGTGTTATGCCGCCACCGGATCTTCCAGAAAACACCTCTCCTGACAGAAACCGGGCTAGAGCTGGTGCGAGGATGTTCACCGCTACGCCAGAGACAATGTGGTCGACACCGAAGGTAACGGTGGCTACGGCGTGAAGCAGACCACCTGCGGCACCGCCTGCTATGCCAATTGCCAGTCCCCACCAGGGGCCAAACTCGAGTGCTCCCCAGGCACCAAACCATGTTCCGAGGACCATCATCCCTTCGAGGCCGATGTTTACTACGCCTGCCCTTTCGGCCCAGATCCCACCCAAACCAGCCAGCAGAATGGGCACGGCTCTGCGTAACGTTGATTCAGCGGTGCCGGAGGAGATGAGGTCAATGGTCGTTGGTCGGGCGAGTTCCTGCACCACGGACAGGACGACTACTACTCCAAGTGCGGCAAGCATCCAGCGCAGCACGGTGGAGGTTTTCAAAAGATTCGTCATGTGGTGGTCCTGCTAACAGACTCAAGTGACTGTTGGCTGGCTACTGCGGCCTCGCGGGCTTCGGCAGACTGTCGGATTCGATTGACCACCTCGTAGGCGACTACAGCGGATAGGACCACCACGCCTTGGAGAATCGAAACAATCTCACGCGGTGCGTCGCCCCGGACATCCAAAATGGGTGCTGCGCTGTCCAGCCAGCCAAATAGCAGCGCGGCAACCGCTACGCCACCTGGATGGTTACGACCTACCAGTGCTACAGCGATACCGGTGAAACCGAGGCCTCGAGCAAATCCCAAGTCGTAAGTATGGGCGTCGCCGAGAATTTGGGGGAGACCGATGAGGCCGGCGACAGCACCTGACAACAGCATGGTTCGGACAACTGTGGCCTCGGGATCAACGCCTCCAGCAGCAGCCGCAAATGGATTGAGGCCGGTAGCTCGGAGGTCGTAACCGGGGCGGGTGCGGTTGAGGAAGACATGGAAGAGAACGCCTACAACCGCCGCAACGAGGATGAAGCCCCAGAGTTCTCGACCCCGGCTGATCTCTCGTGTAAACACTTCTACAAGTTTGTTTAGATTTGGGAACCAGCCAGAAGGTGCAATTTCTGGCGTAGTGATATTGAGGGTGGTGTCACTTTCATCGAGGAGCCAGGTGCGTAGGAGGAATCCCACGGCTGCCAGAGCGACGGCGTTCAACATGATGGTGGAGATCACCTCATGGACCCCTCGATGGACTTTGAGGTAGCCGGCCACCCCGGCGAAGGCTGAACCAACGCTCATGGCGACGGCGATGATGAGACCAATATGGAGAACTGGTGGTAGATCGACAGCGGCGCCGACGGACGCGGCTAAGAGCGCGGCCAGTACGTACTGGCCTTCGACGCCGATGTTGAAGAGGTTCATCCGAAAGCCGATAGCAACGGCAATCCCCGCGAGGTACAGAGGCGTGGCCCGGTTGCCTGTTTCAACGAATGTTTCCAGGCGGGTCCCGTACGAGAGCATCTCGGACCAGGCGTCCATTGGATTGGTACCAAATGCTAAGAGAACAAGTGAGGACAGGCCTATCGAGAAAACGAATGCGCATACAGGTGCAGCAAGGGCGAGGCTGACGCGTCGAATACTCACTCTTTAGTGCCCTGTTCGTCTGCAGAAGCGCCGGTCATGTGGCTTCCCAAGAGGCGCGGTGTAGCAGTGGACGGATCCATTTCGGCTGTCACTCGACCGCGCAGCATGACAACCAGACGATCCGCGAGGCCTATCAGTTCTTCCAGATCTGCTGATATGAGCAGAACTGCCATGCCGTTACGACGTGCTTTGCGAAGTTCGTCCCAAACTGCTGCTTGGGCGCCTACATCGATCCCTCGCGTCGGATGGGCAGCTATCAGCATCCGTGGTTGCGCTGATAGTTCTCGACCGATAACCAGTTTCTGTTGATTCCCACCTGACAGGGCACGTGCTTTTGTGTCGACGCCTGGTGTCCGGACATCGAAATCAGCCACAATTTGCGCGGTGGCTTCTCGTGCCCCTGAACGATTCAACCAGGCTCCGCGTGCAAAGGGTCGCTGGGTTTGATGGCCAAGCATCGCGTTTTCCCAAAGCGGTGCGTCAAGTAGCAACCCCCGGCGGTGACGATCTTCTGGCACGTAGCCAAGGCCGGCTTCTCGTCGTCGACGCACCGGCCAATGAGTTATTTGCTCCCCGTCGAGAAAGAGTTCACCTTCACTCAGCGCTCGAAGTCCGAGGATGGCTTCGACGAGTTCGCCTTGACCGTTGCCTTCCACGCCGGCTACTCCCAGTATTTCTCCCCGATAAACATCGAGATCCACTGCGTCGACGAGAGGACGTTCGTCATCTCCCAAGACAGTTGCCGAGCGCACCGAAAGGGTGACATGGGGGTCAGGTACCCGAGGTTCGGTTGACGGCTTCGGCAACTCTGAGCCAACCATTAACTCGGCTAATTCGGCCGTTGTTACATCACTCGACGACACGGTTGCCACTGTGCGGCCATGACGTAAAACGGTGATGGTGTCAGCAATAGCAAGAACCTCGTCCAGCTTGTGGTCGATAAAGATAATCGTGTGCCCACGACTCTTTAGTTCACGCAGATTATGGAATAGTTTCTCGACTTCTTGAGGAACGAGTACTGACGTTGGTTCATCCAAGATGAGGACCTTTGCTCCGCGGTAGAGCACTTTGATGATCTCGACTCGTTGTCGTTCACCAACCTCAAGTGACTCGACAAAATCCTCGGGATCAAGGTCAAGGCCGTAGGAGCGCCCTAGGTCTTCTAAGTCGCGACGGGCGGCCGTCCGATCAATGATGCCCCGTTTGGTAGGTTCAGCACCCAGAATCACGTTCTCGAGCACTGTCAGGTGATCAGCCAGCATGAAGTGCTGGTGGACCATACCTATCCCGGAATCTATGGCCTCTGAGGGTGAGGAAAAGCGAACCTCTGCACCACCGACGAGCATTTGGCCCTCGTCTGCAGGAATCATCCCGTAGAGGATCTTCATCAAGGTTGACTTGCCGGCTCCATTTTCACCAACCACTGCGTGAATTTCGCCGTTTGCCACCTGTAGGTCAACTCTGTCATTGGCTACCACGCCAGGAAAGCGCTTTGTGATTCCCGATAGTTGCACCACTGGCGGAGTGGTTGAGTCAGGAGCCATTTGCAAAGTCGGTCCTAGTGGAGAATCTTGTTGAAGAATGCTTGCGTGCGTTCCTGAGTGGGATGTGCGAAGACTTCTTCCGGGGGTCCGACTTCCACGATTTCTCCCTCGTCGATAAATACGAGTCGGTCAGCGGCAGCCTTGGCGAAGCCCATTTCATGGGTTACGACGACCATGGTCATACCGTCGTGGGCGAGACCGAGCATCACGTCTAAGACTTCCTTAACCATTTCTGGATCTAACGCCGAGGTCGGCTCGTCAAAAAGCATTACCTTGGGGTCCATTGCCAGCGACCTCGCTATGGCGACCCTCTGCTGCTGTCCACCCGACAATTGACGGGGGTAGGAATCTGCTTTTTCTGGGATTCCAACGCGTGTGAGTTGACGCATCGCGACGTCAGTGGCTTCTTCTTGGGATCGATTACGCACCTTTCGCTGAGCGAGAGTGATGTTCTCGATTGCCTTGAGATGTGGAAAGAGGTTGAACTGTTGGAACACCATGCCAACCTCGGCTCGTACCTGGTCAAGGTTGGTGTCTGAAGACGTCATATCGAAGCCGTCAACCATAACGGTTCCTGCTGTCGGGACTTCCAATAGGTTGATGCAGCGCAGAACGGTCGATTTGCCTGAGCCGCTGGGACCTACGATGACCACTACCTCACCCTCAGCTACATCTAGGTCGATGTCGATTACGGCGCGGATGTTCCGGCCGAACGTCTTCGACACCCCTTTGAGGGAAATCATGGGTTTAGAGCGATCAGAGCCTGGCACGACTGTCGTCATCTTTCACCCTCTCGGTCTCGGGTCATACGTCTTTCTAAGACACCCAGGAGGACTGAGAGGCTGAGGGTGAGTACAAGGTAGATGAAGGCCGAGACGAAGTATCCCTCCCGAAACTTAAACGTGCTAGCGGAGAATTGGCGGGCCCTTTGTGTGATTTCAAGGGCACCTAGGACTGAGAGTAGGGAAGTGTCTTTGAGGATGGCAATGAAGTCGTTCCCCATCGGTGGGATGATCGCTCGCATGGCCTGAGGGAGAACCACTGACTTCATTGTCTGGCGCCGACTGAGGCCCAGTGACCGCCCCGCTTCGCTCTGCCCCGGAGGAATGGATTGGATTCCGCCTCTGAAGATTTCGGCCATGTAGGCGCCGTAGATGACTGCCAAGGTCACAGTTGCCCGCATCTGGAACGAGAGTTTGAACTCCCAGTCAAACCACTTAGTCAGCCGGGCATTCAGCAACTCAGTAAGTTCAGGTACAACAATCAGCGCCACCGTGAAGATTAGGGGAAGCATCGGTATGCCTCGGACGAATTCAACGTAGGTGCGCGCGAGATTTCGAATTACTACGTTGCGGGACATTTGTCCGGTGCCGGCTAGTAGCGCGATGAATAGTGAGATGCCGAACGCGTAGACAGTTGACTGCAGTGTTAGTGCTAGTCCCGGGATTATTCTTTCCCAAGCGAGTCGGTAATCAGGACTGTCGATGATCTGCCAGCCCATCCAGGCAAGCAATGTGACGATGATTAACGACCACCAGGGGAAAACATCCCACCACGGACGCTCGTCGGTTATTCGTCCATCGGGAGTTGATCGGAACTCGCTCATCTGGTGATCCTCACCTTGAACTCCTGCTCCATTGCAAGACGCTGGACTTTACCTGTTATGTGAGTTTGCTGTCGCATGGGGGACCATGTTGTTGACGGAGAGGGGCCGGGGCCTTTGGCCCCGGCCCCTCTTACTACCGGTCCTCGTCCCCCTCTCGGGGAACAGGAAACCAGTTCAGCGATTCAGTTGAATCAACCGGCCGCTTCGGCGATCCACGCTTTGACGTGGTCGGCGTTGTCGGTCATCCAACTCGTTGCCAACTCGACAACGTGGGCTTCTGAACCGTCACCATCGGTCTGATCGACCTGAAGGAACGAAATGTCCAGAATGGACGGTGTAACCAACGGCAGCAACTTGCGC
>JAQWTI010000041.1 GCA_029242745.1 Acidimicrobiales bacterium | reverse complement strand
CGAGCCGCCGCCACCACGGTCATCAATTCAGGCAAAGAGGTCCCTATAGCAACCAACGAGAACCCGACGAATCCATGGGCGAGCCCTGCCTGTTCGGCAATGGTGGTAGCCGCCCACACCACAGATTGCGCTGAGACCACGGTGAGCAGCAGTCCACCGACTGTCCACCCCCACGCACCAGCCAAGGACCCACTTGTCGAATGTGGCGTGGAGGCCACCTCTTCGGTGTCCATCCGCACCAGCGCCGTTAGTGCCAGCGCTACTGCCCCCAATAACACAAGTCCCTCAAAAATTGAAGCCGCACCCTGAACCAGCCAGCCGAAAAGCCCGACAGACAACAGGCAGACCAAAGCTCGCCGCTTGGTGCCAAACGGTAGATCGATGGGTCGGATGAGGGCAGCCACACCCAGCACGAGGGTGAGGTTCGCCACGTTGGATCCAACAATATTTCCTAGGCCTAGGTCAATCTCATGCTGAGCGGCGGCCACCGTGGACACCACCATCTCGGGCGCACTAGTCCCGAAGCCAAGCACGACGGCGCCAATGACAATCGGTGGGACGTTCATGCGGACGGCAAGGTCCGATGCACCAGACACAAAGCGGTCTGCAGCCACCATGAGCACCGCTAGGCCTACAGCCAGTAAAGCTATAGCAAGCAGTACGTCCATAGACCGAGGGTACTCAACTACTGAGAAGGCTCGGTCGCCGGTCTCGGCTAGGACGCTCGACAGAGAGGCTGGGAGACTCGCTCCTACGGCCTCTAATCCGAGAGGTCGGATAGTTCATCTGGAGCCACGAGGACCTCCCGGGCTTTAGACCCGGTAGACGGTCCAACAACACCCGTTTCCTCGAGCAAGTCCATGAGCCGTCCAGCGCGCGCAAATCCGACCCGCAGTTTGCGCTGCAACATCGAGGTGGATCCCAACTGGCTAGCCACCACTAGGCGTCGGGCCTCTTCAAGCAGTTCATCATCGGTGCCTGGCCCGTTGCCACCAGCAGAAGGACGCGACGAGTCTGCCGTAATGTCTCCTTCAGCCAAAACTGGTTGCTGAATCGGAGCGACGGCCGCTCCACTTGTTGAGTCAACAGCGGCTATCACACCCAGTTGGTCGCCAGATTCGGTGAGCAACTTGCCTGTGATCGGGTCGCCGGCCACCTTCGCTGCGTCACGTGCTTGGACTACCCACGTCTCCACCACTTGACGAACCTCGTTTTCGTCAACCCAAGCGCCCTGAATTCGCTGGGCCACACTTGAGCTGGGGCCAAGAAGAAGCATGTCACCCCGACCTACTAGCCGCTCCGCCCCAGGTTGATCAAGGATGACCCGACTATCAGCAAGGCTGGAAACAGCAAAAGCCAGTCGGGCTGGAATGTTGGCCTTAATAACACCGGTGATGACATTTACAGATGGCCGCTGGGTAGCTACTACAAGGTGGATCCCGACAGCCCTAGCCATCTGGGCTAGTCGCGTGATGGAGTCCTCAACGTCTCGGGCAGCCACCATCATCAAGTCAGCCAACTCATCGACTACCACAAGGATGAAAGAAAGCCGCTGGTAAGAAACTGGTTCGCCGTCCTCGTCGGCTAGGCCTAGTGGCGCCTCGAGGTCACCCCGATCAAATGCTGCGTTATAACCAGCGATGTCGCGAAAGCCACACTCTGACAACAAGTCATATCGCCGCTCCATTTCTTTAACAGCCCAGTGAAGGGCGTTTGCAGCCTTTCGGGGATCAGTTACAGGCGCAGTCAGTAGATGAGGAACGCCTTCGTACTGGCCCATTTCAACTCGTTTAGGGTCTACGAGAATCATCCGCACCTGGTCGGGTGTGGAGCGCATCAGTACCGAGGTAATGAGCGAGTTAATGCACGACGATTTACCAGCGCCGGTGGCACCGGCGATGAGCAGGTGAGGCATGGTCGACAGGTTCAGCATCACTGATCTCCCGCTGATGTCTCGCCCGATGCCTACCTCCAGCGGATGGTTGGCCTTGACGGCTTCAGGGGAGGTGAGAATGTCCCCCAAAGCCACCACTACTCGGTCTTCGTTGGGGACCTCGATCCCAATTGCCTGCTGACCGGGAATAGGGGCCAGAATCCGGACATCAGCGGCGGCCAATGCGTAAGCAATGTCCTTGTGGAGGCTGGTGATGCGCGCCACCTTCACGCCCTCTCCCAACTGAAGGGCATAACGCGTGACGGTGGGGCCCACAGTCATCTCGGATAGCCGCGTCTCAACGCCGTGAGCGGCCAAGGCCTCTTGCAGACGGATGCCGCGCTCTTCAACTGCTTTAGCATCAACATCGTGAGTCTCGCTGCGCGACAGGTAGCCCACCGACGGGAGTCGCCAGGGCGAATCGGCGATGGCTGGACCCAACTCGATGGTCAACTGCTCGCTACCGTCGGCAGCTTTAGCATTGGCTTTCCGCTTCTTTGGCTTGGAAACCAAAGCCTTCGGAGATGACTCAGCGCCAGACGCTGGACCTGACCCGACAGCTTTTGCGGGCTTCGGCGCAGGTGGCTCACGAATATCCAAACCCCCCACCGGAGGTGGACCATAGCCCCCGGGGGGCGTAAGAAGGTTGCCTAGCCAGTTCCGTAAGCCTCGCAAGGCCGGGCGCAGACCAGCCAACGTTCCACGCGCCGCCAGCCGGGCCGTGAATACAGCACCTTTTGCTGCTCCAAGGGCCGCCTGCCGAACCGTTGTACGAGTGATAACGGCTGCCGCTACGAGGCCTACACCGACCAGCACCAGCACAGCCCCCCAGGTGGCCACCACGGCCTCGAGACTTCCTCCTACCCAAGAGCCGATCAAGCCACCAGCCCGCCCCAGTCCTTCGGCACCGTCATCAAGACCTGGACGATCCCGGGCAAGGTGCAGCATTCCAGTCGCCGACACCACGGCCATGATTAGTCCGACAGGCAGACGGCGGGAAATCTCACCGAACTCGCTGCGTTCTCGAAACATGGCCAATCCGGTGCCCACCATGGCTACCGGGAGCAACACACGGGTTGAGCCGACAGTCCAACCCAGTCCGGTATCCAAAAACCGACCAAATACTCCAGCCCGCTCCAGGTATACCGAAAGGCCAGTTAGGAGGCCTCCGATCACCAGTAGGAGACCTAGTATCTCGTCTCCCCGGCCCCCGAAAGCGGCCCTAGCCATCCGTCGCGCCATCGACTCTGGATTCTCACTCCGGGCGCTGGCACGCTTAGGCGTCGCTTTCGAGGCCCAACCAACAGACTCAGATCCTTTCGACTCCTGGTCCACTGCGGGTGAGCGGGCGCCCACCGTCTGCCCAGTTCTCTTCCGAGAAACTGCCGAACTCTTCGAAACGGGGCGTGCTGGGCGTTGGGTCATCGATTTCGACGGTACCACCGGTGTAGGACAGCCTCGGGGCAGTCACTACCCTTTAGCGAACCTCCACCACAGGCACCAACGTCGGCTTACGACCAGTTCCCCGCGCTACAAGGCGACCGGTAGCCCGTCGGGTAAGACGGCGTAGTTCGTGTGCATCACGATTACCGTCAGCCAGGGGACCGGCTAACGCCTTGGCCACCTCATCAGCCGCCCGCTCGTGCCAGTTGTCGCGACTGTCAGGTTCCACCCACCCCCGACTCTCCACTACTACAGGCTCGGCCAACTGGCCCTTTCGGCTATCAACCATTACCCGGACAAACACGAATCCCTCACCAGACATAGCTCGTCGTTCTTCAAGTAAGTCATCGGAGATCATCCGACCTGACTCATCAACCATTACATGACCATCGGGCACCCGACCGTCGTGGAACACTCCCCCACTAGTGAGTTTCACCCGATCACCATCGGTGCAACGTAGAACTTCATCCTCACCCATACCTCGCCCAAGTGCCAGGTCATGGTGCGCCACTAGATGTGCATATTCACCGTGCACGGGGATGAACAGGTTGGGGTCGGCTGCGTCGTGGAGAGCCAGAAGTTCGTCTGCTTTGCCGTGCCCGGTGGTGTGCACACCAAGTTGGCCACTGTGGACCAATCGAACTCCCCGTCGAGCCAACGCATTGTGAAGTCGAGCCACAGCGGCCTCGTTACCGGGGATGGGATGAGATGAGAAGACCACAGTGTCTTGATCCCCCACAGTCACGAAGCGGTGGCGTCCCTGTCCCATCAGGTTCAGAGCAGCCCGCGGTTCCCCCTGCGACCCGGTGCACACAATGCATGTCTCTGCTGGATCAAGGTCCTCCAGGTCGATGTCTCTGATCAGTATCTGATCAGAGACCCGCAGCAACCCCAACTCTCGGGCGAGCGTGGTGTTGCGCACCATGGATGGCCCCATGACAACTAACTTGCGGTTATTGGCCGCTGCGGCATCCGCTACCTGTTGGATCCGATGAATGTGGCTAGAGAACGCCCCTACGATGATTCGGCGACCCTTGTTCTCATCGAACACCTGACGCAGCACTGGGCCAATGGTCGACTCCGATGTCGATGAACCAGCAACTCCTGCGTTGGTGGAGTCAGCCAGTAAAAGCCGGATGCCACCGTCGGCGGCCAACTCTCGAACCCGGTTCAAGTCGGTGATTCGGCCATCGATAGGCGTTGGATCCAACTTAAAGTCGCTTGAGTGGAGGATTCGACCCTGCGGAGTGTGAAAGACCGTCATCAGACCACTGGGCGTCGAGTGGGTGACAGGCAAGAACTCACAATCAAACGGGCCGATTGGAAGCTTGGCGTAGTCGTCTAAAGGAATGAGGTCAGGTACCGGCACTCCAGCTGACTTCAATTTGCCGCGAACCATCCCAAGGGTGAACGGTGCTCCGTATATAGGCAGCGTCTCTCCTAGATCGGCGAGCGCTCGCAGAAAGTACGGGAGTCCACCGATGTGGTCCTCGTGGGCGTGAGTTACCACACAAGCCTCAAGGCGGTCAGCCCGGTCAAGCAACCATCTGAAGTCCGGGAGAACGGCGTCCACGCCGGGCATGTTGTCAGGGAACAGTTGTCCACAGTCCAGCATCACAATCCGGCCGTCAGCCTCAAGGGCTGCACAGTTTCGGCCGATCTCGCCAAGACCACCAAAAAATGTGAGATAAACCGGGTTCGACATTAAATCAATTTTCAAGTGCTGATCAGCTGCGGCCAAGGCCAGCCAATACCCGGCGCGCCATATCTTGCAGGCCCTCCGGCTCAGGGCCCATAGGGGGGCGACAATCACCGCCTGGCATACCTAGGACTTTCATCATTGCCTTGGTCGGGATGGGGTTGGGCTTAAGGTCGCCAGACTCAAATTCCCAAGACTCGATGAGCCTCTGATTGATCTCGGTAGCTCGCCCGACATCACCTGAGAAGAACGCATTTATCATCGCCACAGTCTCTCGGGTGGCCCAATGCGAAGCAACGCTCACAACACCCACAGCGCCTACAGCCAACAGAGACAGGGTCAGAGCGTCTTCACCGCTATACACATCGAAAGTTTCTGGAGCAGCTGCAGCCAGCCGAGCTGTCTCTGCAACGTCACCGGCGGCGTCCTTCACAGCCACCACGTTGTCAACCTCGTCTGCCAACTGGAGGATGGTGTCGGTGTGGATCTTGCGCCCCGACCTGGCTGGAATGTCGTAAAGCATCACCGGCAGGTCCGTGGCCCCAGCAATCGCGGCAAAGTGGTTTAACAGGCCTAGTTGAGAAGGGCGGTTGTAGTAGGGGGTGACAGTCAATATGGCGTCAGCACCGGCTTCTGTGCACCTCTCAGTGAGCTCTACCGCTGCCGCAGTGTCGTTGCTCCCCGCTCCGGCGATCACGTGGCATTCCACGGCTCCTGACACCGCCTCCACAAGTGCTATCTGCTCTTCGTGCGTAAGTGTCGGTGATTCACCGGTGGTCCCGGCCAACACCAGACCGTCGTTGCCTTGATCGACCAACCAGCGAGCCAAATCAACAGCGCCGCCAAGATCAATCGCTCCTGCTGAGTCAAACGGGGTGATCATGGCGGTAATGACCCGCCCGAACCTAGGTTCCATCGTTCTACCTCCCTCTCCTGCTCATCGGATGCTTAGTCGGCTTGCTCATGAGACCGCTCGATACCTAGCGTGGCCAGCAAATTCTCATGCAGTTCAAACCACACCGTATGGCATGAGTCGATCATCGGCCGGGTGAACCATTCCACCTCGCCGGCCTGCACCCGGACCACCGCGTCGGCAAAGCGCACGCCGTAAGCCTCAAATCGGGACAAGACTCCGGCCAGGCTGGCTGTTACGGCCTGGAACACAACTTCTGCGTCACCCAAACGAGCCACTACCAACGCATCGTGGTCAGAGTTTGAATGATCATTAACTATTAGATCCCCATCAGGGTTAGGGCGTAATTGCCAGTCAGTGCAAAGGCTAAGGAAATCCTGGTTGGCCTTCAAGAAGTCTCTGTAAGCGGTTTCGATAGTCGGACGAGCACCACTGACCTGCAACTCTTCGACTAACAGGGCCTCACCATAGGTACGACCTTGTGGGGTGAGGCCCCAACCCACCACGAGACCTTGCCGGTAGCTGACATGACCTGCGTCGCCCAATCCGAGCATCAAGGCCCCAATCTGGTCTTCACCTAGTCCGGTGGACTCGACTAGTGCGTCGGTTTCTACATGCCCCCTTACCCTTAAAGTGCTCGTGACCAGAACTTCAGGAGTGCTCCGGTAGGCGCCAACAGGCGAGCGGCTCAGAAGTTGTCTGACCTTGACTAGTGCGTCGGTTTCTAGTTGTCTGACCTTGCTCAACAACTGGCCTAGCGAGGACATAGTGCTCACGCTACCGGCGCGTCCCATTCAGGGATGGATGGGTTTGGTCCACCCCCCGATCGACTATCGGAACTGCGGTGTACACGTATCAGCACCAGCGGGTATCCGACCACGCCAACGAGAGTGAAGATGAACCACTGCACGGCATATGAGAGATGTCGCCCGTCACCCAGTCCCACTATGGGCGTTGGTGCAGGCCATGTATCCCTACCAGTTGACTCGGCAACACGAAGCCACATTGGAGCTAGTCCAACGTCCCAGCGAGCCTCGAGGGCGGTGCGGTCAATTCGGTCCACTTCTCTTTCGTAACTACGTTCACCAGACTGGAACACATCCAACGAACCCCTGAGAAGAGCCGCTCTGGAAACTGGAGCCCAAGCATTCGGATCGCCGACAAGCTGCAAAGGGCGCGGCACAAATCCTCGATCGACAACCAGACCACTGGCTGGAGCTATGTCGTCTACATGCAGGAATGAGAGGACATGCACGCCGGGCACACCGTCCTGTGATCGGTTGACTAACAACACTTCACGGTCAAGGTCCCAAGTGCCCTCAACCCATACTTGGACGTATCGAAGATCGTCAATTGGGCGGCCAGCAGCAAGCGCAATCAGTGCTTCAGCAAGTGGCACCACCGGCTCGTTATTTCGTGTGGTCACCGTGGCGTTGTAGTCCTGGCGAGTATCAAGGCGCCGCAATTGCCAGAACCCCAGGTTGATAGTGAGTACCAAAAGGGCAGTTACGACAACATGAGAGGCAATCCACCACGGCCGCAGCAAACGGCGGGCGTCAGACATCAGGGTCTCGGCAGCAATAGTGAGCGGACAGTCAAAGGCCCAACAGGGCATCTAAGCCGTAGGTCACTCCAGGCACCTCACCAATACGACGGACAGCTAGCAACACCCCAGGCATAAATGAAACCCGGTCGCTGGTGTCGTGCCTAATTGTCAGGGTCTGACCAGCGCTTCCGAGCACAACCTCTTGGTTAGCAACCGCACCCCGCATACGAAGGCTATGGATGCGAATTCCAGCCGGGCCTGCCCCACCCCTGACCCCGGAGACCACCTCATGACTGGTCGGATCTGGTGCCCATTCAGTTGAACTAGCGGCCATACGCTCCGCAGTGACCAACGCTGTACTCGATGGAGCATCAACCTTTCCGTCATGGTGAATTTCAACGATCTCGGCAGTCTCGAACCATGGGGCGGCCAACTCGGCAAAACGCATCATGAGCACTGCCCCTATAGCGAAGTTAGGTACCACTACGCAGTTGCTCATTGCAAAAACGCTTTCGAAATCAGTTAGGTCATCTTCGTTCAGGCCACTCGTACCAACCACAGCATGCACACCGGCCGCAGCAACAGCAGTCAGAGTAACGCGACAGGCCTCAGCGACAGTGAAGTCAACTACCACGTCGAGATCAGACTCATCGTCTAACAGCGCGTCAACATCCGCCACCACGCTCACCCCGTTGACCTGAGTCCCCGGTATCGATGGGTCAGCTGCGCCAGCCAACACCATGCCATCAGCCGCTGCGACCGCATCAGCTACTGCACGACCCATCCGACCTGCCACTCCCAGCACGCCAACACGAATCTGAGCGGCACCTATCGTTTCCATGGGGCTAAGGCTATCGGTCATCAACATGTCGATTTGAAACTGATTCACGTCAGACGCATTCCGGGCTGGATCAGTTTGCAGGCCCAACCTCGGCCACGACGGCTTCGGGACGGAGCACCTCAGCCAAAACGGCGTTGACTTCTGCAAGTGTTATGGCCCGCAAGGTTTCAACGTATTCTTCTAGGGGCACCACACGGCCCAAAAGACTCTGGCTAGTACCTAGCCGCGACATCCGACTGCCTGAGCCCTCTAGGCCCAACAAGAGTGACCCTTCAAAGCCGTCACGAGCAATGGATAGTTCCGTCTCCGTGATCCCGTGGGCAGCCACTTCACCTACCTCCTGAGCCACCACCTGCTTCAATTCGTTGGCCCGTTCGGGTGCTGTACCGGCATATATCGATAAGACACCGGTGTCCTGATAAGTGGCTATTGATGAAAATACGGTGTATGCCAATCCATAATCTTCGCGCACCGTCTGAAACAGGCGACTGGACAGTCCTCCTCCCAGCACGTGTGCTCCAATAGACAGAGCATGCCGCCGGGGATCCTGTCGATCGAGCCCTCGCCATCCCCAGGCCACGTGGGTGGCTTCAGTTGGACGGGTGATGCGGCGCGCTAGCACAGGTTCGGATACTGGGCTCCTTCGTTCGGGTGTTGCGCCACCGCTCCGGCCAACAAACGCCGCTTCGACCTGAGCAACCAGTGCTTCGTGATCTACCGCACCTGCAGCAGCCACCACGAGATTTGGCGCTCGGTACCAGTGGTCGTGAAACTCCACGATCTCATCACGCCCTAGGGCAGCGACAGAGGCCTCCGAGCCGAGTACCTCGCGACCCAACGGATGGTCAGGAAACAGCGCCTCGTAGAGAAGTTCGAAGACCACGTCGTCTGGGTCATCAACCGCTAGGTGGATTTCCTCGAGGATCACTTTCCGCTCGGTCTCGACATCGGTGGATCGCAGAGCAGGTTCGCAAAGTACATCAGCCAGCAGTGCTACGGCGGTCTCCTGAGAACCGACAGGCAACCGAGCGTAGTAAGCCGTGTATTCCTTAGCCGTGAAGGCGTTCATCTCACCCCCAGTGGCATCCACCAACTCAGCAATAGCGCGTGCTGATCGCTCAGCGGTGCCCTTGAAAAGGAGATGTTCGAGGAAGTGTGAAGCGCCAGCCAAGGCTGGTTCCTCATCACGTCCCCCGATCCCAACCCACACGCCGACTGAGACCGAATGGGCATCCGACATGTACTCGGACACCACACCCGGTCCACAAATCGAACCGTGTTCGGGCAGCGTAAGTTGCACCACCGAGTTGGGGGTCATGTTGACGACACGAGAGCGTTGGGGATCAATAGACCTCTCGTGCAGGATGCATCGACGATCCGCTACTCAGCGGCGACGCCGACGGCCACCACCACCGCGGTTAGCTGGAGCATCGGCACCCAAGTCGCCATGGACTGTCTCGAGCTCTGCTTTGAAGGCATCTTCAAAACTGGCCTCAACTAGCACTTCTTCCTCGTTTGAGGAAACTGTCTCTTCTGAAGAGTCATCGGCAGCGAAATCGCCGTCGTTCACATCATCTTCAAAAGAATCCACCGTTGCCTCATCCGCAGGACTTTCGGTCTGAGCCGTAGCCGCTGGCGGAGAATCCACTCCACTGTCGTTTCCCTTAACGGGAGCATCACCGGCAGGCTTAAGCGAGATCTTGCCATTGGGATCGACATCCTCAACGACAACGGTTAGGGGCTGTCCTAACTCGAGTACGTCCTCTACCCTGTCGATGCGCTTGCCTCCACCAAGTTTGGAGATATGTACGAGACCGTCACGACCGGGAAGGATGCTGACGAAGGCGCCAAACTTGGTGATGTTCACCACGCGACCTTCGTAGACGGCACCGACTTCGGCGGTTGGGGGATCCACGATCAGCATGACCTGACGCTTGGCCTCAGCCACCTTCGCACGGTCTGGTGAAGCGATCGACACGATGCCGACCATTCCGTCGTCGTCCACGCTGATGTCTGCGCCCGACTCGGCCTGAATGGTGTTAATCATCTTGCCCTTCGGGCCGATGACCTCACCAATCTTCTCAACCGGAATCTCAAAGGCCTCTATCTTCGGGGCGTTTTCGCCGACATCCTCACGTGGAGCAGGGATGGCGTCGGTCATGACCTCGAGGATCTTCAAGCGGGCTTCCTTGGCCTGGTTAAGTGCACTCGCCAAGACGTCAGCAGGGATGCCGTCGATCTTGGTATCGAGTTGCAGAGCAGTGACAAAATCCGCTGTACCCGCAACCTTGAAGTCCATGTCCCCAAAAGCGTCTTCAGCGCCGAGGATGTCGGTCAAGGTGGTGTACTGGCCATCTTTGTAGATGAGACCCATTGCTATACCGGCTACCGGGGCCTTGATCGGCACACCAGCGTCCATCATCGAGAGGCTCGACGAACATACCGAGCCCATAGAACTGGAACCGTTGGACGCTAGGACCTCTGACACCAGACGCAGCGTGTACGGGAATTCTTCAAAACTCGGTACAACTGGGAACAATGCCCTCTCGGCGAGCGCACCATGGCCAATCTCACGACGCTTTGGTCCCCGCATAAAGCCAGTCTCACCGGTTGAGAACGGGGCAAAGTTGTAGTGATGCATGAACCGCTTGCGGTCGATCGGATCAATGCCATCGATCATCTGGTCCATCCGACCGGTACCCAGAGTTGTGAAGTTCAGAACCTGAGTCTCACCACGCTGGAACAGACCGGAGCCGTGAGCAGTAGGAATGACCCCTACGTCAGACGAGACCGGTCGCAGGTCGGCTGTTCCACGGCCATCAATACGAACGCCCTCAGCGACCACACGGTTACGGACGGCCTCCTTGGTAATCGAACGGATGGCACCAGAGATCTGGCGGTCAGCGTTAGCCACTTCGAGGAACTGGGGCAGCAGTTCATCTAACAAGGCCGCCTTGACAACTGCCTCAGCAGCGCCACGTTCCGCCTTGTCAGCAATGACCTGGGTCTCAGCGACCCGCTCAGCGCCGGCTGCCTCCACTGCTGCGAACACCTCGGGGGTGTAATCGCTCGTCACCTCGTAGGCCATGATCTCGGGCGCACCTACGGCAGCTACGAGTTCCTTCTGTAGTTCGATGGCTTCACGGATGTACTGCTTGGAGAACTCCAGACCATCAGCCAAGACACTCTCGTCCACCATTGGGGCGCCAGCCTCGTAAATATCACAAGTGGCTTCGGTGCCACCGGCCTCAACCATCATTACGGCGACGTCACCGTCGTCCAGTAACCGGCCAGCTACGACCATCTCGAAGGCTGACTCGCTGCCCTCCTCGTAGGTCGGGTGCGGAATCCATTCGCCGGCAGCGGACCACGCTATGCGCGCTGCTCCAACTGGGCCATCAAACGGGATGCCCGACAGCATGAGAGCTGCTGAAGCACCGTTGAGAGCCAGCACATCGTACGGGTTCTCCATGTCGGCACCCATCACGGTGCCCACGATGTGAACTTCATTGCGGAAGCCCTCGGGGAACATTGGCCGCAGTGGGCGGTCGATGAGCCGACAGGTCAGGATCGCTGACTCTGGAGCGCGGCCCTCACGCCGGAAGAAGGAACCAGGAATCTTGCCTGCGGCATACATCCGCTCTTCGATGTCGACCGTCAGGGGGAAGAAGTCCGCCCCGGGACGGGGGGACTTGGCGCCAGTGGCGGTCACCAGCACCGTCGAACGGCCGATCTGGGCCAGTACGGCCCCACCAGCTAGACCAGCCAAGCGGCCCGTCTCAAACGACATAGTTTTGTCGGTCCCAGCGAAGGTGCGGGAGACCGTTGTTTCTTCAGTCATACTTCTCTCTTCTCGTTGACCCCCCGGAACGACTCCGGGTGGTTCGATGGCCGCGATGGCGACTTCACGGGTGGACGGCGCGTCGCGCCTCCTCCGCTCATCGATGTGATTATCGGTTCCGTGAATCCGGTTTCCGACGTGACTCTGTCAACCCAAAGGTTTTCTAGAATCAGATTCGACCTATCGGCGCAGGCCCAACTTGGCGATGATCGCCCGGTAGCGCTCGACGTCATTTTTCTTGACGTAATCAAGCATCCGCCGTCGGCGACCCACCAGCATTAACAGGCCTCGCCGACTGTGATGATCCTTCTTGTGGAACTTCAAGTGGTCGGTGAGATGATTAATACGGTCGCTCAAGAGTGCGATCTGCACCTCGGGAGAACCAGTGTCACTGTTGTGCAGCCGGTTCGACTCGATGGTGTCGCCCTTGGGGGGCAGGTTGGTCGGCATCAAAACCTCGGGTATCGGACCCAGCCTCATGGAGCGCTATGCGTCACCTAAGGCCATACGGAGGGTCGGAGTTCTTCGATTCCGACCCTGGACAACCCCGGTTGGGTCGTCCACAGGGTCCTAGGGTACCGGGGCCAACCATAAGGGGCACCCACTTGACGTTAAGCACTATCTCAGAAATCAAGGTTGGCTCCATTGGTCTGACCATCAGACCATCTGTTACCGTGGCCCTGCTACCCGTTCCCAAAAGACTTAAAGGAGTCCCTCTGTGTCCTATCCGAATACGCTCATCTTCGTAGACATCCCAACTACAGATACCGCTGCTGCTGACGCTTTCTACAGCGAGGTGTTCGGTTGGGAGATTGAAGAACGGATACCTGGAGCCTTCCACCGGATTGTGCCCGGCCAAAACTTCCAATTAGACGATGGAACCCAGGGACCAACAGGAAACCTGCACATGGGGATCTACAACGCCGCCGACGCCCGTCCCCATCCAAGGCCCGAAGAATCAGAGCCAAGGGATATGAGCCCTGGTCGTGGTATTCGGGCATGGATCCTCGTAAGTGAGGACGACTCCTTCGAAAGAATTCTCGAAACCGCAGTTCGTCTTGGTGCTACTGAGTTGTGGCGAAACCACTTCTGGACTGAGTTCGGAGGGGCGAACTCCTCCTTCCGGGACCCTTGGGGTAACCAAATAAATCTATGGCAACACCTTCCTGAAGCGGAGGTCGATGAAGACACCCATCAGGTTGTTGGCGAGTTCACGGTCCCACAAGGTTGGACCATTGAGTAACGAAGCAGTTCCTCCGACCGACACCTTCTCAACCCATCCTCCTGAGGCGCGCTGGACTCATGTGGCGCTGCGGGTCAACGACATCGACAAAACAATCGATTGGTACACCACCCACACTCCCATCGAACTCTTAGCTCGACGCGAAGATGCAGACGGGTACGCCGCATGGCTCGGTCACCGAGACAACGTAAATAATCCGTTCCTGTTAGTCGTAACGCAGTTCTTGGAGGGACACGACCCGTTTGATAGCGCGCCTCATACCGTTCTAGGCCCGTTTGCCCACCTGGGAATCGAGTTGTGTAGCCGTGAGGAGATTGATGAGGCGGCGGTAGCTGCTGAGGCTGCTGGGAGCCTGGCCATGCCACCCACCCAGATGCCACCACCTATCGGCTATATCTGCATGGCGAAAGATCCAGATGGAAACACCATTGAGTTCTCCTACGATCAGGGGGTCTACGCCACGGTTCAGGAGGTCTGGGGATAACCACCGATCCAACTACCGTGGCTATCTCTTACCTAGCTTCTTTTGCCACTGGGCAACCTGATGCGATAGCCGCACATGTCCATTCGGACTTTGAAAAGATTCATTGGAGCGCCCTAGGGGAATCATCAGTCGGACGGGATACCTACCGAGAACAACTCCCTGAGTTTCTGAAAGATTTTAAGGAACTTCAATACGAATCAATTGACACAATTGCGGAAGGCGACAGGGTCGTCATCTCCTATGTCATGCGTGCCTTATACGACGGACATCCAATTGAGATCCCCGGCATGCTCGACCTCGTAATCACCGACGGCCTAATCAGGCGTCGGATAGACATCTTCGACAGTTTGACGTTCCTGCGGCAGATTGGCCAGGCGTAAAGGCAACTTGGCTGAGCGCCGGGGCGCACCAGAGATGATTTGCTGCCAGTCGAATCTGTCCTCATTGGCGATCATGAAATCAGGATGTCAACTTCCCATCATGGTCGTAAGACGCCGACGCCACTCCACAGATGCCCGATCAGCCTGAACGCTGGTCAGCGCCGTCTGCTCAAGCGGCAGCCCACCAGAAAGCTGTTCAAGCATCTTGCGATCTTCCTCACCGATGGCGCGATCAAAACTAATTACCTCTTCACCAGGCACATCAAAGTCGTCGTTTCGCCAGACAACAAAAGTGAAGTACGAGGTGGACTCATCAATTGGAGAAGACAGAAGAAGTATCACGTGTTGGAGGCCTGATTCGTAAGCGATCGTGCTCCGAACGGCCAACGGCAAGCAGAACCCACTGGTCATCGTGCGCTCCACGAGAGCGTCGGCGGACCCAGAAGTCGCCTGCGCTTCATCTGGGTTGTTAGCTACTACCTCGTATCGGTAGCCGTGGTATCCGTCATCTAGGTCCACCAACTCGATCGGTGGCACTAGGGGCTCCTGAGCGCCACCAAAGGTTCCACTGTGCACATAAGGGAAGTGGGAGACATCAAGGAAATTGTCAACCATTCGAGTGGCTGCCGCTTTCCAAATGGCTACGCCGCTATTTATTCGCCGAAATGACGGATCCGAGTCCGCCGTCATCTCAGGGATTGGGGCAACAGGCTCACCGAGGCAAAGCCAAACCAAGCCGTATCGCTCGGCAGCAGCGACAACAGACAAATGGGCCCGAGGTGGAACTGGCACGCCTTTCCCGGATGATGGGACGTCGACGCACCGTCCATCAACGCCGAACACCCACCCGTGATAGACGCAAGAAAGACAGCCATCCTTGACCACCCCAGCCGACAAGGGTGCCTCACGGTGAGGACAACGATCTGGGGCGGCGACTAACGAACCCGTTGAGTCGCGCCAAACCACTAACTTTTCGCCAAGCAGGGTGACTGCTAAAGGTCCAGACACCACATCATTGGTCTCGGCCACTACATGCCAATGCGACCGAAGAGCAGCAGAATTCATCACTGTCGGCAACTGCATAACCTAAGGATAACGGCAAATTTCAGTACAGTCAGAAGGCTTGGGGCGAGAGGAGGTGCGATGAGAGACCTGATCGTTGTGGGAACACTGCTCACCATGGATGAAGAGCGAACCGTTTGGAATGACGGTGGGATCCTCGTCAGAAACGGCGCGATTAGCGCCATCGACCATCGCTCGACCCTCCTCGCACAACACCCCAACAGTGAAGTGATCGGTGGACAGGGAAACCTCATCACTCCTGGCTTCGTGAACGCGCACCAGCACCTAACTGGAGACAGGCTGGTCCGGTCATGCATCCCGGACGACATACCGGCGGATAAAGCTATTTTTGAGTGGTCTGTTCCACTACACGTAGCCCACACAGGCGATGACGATGAACTATCAGCCACCCTGTCACTTCTAGAAGCCGTTGGAAATGGCATTACGACCACTATTGAGGCCGGTACGGTCGCTCACCCTGAACGAGTCGCTGCAGCTTTTGAAAAAGTTGGAGTCAGGGGAACCGTAGGAACTTGGGGATGGGATCGCGGCGAAGGGGCTTTCGCAGACGACACCGATGAGATACTGATGAGGCAACAGTCGATCGTCGAAACCTGGCCTGCAGGAGGACTTGTAGAAGGCTGGGTGACGCTTGTCGGCCACGACCTAGCATCTGACCGACTTTTTGTCGAATCAGCAGAACTTGCGAGAAGTGCGGGAACGTCACTCACATTCCACATGTCCCCATCTACTAGTGACGGTCCCTCCTTCGTTCAGCGGACCGGCAAACGGCCAATCAACCATTTAGCCGACTTGGGGGTTCTTGGACGAGAGACCCTTATCGCCCATGCCGTACATCTTGATGAATACGAACTCGACCTTTTAATTGAAACTCAGACTGCTGTCGCCTACTGCCCGTGGGCATATCTTCGCCTTGGACAAGGGGTAAGCCAATCTGGTCGCCACCTCGATTTTTTCAAAAGGAGCGGCCGATTGGCCCTCGGTTGTGACACCGAGAATGCAGGTGATGCCATAGATGCGCTACGAGTTGGGGCTTTGACCGCCGGTCTGGCAAAGGACATGGCTTGTGACCCAACCGTCTTCGGGGCACATGAAGCCCTGGAACTGCTAACCATTCGCGGAGCGGAGGCCGTTGGTATGGCTGACCGGATTGGCTCATTGGAAGTCGGAAAGGCAGCTGATCTCGTCGTCCATGACTTCGGAAAGCTTAACTCGGTACCAAGGTCAATCGATCCGGCGTTGCAGTTGCTCTGGACGGGCGATGGGCGTGCCGTGAAGGACGTGATGGTAAATGGCGTTCTGGTAATCCAGGACAGCACCAGCAATAGGCTTGATTATGAAGACTTGGCCTATAGAGCATCGCTCGCTCAGGAGAGACTCCTGCAAGAGGCCGGGCTTGCAGCGTCACCGCGCTGGCCGGTCCGATGACGACCGTGCGTTTGCACTAATCAGGCAAGGGACTCCAAATCTTGAGAGATTAGTGAGCGATATCGGCGTCGCCATTCGAGGGAGGCTTTGTCCGATTGCACGTCCACTAGGTCGCCTTGCCCTAGTGCCAGTTCGCCCTTTAGTTGTTCGAGCATTTTTCGGTCCTCTTCAGCAACGGCCAACTCGAACTCAACGATCTCTTGGCCCACAACAGTGACGTCGTCGTTTCGCCATAGAACGAACGTGAAGTAACTACGTTCTCGACTGATTGGGGCTGCCGTCATGAAGAGGGTCTGTTCAATACCGTTTTCGTAAGACATTGTGCTTCGAACTGAGAATGGGAGCGAAAATCCAGTTGACATGTTGAGGCTGATCACGTCCGATCCACCACCTGACATTTTTTTTGCGTCACCTTCATTATTGACCACTACGGAGTAGTCATAACCATAAAAAGTGTCATCAAGTTCTTTAAGCTTGAAATTTGGAACAACTAGTTCTTGTTCTCGACCAAACGTTCCGGCGTGCGTAAATGGGAAATGAGCGACATCAAGCATATTGTCGATCATTCGAGTAGCTGAGCAATTCCAGATCTGCATTCCTGTATTTAGTCGGGTGAACGCTGGGTCATTATCTACTAACAACTCTGGAACAGCCGCCACAGCTTTATTTGGACAAAACCAAATTAAGCCATACTGCTCCTCTACAGGAAGGTTGCCTAGGTGGGCTTTCTTTGGAATTGCCGTTTCGACACGCGATGATGGAATTCTTTCACATCGACCTTGTGCCCCAAATTCCCAACCGTGATACGGACACCGTAAGCACCCGGATTCCACAACTCCATTGGATAGGCGCCCCTCCCTATGCGTGCAACGGTCTTCAGCTGCCACGAGGGTCTGGTCGCCTGTTCGCCATATCACGTAGGAGGTCCCAAACACTTCGATTGAGAGAGGGCCTTCTTGGACTTGGTCAGCCGTTGCGACGGCATACCAATAGTGGTCAAGAGGGTTTCCAGCCACCATCAGAGGCCTACGCGGTCACCGGACTCAAGATCCCGGATTGCCCTGCTGTATCTCTCAACAAGCCAAGAATTGAATTGTGGAATAACAGCCTCTTGCCAGGAATAGTTGCCACGCGGGGCGAAACGAGATTCCATTCCCTGTTGAACACCAACATTGGTGGGCATGTCTTGAGCATTGAAGTACGAAACTCCCTGAATGGCGGATTCAAGCAACTTGTCAAACAACGGAAGCTTCGTGGTCTCTTCAGGAAACAAGTAGGCCATGCTCAAACTGTGTGTTTTAGGTCCAGTGGGATCAACGGTGAACCAAAATGCTGAATCCGACTGAACCCCTATCAGGAGGCTCGGTGGCAACAAAGCGAATATGACCTGCTGTCGCTCTGCTTCAGTTGTGTTCGGTAGAAATGGGAAGAGAGCACGATTTGTCGGATTGAAACCACCACCTGTTTCTAAAGTCCTATTCAACCCGTACATGCCACCATCACTCTGCTCGTAAGGGGAGTACCAGATTCCACTAGAGGGGGCAAAGTCATGAATTCCACTGTGGAGGCGGCTGTTGTGGTATCCCTCCATAAAATTTTCAATCATGATTTTCCAGTTAAACGGCACGTCAGGGATTGTGATTGGATCAACGGTTATTAATCCACCTAGATCGTGATTTTCGAGAACCGCATCTAGTTTGGCGAGAGATGGAGCCAGCGGTCTGGGGCTATTTGACAAGTTGACAAACACGAAACCTTGCCAAATCTCGGTTGGTATCTTCGGCAGGCTTATAGATGACTTTTCAAAGCCAGCCGTTTGTGACATTTCAGGAGCCCCAACCAATTGGCCGTCGATGTCGTAGACCCAATGGTGATATGGGCATCGGAACTGTCGTGCATTACCTGAGATATGCACTGGCGTTCCAAAGAGATCCCCATCATCTCGGTCAATATCAGCAGTTACACAGAGGCCTCGGTGTTGGCACACGGCAGACATTGCCCGAATTTCTGTTTCTGAAGTACGAACAACAATAATCTGTTCACCTCCACAAGACCGAGAGAAAAAGTCACCAACCTCACCTAGTGACTCAGAACGACCAACACAAAGCCATTCCTGACCAAAGATGGCCTCCATTTCAAACTCGTATATTTGTTCGTTGTGGTACACCGACGGAGGAAGTCCCACTGCCTCAGTGAAGTTTCCTCGTGATGGCAATAACTCTTCTATTGCAAATGGTAAATTTGTAGATATTGCGTTCACAGTTTCTCCAAAAAATATAATATAAAACTATGTAATCTAAAAATGCTTAATAAAAACATCTGTCGAGAAGCATAAATATATTAAGAATTAAATTTAGTAAATTGGATACTTAGACTTATCAGGCAGGCCTGAACGAACAGTAATGGACTCGCCCGCCACCTGTGCGGCTGCATAAAGAGCATCTTCGTCAACAGTCGTCATCTTTCCGTTATCAACAACTGTTTTTCCATCAACAATTACTGTATGGACCCCCCTGCCGTCAGCCGACCAAACGAGTTGGTTCATAACGTTGAGTAGCGGGCGCCACTCTGGACGGTCCGTGTCATGCAGGACAACATCGGCGCGTTTCCCAACTTCGAGGGATCCAATCTGATCGCTCATCTGCATTGCTGCAGCACCACCGAGAGTCGCCATCTCGTAAGCCTTTTCTGCTGGGAACATCTGCGGATCCTGACGAGCGTCCTTGAAGAGGCCAGCCACCAAATACGCCGCGCGCATCATGTCGGAGTAGTTGCTGGCATTATTCCCGTCTGTACCAATGCTGACATTTGTACCTGCCATGACCATCTCAGGCATTCGCCCAACCTGAGTCACGCCATAACTGACCTTGAGCGCTGTCGTTGGGCAATGAGCGACATGGGCGCCAGTCTCCGCAATCACCGACAACTCCTCGCTATCGACTTGGACACAATGCGTCATGACCACATCAGGACCAAGCACCCCGATTTCGGCTAGGTGAATCATCGGCCGATGTCCAAACTCTGCAACAAACCCCTCAGGATCAAGTTTGGCAGGCGACATATGGAAGCTCAACCCAACTCCATACTCTGTCGCTAAATCTCTCGCTGCCTTCCAGAGGGGATCAGAAGCTGTCGTATGACCAACAAGTGTTGACCATGTCCCAACGAGAGCAGCAGGTTCCGCCCGGTACATTTCGAGCTGACGCTGAAGATGTCCGATCGCCTCATCAGTAGTTTGCCGATAGACCCCAGGCTCAGGTGGTAGGTCCCACACCCAGCGTCCGACTCTGCCTCGGATGCCAACCTGACTGAGGCCGTCTATCACTTCGTCAAGGAACCGGATTGTCCCCGCTTCAAGAAATGTGGTTGTTCCAGATTTCAACATCTCAACAGACGCCAACGTGGCTGACAATCTCTCCTCTTCGGCGGTATAAACCGAATAAAGACCACATAGCCATACGAAGACATTTTCTTCAAACGGCGTGTCATCCGGGACATACCCACGTGTTAGAGGTTCTCCTGTTATGTGAATATGTGAGTTGATGAGGCCAGGCGTCACAACGAAGCGATCTCCACCAACCGTCTGCTTTGTTGCATATGCAGCCTCAACCTCTTCCCTCTTACCAACCGCCACAATCTCACCATCTCGAATCGCGACAGCACCATCTTGGATGATGTCGCGACGCTCATTCATAGTGACCACGTACCAGCCCTTAACGAGAAGATCGATCATCTCTGGCATTAATTCATCTCCTTAGGTGACGGTTTAACCGCGACAAAACACTGTTGGAATCCGATTGGTTCAATCAGGCGAATTGTCTGGAATCCCGCAGCGCTCAGCCAGTTGGAAAACTCTTCATGGGTAAAAGTGAATCCGCGTGTGGTACTTGCCATCATTGTCGCTCCCATGAGGACAGCATGAGGGTTTAATTTTCGCTCGCTATCTGGAAAGTAGTCAGAGAGGACCAATCGCCCCCCTGGTACAAGAGCCGCATAGCTCCGGCGAATTAGATTCTCTGCGCCTTGTGCACCCTCAGCACGACAGACGTGTCCCAATACCACCAAGTCGTAACCCTCATCCTCGACGTGGACTTTGTGAAAATCACCAGCCCGAAATTCCACACGGTCAGTCAAACCAAAACTCGCAACCTTCTCGCGTGCCTTGACCAGAACCTCAGGGATGTCATTGATGACTGCGGTTGCGTGCTCATTCTGCTCCAAAACTGCGACCGCCCATGGAGCCAGTCCGGCGCCCAGATCCAATACCCGAGGTCTCGACATGGCGGAGTATCTAAGCTTGAGGTCGGCGCGCGTCGCACAACGATGCATTGTTGTAAACGTTCCCTCGACAAGAGGAAGATAAAACGCGGCGGCATCATCTTCTATCGGGGTAGCCGGCCTACCACGACGCACGGTGTCAGCAAGCCGTGTCCAATTCTCGTGAGGTCCCGGGGCCACCGGCACTAACCCCGCCATTGTGGCTGGCCCGTCACTGACTAAGTACCTCTTAGCAGCGTCATTGAGGTCGTAAACATCTCTGACCTGCTCCAGCAGTTCAAGCGCCACAACCGAATCCAATAGTGACCGGAGATGAGCTGTCGGAAGCGACAGTTCGTCGCTCAGTTGCTCCACCGTGGACGGTCCCAATTTCTGGATTGAGTCAAACAAATCAAGTTCAAGAGCGGCCACAAGAATGTAATACCTGCCCAATCCCTCAATTGCCGCCCAGACGGGAGCAGATGCAGGAGGCTTGTAGTCGGTCCAAGGACGTCCAACGTGAGCCATCGTGTGACTCTTCTTTAACTCCGGGTAGGGAGCGTCACGTGCCTCGTTCACGGCTTAGCCAGCCGAGTTTTCTTATCTTCACAACCAACTCTGAACATCATGGTGTGAGGATGATCTTTCCAAAGAAGTCGTTTTCGAGCATTTTCTGCTGAGCCTCTGCTGCGTCTTCTAATGGAAACTGTGAATCGATTGGAACGTGGAAATCACTCGTGCAGAACTGTTCCCAAAGAGGATTCATTTCGTCTGGACGGTATGGATCAGAGCCCAGAATCTGGATTCCAGAGTGAAAAAAGTACCCTAGAGAGGGAATAGTTGCTTCATCTCCAGAAGAGTTCCCACAACTGACTAATCGCCCACCAACTCCTGTCGCGAAGAGTGACGGCCCAAAGAGAGCTGTGCCAACATGATCGAAGACAATATTCACACCCTCCCCTTGAGTAATCTCTCGGGCCCATGAAACCAAATCACCCGTCCGGTTGTTGAGGACGTAATCGGCACCGATCTCAAGAGCACGTTGGCATTTCTCATCTGTACCTGCTGTAGCTAGGACAATGGCCCCGGCGCTCTTTGCAAGTTGAATACCCGCGGTTGACACTCCTGAACCAGCAGCATGGATTAGGAGAGTCTCACCTTCCTTAAGGTCGCCCACCACAAATAATGCATGGTTTGCGGTCAGGTAGCAGGTCGGGAAAGTTGCTGCCTCCTGAAAGCTCATTTCAGCAGGGATTGAGAAGGCATGTGTTTCCGGGACAAGGCACTTCTCTGCATAGCCACCGTTCACAGTGGCACCAATGATTCCTAAATCGCCATATAAGTCACCTTTGCCCGCAAGCTTGGAATTATCCGCAACTCCTGCCAATGACGGATCTACAACAACCCGATCTCCTACAGCAAAACTTTCTACTTCGGACCCAAGAGAGCTGATTGTTCCCGCCAAGTCCATTCCCGCAATGTGTGGGTACCGGAAACCAGGCATCTGATACCAACCGTTACGTTGGACAACATCGAGCCGATTCAGAGCCACAGCGGCAACGTCTACTACGACATCTCCAGGCCCTGGCTCTGGGTCTTCAACATCGGTGTACTGAAGAACTTCTGGTCCACCTGGTTCGTTATACAGGACTGCTTTCATACGTCTTCACTACTTTCTGGCTCAACGGTGAAATTTCATGAATTTGTTACTACTTACGAAGATTGGCCCTAAGCGCCATCTGCAACAAGTGCCCGAATCATTTCAGGCCGCGCACAAATGGGCGCGCCAACGCTGCAGGAGCCCGCACCCGGTGCGCAAAGATCGCCATACCAGCAATGGTCACTATGTACGGAAGGGCCTGCAGCAACTCGCTGTTGACTTCATACCCCAGACCTTGGATGGAAAGCCTGGATGAAAGTGCTGCTGCAAACACAACACATCCAAGGATGGTTCCTCTGAGCGTCCAGCCTCCAAAAATGACTGCTGCTATCGCAATGAACCCCCGCCCTCCGGCAATAGCGTCGTCGAATCGGCCAACCTGGACGAAAACCAGGAACGTTCCGCCTAATCCTGATGTAAATCCGGCGTAATAAACCGTTTGGCGCCGGCGCTTATTCACATCGATGCCAGAAACGTCCGCCGACTGTGGATTCTCTCCTGCTGCTCTTAGTTCTAAACCCCATCGAGTCCTGTAGACAAGCCACCAAGACAGCGGGATAAGGGCGTAGAGAATATAGAAAGGCCATGGCTGGTTGAATAGGGCCTTGCCAACGAGGGGGATCTCGTTCAGAACCGGAATATTCCACCGCCTCGCCAACTTTGTTGTTGGATCAATCTCACGGTCAAGAAATCCAGTGAGGCCAAAGGCCAAAATATTTAGCGTCAGTCCCACAACAAACTGATCAGCTGCTAACCGGTGACTCATCTCAGCCTGGACTGATGCAACGAGCACACCACCTATAGCTCCCGCAAAAAGCGCGACTACTACTGAATCGGTCAGGTGGAATCCGACAGCGCTCGTAAAAGCACCAGTCAGCAGCATTGCTTCAACGGAGATATTGAGCGTCCCAGCTCGTTCTGCCACCCATTCTCCAGTTGCTGCAAAGGCGAGCAAGCCAGCGAATAGGGCAGCGTTCATATACGTCGAACTGCTACTTAGAATTTCATAAGTAGCTTCAAGAAAACTGTTCATCGCTGGACCTATACCCGGGCAGTTGCGGCTGCACGCGCACGTCGAAGATCTCTGAGGTACATCACTGCTGGAGGTATAAGCAGCGCCAGGACGAGAAGACCTTGGATTACATCAGTAATCCTTCCCTCAACCCCGGTACTCCCTACAAAACTAGATCCGGTGCGAAGGGACGCGAAAACAAGCGCAACAGGAATTGCTAGTAGCGCTCGCTCTCGCGCAA
The DNA here is from genome assembly GCA_029242745.1 of Acidimicrobiales bacterium. Lineage (GTDB taxonomy): Bacteria > Actinomycetota > Acidimicrobiia > Acidimicrobiales > MedAcidi-G1 > UBA9410. Next base: position 3,714 of record JAQWTI010000041.1, on the reverse strand, counting down.
CTAGCGCCACCAATAGTCCCGTCCAACCGATGTTGTCGGAGAATCCAGTCATGAACTGGTAGTTGCCAAACGAGAATCCCCCTCCTGCGAACATGGCCCCACCTGCAAGCCCCGCAAAGGCTCCACTGATCATCAGGGCTCCAGCTCCATAGGTCTTTTCTGAAACCCCAGAACGCTTCGCTACCCGCTGGTTATTACCCAGCGTGCAGAGGCGAAGGCCCCAAACAGTTCTTCCAAGCACGAACGCCAGGGCGATGGCAAGAAGAATTGAAAGATGGACGGTTATCGGAAATTCGTTTCCAAAGATCTCAGGTCGTGGCAGTCGATTGTTCTTGGCCAACTGCGAGCTGACTTGGTTTCTATTTCCACGAGAACTCTGTGGGGCCAGGAGCAACCATTCCCAACGCATCCCATATGCCACAACCTGTGAGGAGACTGTCGCTAGCAGGAGTGTGGATAGGACCTCCGGAACACCTCGCCAGTAACGGAGACCGGCAGCGATTCCAGCCCATGCAGCACCACCGAGTGCGCCAAAAACGAGGATGAGAAACACATTGAGGGGTCCTGGTCCCCCGATTAAGAATCCGAAATAAGTAGCGACAGCAGCTCCAAAGAGGAGCTGACCCTCCTGACCAATATTGACCAGTCCTGCCTTTCCAGAAACCACTGCACCAAGTGCAACCAGCAACACTGGCCCAGCCGTACCAAGCGTTTCACCCCAACGTCCCGGGCGTCGAACACTTCCGTCGAGCATCGCCCAAAGAACAGGTCGCCACTCTCCACCTGTTGCTTCCACCAGAAGTCCCGCAAGGAAGAGAGCACCAGCAATGCTCACTGTGTATAGCGCAAACCATTCGCTGCTACGGATGCGTCCACGGGTGCGGATCGTCACCACCGGGGGATCTTCGATGCCAAGAACTGCCGTATTATCTCCGGTCACAACGCCGACCCTCCAAGGAGGAGACCAAGATGCTCGAGGTCCGCTTCTCCACGCGCTATTTCGCCGGCAACCTGACCCTTTTGGAGGACGACAATGCGATCAGAAAGGTCAAGTATTTCCTCTAGTTCACTAGAAATCAGCAGTATGGCGACATTCTCCTCAGCAGCCAGTCGCAATCGACTGCTCATGTACTCGATAGCCGCCACATCTAAACCTCTAGTCGGCTGGGCGGCGACTAGCACCTTAGGTTTTTGCGCCAACTCGCGAGCGAGTACCACACGTTGTTGATTGCCTCCCGACAGAGACCACATAGGGGCAAACGGCCCATCACACTGGATATCGAACTCTTCGATCATTTGCTGGGCGAATGCACCAACCATCTTCAAATCAATTACAGACCGTTTAGCAAAACGGTCTGGATTGGTAAGTATCAGATTCTCTGCAACAGTCATATCCAACACCACACCGCTGTCATGACGATCTTCTGGAATGACTCCGACCCCGGCAACTGCCATCGCCCCAGGTCGACCCGAACTAATAGTCTTTCCGTCTACCTCGACCCGCCCTGACTCCAAAGCAAGCAAACTGGAAAGCAAATCCCCTAAAGGCCTCTGCCCGTTACCTTCAACACCGGCCACACCAACGATCTCCCCGGGCTTCACCTCAAGGTCAAGTTCATCCAAGAGTCGGAATCCATCCGGGCTCCGGACTACCGCTCGTTCGATTCGCAAGACTGAAGTTTCGGTTAGGGCAGACGCACTTCTTCTATCATCTCGCCCGAGAGAACGTTGCTCTGTTCGGGCAACACCTAGGGCCGCCTGCTCCGAACGGAGTAGCACCTCGCGCCCAACTATGCCCCTCGCCAAAGTGGGCGCATCGGTCTCGGACGCGAGGCAATGGTCAACAATTCGGCCCTGCCGCATAATCGATATCTCATCGGCGGCACTAAGCATTTCGTCCAGTTTGTGGCTAACGAGTGCTACTGCCCGTCTTTCACTTGTCACCACATTCCGCAACGAATTAAACAATTGTTCAGACTCTTCTGGCGTGAGGACCGCCGTCGGCTCATCAAAGATCAGTATTTGTGGATCCCTGCGTAAACATTTGATGATTTCAACTCGTTGTCGAAGTCCTGCGGTCAGTTCACCTACCAGCGCATAGGGGTCAATCACTAGCCCATATTGATCGCCAATATCCCCAATGCGATTCCGAATAGCCTCCGGATTCAAACTTCCACTGTCTCCAAGGGTCACGTTCTCCCAAACAGTAAGGGCATCAATCAAACTGAAGTGCTGGTGAACCATGCCGATGCCGAGGGCCGCTGCATCCAATGGGTCACTAATCTGCTGCTCTTCGCCGTGGACCAAAATCTTTCCCCGGTCAGGCATTACGAGCCCAATCAGAATTTTCATGAGAGTTGATTTCCCAGCACCATTTTCGCCGAGAACACCATGGATTTGGCCGCGCCAAAGAGTCATATTGACCTCTTCACAAGCGGTGACCGCTCCGAAGTGCTTTGTTATCTCTCTGAATTCGACGGCCGGGGCCGACGACGCTTGCGCGTCGTCGGCCCCGATCAAGTCGACTGACCTATTGGTCACCCTCCCGAGTACGCCTCACCAGAGATGCCGCCAAGGACACCCATGAGAGCTCCGTCTGTCTGGACTGCCACGAACGCGCTGTCCAACATGGCTGCTGCGTCAGTTGACGCATCGCACAACAGACCTCCATTGAGGTCGGGCAGCGTGTCGAAGGTCAAAGTAGAACCTTCTCCAAGCGTCCCATCAATTACTTGTCTGATGGCCTGAGCCGCATATCGACCTCCATCAAACACGATGGAGCCCGTCCAGGCAATCCCGTCATCACGACTACAGATGTCTGCAGGACCAGCAGCAAAGACTGCCATTCCAAGCTCTGTTGCAGCCTGACCAGTTGCCTCCAAAGCTCCACCAAGATAGGCGTACACCAAAGTAGCGCCATTGGCATGAGCATTCGTCAGGGCAGCTGTCGCATTTGCTGAGTTGTCAAAGTCGTATGGATAGTCCCCTGTCCCGACATATTCCATCGTGAAGCTTTCGTCCACAGACTGAAGACCAGCCACAGTGCCGAGATAGGCCTCACGCTCGAAATTGATGTCACAACATCCGAGGAACACCGCCTGGGTGCTTCCCTGCTCCATCATCACTGCACCCATCGCTACACCACCGGTGTAGTGAATTGGTGCGCCCCAGTCAACCGCTTGCGCAAGCCCTGGCAACTCTTGGAATCCTGCACCACAGTTGCAGTACCAGAAGATGTCCGGGAACTGCTCGGTCAGGTCCACAAGCGGCTCAGCGATTTCGCTTGCGCCAACCATCAGAATGTCAACACCCTGTTGAGCAAGATCAGACAACTTCTGAGCAGCCTCAGCAGGACCGATGTTGTCGCTCACTATCGGAGGAGCAAAGCCATTGGCGGCCGAGAAGGCCTCAGCGAAGTTAACAACGGACTGGTAGTAGCCATTGTCGTCACGAGGACCAGCAGCAGCAACACCAATCGTTATTGTTCCGTCTCCATTGGCATCAAAGGCAGCAATCACGTCGTCAGTGCTGGCTTCCGCCAATGGGGCGGCCATCGCTTCGGCGATCCACGCGTTGACGTGGTCGGCGTTGTCGGTCATCCAACTCGTTGCCAACTCGACAACGTGGGCTTCTGAACCGTCACCATCGGTCTGATCGACCTGAAGGAACGAAATGTCCAGAATGGACGGTGTAACCAACGGCAGCAACTTGCGC
>JAQWTI010000033.1 GCA_029242745.1 Acidimicrobiales bacterium | reverse complement strand
GACTACTCGGGCATTATTGGTCTGATTAGTTGTGACGCTTTTGGTGACTGTGGTTCTCAGAAGATCACGGTGATTGGTCACGGCGACTCGAGTGACATTCCGGCGTCCAACGCCAACGTTGTCTACGAGTACGCACCAGGTGGATCTTCGCTTGGCGAGGGCAACCTGGTCATCCCGGCCGCCAAGCCACAGTACGGAGGCACAGTTGTTATTGGCCTAGAGGCCGAGTCGACTGGTATGCGTCCATGGGAGGACGCTTGCGCCTCCTCCTGCTACACGATGTTGGGCCAGATCTTCGATCCGTTGGTTCGTCAAGCCCGGACCGGCGCGTACCATCCGTGGCTCGCTGAGTCGCTTGTGCCGAATGGTGACTTCACCGTCTGGACGGCGACTCTGCGTTCGGGGGTTACTTTCCACAACGGCGACCCGGTTAGCGCACAGACCATTGCGGGTATGTGGCCTATCCAGCAGGCTGGAGCGGCGGCAGCTGGCGCGATAGCGACAGCGGGTTTGATCAATGTCGAGGCGACCGGCGATCTCACGGTCGATTACACCCTGTCAGCCACAAACGTGGCCTTCGACTCGTTCCTTGGAAATGCACCGATCGGTTACGTATTCCATCCGGATGCTGCTGCCGACTCGGATGCTTTCAACCTGATGCCGGTAGGGACGGGACCGTTCGTCTTGGAAAGCCGGGATATTGACAACGAGACGATTCTTCTCCGTAACCCGAACTACTGGCTGTCCATCAACGGCAGGCAGTTGCCGTACCTGGACAAAATGGTGTACCGGCCGATTCCTGATGAGACGACGCGACTAGCTTCGTTGGCTTCGGGTACTACCTCAGCGATGGAATCACGGCGACAAGCTACGGTCCGTGACGCTCGGGAGTTGGAGGGTGTGACCCTTTACGAGTTCCAGGGCAATGATTCGGGTGGTGGACACTTCAACACGCAAGTAGCCCCATACGACGATGTCCGAGTCCGTCGGGGTCTCATCTTGGCAACCAACCAGGAAGCGGTAATCGAGGCCCTAGGTGGTAAGGGGATTTCGACTCCTGTTTCGCAGTTCTTCTCAATTGACAGCCCCTGGTGGTCGCAGAAGGTTGCGGACGCCTACCCCGACTTTGACTTCGAGGCCGGTGTGGCGTCGTTGCAGGAGTATGTGGATGATCCTGCTCGCTCTGATGGCAAGGCCGTCGGGGAGAAGATTCATGTGGATCTAGCGTGCCCCATGGACCCGACACTCGTTGCAGCCATGTCGGTGCATGAGCAGTTGTGGGACGCCACTGGGCTGGTTGACACTGATGTTGATACGGCCAACGACCAGCAGACACATATCAACGTTTCGCTGGGACTTGCCAATGGCTTCCTTGGTGAACATGGTGCTCATTGTTGGCGCTACGGCAGTGAAGCCGATCCGTCGGTGCCTATGGGCCAGGCCTACAACCCTTGGCAGGCCAACCCACTGAACTTCGCCAACTATGACAATGCGGAGATCCAGGGCTATTTGGCTGAGGCGCTAGTCACGGCTGATTTCTCAGAGCGCTATGCGCTGTACGAGAAGATCGGAATCATTGCCAACCGCGATGTGCCGCATTGGTTCTCAGGTGGCACAGCGACGGTGATCGCAGTAGACGAAGCGATTACTGGCCTCGATACCGGTGTGACGCCAGACGGAACCTTGCTCATGGGTCATCCGAGTGCAATTGGCGAGTGGCACCAGGTCTGGAGGACGGACAACTAGAGCCAATTTGGTTCAAAAGTTTATTGCTGCGGGGGCCATGCCTATTTGCATGGCCCCCGCGCCAAACTTTTTCTAGATGCCGCGTGGAGTGTGCAAAATGCTCCGCAATGATTAGCGAGTAAAGGATTTGGTCTCCACCAGAGATCAAGCCAGTATCTATTGATGGCGTGAGGGACAGATGCCAAAGATGATCGCGAGCCGCTTGTTGCGGCTTGTACTGACACTCTTGACGGTCTCATTCGCGACCTTCGTGATGGTCAATGTTCTACCGGGTGACGCCATCAATGCTCTCATCCCAATTGATGCTCAACAGGATCAGGAGTTCGTCGAACAAGTCCGTGAGGAGTGGGGACTCAACGACCCAATGCTTGTCCGGTATGGGCGTTGGCTCGGCAACGCTGTAACAGGTGACCTCGGCGACTCCATCGTGACTGGTCAACCGGTGACTGCTGAGATCACTCATCGACTCCCAATCACTCTCGAAATCATGTTCGTTGCTGTGGGCCTGTCTCTGCTCCTGGCTGTACCTGTGGGGGTGTTCAGCGCCTATAGGGAGGGAAAACGCCCAGACCGAGTGATATCAGGTTTTGCTCAACTTGGACTGAGCATGCCTGTCTTCGTCACAGGCTTGATCCTTATCTACATCTTTGCGCTGAAGCTCAACTGGTTTCCCGCCACTGGATGGAACAGGCCCAGTAATGGAATTGGCCCCAATTTGAAGACCGTTGCTCTTCCTGCAATGTCGTTGGCTATAACGGAAGCGGCTGTTTACACGCGTGTCCTTCGCTCGGACATGATCAGCACTCTCAAGGAGAATTACATCCTTTCTGCTCGGGCAAAGGGGCTCACAGATCGCTTTGTGCTCTTCCGACATGGTTTGCGACCAAGTCTCCTGACCTTGGTCACGGTGGTCGGTCTGAGTGTCGGGACCTTGATTGGAGGAACCCTGGTCGTTGAGTTCCTCTTTGCCATCCCTGGGATCGGTAGACGAATTTTTTCTGCGATCTATCAACGGGATTTCATGATGGTGCAGGGAATCACCGTTCTTATCACCGCCTTTTATGTCATCGTCAACACCGTTGTGGATGTGGCTTACATGGTTATAGATCCTCGCATTAGAAGGACGAATTAGGTGTCTGAATCTGCCGATCTTGGGGTTGTAGGAAACCAGCCAACAGACGATGGTGGCTCAGAGTCGGCTGGTCGCGCGACCCGATTTGTCGGCGTCTTGAAGAGGATGCCTTGGTTGACCAAGTTCTGCTTTACCTGGCTAATCCTTCTGGTATCGGCCGCAACCTTTGCTGATGTGATCCCTGGCCTTCACGATCCTGATTATCAGGGTTTCATCTTTGGAGATGGCAAGACCAACGACGGCCCGTCAGCGAGCCATTGGTTGGGAACCGATAATGTCAGTCGCGATATTCTTGCCCGACTGATTTACGGGGCGCGTGTTTCACTGATTTTCGCTTTCTCAGGGGTGGCTGTCGGAGTCACAGTGGGTTGCATACTCGGTTCAATCTCGGGCTTCCTTCGAGGATTTGTGGACACCTCTATCATGGCTTTCGTCGATGTCATGCTCTCGTTTCCAGCACTTGTCGGACTGCTATTCGTGACCACACTTCTTGAGGCACGGGGCCTCTTTGTTCTGTGTGCGGTAACTGCGATATTTATCTGGCCCCGTTTCACCCGCGTCGGTCGAGCGACCGCCATCACGGTTAGTGGGCAAGATTTTGTTTCTGCGGCCAAGGCGATCGGTACCAGTAGGAGGCGGATTCTGCTTCGAGAAATCCTCCCCAACGTCTTCCCTGCGGTCCTTGCCTTCGGGCTGGTTTCCATGGCCATCCTTATCATCCTTGAGTCGACACTCTCGTTTCTTGGACTCGGTGTAGAGATCCCCACGGCCTCATGGGGGGGCATGATTGCCCAGTCCCGACAGGACCTACTCATCAACGTTTGGCCGGCCATCTGGCCCTCTGTGACACTCCTCATGACCGTCTACTCATTCAATAATCTTGTCGACTGGCTCCGGGCTCAGACAGCCGTCCGTTCAGCGGCGGTTTAAGGATGATCTATGACTACTGAAGGTACGGTTGTCGCCACCCTGGATGTTCCTGCGCCAGAGTCTGAGATTCTGCGGGTGGAGGACCTTCGCACAAGTTTCTTCCTACCAATCGGTGAGTTGGAGGCTGTCCGAGGGGTCAGTTTCCTTCTCCAGCGGGGCAGATCTCTGGGAATTGTTGGAGAGAGTGGTTCGGGGAAAACGGTTCTCGCTCGATCGATCATGCGTCTCAATGTCGGCGCCAACGTTAAAACGACAGGTAGAGCGCTCTTTGAGGGGAGAGATTTGCTGTCTCTGGACTCGCGGGAGATGCGCAAACTATGGGGTTCGAAGATCGCGATGATCTTTCAGGATCCGATGACTTCCCTGAACCCCATGGTGAAGATCGGACGTCAGGTCACGGAACATTTGAGAAAACACAGAGGTGTTGGCCGACAGGCAGCGAAACAGACTGCTCTTGAACTTCTTAACGAGGTTCGGATTCCCGAAGCTGAATCAAGGATCGGCCGGTTTCCTCATGAACTGAGTGGGGGCATGCGGCAGCGGGTTTCAATTGCTAGCGCCTTGGCCTGCGAACCATCTCTGCTGTTTGCTGACGAGCCAACAACGGCATTGGATGTCACAGTCCAGCATCAGATCCTCAATTTGTTGAGCCGAGAACAAGATCAACGGAACATGACGTTGGTCATGGTGACCCATGATTTAGGAGTAGTGGCTGGCCGCACAGACGACACTCTCGTCATGTACGCGGGAAAGGTGGTCGAAAAAGCTTCCACAATTGAAATCTTTGGTCGCACGAGCCACCCATATACCGAGGCACTAATGCGTTCTATCCCCCGGACGACGCAAGCCAGCCACACTCCACTGGTTGCGATCACAGGACGGCCTCCCGTAGCGACTCATCTGCCCAAGGGTTGCGCGTTTAGCCTCAGGTGCCCCTATGCGCAGTTGAAATGCCACGAGGAGGACCCACCACTCACTCCCATAGGCAACTCAGGGCACGAAGCAGCCTGCTGGTTTCCGGTTGGGACGGATGCCAACCAGGAAGCATTTGAACGAAACCTCTCTGATCGTTTGCCTCAGACACTCGTGGTAGCGGACTCCCTGATCGCTGGAAAAATCGGGCAAACAGTTGGGGATTCCCCCGAAGAGGGTTCTGCGTAATGGCTGGGACGGGAAAAGCCCATCTTCGACGTGATGAAGAGGTATTAATCAAGATCGAAGACATGGTTGTTGAATTCAGGGCGGCCGGTAAGAAAACAGTGAAGGCTGTTAGTGGCATAAGTCTGGACGTCAAGGAAGGCGAAACGCTTGGTTTGGTCGGTGAGTCAGGTTGCGGGAAGTCCACTGTCGCCCGAGCTTTGATACAACTACCGCCCCCAAACAGCGGTTCGGTAGTCGTTAACGGAGTCGAGTTGACTGATCTTTCTGAAAAGGAAGTGCGGTCACATCGAACTGGACTCCAGATTATTTTTCAGGATCCGATCAGTTCTTTAAATCCTCGGCGACAGGTCGCTGACATCGTTGCTGAACCCCTCAAAGTCTGGGGCCCTCACGATGAACGGGAACAGGCCGAGATAGTTGATCGGATGCTCTATGCCGTTGGCCTTGATCCTGAAGTCGCCCGGGACAAGCGACCCCACGAGTTCTCAGGTGGCCAGTGCCAAAGGATTTCCATTGCGCGGAGCCTTATTCTTGGCCCCAAAGTCCTTATTTGTGACGAGCCGGTAAGTGCTCTGGATGTCAGTGTTCAAGCCCAGATTCTGAACCTACTTCGCGACCTGAAGGTGGAGTATGGGCTGACCTTGGTCTTTATTGCCCATGACCTTGCCGTCGTCAAGAACGTGAGTGATCGTGTGGCTGTCATGTACCTGGGAAAACTCTGCGAAGTTGCGGAACCCGATGACCTATACGCCAACGCAGCGCATCCGTACACGTCCCTTCTTCTTGATTCCATTCCAGAACCAGATCCCACACTCAGTATTGACTTGTCGATGGATCAGGTGCCGGAAATCCCGTCGTCCATCGATCCCCCTTCTGGGTGCCGCTTCAGGACACGTTGTCCCGAGGCCTCAGAACGGTGCACCAATGAGGAGCCACAGATGCGCGAGATTTCTGTGGGTCACCACGTCGCCTGCCATCATCCCCTGATTCCGGTAACTGGGTAAGCTTCTCAACTAGGACTTCCTGTCAGTAAGACTGGATCGCCTCTCCTGATTTATCGACTAACAGATTGCGGTCAGCTCGCATTCTGATGTGGTGTGTCGCACTCTTACTCTTGTCTGCTTAGTTAGATTTAAATTTCTATAGAGCGCTGGTTTGCTATCTGCTGGGTATTAGGGCCATCGTTTTGTCAAACGGTGCAGACGCGGTCCTGCCTTCGGGTGGTGACCGAGCTGCTTGGAGCACTCCGGAGGGATATGAGAGCCATGCTGAAGCGGCTTATTTCACTACTTGCGATTTTTCTGAGCTTCACTTTGCTTGCTGGTGCTTGTGGCTCTGATGGTGGGGGCAGTGTGGCCTCCTCGAGTGGTAGTTCG
>JAQWTI010000020.1 GCA_029242745.1 Acidimicrobiales bacterium | reverse complement strand
CCCAATGGTCTCTCGGGCGCTGGAGCGACCGCCGCCGCGCCAGTCACGATTGCCGTACTTGGTGTCGTAAGTGAAGTCGGCGTGTGATGGCCTATACAAGTGTTTCAGATGATCGTAGGCAGCGGAACGGTCGTCTTCGTTGCTGACCAACACCGCTATTGGTGCGCCGGTGGTCTTCCCCTCGAAAACGCCAGAAAGAATCTGTGCCCGGTCTGCTTCCTTTCTCTGAGTGGTCAGCCGACTCTGCCCCGGGCGCCGGCGATCGAGGTCACGCTGCAGGTCGTCCTCGCATAGTGGGAGTCGTGGTGGACACCCGTCAACGACAACGCCTATACCGGCTCCATGGCTTTCGCCCCAAGTGCTTAGTCGGAAGAGGGATCCGAAGGTGCTGCCCACAACAAATAATCATAGAGGGGCGTTTAGTGCCGGCTAGTGCCTATTTCCAGTCGATTGGTTCCATGGCGTAGGGGCCGTGGTGGTTCGGTACCATCTGCGGCTGTGGCAGCAACAGACGGACGTTTAAATCTGGCTACAGCATGGGAGGCCGTTGCCGACGAAGTCGGCAACCAGCGTGCGCACTCAGCAGGTGGAGTTCCCACCTCGTGGTACGCGTTTGACGATCGGGCGGCTCGTCTAGCCGAGGTGCTGAGTGCCGGCGGCCTCGGGCCGGGTAGCAAAGTGGCCCTGTTTCTATACAACGGGAGCGAGTACCCCGAGGCCCAGTACGCGACCTTCAAAATGAGGGGAGTCCCCGCCAATGTTAATTACCGCTACACGGGTGATGAGTTGGCTTACATTCTCGAAAACTCTGACGCTGAGGCAATTTTCTTTGATCACACTTTGGTGGAACGCGTGGATGCTGTCCGTCACCGGTGTCCAGACCTGAAAGTTCTTATTCAAGTGGGCGGTTCCCCGCTAGCAGTTCCTGACTGGGCGCTTTCCTACGAGGAGGCATTGCTGGCTGATCCCATGGAACGGATTGGTCGCTCCGGGAGTGACCTCTGGTTCTTGTACACGGGGGGCACCACGGGGATGCCAAAAGCGGTCATGTGGGACCATACGAATCTCCTAGGTTCCATGGAAGCAACCTTTCGGTCGTTTCGTGAGTCGATCCCAACGACGCCAGCCGAAGCGGCCGGTATCGCTCGTCGCGTTGCCAATGCAGGCCGAGAAATGCGTCAACTCTGCGCGGCACCACTGATGCACGGAACTTCAGGCATCCCGGGTCTGGCCACGCTAAGTCATGGAGGGATGCTGGCCACCTTGGCTAATCGCAACTTCGATGCTGATGAACTGTGGCGTACCGTGGCAGCAGACCGCATCACCATGATCAGCATGGTTGGGGATGCATTCGGGCGCCCAATGGTGGAGGCGCTCGACCGGGCTGTGGCTGAGAGCCGTAAGCCGGATCTTTCTTCACTTCGTCTGCTGTTGTCCTCCGGGGTGATGTTCAGCGCAGCGATCAAGGAAGCTCTCCTAGACCACCATCCATGCACCATCCTTGATTCCCTTGGATCAAGTGAGGGAACTGGTATGGCAAACCAGGTGACGTCGGGTAAGGCCCGGATAGCCGGCCAAAAGGAGACCACGGGCCGGTTTGCTCTGGGTGAGCACACCAAAGTGTTTACGGCGGACAACCGGGAGGTGGAACCAGGCTCAGCAGAGAGGGGACAGGTTGCTCTGGGGTGGCCCCTACCCGTTGGCTACTTCAAGGACCCCAAGAAGACTGAATCAGCCTTTCCCGTGATCAGTGGTCGGCGTTGGTCGATTCCCGGCGACTGGGCGACCGTGGAGGCCGACGGAACCATAATTCTGCTGGGGAGGGGCTCGGCCTGCATCAACACGGGTGGGGAGAAGGTCTTTCCTGAGGAAGTCGAAGAGGCACTCAAGGAGCTGGCAACCGTCACGGACTGCAACGTGGTTGGTATCGCTGATGATCGCTGGGGCCAGGCTGTCGCTGCGGTCGTTGAATTGGTTTCGGCTGGTGCCGCTGATGAAAACACGTTGAAGGTCGAACTCCGAAGGTCTATAGCGGGCTTTAAGGTGCCGAAACGTATTGTCTTCGTGGACAAACTTCAGCGGAGCCCGAATGGAAAGTCTGATTATCGCTGGGCCCAGGAGTTTGTGGCCGTCGCACTGGCGCCCACCGATCTAGGTAACTGACAGTTTTTGAAAGACGCTCAGTCGAGAGCATTCTCGGCTATCGATCGGATTTCAGTTGGATTTCTTTGCTCCACAATTTCAGTGTGCCGGTGACCGATGCTTTCGAGGTGCAACTCATCGGTAAACACCCAGAATGTGCCGTTGAGAATGGCGTCATGTACCAAGTCTGCGACAGTGTGGGGTTTGGGTGCCTCCGTGGCGATCATTTCCAGAAAAGCTGCTCGCATCATTTGCTCTTCAGCTGACTCAGGTTCTGGCAACCTGACAGCCAAGTGCTCAGGTCGGTTTCGATCAGAATCGAAGATTCTGGTGTCGACGAAACCAGGGCATAGTGCGGTTGCACCAACTTGCGAACCACTTGAGGTCAACTCGTTGTAGAGCGTTTCCGCAATTGCGACGGCGGCGTGCTTGGTGGCCGAATAGGGCCCAAGAGTGGGATACGCGGTGTGGCCTGCCACCGAAGCGGTGACAACCACATGACCTTCATTTCGGTCAATGAGTCCAGGCAAGAAGGCGTCTAGGCCATGGACGATGCCCATGAGGTTCACGCCGAGGACCCACTCCCAGTCGGCGAGGCTTTGTTCGTTGAGTGCTCCAGCGGTGGCGACCCCAGCGTTTAAGCAGACCACGTGGGCCGCACCGAAGGACTCGTTGGTGGCTCTAGCTAGGTCGTGGACGGAGGTTGCATCAGATACGTCACACCGAACGCCTAAAACTTCGGCGCCAACGTCGTGCAGACCGTTAACTGCCTCATCCAGCGCTGCCGTTTCAATGTCGCCAAGAACCACTTTCATTCCGGCTGCAACGAAGCGATGAGCGAAGGCGAGGCCCATCCCGGAGGCGCCGCCAGTAACTACAGCAACCTTTCCTTTCAGTTCGTGCATAGTTGGTCCTTTCGAGGCCGTATTTGTGGCCCAAATTAGATTGCTAGAAGCGCTTGTTCGAGCAGTTCAGGCATGGCGGGATGGATCCAGAGTTGGTTGTACGCCATCTCGTCGACAGTCTGGCCGGCAACCATGCCCTGAATGAGTTGCTGGATCAGTGTTGGAGCCTGGGGCCCCACAATATGTGCACCGATAAGCAGTCGGGTCTCGGGATCTGCGAGCACCTTGGCAAATCCAGTGGTTTCTTCCATCGCCCAGCCGTAGGCGGTAGATGCGTAATCACGGGTTGCCACGAGGAAAGGACGGTCACTGCTGAGAAGTTCCTGTTCTGTGGGACCAATCGAGCCGACCTGGGGATGACCAAAAACTGCGTGCGGTATAAACTGCCGATTGATTTGTCGGGGATTGGTGGGGTGGAGCAAGTTGTGGGCCACTACTTTGGCCTCAGCATTGGCGGTGTGTTTCAGTTGAACCGGGTTGGTGACATCGCCGAGGGCCCACACTCCGTCGGCGGTGGTCCGCAGACGACTGTCAGTGATTACGTAGCCCTGAGCGTCAGTGACGATGCCACCATGGTTGACCTCGGCGAGGTCGCCATTAGGAGTGCGGCCAGTCGCTATCAGTAGCTCATCACCCGTCAACGTTGTGCCGTCCGAAAGGGTCAGATGAAACACCCCGCCATCTCCACTGTCCGTCGAGTGTTCAACAAAAGAGATGGTCGTCTGTAACCGGAGATCCATTCGACGGCCGTAGGCCTCTGTTAAGCACTGCCGAACTTGAGCATCCGCACCCCGAAGGAGAAGGTCGCCCCTGTGGACAATGGTGACTTTGCAGCCGAGTCCATCGAATATGTGGGCCATCTCTAGAGCAATAAAACCGCCACCGACAATCACCAAATGTTCAGGAAGTGAGTCGATTCTCATAATGTCGTCTGACGTTCGAAAGGGCACGGTGGCTAGGCCGTGAATGGGGGGCAGAGATGTTCGGGCACCTATTGCCAAGACGATCTTGTCGGCCGTCACCTCAGTGCCGCCAAGCAGTACCGTCCGCTCCCCAGTAAAACGCGCAGCGTCGCGGTAAACCGTGACGTTGTCCAGCGATTCCCGATACGCGAGACCAGCTTCGGCGATTGGGTCGATTCGTCCGAAGATTCGGTCCCGGATCGCTACCCAGTCGGCCCGTTCAGAGGTGGTGCGCAATCCGAGGACAGAGCCATGACGCGCTGCAAGAGATACGTCGGCTGCGTAGACGAGCATCTTGGAGGGAATGCACCCGCGATTCATGCAGGTTCCCCCAAAGGCCCAAGGCTCAGCGATAGCGATGTCCCAGTGGTCGTGTTCAGCACCGATCACCGAATTACCTGAACCTCCGCCGAGAATCAGGAGGTCATGGTGGGGCATAGACGGATCTCGCAGTCAGTTCAGTTAGTTGGCTAAAAGGGCGCCGAGATGACGCAGGGTTTGGTTACCCGCCCCAAGCGACGTGGTTAGGTGCTTGTTCCAGAGCGTGTAGCGGTGCAGCGGATAATCGGTAGCCATTCCCATTCCCCCATGTATGTGCTGGGTGGCGTGGGCAACTTCGGTTGCTCGCTCTGACGCCCACCACTTCGCCACTAGTAGATCTTCCTCGGCATCCAGATTGTTGGCTAAACGCCAGGCCGCCGAGAGTGTGGCAAGTCGGATGCCGCCAACGTTCACGAACTGGTCGGCTAGACGTTGCCCTACAGCCTGAAAGGTAGCGATGGGCCGACCGAACTGTTGTCGGTTTGTTGCATATTCTGCTGTCAGAGCAAGTGCCTGTTCAGTGACTCCGAGTTGAGTAGCACAGATGGCTAGGCGCAGATGGGCTAGTAGTGCTTGGACGGCACTGGAGTCGCCGACTAGCTCTCCCGGCGTGTTCTTGAAGGTGACCTGAGAAAGAGGCTGCAGCCGAGTCGAGCGCCCACTCGTGACGGAAATGCCTGACGCTGACTTATCCACTAGAACACAGCAAGGCCCACTTGGCGAAGAGGCAGTGACTAGCAGGCGATTGGCTACTTCGAAATGTTCGACCACCACTTTCGTTCCGGTTACCTGTCCATGAGCGAAGATGCATGTCGGCATATTGAGTCGGTCGTCAAGAAGTTCTTGAACGCCAACGGTCAACACCTGAGAGCCATCGACTATCCCCGGAAGGAGGCGCTCCCGCTGCGCGGGGCTCCCGTGATGGTCCACCACGAAGGCCGCTACTGATGACGGCAGAAGCGGGAGGGGCGCCACATGGGCACCTTGGGTGCGAACCAGGAGAGCCAACGCCACTGCGTCAAGACCAGCACCACCAATATCAGTGGAGAGAGTGATCCCCAGCAGTCCAGCGTCAGCCAACAGTCTCCACAGATCGTCGTCGAACCAGTCGTCGCCGGACTCAATTACTCTAAGACGCTGGCTCTGCAGTTCTGGGCTGAGAGCATCGCCGAAGATCTGATCGGCCAAACTGGTGACAGCCTCTTGTTCGACGGTAGGGGTGAAGTCCATTGCGACTAGTGCCTCGCCGCCGTTGAAGACTCCGCAGACTGCCGACGTTTCTCACGGGGAAGGCCGAGGCCGGCCATGGCGATGATGTCTCGTTGGACCTCGTTGGTGCCACCGCCGAATGTCATGACCCAGACACTGCGGTACGAGGCTTCAATCGACTGGAGGATGGTGGCCCCCGGGGCGCCGACCCGAAGAACGCCGGTGGCACCCATGACCTGGGTCAGAAGTGTGTAGACGCGATGCATGGACTCTGAGCCGTGGACCTTTATCGAAGAGGAATAAGCGGGATTCACACGGCCAGCGGTGTTTTCGGCAGCGACGTACCAGTTCAGTAAGTCAAGGTGCCGGGCTAAGGATCGACATTCGGCAAGTGCGATACGGACCCATTCGTGGTCAATCAGCCGGCGACCATCGGCGGTGACCGTGGTGCGCGTCCATGCCACAGCCTCGTTGGTTATCTGGACAAGACGTGCTCCGGGAAACAAGGAGACCCGTTCGTGGTTCAACTGGTTGGTGATAAGGCTCCAGCCGCCGTTGATGTCGCCGACCCTCATGGCGTCCGGCACCCGGACGTCTTGGTAGAAGGTCGCCGTGGTATGAGTTTGACCAAAAGTCTCAAACGGTTGAATGGAGAATCCCGGATCATTGGTGTCAACTAGAAACACGGTGATTCCCTTGTGGCGCCCCCCTTCCTGGTCGGTGCGTGCTGCCAACCAGATGTAGTCGGCGTTGTAGGCAAGGCTGGTGTAAAGTTTCTGGCCGTTAATCACCCAGTGGTCGCCGTCAAGTACCGCCCGTGTTTGGAGAGCGGCTAGATCAGTGCCGGCGTCGGGTTCCGAGTAGCCAATTGAGAAGTGCATCTCACCGGAAAGCACTTTTGGTAGAAAAAAGTCTTTTTGGACTTCATTTCCAAAATCACGAATTGTCGGGCCGACGGTGTTGGTGCTTAGAAAGGGAATTGGGCACCCGGCCGCCTGGGACTCATCGAAGAAGATGTACTGCTCGATTGGAGTGAAACCACGCCCTCCGTATTCGGTCGGCCATCCCACGCCAAGCCAACCATCGGCGCCAATCTGACGAATCAGGGCCTTGTACTCAGTGTTCTCAGCGAAGTCCGCACTAGAAACGCGGGCTTTAACCTCGGGCGTCATTAGTGCCGTGAAATAGTTCCGTAGCTCGAGCTGAAGAGCCTTTTGTTGATCGGTGAGGTCCAAAAACATGGGTTAGTTACGGGGAACGTCCTGCCAGGCTGCACCTTTGAAGGCGTCTGGTTCTTTGGGGAGACCAAGAACCCTTTCACCAATGATATTGCGTTGTACCTCGTCAGTGCCGCCCGCCAGACTTATGCCTGCTGCGTTGTAACAAAAGTTCGACCACTTCTCTCCAGCCGCTGAGCGCAGATTCTGACGCTGTTGGTCCAACTGACTCCATGCCTGACCACTGGTTTCGATTATGGCCATAGCCGTGTCTCGTGTACGACGGGCCAGTAGTGCGCCTGTCAGTTTGGCGATTGAGCCTTCAGGGCCTGGCACCCGTCCGGCAGCCACTGTGGCCCGGATTCGCTGCGCTACGTAGTCCTTGATCTCTTCATGGATGTATAGGTCGGCCAACGCTTGACGAACCAGTCGGTCATCAGATCGGCCGAGGTCTTGGGCGAGCTGGATCAACTCAGGATTACGTTTAGCGTTGAGTCCGCCACCGCCCGCCCCGATGGAGACACGCTCGAACATGAGCATAGAAACGGCGAGGCTCCAACCTTGATTGACTTCTCCGAGCAGGTTGGTCTGTGGGAAACGAACGTCGTTGAAAAAAACTTCGTTGAAGCCACGGGCTCCGGACATCTGAACAAGAGGACGGACGTCGACGCCGGGGGAGTGCAAGTCGACGATAAACATCGAGAGGCCTTGGTGCTTGGGGAGACTTGGATCGGTCCTAGCCACTACAAGGCCGAAGTCGCAGTAGTGGGCACCCGAGGTCCAGACCTTTTGTCCATCGAGCGTCCACTCGTCACCATCGAGGACGGCTCTTGTTTCTAACCCGGCAACATCTGATCCTGCGCCGGGTTCAGAAAACATCTGACACCAGATCGTGGCGCCCCGGACCAGATCGGCAATGTATGCAGCCTTCTGCTCGTGGGTCCCATACTGATTCAGCATTGGTAGACACATGCCGTGAGAGATGCTCAGAGCTGAGTCAGGTCGGTACCAGGCTGCAGCTGTCTGGGTGAAGAGTTCTTGGTGATGGGCGGTGAGGCCAGCTCCTCCGTACTCGAAGGGAATTGTTATTCCAGCGAGACCAGCATCAGCCAGAGCACCTTGGTATGCCCGAGCAGCAGTGAGGCCATCGGGATCGTCGTGACCGGATCCCTTGCTGACAGAATCTCCAATCCGTCTGCAGTTCTCCACGTGGAAGGACTCGACCCGGTCGATAAACACAGCGTCTTCGGATGGCCCACTCATTATGTCGACGGTACCGGGCGCCTCCAGGCAGCCCGGTATCCGGCTCGACCAAGGGAAAACTGGCCCCCGGGCAGCCTTCCGACACCACAGTTTAGAACCGTTGGGTTGTATCGCCCTTAAAGTAAAGGAATGGGTAGGCCATGACTGAGGCAGCTGAGCGGACAAGTGTTCCAGCCGTTGAAGGCTTCTTCACGATGGGCGACGAACCGCAGTTGATTGGCGGCCGCTTACAGGGCGGCGCTTATTGCTTTCCGCTGCACCTTGGCGGCGGTGATCCTCGCCAACCAGATGGAACTGTCGAGCAGGTACTCCTCAGCCGGACGGGACAGATCTGGTCATTTACCAACAGCGCCTATCCGCCGCCACCTCCGTTCGTCATTGCTGAGCCCTATGAACCCATCGTGATAGCTGCGGTGGAGTTGGAAGTCGAGCGAATGGTGGTCCTGGGACAAGTGGCCCCTGGGTGGGCGGTTGATGATCTGAATGTCGGTATGGCAGTCCAGATGGAACTAGGTGTGCTCTACACCGATGATGATGTTGACTACATGACATGGCAGTGGCGTCCACTCGAAGTCAACCCCCGTATCGGTGGGGGACCGGTGTTTGACCGGGCTCCTCTAACGGAAAGCAGGTCCACCGGTGGATGAAATCGCCATTATTGGCGTCGGAATGCATCCGTGGGGAAAGTGGGGCCGCAACTTCGCCGAGTACGGAGTCCATGCTGCCCGAGAGGCGTTGACTGATGCCTGCGTGGATTGGAATGACGTGGGTTTCGTGTCTGGGGCTATAACGGTGCGTTGCGGATATCCGGGCTATGTCGCTGGATCCACCTTTGCCCGAGCTCTCGGATTTAACGGTGCACAGGTAGCGAGCACTTACGGCGCATGCGCATCTGGAGTCACGGCGTTGTCGGCAGCGCGAGGACAGATCCTCTCGGGAGCCTGCGACGTGGCCATCGTGATCGGCGCTGATACCACCCCTAAAGGTTTCCTGGCTCCATCTGATGGAAATCGACCCGACGACACAGACTGGCTCCGGTTTCACATGGTCGGGGCAACTAATCCCGTCTACTTCGGTCTGCATGCCCGACGACGGATGGCCCTCTACGGAGCCACACCGGACGACTTTGCATTAGTCAAGGTTAAAAACAGTCGCCATGGGATGCACAACCCGAACGCGCGGTATCCAAAGGAGTATGACCTGGAGGACATCGCACATTCCCCAGTTGTCTCGGACCCACTTCGGCTACTGGAGGTCTGCGCAACCAGTGATGGGGGGGCGGCTCTCGTCCTTTCCTCGATGGACTATGCGCGCTCCAGAGGAGTAATGGACCCGGTGAGGGTGGCGGGTTTGTCTACGGTTATGCCTACCTATCCAGACACAGTGATCGACCTTCCCTATCTTGCAACGGACTCTGCGGCAGTAGTTGACCCACCCAGCTTGAGTTTTAAAGAATCGATTGGAGCTCGGGCTTATGCCGAAGCAGGGGTCGGGCCTCAGGATGTCGACGTTGCTGAGGTGTACGATCTCTCTTCCGCATTGGAGCTGGATTGGTATGAACATCTAGGTCTGTGTGCTGAAGGCGAGGCGGAGTCGTTGCTTCGGGCCGGTGAGACCTCTATCGGTGGGCGTATTCCAGTGAACCCCAGTGGCGGTTTAGGAGCGTTTGGAGAGGCGGTCCCTGCTCAGGCCATCGCTCAGGTATGTGAGCTCACCTGGCAGTTGCGAGGGCAGGCTGGTCACCGACAGGTTGACGGCGCCCGGGTAGGAGTTAGCGCCAACCAAGGCTTATTTGGCCACGGATCGTCTGTGCTCCTACGTCGCTGATCAGGCTCGAAATGGAAGGGAGAGAAAATGGCACTACACGAGACAGTTGCCGATGGAGTGGCAACGATCACAATGGTGAACCCACCCGTTAACGCATTGGGTATTGCTGATACCTACCGCTTGGCAACATTGCTGGATGGCTATAAAAATCAGTCTGAGGTAAGGGCGGTGATCCTTACAGCCGAGGGTCGTGGTTTTTGCGCAGGTGTGGACATCAAGGAGATCCAGGCCATGAACGCCGATGGCGGTCACCTGGGTTTGGTTGAAGCCAATCGGTCTTGTGCCGAAGCCTTCCGGGCTGTCTATGAGTGCGTAGTGCCGGTCGTGGCAGCTGTAAACGGATTCTGTTTGGGAAGCGGGATTGGATTAGTGGGTAACGCAGATGTGATCGTGGCTGTAAAAGGTGCTGGTTTTGGCTTACCCGAGGTGGACAACGGAGCGCTTGGGGCTGCCACTCATCTGATGCGGCTTGTACCAGCCCACCGAGCGCGGTGGATGCTGTATAGCTGCGAACCGGCGACGGCTGAAGAACTACACGAGTACGGATCGTTGCTCAGGGTTGTCGCTGCCGAGGAGTTGGCGGCTACTGCTGCTGAGGTTGCGGGAGTCTTGGCGGCCAAAGATCCTCTGGTCATGAGGGCCGCTAAGGCATCCATGAACGGAATAGATCCGGTCGACATACGAACCAGTTACCGCTTCGAGCAAGGTTTCACCTTCGAGTTGAACCTGCTTGGCCGCGGAGATGCGGCCCGCTCGGCGTTCTTGCGGGGGGAACGTGACCCCAATGCTGCTGCTGAGCGACGAAGTGAGTTTCCACAGTGAGCACAAACTGAGATGGATGCCGTGACCAGTCTGCTTGTCTTGGCTGGAGGACTCGGTTCTCGATTTGGGGGAACTAAACAGTTGGCTGACGTGGGGCCCAACGGCGCCGCCATCTTGGACCATTCCATACGGGAGGCGTCAATCGCTGGGGTCACTCGGGTGGTTGTCGTTGGTAGGACAGACCTTGATCGGTCTATTCGGCAGCACTTGGCTGCACAACATGGAGACAAACTGGACTTGACGATCGTCCACCAAGATGCCGTTGCACCAACTCGTGCCAAGCCTTGGGGTACTGGACACGCAGTAGTAAGCGCCCGGTCCGTCATTGATGGCCCAGTAATCATCGTCAATGCAGATGACCACTACGGGCCAACAGGAATCGCCCGGATAGCGGACGCGTCAAGAAACTTTTCAGGTGGCGTACCAACCGCGGCCATGCTGGGTTTCCAGTTGGGCCAAACCCTCCCAGGCTCTGGCGCCGTGTCGCGAGGTATCTGCAAGCGTGACAGCAGTGGGCGTTTGGTGGGCCTCCTTGAGACACATGGGATCAGACGAGAGGGCGGAACGATACGGGCTAGCGAACCGTCCGGTGAGCTATCTGCAGAGACACCGGTCTCCATGAATATCTGGTCCTTGCCGCTGCCCGCATTAGACAGACTTGCGGTCCAGTGGGCGGAGTTCCATGCGAAGCACGCTGCTTCTGAAACTGCCGAGTTCCTTTTGCCGGTGGCACTGGATGCCCAGCGGTCTGAAGGTCGGTTATTCATCGAGATAATTGACAGTGACGAAAATTGGATTGGGATAACGAATCAGGAGGATCTTGGGGTGGCGCGATCAGCTTTTGCTGCGCTTGAATACCAGGATATGAAAGGCGCCATCTCGTGATTCTCCTCCGTTTCGATTTGCGAATCCCACCGTTCGTGGAGGGTCTCAGCCATACGCGCCAGTACACCGAAATGTTGGAGATGGTGAAGTTCGCCGACACGCGCGGATTTGCTGGTGTGGTCCTGTCGGAACATCATGGATCCGAAGATGGTTTCATAAGTGCCCCACTCGTTGTGGCTGCTGCGGTGCTGGGTGCCACTCGGAATCTCTTTTGTTCGGTATCGGCTCTGTTGTTGCCGCTCCACGATCCACTCCGAGTCGCTGAGGACGTAGCCGCCATTGACCTGATGGCACCTGGCCGGATCAACGTAGTAGTGGGTGTTGGCTATCGGGACGAAGAGTTCACCATGTTTAATCGAGATCGAACTCGTCGTGGGCGGACCACCGACGAGGGTCTCACCACTATTTTGGAGGCTTGGAAAGGCCAGCCCTTCTTGGTAGGTGGCCGAGCCGCCTGGGTGACACCAAAACCAACCAGCGACCCCTACTCGCTCTTGGCCGTAGGTGGCTCGGTCGAAGCCTCGGCCGTTCGGGCGGCACGGCACCACCTGCCCTTCGTGCCTGCGGTGCATGATCTGGACCTTGAGTCTGCCTATCTCAAGGAGGCGGACCAGGTGGGCTACGAGACCCCATTTTGCGTAATGCCGTCTGGGCCGGGGCTGGTGCTGGTTTCCAATGACCCTGAGGCTTTATGGGAGCGGATTGGTGAGAACCTCCTTTACGATGCCCGGTCATACGCCGCATGGCAGAAGCCCGACCAGCGCACAAGCTGGCAGGTTGATGCCACGGACCTTGAAACCTTGAAGGCGGGGGGGCAGCATGCGGTGCTCACCCCCGGACAGTGCATCGACCTTATTAAGACACAGGGCGCTGCGGTAGTCCATCCCCTCTGTGGGGGGATTGACCCGGAGGTTGGCTGGGAGTCTCTCCAGTTGATTGCCGACGAGGTCGTTCCCGCCTTAAGTCAGGGTTGATTTGAGAAAGGTTCAGTCAATGTCAGATAGATCACCTGATCTCTTGATGGAGCGTTTCGGCCCGGTACTGGTTTTGACCATGAACCGACCGGATCGACGAAATGCTATGACGCTCGCCATGTTTGGTCGGCTTGCAGATGCCTGGGATGAGATCGACGCCGATGAGACAATCCGTGCGTGCATCCTGACTGGTGCTGGCAACCACTTCTCTGCCGGAATGGATCTCCGAGCTATGGCTGGAGATGCAGATCAGAACGACGACTACGACGTGGCTGGTCGCATGGAACGAGAAGGATCTGGTTGGATTTATGACGGCCTCCTCAAGACCCGGCACCCTCGGGTCCCGATCATCGCCGCAGTGGAGGGAAATGCCATTGCCGGAGGAACTGAGATACTCCAGGGAACAGAGATCAGGGTGGCAGCTGAGAGCTCCACGTTCGGGGTGTCGGAGGCTCGATGGTCTCTCTATCCGGGCGGTGGATCAGCAGTCCGGTTGGCTCGTCAGATTCCCTTCACGGAGGCTGCTGACATTCTGCTCACAGGAAAGCACCTGACGGCGTCCGATGCGAAATCTGTGGGTCTTGTGGGCCACGTAGTGCCGGACGGGACAGCGTTGGCCCGGGCACGTGAGATCGCAACAGCGGTAGCGGCTAACGGGCCGCTGGCTGTTGAGGCGATCCTGCGGACCCTTCGAGAAACATCGGGAATGACCGAGACTGAGGCGTTTGCGTTCGAGGAGCCACTGAGTCGATCCGTCTTCGCCTCCGAAGACGCAAAAGAAGGACCTCGGGCATTCACCGAAAAGCGCACCCCTGAATTTCGAGGCTGCTAGTCACGGTCCTCTAGGCGGTCGGAACCCTGTTCGAGACCGGGTAAGGATACTTGAAACTCGTAGCCGCGGTCGGCGGCGTCGCGCAGGATTAACTGTTCGCATTCAATCCAATTTGTGACGCGCGTCCCAACTAAGTGTTGGTTGTAGGGCGCATCAAAGATGATGACTCGATTTCCGGTTTCCCGTAAGGCTTCGACGTTGTGCGGCCCATCGTCGATGTACAGGTCGGCTCCCACTTCTGGTTTGTCTCCCATAAAGCAAATGTCTCGGTACGGGATACGAACTCGGTCAAGCCATTCGACGGTGTCGGCGATGGCGGTGGCGTGGCTCCAATTTACGTAAAGCCGGTGGGTGATGATCCGGATCCATACGCCGGCATCAGATAGCCGCCAGAGGGTCTCCGACGCTCCGTCGATCACCGGCATCCACGAGAGAATCCGTCGTTCAGTGACAGCGTGGTGGTGGAGTTCCTCGAACTCCACATCGTTGAGCCCCCACTCGGAAAAGTCCCACGAGCGGTCTAGTGGAAGGTCTTCTACCGAGCATCCGAGCTCTTCGGCTGCCACCGTCCGAAATGCATCGGTGTAGTCGCCACACACTCCATCGAGATCCACGCCGAGCACATAGGGTCGTTGCACGTTCCCAACGGTAGTGGCCGAATCAACCAGCAGTGAGGCCCCCGTCGACCGAGACGATCGCTCCGTGCATCCGACTGGCTTCATCAGATGCAATGAAGGCAATGACATTGGCTACTTCACTTGGTTCAGCCATGTCGCGAAAGCCGATGTAGCGCTGCACCAGCGTCCAATCAAGATCGTTCGGCATGGTGAAGTTGCGACTCATGGGACTGTCGACGCTGCCGGGGGCCACAGCGTTTATACGTACTGGCTCTTTTGCATATTCCATGGCCAAGGCCCTGGTCATGTTGACTACTGCACCCTTGGCTGTGCTGTAGGCGACGGTGTAGGCCTGACCTATCAGGCCTGCGTTCGAGGCGACATTCACTATATTTCCTTGATTCTCGATCAGTAGAGGAAGTGCTGCCTGTGCGCACCAGAAACTCCCGGATACGTTCACGCCGAGCATGCGGTTCCAACCCTCTTCGGTGGTGTCGGAAACGTGTTCCGCCCAAACCACACCAGCCACGTTTACTAGTACGTCGAGTCGCCCGTGATCGGCCGCAGCAGTTGTAACGGCCGTGATGCAGTCCTCCCGCTTGGCGACATCACCAACCGCCGATGTCATTACGCCACCGAGGGTGGCTATTTCATCAGCGACTGCTGCAAGGCCGTCAGCGTCGCGGTCAAATCCAACCACGATGGCGCCATCTGTAGCCATACGTGTCGCCGTGGCGTGACCTATGCCGGATGCTGCCCCGGTGATGAGCGCTACGCGTCCGTCAAATCGTCCCATATTCCGCCTCCAGTGCTGGCACTTACTTTGGCCTTGACCACCTGACGAACGTATCGCCTGATCAATCGGGACGATGGGTCGGGGGTCAGCTCAGCGGCGGGATTCGACGCGTCGGAGTCCATTGGGGCCCGGGCGAACTGTTTGATCGAATTCTCGCCCTCGGGGACAGCGGAACGCAATGCTGATTCGTGGACTAGCGCCCGAAGCCTTGGGCACACAATGCTCAAAGCGCTGCTGGGTGGGGCCACGCATGACTAGTAGGTCACCAGCTCCCATGGTCCAGCCAGCGGAGGTGCCCCCGCCTCTCGGTCGGACCCGCAGCGTGCGCGATCCCCCTACGGAAACCAGAGCGACATCTTCGTGCAGGCTGCCGGGTCTGTTGCGGTCACCGTGCCAGGCCACGCTGTCGCGACCATCTCGGTAGAGGTTGGCCCAAGAGGCCGTGAAACCACGTCCATAATAGGAGGTCAAAGCTGCACCCATGGTGCGCATTGCTGCGGACGGAACCTCAATTGTCGTAGAGAGGCGAGGTTCGGTTACTTCTCGGTCACCTATCCACCGATTGTGACTTTGCCACGGGAGAAGGTCGCTGAGTTCAACAAACAGGTCATCAGCTCCGTGTAGCCAGTTAGGTAGATGGTCCACCAGACAGTCATCATCTAGAGGAGTAGTGGTCTCTGAACCCAGTGGGGCTAGTCGGAGTGGGCCTGCGCCAAACAGCGTTCCCTGTAGTCCAGCAGCGGTAACTGAGAGAAGAGTTTCCATAGCGAAACCCTAGACGAAATCGAACGTATGTTTGTTTATGGGTACAGAGGGATCTTCTGGACTAGCGGCAGTTCAAGGTCAAAACAGGAAACGCCCCGGCGCCTAAATGGTGCCGGGGCGTTTCCTGTTTCAATTAGGTGAACTAGATCAGCGACTTACTCCCTTGCGGAGAGCCTCAAGAGCCGCATCCTTCACTGGAATAAAGGCGGTGATTGCTAGAGCGGAGCCAATGTCCATTCCGAAGTCGCCCATTCCCAGGATCTCGGTTGAGCCTCCAAAGGCAAAGTTGCCGATACCGCTGATCACGACGAACAGATACGCCCAGATCAGATTTAGGTTGGATCCCACTACGGGAAGGCCTTCCAGCATTCCCTTGACACCGACAGTGTCGAGGATGCTGTTGAGCACCGCCAATACGCCCTGAAAAACCATACCCAGAACTATCAGCGTGAGAATCGTTGCCATCATGATGTTGGTAACCCCTTTTGTTTGTCCTACGAACCCTGCTTCCGGATTTCCGGATCGGGAACGCTTTTGAAAATGTTAAACCAGCCGTGAACGACTATCGCGGCATTACCGTAACATAATCGCAACATCCATGTGGGATGAGGCTTCATCAACTATCATTCTCGCCCCATGATCGAGTCGGTTCATAGTCGTCGCGGAAACCCTGCTCGTTTGCTCGGGGCGCTCCTGTTTGCCCTCCTTGGAGCGAGTCTTTTGGCCCCCGACACAGTCGACACCTGGGCTGACACGCGAGACGTCGGTTGGAGTCGAACGGTGGCAAGGTCATGGGCTGATCCAGTTGGCGGCTTCTCACGGCAAGTCTCCTTGGACGCGCCACTTCGAGCACTTGATGGCCTGCTCCACCGCTCAGATCCAGTCAGGATCGAGGGGGTCAAGTCGGGGACCGACTTGGATGCTGCGCCGACGTCCGAGGTGCGGCGGCTTGCCGACGCCAACGAACCTTTGCGGATTCTTTCTGTTGGTGACTCTTTGATGCTTGATCTTCAGTACGGCTTGGAACGATCTCTTGACCTCCGGCCCGATGTGGTGCTTGATGGGCGGGGGGCGCTTGGGTTTGGCTTCACTGTCCCTCACTGGGACTGGGATGCCGATGTTCTGGCTGATTACGACCGTCTTGTGTCTGAAGGGGAGCCCGATGTAGTCGTGGTCATGATCGGAGCAAATGAGTTTGAGGGCTACGCCGTCGGGGGTGAGGACCTCTCACCTGGATCTCTGAGATGGAGCGAAGTGATTGCTGAGCGAGCCAACGAGGCCGTTGCCCGCTGGCGGGCTGATGGAGCCCATGTGTACTGGTGGACAACCCCCAAAATGCGCGATGAGCGCTTCCTGACTAATGAGCTCAATGAGATCTGGATGGCGGTGGCAAGAGGATCGGGTGATGGCGTCTCAATAATCGACAGCATGGAGGTTCTCGGTGATGCCGACGGGGACTATCGCTCGGTTCTGCGAAATGATGCTGGTGCAGAGGTGCCGCTCCGCAAGGAACACGGCGTCCACTTCCATGCGGTGGGCGCTGATCTGCTTGCTCACCAGTTGGAGGAACACCTCGTTGTCGAAGGTTGGCTCAAACCCCGACCCTAGGTGTCGTCATGGAAAGAGCGATCTTCGCTTGGCCCCTGTTGTCCTGATTTCGTGTCCGTAAGTGGCCCACGCAGAAGAGCAAGTTCTTCAGCGAGTACCCGAACTCGCTTCTCGAGTCGGGAGAGCTCATAGGAGAAGTGCATGGCAACGAGCAGCAGAAACCCAATGGCCAGAAGCAGGAAGAGTGTCGGCTGGTACCAGATTCCTAGCCGATCGGCTATTCGGTCTAACAGAGTGGGAACTGAGGCGGCAATGGCTAGAACGAGGCCTACGGTGAGCCAGAGCACAGAGTATTTGGCCTTCAGCGAACCACGTCGCACTAGGCGGATAATCACCAAGACCGCTGCAACGCTGAGAGTTGCTAGCAACACGTGGGTTTGACCAGTCATAGCGAGTGCCTTTCCCGCTTCTTTCGTCCTCCTGGCTCGCCCGCCACGAGGACAATAAGGAGTCGGACGAAATGGTAGGCCAGCCGGAGACTTCCATTTGACGCGGTGCCGGCTGAACGTTCCCGCATGGTGACGGGAATCTCGTGAACCGTAAAGCCGTGTCGAACAGCGAGAACAAGAGCCTCGACTGACTCCATGTACTCCATCGGGTATTCGGTTGCAAAGAACTGGAGGACTGGTCGGCGAAAAGCACGAAAACCTGATGAAGTATCGGTGAAACGCTGTCCACTGATGATGCCCACCAAGTAACGGAGAAGTGCCATGGCTGTACTCCGGCTCCGCCCCACGCGGTAACCCTGATTGTTGACAAACCGGCTGCCAATCACCATGTCTGCTTCACTGAGAGCAGCCAGAAGGGCAGGTATCTGCGTCGCATCGTGTTGGCCGTCGGCGTCGAATTGGTAAGCCTGGTCGTAGCCCTCTTGCACGACGTGGCGGAAACCCAAGCGAAGCGCCCCACCTATTCCTAGGTTGAATGGTAAGCGTAGGCAGGTGGCGCCACCGGCAAGAGCGGCAAGGTGTGTGCTGTCGACTGAGCCGTCGTCGACAACGATGATGTCGTGGTCGGGCACGTGGGCGGCCAGGTCGGCCAATACTCCCGGAAGAGCGTCGGCTTCGTCAAAGGCCGGGATGATGACAGCGGTGCGCACGGCTTCAGTATGCGTCAAAGTCAAGGAACTCGAAGGCGGTTGGGGTGAAGTCCTGCTCGGCGAGTCTGGGAGCCCCATCATCATCGAAGGCATGGAGGACAATGCCTAACGGGCTTGGCATCAATCCTCGGGGTAGTGGGATACCCCGGCCTTGCATCAAAGGGCTGACGCCCCAGTGGAGAACTAGAGGAGTCCGATGGTGACGAGCGAGGGTGGCGGCAAGCGCACCAACTGAGACCGGTTCGATATTAGATTGACGGGCTAAGACCTTCAGCAGAACTGCTACACGGAACGGTCCGTGGCGGCTTTCCACACTAATAAAAGTGACATCATCGCGCAGATGGAGAACGTAATTGGCGCCAGGTCGAGCGAGTCGCCAACGCAAAAGGTCAGTGCTCCAACGAGCACCGTGACCTGTTGGTGGGGGTTCAGTTGGTTGAGGAAGGGCTTCATCAAGAAGCGGGCCGGCGAGCAGGGCGGGACCAACGAGATGGTTGCTGCACCGGACCCCATCGGCGATCGGAGTCAGGAAGCGGGCTCGGAAGTCAGGGAGACGTCGCCAACCGAAGGTATCTGTCATCCTGGGCACGGACTGGGCGTTGGCGACGCCAAGGATCCCGCTGAGTCCATCTGCAGCGCCCACCCGGTAACTGGCTTCTACGGTTCGGCGGTAGGTGCCGGTCCCTCGAAACTCGGGATGCACGGCTAGGTCCACCCCCAGACCCAAACGGACATCAGACTTTGTGGCGGCCTGAAACCGTTGGGGGATTAAGGCGTAGTTGCCGGTCAGACGGTTGCCGTCGTAACCCCGACCCACTGCGGCTGTACCTTCAGGATTGTCTAGGTAGTACCAGGCCAGATAAGAAGAGTCGACAGGTGGCCTGAATCCAAACACGAGATTCAGCAAATTTGCAGTAGCACCAAGTTCGGCTTGAGGATTACCCAAGGTCATGGGGTGAAACCTCTGTGGAGCGCTGAGCGGGTGAGGCGGAATAGGAGCGAGGCCTAGTCAAGGCGAGGACGGTGGACATAGTTACCACTAGGACACCGAGGGTGACGCGAAATCGCGCCCGGCTGGTGCAGTCGACCCGTCGCTCCGTGGTCGGATCGCCTGCGGCAGGAAGGGGCGTTGTGTACACGAGTGCTGTGGGCTGGTCGTCACCGAGCATTCCGATGACCGGCGTCTGGCAGTTAATTTCCGGTGTTGATTCGAAGGAAAAGACTGCACCTCCAGGCAGGGGCCGACTGAAAGGAGCGAAGACGATCCACAGGCCGACCAAAATGGCAAAGATCGCCCAGGTCCGTCGTCGAGATGACCAGATTCGCATCATGGACCAACGATGCTACAGGACCCAATGAAAGTGATCCGGAGTCACCGGGCCAACGAGCCCTACCCTCAGAGGTTATGCCCAGTGCTCCTACCCTCATAAAGGGAATCCTGTTGGCAATGGTTGTAGTGGCTTTGATCACTTTTGTCCCGCCGCTATTTGAGGACCGTTCACTCAAGGTGGTGTCCATCGGAGACAGTGTGACCTATGACGCTGACCCGGGGATCCGGGCTGCGTTGGAAGCAACTGGGGCAGTGGTGGTCGAAACCCGTTCAATTGGCGGTGTCGGCCTGCTACGACCCGGGATTGATGACTACCTCGACGACGCACTGGTCGGCGATCCGGATGTAGTGGTTGTAATGCTCGGAGGTTGGGACCTGGGCGAGATTGTGGCGGATCCTTCCGCCTACGCCCTACGCCTAGATGACGTAGCGAATCAATTGACGGCCGAAGGGGCCAGGTTGGTCTGGCTTGCTATGCCGCCCACACCGCCCGGAGAGCAGATTGAGGACGCCAGACAGTTGGCTAATCGTCTCTTTAGTCAGCTAGCAGAGCGGCGTGCTGACGTGGACCACGTAGCCACAGGAATGATCCTTGGCGACTCAGTCGGTGCATTCGTCCGATTCCGCACGGGCCTGGACGGGCGGCGCGTGCAGGTCCGAAAGGTTCGAGGCGGCACTGATGACGGGCACCTTTGTCCCGGTGGGGCTGCATTACTGGGGCAGGCAGTTTTGGAACTCGTAGCAAACCGGTTTGTGTTGCCCGAGGCGGTGAGCGAATGGTGGTTGGGGCCATGGACGGACGACCTCCGCTACGACGATCCACCAGGTGGTTGCAGAGCTGTTGTGGTTGGCTGATCTTTCAACTGATCAGCCTCAGATGGCTTGTGACGACTAGTGCGCCAGCCAACCACAGCGTCGAGAGCCACCGCAGCCAAGATCACAATCGAAGTCTCGGCCGCTGTTCTGTAACGGGTGTTACCAAAGGTGGTGGCTGCAGTGAATGTGGCGATAGGAATCCAAGCGCTGAGAATGAGTAATGGACCGCGCCGTCGGCGCACCACAAAAAATCCCGCCACTGCTGCCGGCACCAACAGTGTGAATTGGACTAGCCCTAGGGCTGAAACAGCGAAAGACCGGCGATCGGCAAGCACATCGCGGCGGAGTTGTCCTATCGGCTCGTAGATACCCCACATCCGTCCGATCCGAGCTGGGACGACAGTGGTCAGTAGATGGCTTCGGTGCTCAGAGATGTAGGAGGTGGCCCGCTCTCGTACCACGGTGTCTCGTTCAACTTCGTTCAAAAGACCACCATCGTCACCATAGGGAATCGGCAAGCCACAGTCGAGATTCCAGTATCCAAGGTCAGGCCCGAAATAGGTGGCGTCGCAGTTGGACTGAACAAGCACGGTCCCCATCCCGTTAGAGAAGAAAACTGGACTGTCGAAGGCCGTGCTGTTACGAACGAACCACGGAAGACATACCAGGAGAGATGTGAGGCCACAGATTGCATAGCGCAACACTCGTTCCCGCCACGGGAGCACCGTTCGAACCAGAACCACTGCAGTTACCACCGGGAGAAACAGAACCAACTCTGCACGGGTAAGGGCTGCCACGCCACCGACGATTCCTAGGAACACAGCCGACCTGCGGGTTGGCTGCTTCCAGAAACGCACACCAATCAGCATG
The DNA here is from genome assembly GCA_029242745.1 of Acidimicrobiales bacterium. GTDB lineage: Bacteria > Actinomycetota > Acidimicrobiia > Acidimicrobiales > MedAcidi-G1 > UBA9410. Next base: position 54,631 of record JAQWTI010000020.1, on the reverse strand, counting down.
GTGGCGACAGCGGAAGCGATAGCGGGAGTTTCCGCCATCAGAAGTCCGTCGTTCACCCAGATAAAGGCATAAAACGCTGTGATGGCTGCAGCGATTAGACCGAGCCGTTCGGAGTGAACCTCTCGACCAAGAAGACCGGTTAACACAATCGCTGGGATGCCCAACAAGGCCGATACAACCTGTTGCTCAAGAATCGAAGTAGCACCCAAAAACGAAAAGATTCCGAGCATGAGCGCCCAGACCGGAGGGTGGCCGGCGGTTGGTTCCAAGTGGCCAATAGGAGTCTGGATGACAGATACTCCGCCGGTGGACAGGGGAACTGCGTCTGTGCCGCCGAAGAGGTGACGAAACGGTTCTGGAAAGCCCAAGCCATCAGCCCACAGGTTGGCTGCCAGGTGGTAACTCGAGGCATCGCCACTAAGTGGGTTATTGGCGGCTATCAAAGTCAGGTGGGCTAATCGGACCGCCACCCCAGCAATTGCAATTAGCGTGAGGCGGCCCCGGAAAGTTACGGGCCAGACGGGGTGGAGTGCATTCACTAGTTACGCAGCCGTCCATCAGCCCAGTGGGCGCTGCCGATGGTAGGCGGTGTTGTGGGATCAACGAATGGCAAGGCGGCCCCGTCATCAGGCAAGTGCAGTGCTAGTTCTCCAAGCGGTTCAGCTACTGGATCGTTTAAGAGGCGTCGCACCTGTCGCTCCATGCGCGACCTCCCGAGCCAAGCTATTCGACTCGCCAGCATTCCGATGTGCTCGTGGAGGTGGAAAGGTTCCTCGGTATCAAACTCCCAAGGGTGGCAGTAAGCCCACAGTGCTTCATCTGACCCAGAGCGGCTTAAACCGTAGCGGCGGACAACGTTTGGCAAAAGACGTAGATACGTGCCGCCCAGATACGGAAGAGCAAATCCGGGAACCCTAACTAAGGGGCAGGGGAACTCGATGGGACCGTGAGTCCACTGAAACGGTTGTTGGGGAAGGCCGGGCCATCCAAAGAGAGGGCTAGGGCCGGGCAGGACGCTGGAAGAATAGGTGAACCCAGCCTCGGCGATGAGAGGAACGGCCCAGGCAACCGATGGGACCAAGGACATCATGGGCGCTCGGTAACCGTTGACTGCCTGGCCCGACAAGTCCTGCAACAGCAAGCGCCCCCGATGGCAATCTGCAAGAAATGTTTCTGGCGTCTGGTTGGTGATAGGCACGTGGGACCATGAATGCAGGCCAATTTCGTGCCCTTCGTCAGCTATTCGTTTAACCAACTGTGGCCATCGTTTGGCCAGTTCACCCACAACGTAGACGGACGCCCGCACACCATGTTCACTTAGAAGGTCTAAGACCCAATTGGTCATATCGACCGCCCGCTCAGGAAGAGAGGGGTCTGGTTGTAGGTCTTCAACGTCAAGTGTGATGGTCACACGCGTTAACCCAGGGCTTGGATTGGAGGCCTTGGTGTTGCCCATCAGCCGAGTGTAGGAGTCGTAACGGTGGTGACCCGTCGTTTAAGAAGCGAAGCAATCGCTACGGCGGCCAGAAGGACGAGGGCTACCTCGGCTGGTACTCGGTAGCGGGTAGCACCCATTGTGAGACCTGCGACCAAGGTGCCGAGGACAGGCAGAGTGGCCAGTGTTCCGAGCGGTCCATGTCGGCGACGAACTACGCGGACACCCAGCAAGGCCAAACTCACGACACTGACAAACTGTGCGTAGCCAAGAACCGAAAGTCGAAAGTTTCGGCCCTCTACCAATATGTCTGCCCGTAGCTGACCAATTGGGGCGTAGACCCCCCAGTAGCGACCAATCCGCTTGGGCACCACGTGGGTGATTAGCCGTGCCGGGTGATCGGTCAGGTAGTCGATGCCGCGGCGTCGATATTCGCTGTCCCTCACAGATTCGTCGATTGCAGTGCCGGCCGGCCCTGATGGTTGGGGGAGTCCGCAGTCAAAACTCCAAGCACCTTGCTTATCTCCGTAATATGTGGCATCGCAGTTCGTCTGGGCCAGCAGGATTCCGACACCATTGCTGAGCAGCACCGTTTCATCGAACACAGTGAGGTTTCGTGCCACCCAAGGTGCCATCACGGCCGCCGCTACAACTCCTACTGCGGCGTAACGTTGGAATCGTCTGCCTAGTGGTTCTGTTGTGTTGGCCAGAATAGGCAACGCTAGAACAGGTAAGGCCAACAACAGTTCGGCACGAGTTAGGGCAGCGAGGCCACCGACTAGGCCAAGTAGGGCAACGTTCCAGAGACTTGGGTATCGACTGCTCTTCGCAGCTAGGCCCAGGAGGACAGCTGTGATGGGGACGACCAGCGACTCAGACATTACGAGGCCGTCGTTGAGCCAGAAGCCGGCGTACCCCGCTGCAATAGCGGCTGCTATCGGTCCAACTCGACGAAGACCGAGAAGGTTTCCAATTTGATGTCCTGCCCATCCTGAAGCAACCACACCAACAGCTCCCGTGAGGGCCCCTACTAGTTGGTGGGCAGTTACAGAGGTGAAGCCGACTGTTGAAAACGCACTCAGCACCAGCACCCACAAGGGGGGGTGACCTGCGGTCGGTTCGATATGTCCGACGGGTAGCGCCGCGCCTGCCGTAGTCACGGTTGACTCCGGGTTGGCGGTGAAAAGGACTTCCTGGGCCCCACCATAGATATATCGGTATGGCTCGGTAAACCCGAGACCGTCAGCCATGAGGTTGGCCGCTTCGTGGTAGTAGACGCCGTCACCGCTGAGCGCTGCGCCGTGCATGAACAGCAGGACGTATGCCAAACGAAGCAGCAGGCCGAGTACTGATATCGAAAGAATCCAGTGGATTGGACCCCAGGCCGGCCACCTACTCACCGAATTTCCTCGTGGTAATCCTCCTCCACGTTGACCTGCCAGACGTCGTGCCGTACGTCGGAGTCATTAGACAGTACATTTTCGACAGTGAGCATGGCCGTGAACATCGAGTGATCCTGGTTGTTGTAACGGTGCATTCCATTGCGGCCCACGGGATAGACATTCGCAACGTGGCTGTTTAACCAAGTGCGAAGTGCATCAACGTTGTCTTGGTAGTGAGCGTCGTACATTGGGTAAGCCTTCGGCATCCGAACCACGTATCCGGCTTCCACGCGGGCTGGGTCCAGAAGACCGAGGTGGGCCATTTCGGCCTTGGCGAGTTCGACAAGGTCCAGGTCGTCGGCCACCCAGAGCTTGTCTCCCTCTGTAACGAAGTATTCAAGCCCGAGACAGGTTCGTCCGTCCTTGACCAAATGGGGGGACCACTGGCCAAAGTTCTGAACACGTCCGACCTTGACGTCTGGAGCGTGCACATAGATCCAGTTGTTGGGAAAGCCGTCTTCCCGCGGCACCACGAGAGCCACTGTAAGAAAGTCCCGGTATCCCAGCCCATCGGCGGCGCGGTGGACTTCGGGAGGTGCGGGTGGGTCCATGGCCCGAATGAGGTGGGGGAGCGGCATCGAAGACACGATGTCAGTAGTAGGGAACACTACTGGTCCATCCGGACCCATGGCCTCCACCTCGAACGCCCGCCCACCGGCATGGCCGATGCGTTGCACCGGGTGTGAGAGTAAAACCTCCGAGCCCTGTGCACGGACTAGGTCGGTGCAGCGCTCCCACATCATGCCGGGTCCGTAGCGGGGGTATTCGAACTCCTCGATGAGGCTGGTGACGTCGGTCCGCTTCCTTTTCGGCATCAGTGAGTTGGCTACCGCTCGAATTAGTGAAAGATTTTTTATTCGTTGGGCTGCCCAATCGGCCTGCAACTCGGTTCCCGGTATTCCCCAAACCTTCTCGGTGTAAGTCTTGAAGAAGGTTCGGTATAAACGCCATCCAAAACGACTTGCAACCCACCCCTCAAAGGTTGTCTGGTCCTTAGGTGGTCGGATCCGCACCCACAGATAGGAAAGGACGCACCGCACGGCTTCTATCGGTCCCAAATTTCTCAGGGCATTCATGGCTCGAAGTGGATAGTCGTAGAACTGACCCTGGTAGAAGATTCGACTCATCCGTGGTCGGAGCAAGAAGTCATCTGGTTCGAGGATTTCGTGCCACAAGTCTGAAACAGCGCGTACTTTAGTGAAGAAGCGGTGGCCACCGATATCGAACCGCCAGCCATCACGCATGGCAGTCCTGCTGATCCCGCCGACTACGTCGTCGGATTCAAGCACCGTGGAACTGACTCCAGCCTTGCCGAACTGGTAAGCAGCAGTCAGGCCGGCTGGACCAGCACCGATGACTACGGGTAGGACATCGGTACTGTCGGACGACAACGATTTGTTGGCGCTGACGGGAGTGGGATCCGAGGAGTCGGTCATCGTTTAGGGGCCATTTTGAGTGTGTCGGGGAACCACGCGATGGTGGGCAAAGGCGATCGTACTGGCCACCCCGGGGGGTGGCGGTACGATCGGGATCGTGGGCACCGTCGATAACGACCGCTCGGCGGTGACGCCTGGACTTTTAATAGTTCTGGTCATGGCGGTGGCGAGTGGATTGGCTCTCCGCTTTATCGCCATGTCGCCCATGTGGCTTGATGAAGCAATCTCAGCTTCGCTGGCTGAAGAGGCACGAGTTGGATGGTCGGCGCTGGTTGACGCACTCCGCCAGGATGGGCACCCCCCGCTCTACTACGTGCTGCTCGCAGCATGGTCGGTGCTATTTGGAGCATCTGATGGAGCTCTGAGAGCCTTCTCAGGGATGCTGGGAGTTTTGTCGATCCCGTTGACTTGGCTGATCGCCCGCCGATACCTCGACACCCGTGGGTGTCTGTTGGTCGTTGGTGTGCTGGCCTCCAGTCCGTTTGCTGTTCGGTATGCCACAGAGGTGAGGATGTACTCCCTCTTGTTGCTCCTTCTTTTGGTACTCCACTTAGTGGTAGTCCGGCTTTGGGAGAGACCTTCAGTGGGCCGTTCGGTCGCTCTAGCCGTCACTGTTGCGGCACTTTTGTTGACCCACTACTGGGCGTTGTTCGCAGTAGCCGTTCTAAGCGTGGGAGTTGCGGTCGCGTGGCGGTGCGATCGGCGTCGAGGGTGGCATCTGTTTTGTGGGCTGGTCGCAGGATGGTTGGCCTTCGTTCCTTGGCTTCCGGTGTTCTTGGACCAGCTCGCCCACACAGGCACCCCGTGGTCTCCAGCGCCCCGTCCAACTGTTGTAGCCGCCCTCACGCTTGAGGCCTATGGCGGTGGGCGGGGATCTGAAGCGCTGCTTGTCGTGGTGGTCCTTTCTGCGTTAGTGGTCGTCGGTCTTGGCAGCCGGACAAACGGCGGCCGTCCAGTTTTGGGTTGGACGAACCTCCGATGGCTTCAAGTCACGACGGCTTTTGGAGTGGGCACGCTGGTTGTGGGTGCAGGAGTGAGTTTGGCGACAGATACCGCCTACCAGGGCCGGTATGGGGTGTTCGCTCTAGTGCCACTGGTTCTGGCATGTGGCGTGGGGTTGCGGAGGATGACCGTGCGGGCGTCAACGGCAGGATTGGCTGTACTGGTTCTGCTTTCAGGTGTATCGGTGGCGCGCGAACTGTCACGAGATCGAACACAAGTTGGTCAAATCTCCACGGTGGTAAGAACTCAAGGCGCGCCGGGTGATGTGGTCCTCTTCTGCCCCGACCAGCTGGCACCTGTCGGCCACCGGCTCTTGGCTGACAGGTTTGTTACTTTGTCCTATCCGGGCTTGGACGACGGGCGACGGGTGAACTGGGTTGATTATGTTGAGCGCAATCGTGGAGTGGACGTCGAGATGATTGCTGACGCCGTCGTCACGAAGGCCGTAGGAACCACCAACGTCTGGCTGGCTTGGATGGACGGCTACGAAACCTTCGATGGGCAATGCCCGCAACTCCGGCTGGCACTTGCGGATCGACTGGGCCAGCCATACAAGTCGGTCTATGCAGACTCTGATGCGTTCTATGATGCTGCCAATCTTTCGAGGTTTCCGGGGCCTCCATGACTCGGCGTGTGAATCTGGATGGGCTGGTAGTGGCCCTACCGGCCTGGTTGGCTGCAAGAGTTTTGGTTGGCGTCGGCTGGCTTATCGCCCACCTGCTCAGCGATGGCAGTGAATCTCACGCTCTGAGTCGGGGCTTACTCGCGTGGGATGGCGACTGGTACCAGTCGTTACTTGTTCAAGGTTATGACGGGGTGCCATTAGAAGGAGTTCGCTTCTTCCCCGGCTACGTCTTCCTTGGACGGGTTGCTGACTTCGTTCTACCCGGCGGCCCGGCAGTCGGGCTTGTGGTGGTCGCCAACACTGGGACCCTCGTTGCGATGGTTCTTCTGTATCGCTTGGTGGTCCTTGAGTCTGCTAACCCAGGCCTGGCGCGACGCAGTGTGTGGGCTCTCGCTCTATTCCCACCAGCATTTGTGTTGGTGTGGGCCTACGCGGAGGGCCCGTTTCTGGCCCTCGTAGTTGGGTGCTTGTTGTTCCTCAGGAGGGAAAGGTGGTGGAATGCAGCAGTGTTGGCAGCAGCGGCTGCCTTAGTTCGGCCAACTGGTGCTCTCCTGGTGGTCCCGGCATTGTGTGCGGTGGTGAAACCCTCGAACGAGGGCCGGTCATGGTTTGGGCGCCTTGCAGCTGTAGTCGGTGGCCCGATTGCGGCTGCGGGTTACGTTGCCTGGGCTTCTATCCATTTTGATGAGCCGTTTGCTCCGTTGACAGTGCAACGTGAGTTGCGGGGGGACCCTGTTAATCCTGTTATCCGACTTTGGGATGGACTTGGGGAGTTGTTTGGCCCAGATGCTTTGGGAGATGGCCTCCACATATTGGCTGTAGGCGCCTTGGCGGTACTTCTTGTTGTCCTCTTGCGGGCGTGGCCTCTGCGCTATGGCGCCTTCGCTGCTGCCTGCCTTCTGGTGGCCCTGACCGCTGAGAATTTGAACAGCCTGGAGCGCTACAGCCTCAACGGTGTGCCCATCGTCTTAGGTGTAGCGACAATTTCGGGTCATCGCCGACTCGGGGGGTGGATACCTGTGGCTTCTGGACTCGCACTGGTGGCTCTCTCGGCTGCAGCATGGTCCGGCAACTACGTGCCGTGAGTTGCCCACGGTCTCTTGGGACACGCGGAAACGGCTCCGAGTAGCCTTCCGGCGAACCGGTTAACTTCTCGGAGCCGCTCCGACGTTCCGTTCCCACCTGCTGGATTGTTCCGTCAAACAATCCAGACTCGGAATGACACCCCGTGGGGCGGCACTCTGATCCGATACCGGAGAGTTCGTTGCCCTCCGATCTCGTATCCGGTTCGATCACCGGTTTCCGGAGAAACCCTGGTCTACCGTTCCGTTCCCCGTCCGACGACGGTGGAGCGACCCGGTCGACCCGGCACTCCGGTTCCGATTCCACTGCTGGTTCCGTCTAGCGCCCGTCAGCGCCTGAGTCACCTGCGGTGTTCCGGTACCGGTGGGTGCCTCGTCCGGCCGGTCCGACTCGTCGCCCGAAGACTCCTCATCGTTCCGTCCAGCCTCGACACCCTGTGCCGGTGGCCGAACCGCCAGTTCCGGCCCCTAAAGGTCGGTCCTAGCGTGGTAGCGGTCCTCCCCGAACACAACTCAGGGGCGCTTCCAGGGTCCCGGTCCACCTTGTGATCGGGAGCCTTAACTCCTGACCATTCCAGTGGGTCGGTTCCATCCGGTCCCGTATCCCTTCGCCGTGTTCGGCGTGATGGCAGCGTGCACCAAGACAGGGTGCCGGTCAACTGATTTGACGGTTATCCCCAAAGAAATAAGAGATTTCCCCATCCGAAACCCTATGTATCCACAGATGTGTCCACAGGAGTCATTCTGTGTCGCAAACTTTTCCCTAACCAACTAGAGAGCTGCCGACAAATAGGGCGCCTAAGGCCGCCAAGAAGGTGATAGCTCCAGTCGCGCCGCGCAGTGCCACTGATTGAGTGTTTGAGTGAACTGCCGCCGAAGTGCCGGATGCTCCCACTAGTAGCAGTTTCACGAGAAGTGTTGCTAGGTAGCCATCGGGCTGGGTTGACAGATCGATCTCAGCTAAGCCCCAAATGCCGGTACTGACTGCCAGGGCGAGACAGGGCCACGCAACTATGGCGAAGCGAGAGGCTGCTATCCGTGGCGCATCAGAACTGAGGTGACGGAGCGAGGGCAGTAGGGCCAGCATCAGAATTTGGCCACCAATCCAACCGGCTACACCGAACAAGTGTAAAAAGATTCGGATTGTGTCAATAAGGGTAGTCGTGTCGCTGAGAGTGGAATCCACTGGTGGAGTATGACACTCCGTGGTTTCACAGCGCCCAAGCATTCCTCTCAATAAGGACATCGCGCAAAATCGTTGGCTGATCGGTCATTAACCCATCAACCCCGAGATCCAGCAGTCGGTGCATTTCGTCGGGATCATCAATGGTCCAGACATGCACCTGCAGGCCATGACGATGCGCATGATCGATGAAGCGCTTATCAACCAAGAGGATCCCTGACTGGCGGACCGGAACTTGGAGGCAATCGATGTGACGGGGTGACACAGAAAGACCGAAGGTTGCGAGACGGAACTGGGCGATGGCAATTGGCCCACCCGAAGTGCAGAGGTTTGGTCCCAGAAGCCGCCGACAGTGCTTTAGGCGCCGATCTGAGAACGAGCCAACGCAGACTCGATCTAGGGCGGCATGGCGTTCAATGACCCTTGCGAGAGGTTCCACAACCTGGTCGTTCTTTGGGTCGATATTGATGTTGGCTTTGGGAAAAGCCTCAAACAATTCGTCTAGGGTGGGAATTGGTTCAAGCCCGTCGATCCGGGCTTCTGTCACCTGAGCAGCGGTGCAGTCAGCGATCCGCCCAGATATGTCAGTGACACGGTCAAGGGATTCATCGTGGAAAGCGAACACCACTCCGTCCGCAGTTAGGTGGACGTCAGTCTCCAGGTAGCGGTAACCAAGCGATACGGCATGAGCGAAGGCGGCAAGACTGTTTTCGGGGTGTTCCTCCGTGCCTCCGCGATGAGCGAAAGCCAGCGGTCCAGGGTGCTTGAGGTAAGGGTGTTCTCCGGGGCTTCGCATCGCCACATCGTAGATGCCTCTAGTCGGTCTGGCTCTAGGCAGACTGTATGCATGATCGATCGGGACTTAAAGCGTTGCCTCGGCCAGATGATGAAGGGTGTGCAAGTGGTGGCTGCCACAGATGGCGTCACGACCCGGGCGTACACCTCTCATTGGGTCTGTCAAGTTTCGTTCGAGGAGCCTGTCTTAATGGCATCAGTTTCTCCAAAGCACGATACTCACCCGCTCATAGTCGACTCGGGGCGCTTCGCAGTGTCGATCCTTGCAGGTGACCAAATAGAACCCGGCCAATATTTCAGTTACCCGGGGCGCCGTTTTCGCTATGTGGCTGCTGAGTGGATGTCTGATGTTGATGGTTGGCCCGTGGTGCCGGATTCGTTGGCATGGTTGGGTTGCGAGGTTGAGGAACACATCAGCGGCCGCTACGACCACGATCTGTTTTTTGCTCGGGTGGTGGATTCAGGGGAGGGACGTTTAGGGGAACCGCCGCTGCTGTACTCCAGTCGCCACGGGTGGAGGACTGCTGGTGAGTCGGCTAGAGAGAAGGGTGACTCGATCCGTGATCGACTCACGGCTCGCGTCGAGGCGGAGTTCGGCGACGGGGAGTCGTAAGCATCCGTGGTGTTGATTGTTGGTCGATATCCTTCAGGTATGGCTCGTAGGACGAAGATTATCGCCACCATCGGACCGGCTTCTGATGACGAGACCACGCTTCGCAACCTCATTCAGGCGGGAATGGATGTCGCCCGCCTTGGATTGGCTCATAACACCATCGAAGAGGCGGCCGACCGCATGGCACGGATCCGGCGCATCGCTGCTCTCGAGGGGCGCTATGTCGGCGTGCTGGTTGATCTGCCCGGTCCGAAAGTACGTGCAGCCTCGTTTGGGCAGTCTCCGGTAGTGCTGGCGGAGAACTCGCGTGTAGCTCTCAGGGTAGGGAGCCACAGCAGCACGGCCACCAACATAGAGATCAGTTACGAAGGGTTACTCAACGATGTGGAAGCCGGTGACCGTCTCAGCATGGGGGACGGGCGGGTAGTCCTAGAAGTAGAAGGCATCAACGGTGATGGGCTCTCAGCCCGGGTCACACACGGCGGAGTCCTGACAGGTAACCCCGGTTTGCATATCCCTTCAGACCGGCTGTCTATCTGTGCTCCGACAAAAGCGGACCTTGCGGCGGTTGAACGATTCGTTGAACTTGGTGTCGACATGCTCGCCGTATCGTTTGTCCGCTCTGCAGACGACATAAAAAGAATTCCGGTTGAACCTCACCCATCTGGTCCAATCGTGGTGGCCAAGATTGAAACGCGCGCTGCCATCGAAAATCTGTCAGGGATCATCGAGGCGTCCGGTGCGGTAATGGTTGCTAGGGGAGACCTGGGAAGTGAGTGCAGTATAGAAGAACTCCCAATTCTGCAGAAGCAAATCATTCGGCAGTGCATTGCCCTGGGTCGGCCAGCCATTACAGCAACCCAGATGTTGGAGACGATGATCAGCAATCCAGAGCCAACCCGTGCAGAAGTCTCAGACGTGGCCAATGCAGTTTGGGACGGTTCAAGTGCTGTGATGTTGTCGGGCGAGACCGCGGTCGGTGTGGACCCCGTAAACGTGGTCGCCACTATGTCACGTGTTGCCGCAAGGGCAGATGCGGCCTTCGACCACCGGGGCTGGGCCTCAGAGCTGTCGGACTTACACATGACCGATGCGGATGACCCTGATACCTCCGTTACTGATGCAATGACTCAGGCCACAGCGCGCGCTGTGGATGAACTTGGGATCCGCACGATCCTGTGCATTTCGGGCAGTGGCTTCACGGTCCGGTCCATGGCACGCTTTCGCCCCGCAGCCCGGATTATCGGCATGAGCGTCAATCGGCGAACAGTTGGGCAGTTGACCCTCAGCTGGGGTACTGAGCCACTCCACCTTCCTGAAGATGGTGATTTGGACGACCGGGTCTCTGCTGCGTTAACGGCAGCGCGTGACGGTGGTGTGGTGAGGGTGGGTGAACTAGTCGGTGTCCTCGCCGGTACCGACGCCAGTTCGCGTTCGACGAACGCTCTCCGGATTGAGCGAGTACCTGAAGTTTGATGAAGAGTTGAGACAGGGCTGGGTGGATTAGCAGTTTGGATTCATGTTGGGCGGCACTTGGACCGTCTGCCCGAAGAGAGCGCACGAGCAATCGGCAGCACAATCGGCAAGTTCAATCCTTTGGCTCCAGAAACCGGCCACCATCACAGCCAAGATTGCCACCGCCGCTATCCGAAGAATCAGTCGTCTGATAATTCGAGCCGCGAAGATGACCAGCAATACGCCGATGATGATGGCGATGATTGATGCAGATCTCAGAAATGTTGGGTTTACCCAGGACGGAAGATCCACAATTTCTGGTACTCGATTGGTCATATCGGCGAAGCGACCGGACAAGTTGTCGAACCCTGAATCGCCGGCGTCGGACGCGTAAAGAGGTCCTCTGCCTACATCGAGCGTGTCGGAAAGAAACTTGACCACCGACCGAGAGTAGCCAGAAGGCTGTCCCCGGTCGGGTCACTTTGCCATGTCGGGGCTACCCTCCACGTTCGTGAGCGACTCTTCTTCCGCCGGACGACCTGTATCTATGTCGGGTTCAGGGCCACCAGAAACAATTCTCGGCCCTGAGGACCCGATTGCCGACGCGGCGTTGGTGGAGGCCTTGGAGCGAGAAACTGATAGAGAACGACGTGAAGCAGTCTCAGCGGTGGTCGCTGATTGGCCACATCATCTCGAGGGATGGGTGCGGCTCGGTAGCCTGGCTCGTGACACGATGGAGGCGTACGCTGCCTACCGGGTGGGTTATCACCGCGGTCTTGATCGCCTTCGCCAGAGTGGCTGGCGGGGTTCGGGTTACGTCCGGTGGGAGCATTCGACTAACCGGGGATTTCTTGGAGCGGTGGCCGGGCTTGCGCAGAAGGCTGCGGAGATAAACGAGGTCGATGAGGCTGAACGCTGCGCCCTGTTTCTTCGGCAGCTGGATCCGGGCTGGCCGCCGCCAACGTCTGCCCCGCCGGCAGGCTCCGGGGAACCCTCCTGACGCAACCCGGGTCTTTTGTGGGCGCCGTCCTCACCGGGGGCGCTAGTCGCCGGATGGGATGCGACAAAGCCCTGATGGTGGTTGACGGCCAGTTGCTTGCGGTCACTGCTGCTCAAGCACTTATCAGAGCCGGTGCGAGCACGGTTGTGGCAGTGGGGGGTGATATCGGTCGCCTTGCAGAGGCAGGCCTAGAGGTGGTTCCAGATATCCACCCTGGGGAGGGACCACTGGGTGGAATCATTACAGCGCTGGGCTACTTCAAAGACTCTGCAGGTCCTGTGGCAGTTCTTAGCTGTGATCTGCCGTCTGCTGACCCGAGAAACGTGAATGCAGTAGTAGGCGTGGTCGCAGGTTCAAGGTTCCCAAAGGTTGGTGTCCCCTTGGTCGCCGGCCGACGCCAGTGGATGCACTCGTGCTGGACCTCTGCGACACGTCCCTCCTTGGAGGATGCATTTCAGAATGGAGAAAGGGCTATATGGCGAGCCGCTGAGGCAGCGTCTACTCACGGGTTGATGATCGTTGAGGTTGATGGGCCGATAGCAGCAGGCTTTAGAGACGTCGATTGTCCCGCGGATCTAGAGACCCCTGACCGGTAAGGTCTCACGGCTGCGCTACAGGCCAGATGGCCCTTTGGGCCACAGCCATCGACTGGAGAGGTCACACTTATACCGATGATCGAGCATACGGAAGTCCCGGAAGTCGATGTGGAGGAACTGAAGACCAAGTTGGCTGACGGCGCCAACCTTCTCGATGTCCGGGAACTGGAGGAAGTTGAGGAGGTGAGGGTGCCGGGCGGCATCTACATCCCGTTGCAGTCAATTCCTGAAAGGCTGAATGAGATCCCAGTGCTTGACACCCTCTACGTGATCTGTGCACTAGGTGGGAGGAGTCGGACGGCAGCTGAGTTCCTGCGCCTACACAATGTTGATGCGGTGAATGTTGCTGGAGGAACGAGTGCCTGGATGGCCGCCGATTATCCAACCGAATCGGGCCGGCTCAGCGGAGGTGCGTCCTGAGCGTGCAGGGTCGGGTCGAGTTCGAGTACGTCTGCGATCAGACTGAGTTCGAGGCGCTGCTCGATGTCTTAATTGCTGAACCGAGGATTGCTGTTGACACCGAGTTCCATCGAGAGAAGACGTACTTTCCGAAGGTGGCACTAATCCAGTTTGCCTGGTCTGGCGGGCTCGCCCTAATAGACCCCTTGGAGGTAGATCTGAATCCGTTGGCACGGTTGCTCGACTCTGAGGTCCTGGTCGTGATGCACGCTGCCGGCCAAGATCTAGAGGTGTTTAATCGGTGCTGCGGAACGGTGCCCGCCAACATGTTCGATACGCAGTTGGCCTCTGGGTTCATCGGTCTGTCGTCACCATCACTTGCGGCGCTCCACGAACAAGAGTTGGGTCTGCAGATTGCCAAAGGGGATCGTTTAACCGACTGGTTGGCTCGGCCCCTGACTGACTCACAACTGCAGTATGCAGCCTCAGACGTTGCTCATTTGCTGGAAATACACGATCGATTGCTTCTACGTTTAAGCAAAGAAGGACGGCTTGAATGGGCTGAGCAGGAGTGTCTGGAGATGCTGGCTAGGGAGCGCGGACGGCGAGTGCCGGAAGACGCTTGGCAGAGAATTAAGGAGGCCCGCCAACTCCGTGGTCGGGCCCGTGAGGTGGTCCGCTCCGTTGCCGCGTGGCGTGAACGTCGGGCTGCTGAAGTGGACCAGCCGGTTCGTCACGTGGTGCCTGACCTCGGTGTAGTTGGCGTCGCTCAAAAGGCGCCGCGAACTATTGAGGAGTTACGCAAAATACGAGGGTTGGATGGTCGGCATCACAAAGGTGCGATAGCTGAGGGTCTCCTTGCCGCGGTAGCCGCCGCTGACGATTTATCGCCGCTGCCTGCTGAAGCGCCTCGACGCGACAGGGGAAATGACGTGCGCGCGGCGGTAACCCTTGTTTCCGCATGGGTCGCCCAGTTGTCGCGTAATTTGGATTTGGACCCAGCTCTTGTCGGAACCCGCAGTGACATCGAGGACCTGGTTCGAGGTGTGGATGGAGCCCGGATGGCCATGGGGTGGCGCCACCAGGTGGTGGGCGGCCCCGTTGATGAGTTGTTGAGTGGTCGGGCAGCGTTGGCTTTTGATGGGCGGGGTGGACTGCTGATGGAGCCACGGTGTAGCCAGAAGTCGGATTGATCGTGGTTTGGCCTCAGCAGCCTCCCCATGGAATGTAATCGGCCTCGTTAAGATGTGGGTGAGGTGTGTCGAACAGCTGGTTGCCTAGATTGTGGCGTTGGCCGGATGACAACAGACGTAGCAACAGAAACAAAAGACACTGCAAAAGATTGGGAGGGTGTCCGTTGAAGAAGGGTAGACACCGTCGTTACGAAGAAGCGCGGGCTCTGAAACAGAACCAGGATCTAGATTTAGATTCTATTTTTGAAAGCCTAGACGTAGGTAATCAAGGGGCCGGTGAAGAGTCGCCGGCGCTCGGGGCCTGGGCGGAGGAGTTCGAAGAAGAACTTTCTGAGGCGACTCTCGAAGAGGGCGCCGAAACTGCGTGAGGCTTACGGACCGTGGGGTGGGCTAGCCGCCGGTCTCGTCCAGAATCTCGTCCAACTTGAGGATATCGTCGGCCGAGAGCATGCCTATAAATGCTCCTTCGGCATCGGTAACGGCCAGTATGTCGACGTCCGCCTGTTCCATCGCCACGATGGCGTCGCGCAGCGACCAACTTGGGCGGGCGGCCGGAAGAGCAGAGTTGCAAAGATCCCCGACCGCTACGTCTTCCCACTCTGAACGTTCAAGGTTCGACACTTCTGTAAGACTGATCATCCCCCGGTAGTGGATGCCGTCAACGACTGCTACTGAGCGTTCGCGTCGGCCAAGCACATGAAGGTACATGAACTCGGCAACTGTTGCATCGGAGGGAACAGTCAGCACGTCGGTGTCTAGTGCCGAAGTGACGGGAAGCGTGAAGCGTCGTTCAAGATGGCCAAGTCGGACGGAGTGCTGGTGTTCAGCGACCGACGATTTCCCTGCTACGAGTTGGCTGACTGCTGCTGCGACCAGGGCCGGGACCACAAAGGAACCACCGGTGGACTCAGCCACAAACATCACCGCCGAAAGGGGAACTCGGTATCCGGCGCCTAGAAATGCGGCCAGGCCTAGCGTGGGATACAGGCCGGGCCGATCTGACTCCAACATGACACCGGTGAACTGTCCAAGGATCACGCCTTGCACCGCCAGTGGGATAAATAAGCCACCGACCCCACCGGCGGCAAGAGTGACGATGGTTGCAGCCATCCGAAGCCCAAACAACAAGCCGATAAGACCGAGCCCATGTCCGGGGCGGACCACCCACTCCATGGCCTCGAATCCTGGGCCGATGGTCAGCGGTAAGTCGAAGGCCATATCAGCCACAAGGGCTAGTCCGGCTAGTGCGGCCCCACCGAGCAGTACGCGAGGAATATAAGAAGGTGTTTTTGACTGTGTCTTAGCCCAACGTACGAGCCAAGCCATCGCCCGGCCTCCCAGCCCTGCAAAGATCCCTAGCAGTAGGGCACCGAATACGTCAGTTACCTCAACTGCGGTGAATAACGAAGCCAAGTCAGATGCTTCAAACCAGACGATGTTGGTGTCAGATTTGATGGCCAATTGTTGAACGTTTAGGCCGATCCGGTTCTCGGGATCGGTAAGGAAAGGAATGACTGGTTCGTGGCCAATGAGGTTTATGTAGGTGATGTAACTGGTGGCTGAGGCCAGCAAAGATGGGAGCAGGGCTCGGCGGTTGACGTCGTCGCGGTATGGCGCCTCGAGAGCGAACAACACTCCAGTAGCGGGCGCTTTGAACACGGCCGCCACGGCCGCAGCTGCACCAGCAGTCAGCAGTATCTTGACGTCCTCTCGTCTGAGCCAACGTCGGAACCGATCGCGGATCCCGAGGCCGATCGTGGATCCAGCGTAGATGGAAGGGCCCTCCAGGCCGAGTGCTCCCCCAAGCCCAATTGTGCTGATGCCGGCTAACAACTTTATAGGAAGGGCCCGTAGTGGAAGGCTCGGATTTCGATCGTGGAATGCCCTGTTGAACTCATCCGAGGTCCCGGGACCCATTCGGCGACCGGGAAAACGTAATAGGAGCGAAGCGATTAGTAGTCCAAAGCCCGGAGCTAGGGCAATCTGCCATAGGGGCCGTTCGAGAAGACGTTCCAGTAGGACTGTGACTGAGACGTACTCGAAGCCGGCAATCAGAGTTGCTACCGTTATTCCGGTCACGATTGATAGTGCTAGAACCGGGGTGTCGCCGCGCATTGCTATGGCGCGGAGTCGTTTCACAACGTTCTTCCTACACCCTTAGTGTTGAGGATCCTCAGACGGTGTGGAATCTGCTGAGCGATGTGAACCCGCTGTCGGGGTGATCCGGTCAGGCATACTGCCAGAAGTGAACTCCACCAAGCGCGTCGATCAAGATTGGCGCTCAACTGTCCGCAAGCGCATTGACGGAATTGGCCTCGGCTGGATTAGGGGCAAGACGGCAGTGATCGGCGATCCCCTCGAGCGAGACTTGGTGGAAGCGTTAGGACGAGAACGGGTGGTGACGGGCTCTGGGGCGAGGTCTCTCTACAGTCGTGATGGGTCGGTTACGCGTGGTGGCAGTGCTGGGATCGTGTGCTTTCCGGAAACTACTGATGATGTGGCCGCTTGTGTCACAGTTGCTGTTAGTCACGGCCGTGCCTTTGTGGCGCGGGGAGCCGGGACTGGGTTGTCTGGTGGAGCCGTTCCCTGTGATGAGCCAGTCATGGTTGTAACTACTCGCATGAATTCCATCTACGAGGTCGACCTTGATCGTCGTATTGCCTGGGTTGGTCCTGGTGTGGTGAATTTGGATCTCTCCCGTCATCTGTCCGGCACCGGACTGCATTTTGCTCCCGATCCATCAAGTCAGCAGGCGTGCACGATTGGGGGCAATGTGGCAAACAACTCAGGAGGACCCCACTGTCTCCTCTATGGCGTGACTAGTGCCCACGTGCTCGCAATTGAGGTGGTGCTTCCTGATGGTGAGGTTGTGTTGCTCGGTGCAGAGGAAGGACGCTCTCCGGGCTACGACCTCCGAGGGGCCTTCGTTGGTGGGGAGGGAACATTGGGTATTGCAACACGGATCTGTGTACGGCTGACTGAAGACCCGCCTGAGGTGGCCACGCTATTACTCGATTTCGACCAAATCGAAGGTGCGGCCGACATGGTAAGTGCGGTAATCGCTTCTGGAATTGTGCCCGCGGCATTGGAGATTATGGATAAACGGGTGATTGAAGCCGTCGAACCCTTTGTGGAGGCTGGTTATCCGTTAGATGCTGCAGCAGTGCTGATAGTTGAGTTAGATGGTCTGCCAGATGGTGTAGCGGACGCCATCGAACGGATTAAGGCCATCGGCTTGGATCACGGTGCTCGTACTGTCCGAGTGGCAAAAGACGACGAGGAGCGGACGAGGATCTGGAAAGGACGGAAAAACGCCTTTGGAGCTATTGCTGTCATTAAGCCTGATTACTACCTAAATGACACGGTTATCCCGAGAACTCGGCTGGCAGAGGTCCTCATGAGGATCTATGAAGTTGTGGAGGAGCGGCAACTCATGGTGATGAACGTGTTCCATGCCGGGGATGGGAACCTGCACCCCCTGATTGTTTTTGATGCCCGTGAGCCGGGCGTGATGGAACGGGTCCTGGAGGCGGGCGAAGAAATCGTTCGGATCTCAGTGGAGGCCGGAGGTGTGCTGTCTGGCGAACATGGAATAGGGCTTGAGAAGAAGCGCTTCATGCACATGCAGTTCAGCCCAGCTGATCTGGAAGCGCAGGACCAACTGAGACGGGCGTTTGACGTTCGTGGCCTCGCCAATCCCGCGAAAGTCCTACCAACCGGGGCAAGTTGTGGGCACGTAACCAATCTGGAACGTGCTCCCAAAGGAACATGGGTGTGATGAATCTCTCTCAGCTTGCTAACGATGTGGGTGAAGTAGGGGCGGTATGTGTTCGTGGTGGCGGTACGCGTTGGGACGTTGGTGGTGCTGCTGGTGATGTGCAGGTAGTAATGGCGCCAACGGGCATAGATTCGTTCGACCCTGCTGAGATGACCGTTGTTGTCGGAGCGGGAACAACTCTGTCCGAATTGGCGGACGCCTTAGCCGCTCGTGGTCAGGAGGTGGCTCTAGATGGGCCACCCGGGGCCACGATTGGTGGTGCTCTGATGGTGGGTCGTAGCCCACTGCGGCGAGGACGTCTTGGTGAGGTTGCTGATGTCCTGCTGCAGGCAGATTGTGTGGGAGCTGACGGGCAGGTATTCGTGGCGGGCGGACCGACTGTGAAGAATGTGAGCGGCTACGACCTCTGCCGTTTGCTAGTTGGTTCACTGGGAACCTTGGCTGTTGTAGGTCGAGTGATTCTGCGGACTCGTCCAATGCCCGAGGACTCAGCATGGATGTCGGGTGAAGTCCCGCTGAAAGTTGTGCTGCAATCCGTGTACCGCCCGGCCACGGTGCTTTGGGACGGCCGTCAGACGACTGTCAGAGTCGAAGGGCATGGTGCCGACGTCAACAACGAGGTGGACCTTCTTGGTGGGCTTGGGTTGGAGCGCGTAGATCAGCCGGTGTTGCCAAGGGAGAGAGACCGGTGGTCGGGGTTCCTGCCGAGCGGTGGCGTTTTAGAGGTTGGGGCTGGGGTGGTTCACCAACTCGAGCGACCTTCCCCTCCGGCAGTAGCGGCAGGCGTCCGAGTCCTCGGCGACCGAATGCGCGAGGCGTTCGACCCACGTAGACGCTTCAACCCCGGACGCGATCCACACCGAGTGGCGGCATGACCACTTCGAATCAGCAGCGTAAGGAATTGTCGACCCTGCTGGGATTGGACGACGAGGGTTTGGCAGCCTGTGTTCAATGTGGGTTGTGCTTGCCGCACTGTCCGACCTACAGGGCTACTGGCGATGAACGATGGTCACCTCGGGGGCGAATCTCGCTGATGCGCTCCGTGGAATGGGACAACGTGGTGCCTGATGACGAGTGGCATGCAGCTATGGATACCTGCGTGCAATGCCTCGGATGTGTGACAGCTTGCCCCTCAGGTGTGCCGTACGAGGAGCTCATCAACACCACTCGGTCAGCGATTGCGGTCAATCGACGTCTGCCGCTGCCATTGAGGGTAGGTCTTTGGCTTCTCGGGAAACCCAGTCTGCTCCGTTCGGGAAGCCGGGTCTTGGCTGTGTTCCAGCGTCTGGGTCTAATGCGACTTATGCCCACAAACTTGGTGGGTGCTCTACCAAGAAGGATTCCCATGAAGGCGCCACGGCGCCCACCACAGTTAGTGGACCCTGCAGAGGTCACTTTGTTCACCGGATGTGTCATGGATGTTTGGCAGCCGGAAGTACATGCCGCTGTTGAGGATGTTCTTACGGCTATTGGGGTCTCAGTCGAGCGATCTGGGGACCGAGTCGGTTGCTGCGGCGCGCTTCATGGACATGCGGGTCTTGATAGTGAAGCGCGTCGACATGCCAAACGAGTGGTTAGTACTCTTAGTGGCGAGGGGCCGGTTCTCGTCGATTCGGCGGGTTGCGGGGCGGCTCTCAAGCGTTTTGGGGATCTGCTGGGTACACCGGAGGCTCGGGCGTTTTCGGATCGGGTTGCCGATGTCCACGAATGGCTGGCAGAAGATCCACGGCTGGCCTCCTTCGAAGTATCGGTAGCGGGGGCGACAGGTCACGAGGCTGTGATTGTTCAGGACCCGTGTCATTTGCGGCACGCTCAGGGATGTCACGGTGCCGTTCGCGAGGTACTCAAACGACATGTGGATTTGGTGGAACTTGACGACGATGGGATTTGCTGCGGTGCAGGTGGTGCGTACTCACTGATTCAACCGAAACTGGCCGCAGACGCTCGTGAGAAAAAGGTAGCGGCCGTTGCTCGTGCGACCAGTCGGAGCGGGGCGACCTTAGTTGTAAGCGCAAATCCGGGGTGTTCTATGTACTTGGGGGCTGCTGGGCTCAAAGTGCGGCATCCGATGGAGGTGCTGGCCCAAGTTTTCCAGAGTCATCGAGCAGATTCATCTAAGTTGGGTAAAGCAGTTGCAGAAGGGGAGGTGGACTTTGGCGGGTGAGTTCGATGAGATTCGAGATCGACTTAATGTCATTGCAGAAGAATTGGCTGACTTAGCAATTCTGCGGCTGCGGGAGTCGATCGATGCTGGTGGGCATGAGTTGCCGGTAGATGAGAAGCGTCTCACTCAGGCGCGACGAGCCGTCGAAAAGGCCGCTCATCTTCTCTCGAAGCCTGAACGCAGCGACTGGTAGGGGCCTATTCGGCGAAGGGGTCAATTGGCGACGACTGGGATAAGAACTCGACCGTCGTCGGGGTGCTCAACGTTGAGACGAAGACCACGATCTACCTGCCCGTAGAGCGTGGTCCGCTGACGCAAGGTCCGACCCAGAGGTTCGACGAGCTCTAGCAGGTCGGACTCGGTGACCTGCTGTCCATGTTCGGCACCGGCAGCCCGAGAAATATTTTCGTCCATGAGAGTTCCCCCAAGGTCGTTAACGCCAGACTGGAGCAACTGCCGAACACCCGCAAAGCCAATCTTCACCCAAGACGCTTGGATATTGTCGATTGACCCGTCGTAAGCAATCCGGGCGACGGCGTGCATAAGCAGAGTTTCACGGAACGTGGGCCCACGGCGGGCCTTTCGTTGGAGATAGATGGGAGATGCCATGTGGACAAATGGCAGGCCCACAAACTCGGTGAAGCCGCCGGTTTCATCCTGAAGATCGCGGCAGCGCAGGAGATGACGCACCCAGTGCTCAGGGCGTTCAATTGACCCGTACATGATCGTGACGTTGGATCGAATACCGACTGCATGCGCGGTTCGGTGAGCCTCCAACCACTCTTCGGTGGAAATCTTGTCGGGGCACAACTCCGCGCGAATATCATCATCCAAGATTTCGGCCGCCGTACCAGGAAGTGAACGCAGTCCCGCCTCGTAACCTCTTTGGAGGTATTCGGCTAAGGGCTCATTGAGCCGCCGAGCACCCTCGGTCACCTCGAGGGCTGTGAAGCCGTGTATGTGGATATCAGGTACTGCAGCCCGGACGGAGCGTGTCACATCGAGGTAGTACTCGCCGTCAAAGTCGGGATGAATCCCGCCTTGGAGACAAACTTCGGTGGCTCCCATGCGGGCTGCGTCGGCGGCACGACTGGCGATTTCTTCCATCTCCAGAAGGTAGGGAGCGCCTCGGAGGTTCAATGAGAGAGGCCCTTTCGAGAAGCCACAAAAGCGACACTTGTACGTACAGACATTCGTGTAGTTGATATTCCGGTTCGCTACCCATGTGACATCGTTTCCGACACGCCGCTTGCGCAATTCGTCGGCCACCTCAGCCACCGCTGCGACTTCGGGTCCTCGTGCACTGAATAGTGTGAGAAGTTCTTCTGATCCAGCTCGCTGGCCGCTGACCACACCGTCGAGCACCTCCCGTAGCCGGCCACGAGCGGCGGCAGGTCCAGGTACCAAGTGAACCGGCTCGACTGGTGCTCCTGAATACCAGCCAGTCGAGGCAGAGCCGATTTGGCGGACCTCGGCTCCGTCATCGGCCTCAACTGTCTCTATGACCTCAGGAAAGATTGCTCCGGGATCATCACGACCCAGCCCTTCGGCATCGCTACGGTCCATTACGGCGAACTGGAGAGTGGGATCAAACCAATGACTGGGTTCGCACACAAACTCGGGATAAGCCGTAAGACGGGGGGCCAATGTAAAGCCCTGTTCCTGAGTAACCGACATCAGTCGGTTTAGGCCCGGCCATGGACGTTCAGGATTGACATGGTCGGCGGTCACTGGCGAAATCCCACCCCAGTCATCGATACCGGCGCCCAGAAGGACGCCAAAGTCGTCGGACAGGTTAGGTGGAGCCTGCAGGTGGATTTCAGGTGGAAGGATGATGCGCGCCAGAGCTATGGCATCGAGATACTGGTCTTCTGGACACGATGGTGCATTGTGCATGCCCGTGCCGGGCTTAGGTAGAAAGTTCTGAACAATCACCTCCTGAATGTGACCATGCCGCCTATGAGATTCAGCAATTGCTTCAAGTGCTTCAATTCGGTCTCGACGTTCTTCACCAATTCCGATGAGGATTCCTGTGGTGAAGGGGATTGCCAACTCTCCAGCCGTCTCGATGGTCGCCAGCCGCCTTTCGGGCGTTTTGTCAGGCGCGCCTCTGTGGCAGTCGAGATTGTCTACCAAGGACTCCAGCATCATCCCTTGAGAGGGTGAGACCTTTCGGAGAGCAGAGAGCTCTTCAAATGACAGCGCTCCAGCGTTGGCGTGCGGAAGCAGCCCGGTTTCATCGAGTACGAGTTGGGCCATGGCCACGAGATAGTCAACGGTGGAAGCATGCCCGTGACGGGCTAACCAGTCAGCGGCCACTGGGTAACGCAGTTCAGGCCGTTCGCCAAGTGTGAATAGGGCCTCGTGACAACCTGCAGCAGCACCCTGCCGGGCTATGGACAACACCTCATCGGGTGAGAGGTAGGGCGTTTCAAGTCGCGCCGGTGGTTGGGCGAAAGTGCAGTAGCCGCAGCGATCTCGACACAAGACGGTCAGTGGAATGAACACCTTGGGGCTGTAGGTAATCCGCCTGCCGTGGTGGTCGTCACGTATTCTGCAGGCCTCAGCCAGGAGATCTACACCTTGCAATCTGGCCAGCGCGGTGTCGCTCATTGAGTTCTTTGTCATCAGTTGGTTCCTTCGAGAGTTCGACCTGGGCCCGGGCGGCTGCGGATGTGGTGCGGAGAGACTGGCGTATGACACTCAGGGCAGGACACTGCCTGATCCAGTGGCGTGCCACAGACGTCATGGACAAGGAGGGTGGGTGGTCCGTCATTTGCGTACCAGCGGTCACCCCAGTGCATGAGGGCGACCAATGCCGGTGAGAGATCAGCACCCTTGGCGGTAAGTCGGTACTCGTGGCGGACAGGTCGATCTTGGTAGGGGACTCGGTGAACGACACCTAGTTCAGCCAGGCGATGCAGTCGATCTGTCAAGAGGTTGCGGGCGATTCCTAGGTCACGATGCAGGGCTTCGAATCGGCGAACACCCCGAAAGAGGTCCCGCAATATGAGGAGTGTCCATCGATCACCAACAGCCCCCAGGGTGGCCTCGATGGAACAATCCGGCTCATCGGAGTTCGCAAGTTCCTTGACCGGTGGCTGAGTCATGACTGGACCGTAGCAGTCCGTTTTGATTCACAACGGACCGGTCCGTTCGGTCGACCTATCTGACCGGGTCTCTAGGTTCGGAACTCGTGGACCTTTTCGCTGAGGCTCTCCAGAAGTTCATCAAACGACCTGACGAAGGCGGAGACTCCCTCGTCTTCGAGCACGCTAGCCACATCGTCAAGGTCCACGCCAGATTCTGCCACCGCACGTAGGACGGAGTAGGCCGCAGCAGGATCGACATCCACAGTTCGGGCCACTGTGCCGTGGTCCTCAAACGCTTCCAGCGTTGCGTCTGGGAGCGTGTTGACAGTGTCGGGACCGATCAGTGAATCAACGTACAGGGTGTCAGGGTAAGCCGCATTTTTAGTCGACGTAGATGCCCAAAGGGGCCGCTGAACACGGGCGCCGCGAGCAGCTAGGGCTTCCCAGCGTTGGCCGCTGAAGACATCACGGAACATGTTGTATGCCACATGCCCTTGGGCCACTGCTGTCTGACCCCGCAAGTCAAGGGCCACAGCAGTGCCAATATCGTCAAGCCGCCGGTCGACCTCGCTATCGGTCCGGCTAATGAAGAACGAGGCCACCGATGAAACGGTAGAGAGATCGGCGTCACACTCTTCCAGTCCCGATAAGTAGGCCTCCATGACCTCGCTGTAGCGCGATAGCGAAAAAATCAGGGTTACATTCACGCTGCGCCCCTCAGCGATCATTTGTCGGATAGCAGGGATGCCTGCGGTTGTTGCAGGAATCTTCACATAGAGATTTGGGCGATTGATTCGCTTGTCTAGGGCCCTTGCCGCCGCGATGGTGCCAGCAGTATCACGGGCAAGCGTCGGGTCGACTTCGACAGAGACGTAGCCGTCGACCCCACCCGATTCGTCAAAGACCGGACGCAGCACGTCCAGCGCATCGAGGATGTCGCTCACAACAAGCGCCCAGTAACTGTCCTCGATACTCACACCTTCGTCGATCAGTCCCCGTAACTGCTCGTCGTAGGCATCCGTGCCTGTCATGGCTTTTTGGAATATCGAAGGATTTGAGGTGATGCCCCGCACGCCTCGATCGACCCATTCTCGAAGTTGGCCGGAGGTGATCCAACCCCTTCGCAGGTTGTCTAGCCATGGGCTCTGACCTTGGTCGGCGTGCAGGTTGTGGAGTCGAGTCACTTGGGGCTCCGTGAGTCAGATAGTGGTCAGGAATAGAGGAGGTCGTGCGCTGCGGCCACAAGAGCTTCAGGGGTGATGCCGAACTCGGCCATGACGCGCTCGCCTGGCGCAGAAGCGCCAAAACGGTCTATACCGACGCAGCGGTCAGCCCAACGATCCCAACCAAATGTCACCCCGGCCTCAATCGACACGGTGGGAATACCGGGGGTTAGAACGGCATCTCGATAGACAGCGTCCTGATCGGCGAAATCCTCCATGCAGGGCATGGACACCACCCGAACGGAGCGACCAGCGGCCGCCAAGATCGCTGAGGCCTCCATAGCAACTGAAACTTCACTTCCAGTCCCGACGAGGATCAACTCAGGCGACCCAGCCGGCTCAACTAGGACATAGCCTCCTCTAGCCACTGCTGCGTAATCATTGGTCCCAGGAAGGACGGGGACGTTTTGGCGGGTCAGGAGGAGGGCAGTTGGTCCAACACCACCGATAATTGAGTGCCACGCACCAGCGGTCTCGTTCGCATCTGCTGGCCTGATTACTCGAAGGTTGGGAATAGTCCGAAGAGCTGCAGCGTGCTCAACTGGTTGGTGGGTTGGGCCGTCCTCGCCTACACCGACTGAGTCGTGACTCCAAACAAATACATTCTTCGCCTGAGACAGTGCGGCCAGTCGGACCGCTCCTCGCATGTAGTCGCTAAACACCAAAAATGTGCCGTTTACGGGAAGCATCCCCCCATGGAGCGCCAAACCATTACAGACGGCTCCCATGGCATGCTCTCGCACTCCAAAGAAGAGTTGCCTTCCCTCTGGGCAGTCGGGGCCCTGCACACCGTGATCTGAGATAGTGGTCCCTGTATTCCCAGTTAGATCTGCACCACCGCCAATGAGACCTGGAACTACGTTGAGCAGTGCCTGAAGACAGGTATTGCTGGCCTTACGTGTGGCTACAGCATCCCCCTCCTCCCAAGAGGGGAGGGCATCTTCCCAGCCAGCAATGCCACTACCGGCCCAGGCTGCATCCCACTGGGCGCGATCAAATTCAGTGGAGCTGATTCGTTTCTCCCAATTGTTCCTCGCCTCGGCACCGCGGCGTCCAGCTAAGCGATACAGCGAAAGTACATCTTCGGGCACGTGGAAAGGTTCGTCAGGTAGGCCCATCAACTCTTTAGTTTCCCTGATGCCATCGCTGGTCAGGGAGTAACCATGCACCGTCGATGTGTCAACATCGGGAGATGGATGGCCGATGTGGCTACGAAGCACCACCAGCGAAGGTCGGTCTTCGACACTCATTGCCTCTCGCAGGCCATTTTCTATGGCATCGAGGTCGTCTGCTACATCACCCAACTCAACGACATGCCAGCCGTAAGAACGAAAACGGGCCGGGGCATCGTCAGATAATGCCAACTCAGTGGGCCCGTCGATGGTGATGTGGTTGTCGTCGTAGACGGCAATTAGGCGACCAAGGCCCAGGTGGCCTGCCAGTGAAGCGGCCTCGTGGCTGAGGCCCTCGGCCAGGTCGCCATCGCCGCACACTACGAAAGTCCGGTGATCAGTGAGGTCGGCACTGAAACGGGCTCGAAGGTTTCGCTCGGCGATCGCCATTCCGACAGCGTTGGCGATGCCTTGTCCAAGGGGACCAGTAGTCACTTCCACGCCAGGCGTATGTCCGACCTCTGGATGACCCGGGGTTGCAGACCCCCACTGCCGAAAATTCCGCAGGTCGTCGAGTGTCAGGCCGTGACCAGTTAGGTAAAGCATCGAGTACAGCAGGATTGATGCATGTCCGGCTGACAGGATAAATCGATCCCGATCCGGCCACGAAGGATCGGCAGCGTCGTAGGTCAGAATTCGGGTCCACAGAACATGGGCCAAGGGGGCGAGGGCCATTGCCGTGCCCTGATGGCCGGACCGTGCGGCGTGGGGTGCATCCATCGCCAAACCACGTACCACAGAAATGGCTCGATGGTCATGCTGCTCGACTTCTTTTGGATCGTCCGTCACAAATGTCACCTTATAATCGCCGCTGGCCCTGCTCCGATGGATCGGACGGGACCCTATACGCCTGTCCCGGCTTACTCGGCGACGGTGCCGATAAGAAGTACAGAATTAGTGAAGCCGTGCAGGTGGTGCTCAGAGCCGACCGGACCGAGCTCACCAGCACACGACATCCCAACCACCGCAGTGGTGCCAAGCCCGTCCACGAGATGTTCAGCGTCGTGGCCGGCTACTCCGAACAGGTTGCTCCCTCGGCCGTTACACGTGAACGCGACTGCCGCCGCCGCCGACAGCCCACTTAGTCGACTCTCTAGGTCGGCAGATGCCGCCTCAGCGTCGCGAACTTGGAATTGAACAGTGGTTCCAACCGGCAGGGGCGCGCCCACGGCAAGTGCGCCGGAAGACTGATCAGCGCCCACAATGGGTCTAATGAGAAAGTCGCCAGCCTCAAAGTTGACCTGATGTTCGTCTATGACAATCCCAAGGTGCAGACCTCGCCGGATTCGGGTGGCGGTCTCTGTGTCCGCTGAGTCCAGCAGGTTGCCCAAACGTTCGATAGCCGGCCGGCCGGCCAGGTGACGAATTAGCGACCCTTCCGCTTTGGTGATTACCATTGGATCCCCCACAGGGCGACAGCCGGTTGCGACGAGAGCCTGAGCACCGATACCGGGAGGTAGCACCACAGCTACTGCGCCGTCGGTGAATTGCATGTCATCGAGTAGTAACTGGTTGCCGCCTGCATGGGACGCTGCAGAGGCCAAGCCTCCGACCAGAGTGATAGTTGGACAAATGGTGGCGGCAAAGGCTGCTGCGTCGAAACTGAAGGGGTCAGCCATCAAGACAACGGCACTCCCTGCTGCCAGATTTTCTGGAAGTTTGGGTTCCAGAAGCCGAAGCGGTTCGACTGAGGAGATACGTGCGGTCCACAACACAACCGATGGTCCCTCTTCGATCTCTTGATGGTGAACCAGGGTGCTCCCGGCGCTGCAGCCAAGAAGTACGGTCGGACCAAGCGTATTGTGGATTGTCTGAGCGATTTGGGAAATTTGGCTCCTATGGGTTCCTGAGGCGAAAAGCAGGGCCAACTCAGGACCGTGACCCGTTTGGTCAAGGCTCTGGCCGACAACTTCGGCTACGGCAACTGCAGCCTCCGGGTGCTGGCTGACCGCTGCGGCGAACTTTCCCTGCTTTCGACTCACGCGGCTTCAGTTGGTGGGAGAAGGGTAAACGGGACGACGGTGGCGGGGCCATTGTCAATGCGGCAGTTGGCTTCGATTGTCCCAAACTCTTCGAATTCCATTTCGGCACGCACCAAGCGATAGCCAAACCGTCCGGGCTCCACGGAGAGGGGTTGGACGTTTCGGGCTATCTGCTGGCCGTCACGATTGAACAGCACTTCAAGGACTCCTTGACCACTTTGGTCGGAAGGACAACTAACGACAACAACTAGGTGTGGAGACCAGGTGACGGGTGCGGGGCTGGGCGACGCTGCGCTGAATTGAATGCCTGTCAGGTCGATGTGGGTCGCTCCGCCGGCGACTTGCCTTAGGTCGATACCTTCAAAAAAAAGAGCTGCGAGGATCTGCATTTTTAGAACCTAGAGGCCGAGGCCGACGAAGCGGCGAGTTGCCGCAGAATAAGCGCCCCTACGATCGGCCTTGAGAGCCCTAGCATGGCGTCCCGTGAACCGCCGTGCAGTCTTCCCGTTGTTGTTGTTGACGGTGGCTTTGTTGGCGGGAGTTCAGGCGCAGCGGACAGATCGGGACGCATGGAATCTCGAGTTGCTGGTTAGCCAGACGCCCGCAGCAGCGGCAACGCCAGTCTTCTCGGTTAGACGGATTCCAGAATTTTTGCAGGCTCCGATGGCGAAGCGACAGCTTAGCGAAACGCTCGTTAAGCCGGTGGCGGCTCTTCCAGATGGAACGTGCCTAGCGGTAGGCGAACATGGGAGCGACTTATTTTCCATGAACGCCAATCGACCCTTGGCGCCAGCGAGCACTCAGAAGTTGCTCACTGCCATAGCCGCGCTGCGTGTTCTTGGCCCTGATTCCACGCTCACCACCGAAGTCATGGTGACAGAAACTCCAACAGATGGCGTCCTGGCCGGTGACCTATGGCTCGTTGGTGGGGGTGACCCTCTACTCATGACCGAGGCTTATGCAGACCGATTTGACGACCAGTTCGCGTATTCGAACCTTTCGGACTTGGTGGCTTCTGTGGTGGCCACCGGAATCGAGGAGATCCAGGGATCGGTAATAGGTGACGACTCCCGCTACGACCAAATCCGATATCTTGGAACGTGGCCTGATCGTTTCAAGCCTGGCTGGTCAATCCAGTCAGGGCCGTTAAGCGCGCTTTCGGTAGATGACGGTTTCGCGAACTGGGATCCAGTCAATCCGGCAGCCTCATTGAGCGTGCCGGCAGATGACCCTGCTCTCCTCGCCGCACGGTTGTTCGATGATTTGCTTGAATCGGAGGGGGTGCGCATTCTCGGCCGGGCTGGCTCGGGCACTGCTCCTGGCGAACTTTCTACGACGACGTTGGCCAGCCTGAGTTCGCCTCCCATTCATCTGTTAGTGGAACAGATGTTGGTGGCCAGCGACAACACGACAGCAGAACTTCTAGTTAAGGAATTGAGCCGCTCATCGTCGGAACGGGGCACCACCGTTAGCGGGTTATCTGTAGTCCTTGAGGCGCTGTCTAGCGCCGGCCACCCAGTTGATGGGGTGGTACCACATGATGGTAGTGGGCTCGATCCGGATAATCGGCTGACATGTGGCCTACTTGTGAGCGTGCTCGATGACCGCGAGTATGGTTCGGTCCTCGTTGCTGGGCTACCAATAGCTGGTGATCGCGGGACTATGCGGAAACGGTTCGTGGGAACTGCTGGCGAGGGGAGAGTGAGGGCCAAAACGGGCACGCTCCGAGGGGTGTCTAGTTTGGCTGGTGTGGTCGATACTTCTGGTGGCCGTCGGCTGGCGTTCGCTTTGGTCAGCAACGGAGATTTGCCTTACGAGATACGTGCTCTGCATGAAGATGTTGTCCTAGCGTTGTTGTCCTATCCGGCCGGACCAGGTGCCGACCTGTTATCTCCGCGCCCGGTGCAGTTTCCGGTGGTCGCAGAGACGTCTGGAGGTTGACCGTGGATGCAGTTCAGCGCCTCCGGATGTTCCCGTTGGGTACTGTCCTTCTGCCAGCTGGTTTCTTGCCCCTTCAGTTGTTTGAAGACCGTTATCGGCAGATGATTCTCGATTTACTGGAAGATGATCGAGAGTTCGGTGTGGTTCTAATACGGCGGGGTAGTGAGGTTGGCGGTGGTGAGGAGCGTTGCGATGTGGGGACGCGTGCTCGAGTTGTCGAGGCCCGGCAGGCGCCAGATGGTCGATGGATGGTGCTTGCCGTGGGACTGGAGCGTTTCCGTGTGCGTTCCTGGCTGCCGGATGACCCTTACCCGTGGGCAGAAGTTGCATCTATGCCTGATGCAGCAGGCCCCCATATTGAGGAAGGTGCGTATATCGACCTCATCAAGGCAGTAAGACGACTTCTGGCTGGGCTGAGTGAGTTGGGTGAGCCAGTTTCGGAGGCCACTTTCGATGTGGCTGATGATCCGGGATTAGGAATCATGCAACTCGCCGCCGTGGCGCCGCTTGGGCCACACGATCAGCAACGCCTACTTGAATGCAGCCAGTCGGCCGATCGGTTCGCTCTTCTATCTAAATTTGTGTCTTCGGCTCAGGAGACGACAGACCGGCGCCTTACTGGTGCTTGAGCGGATCAGGAGCAAACGCGCCGGTAGCATGAGTGTTGCATAGGCTTTGATCAAACTTCTGGTGATTTAGCGGCGCTGGCGCGCCGTTATGCGCGACAGGAGATCTTGGACCCACTACGTGACATTGGTCGGTTTCTGGCTCTCGGTTTTGCAGGCGCTGTACTGATGAGCGCTGGGGTCGTTTTGTTGGGTGTTGGAAGTTTACGCCTTCTTCAACAATGGTCAGCGCTTGAGGGTTCGTGGTCATGGGTGCCCTATGTGGTTGTGGCGGCGTTTCTTGGGGGTTCCGCCGTGTTGGCTGGTTCCAGAATTCTCAAGAGTTCACAACTGGAACGAGAGAACGGTCCCGCATGACCCCAGATCCGAGTTTAGACAGGAGCCGGGTTACCAGGGAAGATCTGGAAGCCGAGTTGAGGGCGACTGCGGGCACCTCTGGTGATGCTTTGGCAAAAAATCGTGCGCCAATAGCGATGGCTGGGATCTTGTTAGGGATAGCGGTCATCGCACTGGCATGGGCCGCTGGTCGCCGTGTTGGGCGCCTGCGCTCAACAGTCGTCGAGGTGCGTCGGATTTGATGGTCGAACTGATGGGACGCCCACTGCGGGCTTTGTTGGGTCGCGCCGTGATGCGAGGTGTGGTCGGGAGGTCACGTCCTTGGCAGGCGGTCTTGGCGCTGATCTTTCTGAGACGCCTCTTTCGTCTGGTCAGTCGACCACGGCCGGTTGTATTGCGGGAGCGACTTACTTCAGGAGAGGCGCTGGAGATCCGTCACTTAGGCGCGGTTACACAGGAAGATGGTGGCCCGGCGACGGGGGGCGCCTGATGCAAACCGAGTTGCAGAGTCCCACCCAGGGCGCACTGGCCCGGTGTGCGGCATCAACCGAGGCGGCCCTGTGAGCCGAGTGTTCGGTGTTGGAGATCAGGTCCTGTTAGTAGACCGCAAAGGCCGCCGTTATCTCGTGGCGCTCGAAGTTGAAGCGGAGTTTCATACCCATACGGGAGTGGTTGCTCACGAACAGATACTTGGCGAAGATGAGGGCGTGGTGTTGCGTTCAAGCCGCGGATCCACTTTTACTGCATTTCGTCCGACCATGGCTGAATATGTTCTGAAGATGCCACGAGGGGCACAGGTCATCTATCCAAAGGATCTTGGCCCTTTACTGATGTTGGCTGATGTATTTCCCGGCGCGAGGATTCTGGAGTCTGGGGTGGGATCAGGCGCCCTTTCGATGACTCTCCTGCGGGCAGGCGCTCGTGTAACAGGACACGAGATCCGAGATGACTTCGCTGCCCGAGCAATTGCCAATGTGGGAACAATGTTGGGTGTTGAGGCACTGGATCGTTACGACGTTCAGATGAAAGATGTGTATGAGGGAATCTCCGACACGGGTTATGACCGGGTTGTCTTGGATCTCCCGGAACCGTGGCTGGTCGTTCCCCACGCCTCCAACGCCCTCCTTTCAGGAGGAATTATTGTTGCGTATACGCCGAGTATCGTTCAGGCAACGCGATTCAGGACAGCTCTTGACGAGAATGGTTTTAGTTTTGCTGAAACCGTCGAGGTGCTAAACCGGACTTGGCACATCGATGGCGATGCGGTCCGACCGGATCATCGGATGGTGGCTCATACAGCGTTTTTGACCCACGCTCGACTCTTGATGACTTGATCAGAGTCAGGACCATGACGTGGGGTCTGGCCTGCCTCGCCTCGGTGGCGTCACTGTGCGGACTTGCGTTCTGGGTGGCCGCTCGGGCGAGCCCAGAAAATCAGACTGCCGGGACAGTCCGGATTGAGGCCGTGACTGAGGTGGGTCCGCCGCCGGGGGAGCATGGGCTTCCTGGCATATTGGTAGAACGTCTCTTAGCCTCAACAGTTGGCATTCGGGGATTGGATTGCAGAAAGGCTCAAGTTGGATCGGGGTTCCTCGTAGAGGGAGGACTAGTGGTGACTAGTGCCCACGTGGTTGCGGGTATCGCGTTGCCGGTAGTGAGCATTGGAGCAGAGAAGGTGGCTGCCAGGGTGATTGGGTTCGACCCGGTTGCTGACCTGGCCGTGCTGGAACCAGTTGGCTCTTATCTGCTACCACCGCCTTTGGCGTTAGGTGACCCGGTAGTTGGAACGGTTGGAGCAATTCTCGTGCACGACGATGCGGGGCCACGTGCGATTCCGGTCAAGGTGACTCAAAGAATCCGGGCTACGGGAACGGACGTGTACGGCGATCCTGCCGGTGGTCGCGACGCCCTCGTGCTGGCTGCCAAGGTGGAGACAGGACACTCTGGTTCCGCCGTTGTGGACGGACAAGGCCTAGTAGTCGGAGTCACTTTTTCCCGCTCTCGCGGTGAACCTCGGGTTGCCTACGCAGTGCAATCAGGATCTATCGAGAAACTGCTAAAACAAGTTAAAGCAAGGCCTGAAGCCGCTGGTCCTTGCATCGACTAACAATGAGGTTAGGTCCCTGTGCTAAGAGGCTGCCGGTATGAGACCGACAGCTTTCCTCAGTCGATTTCGATATAGATGCACTCTCCGGGACACTCTTCGGCGGATTCGATGGTGGCCTCTTCCTGGCCGGCGGGCACAGGAGCTACGGCTTCGGCGCCAGCGGGGTCGCTAAGTATCTTGTCTCCGTCTTTAACGTAAGCTAGGCCGTCGTCTAAGAGAGCGAAGACATCGGGGGCTATCTCCTCGCACAGGCCATCGCCGGTGCACAGATCTTGGTCAATCCAGACTTTCATGGTGGGGGAAATCCTCTCTAACAGCGCGGCGGACCACACTGTTCAACTTGTCTGAGATACCGATTCGTTTCGGCATGGAACACCATTACCGACACCCCACGACTCTACCGAACGACCCGGGCTACGCGTGTGACCGGGGCCCGAACGAGCTGGTGGCATCGGCCACTTCGAGAGGCGAGGCTAGGGTCGCTACATGGATGAAGCGACTGGTATTTCAGACGGGGAAGAGGAGCCGCACAGTACGGATGCTGGTGCATCTGGAGTTGTAGATGCGACGGGTCAAGATGAGAACGTCCACAGTCGAGATGAACTAGAGCGCGAGATAACTGAACTCCGTCGACGATTGGTCGACACGCCCCGGCAAATTCGTTTACTCGAGTCGGAAGTCCGAGACGCTAACCGTCTGCTAGCGGGCGCAACAGCGCGGAATCAAAAACTCGCAGCCACCATTGAGTCTCTCCGGGACCGCATCACCGTTCTTCGCGATGAGGTTGAGAAACTTTCTCTGCCACCAGCAGCTTATGGGACAGTACTTCAGGTAAACGACGACGGCACGGCTGACGTG
Source organism: Acidimicrobiales bacterium (assembly GCA_029242745.1). GTDB lineage: Bacteria > Actinomycetota > Acidimicrobiia > Acidimicrobiales > MedAcidi-G1 > UBA9410. Next base: position 21,096 of record JAQWTI010000020.1, on the reverse strand, counting down.
CACTCCGGTGGGCGAAAGATGCGCGTGGGAGTACACCCTGAACTCTCCGTCAACCTCGAACCAGGATTCGAAGTCGCGTTAAACGACTCAATGAGCATCGTGATGGCACGAGCCCACGACACCACAGGTGAGGTGGTGACCGTCAAGGAGGTGTTGGCTGGTGGCCGGCGAGCGGTTGTGGTCGGGCGGAGCGATGATGAGCGGGTTGCGGAACTAGCTGACGAGTTGATCGGTTGCCGGATTCGGAGCGGGGATTCGGTGATGCTGGATTCTCGTTCTGGGATTCTCCTTGAAGTTCTTCCAAAGTCAGAAGTGGAAGACCTGGTGCTCGAAGAAGTGCCGAATGTTTGTTATGAGGACGTCGGCGGGCTGGACCGACAGATAGAAAAAATTGTGGATGCTGTCGAACTTCCGTTCCTGCACCGCGAGCTATTTGCCGAGTACGACCTGCCGGCGCCAAAAGGAATCCTTTTGTACGGCCCACCTGGCTGCGGTAAAACACTTATTGCCAAGGCGGTGGCAAACTCGTTGGCAGCAAAAGTGTCGGAAGTTTCCGGAGATGTCGAAGCTCGTAGTTATTTTCTGAACATCAAAGGCCCGGAGCTGCTGAACAAATATGTTGGTGAGACGGAACGGCAAATTCGCCGGGTTTTCCAACGGGCGCGAGAGAAGTCGGAGCAGGGCTGGCCGGTAATTGTTTTCTTCGACGAGATGGAGTCCTTGTTTCGAACACGAGGAACGGGGATCAGTTCTGATATGGAATCGACGATCGTGCCACAGTTGCTGGCAGAAATTGACGGGGTCGAAACGCTCCGAAATGTCATCGTGATTGGGGCTTCCAACCGGGAGGACCTTATAGATCCAGCTATCCTGCGGCCGGGTCGCCTCGACGTGAAGATCAAGATCGAACGCCCTGACTCCACGGCTGCTGCGGCGATCTTTTCTCGTTATCTAGTTGGGGAACTGCCCATTGACGAGGGCCTCGTTGAGACCCTTGGAGGCGGCGACCGGAACAAAGCGGCAATGGCAATGATCGATGAGACTGTGACCGAGATGTATAGCACAGAGGAGAAAAACCGGTTTCTCGAAGTGACCTACCAGAACGGTGACAAGGAAGTCCTGTATTTTCGGGACTTTTCTTCTGGGGCGATGGTTGAGAACATCGTACGCAGGGCGAAGAAATTGGCCATTAAACGGCAACTGGCGGGGGGAGTGAGGGGCATCCGAACTGAGGACATGGTGCAGTCGGTGCGACAAGAGTTCACCGAACATGAAGACCTTCCCAACACCACCAATCCCGACGACTGGGCGAGGATTTCAGGCAAGAAAGGAGAACGGATTGTCTACGTTCGGACCCTGGTCTCGAAGCGGACCGATGAAGCAGGTGGCCGGGCTATTGAGGGTGTCGGCACCGGCCACTACCTCTAGCGTCGTGGCGAGACAAGGCGCTCCTGACTTCAGTTCACGCAATGCCTGTTCCTAAGACTCTCGGCATTGAGACCGAGTATGGCATTGTCCATCGGGGAGTCGCCGATCCGAACCCGATCAGCGCCTCGTCGCTCCTTATTAACGCTTATCTGAGTCGACGGGCGGAGCCAGGTGCGGGCCTTGGCGCACCTCGCGTCGGTTGGGATTTCATTGATGAGTCACCTGCCGTAGACGCAAGGGGCATTAGTGCAATAGGCGCCATGGCCCCTGAGATAGAAACCCACCTAGTCAATGCAGTACTTACAAACGGTGCCCGCTACTACGTCGACCATGCGCACCCAGAATTGAGCACCCCCGAGTGCGCCGATGCCCTCTCGATTGTTCTGCAAGATCGGGCAGCGGAACGCATCGTGGTCGAGTCAATGGAGGCAGCCAACGCCGTGCTCCCTGTGGGCCAGGAACTGGTGGTTTACAAAAACAACTCGGACGGCAAGGGCAACAGTTATGGCTGCCATGAGAATTATCTCATGGACAGAGCTACCCCATTTGGACGCATTGTCCAGCATGCGACGACCCACTTTGTGACTCGGCAGATTTTTACTGGTGCTGGCAAACTGGGGTGCGAAATGCCCTTCCGTGACAGGACTCAAGTGGGGTTCCAACTAACCCAGCGGGCTGATTTCTTTGAGGAAGAGGTGGGTCTTGAGACCACACTCAAGCGACCAATCATCAATACCAGAGATGAGCCCCACGCTGATCCCGTAAGCTATCGGCGGCTTCACGTCATCGTTGGTGATGCCAATCTGTGTGAAGTGGCAACTTTTCTGAAGGTAGGGACCACAGCACTGGTTCTGGCAATGGTTGAAGAGGACCTGATCGATCAGCGGCTTGCGGTGGTTGACCCAGTCCGGTCTCTTCAAGCTGTGTCTTGGGACCTCAGTCTTTCGACGCCACTGGATTTGGCTGATGGACGACAGGCCACAGCGGTCGAAGTTCAATGGGAGCTATTGGCTGCTGCACAGAACTACCTCGAGACGCGAGGAGCCGCTCTGGTTGGTGGACCTGTGGCGTTCGAAGTTATTCGACGATGGGAACGGGTGTTGGAAGGGCTCGAGTCTGATCCCGAGTCGCTGGACGGACAGGTTGATTGGATAACTAAACGGCGCATGATCGAGGGGTTCCGAGAGCGGCATGGACTGGATCCGTCAGATGTTAAATTGGCGGCATTGGACCTCCAATACCACGATCTGCGGCCCCACCGATCTCTTTTCGCTCGTTTAGGCGCCGAAACGTTGGTTACGCCTGAGGAGGTCCAACGGGCTACCTCCGTTGCTCCAAAAGATACTCGTGCGTATTTCCGGGGACAGTGCCTCGCTCGTTGGCCAGAAAAGATTGTCGCAGCCAACTGGGACTCCATGGTGTTCGAGGCTGACGGTAAGCAACTTCGTCGGATACCGATGATGGAGCCCTGCCGCGGCACAGAGAAGCACGTGGGTACGCTCCTCGACACCTGCGAAACAGTGGAAGACCTTTTCGATCGCTTGTCCGCAGGAGAATAGGCAGAAAGAGTCAGCGGTCGGCTAGTGGACGAGGGAGGGCAGTAATGGCAGAACAAGGTCGTGGCGAGCAGAATCAGCGGGAGTCTGAGTCGGCGTCAAATGATGGCATTAGCGAACCCAACGAAACCTTTCCAGCAACTGGTGCTACCGACAGGGGTGATGGACTAAAGAACGAATTGGACGATCTCCTCGACGAAATTGATGAAGTTCTTGAGACAAACGCGGAGGAGTTCGTGAAAAGTTATATCCAGAAGGGTGGGGAGTAGCAGCCGTGGGCTTACCACTCTTTCGACCCGACAACGATCCTGGGCCAAGTTTTCTGGCACTGCTGGACCATGCTGGTATGGGCCCAGGTGAAGCTATCTGCAACACCGCTTCAGGTGACCCGGGCCTTGCGCCGCATGCCACAACGGTTGTAGCCGTGCGTCACCGTGACGGCGTGGTCATGGCCGGTGACAGGCGGGCCACCTCGGGGAACTTCATCAGCCACCGAGACATTGAGAAGGTGTTTCCGGCTGACGATTTTTCTGGTGTGGCTATTAGTGGTACTGCTGGAATCGCAATGGAGATGGTCCGACTATTTCAACTGCAGTTAGAGCACTACGAAAAGGTTGAGGGTAAGGCGTTGAGCCTGGACGGTAAAGCGAATCAACTAAGTCAGATGCTACGTGGACACCTTCCGTTGGCCATGCAGGGCTTGGTGGTAATTCCGTTGTTCGCTGGATACGACCATCGGCAAGAGCGAGGGCGGTTGTTCCAGTTTGATGTGACCGGTGGTCGGTACGAGGAACGAGACTTCGCTGCAACCGGGTCGGGGATGCTGCACGCTTCCACCGTGATCAAGTTGAGATACCGCGACGAGATGACGCCTGATGAGGCGGTTGATGTGGCAGTGGAGGCGCTGTTTCAAGCAGCGGATGAAGATAGCGCGACCGGCGGTCCTGACCTGATCAGAGGCATATATCCGGGAATGGCCAGTATCACCGCCGAAGGGTTTGAGCGTCTCACCCACGAACACGTAGCCGCTCGAACAGCCGCCATGTTGGAAAATCTGACTACGAATTGGAGCAGGAAAGAGTTGCCCTCATGAGCATGCCGATGTACGTCTCGCCGGAACAGTTAATGAAAGACAAGGCGGATTTTGCTCGTAAGGGCATCGCTCGGGGTCGTGCGGCGATCGGTTGCACCTACGCTGAGGGTGTCTTGTTTTGTGCTGAAAATCCGTCAAACACTCTTCGCAAGGTCAGCGAAATTTATGATCGGATTGGCTTCGTTGGTGTTGGTCGTTACAACGAATTTGACAGCCTTCGAAAAGGGGGAGTCCGGCATGCGGACCTGAAGGGGTACACGTACAGCCGGGCAGATGTTGACGCTCGGTCGCTCGCCAACCTGTACGCCGAGACCCTTGGTGGCTACTTCACCCATGAGCCCAAACCGCTGGAGATCGAGATGCTGGTTGGGGAGATGGGCGAGGAGCCGAATGGTGATCAACTGTTTCACTTGCTCTACGACGGAACAGTTATGGATATGACAACGTTTGCGGTAATTGGCGGCGAGGCTGACGCAATACGTGAACGACTTGCTGGGACCTGGTCTCAGGTTGCAGATTTGACGGCATCGGTGAGCGCTGCAGTTGCAGCACTAGCTGGTGCAGAGAGGACGCTGACGGCTGACGACCTGGAGGTGGCGGTCTTGGCTCGTCCCAATGGTCGGCGAGCCTTTCGACGTGTCGAGGGAGAAGAACTCGACAGTTTGTTGGCGTGAGTCGACTTGGCGCCTGTGCAGCACTGAGCACTCAAGAATAGGTCTGAGAGACGCTGGCCCGCGGTGCAACGCCGGATTTATGGCATTGAGAATGAGTATGGAATCACGTGCACGGTTGATGGAACGCGTCGGCTAAGCCCTGATGAGGTGGCCCGGTACCTTTTTCGAAAGGTCGTGTCATGGGGCCGGAGTTCCAATGTATTTTTGGTTAACGGGGCCCGGCTCTATCTCGACGTTGGGTCTCATCCCGAGTACGCCACGCCAGAGTGCGATTCGGTGCATCAGGTAGTTACTCACGACAAAGCGGGCGAACGGACTCTTGAGTTGTTGGTAGCCAGTGCTGAGGAGCGGTTGAGGGAGGAGGGAATCGATGGAGACATCTACCTGTTCAAGAACAACACTGACTCGGCCAACAATTCCTACGGCTGCCACGAGAACTATCTCACGACCCGGCGGGAAGAACAGGCCGAGTACGACGAGGTACTTATCCCTTTCCTGGTCACCCGTCAGATCTGGGCTGGAGCGGGGAAGATCTACGAGAATGTGAGTGGGGGGGCAGGATTCGGTATCAGTCAGCGGGCCGCGCATATATGGGAAGGCGTCTCCAGTGCGACAACACGGTCCAGACCCATCATCAATTCGCGTGATGAGCCACACGCCGACGCTGAGCGCTTTAGGCGTCTGCACGTGATAGTCGGGGACTCCAACATGAGCGAATATGCATCCTTTCTCAAGGTTGGCTCCTGCGGTCTGCTCTTACGGATGCTTGAGGAACCCAACGTGGTGTTTCGTGACATGACCTTGGAGAACCCGATAAGGGCTATTCGTGAAATCAGCAATGATCCAACCTGCAGGAAGGTCGTTCGCCTAGCAAATGGGCGAGAGATGAGGGCGTTGGACATACAACGAGAGTTTCTCGACCAGGTACAACGATTCGCTCAACATCGGGAGATGAGCCCTGAGGAGACCCAGATCCTAACCATGTGGGAGCATTGCCTTGACGGAATCGAGGTCGATCCGCTGAGTCTGGTCCGTGAGTGCGACTGGGTGGCGAAGTACCGACTTGTTGAGGCATTTCGAAGCAGACATGGGTTGGCGTTATCGGACCCTCGAGTCCTCCTGCTCGACCTGCAGTACCACGATGTGAATCGTCGTCGCGGTCTCTACTATCGGATGTTGGAACGCGGTCTTCTTGAGCGCGTTACCACCGACAAGGAGATCGCCACAGCAGTAAATGAGGCACCCAACAGCACTCGAGCACGTTTGCGCGGTGAGTTCATTAGACGAGCCAAAGAGAAGCAACGTGACTACACAGTGGACTGGGTGCATCTGAAACTAAACGATCAGGCCCAAAGAACTGTGCTCTGTAAAGATCCGTTTCGCTCAGAAGATGATCGGGTTAATAAACTCATTGAGTCCCTCTAGCGACAGTTCGTTTGTGAGGTGTCGTCCAGTGGAACGCCATCTGCGCAGCGAGAGCGCTTCTAGCGGACCTAGGGTCCCTGTATGGAGAAGTTGGAGCGGCTGTTAGATCTGATAACAGTATTGATGGAGGCTGACCGTCCACTGACTCGCCATGAGGTGCGCTCAACTCTTCCAGCCGGTGCCTATTCCGAAGACGACATAGCTTTTAGGCGGACCTTCGAGCGGGACAAAGATGAGTTGCGGTCGTTGGGTATTCAGTTAGTGGTCACCGCATCTCTCGGTGAGGATCCTCCAATAGATGGCTATTGGATTGATCGGGGTGCATTTGGGGTCGATCAACCAGTGCTGGACCCGGACGAGAGTAGCAGCTTGGCTTTGGCCACTGCAGTGGTCAGGATCGACCCGGATCGTCCAGGACGACCCATCTGGAAGCTGAGTTCGCTTGATGAAGATCTGCCATCAGAGGGCAGGAGCCTTCCGACGGCAGAAGTTCCGGGTGGAGAAGCTGTCCGTTTTCTTATGGGTGCCGTTACTGGGCGGCGGGCGGTGACCTTTTGCTACCGAGGTGAGGAGCGTGCGGTGGAGCCGCACCGTCTTGTTTACGCAAAGGGTCGTTGGCAGTTAAGCGGCTATGACCGAATCCGAAACGGAGCTCGCCAATACCGTGTCGACAGAATCGAAGGAACGGTGGCGGACACCGGAGACAGTTTCACTGCACCGGTCGAGACTCGTCAGGTTGAGGTTGATCATCCTTGGAAGTTTGGTTCAGGCGCCGACGTCGAAGTTCGCGTTCGAGTGGATCGACGCCACGTTCCTTGGCTGGAGACCTTTCTTGGGGAGTCGTCGAAGCTAGAAAAGCAACGTGATGGCGCAGCCGAACTCGTCGAGCAAGTACGCGACCTTGAAGCTTACCGTTCGTTCCTTCTGACCTTCTTGGACGGAGTGGTGGTCTTAGAGCCGCCAGCGTTTCGAGACGATATGAAGAAGTGGTTAAACGCCATGGTAGAAGGTGACGAGTTGAAGTTGTGAGCAGCATTACTGCAATCGAACGAGTGCGACGTTTGTTGAATCTCATTCCGTGGGTAGAGAGCAGAGGGAGTCAGGGTGCTTCTCTGGAGCAGCTATCGGTGGACTTTGACTATCCGGTGGAAGTCCTTGTTGACGACCTAACTCAAGTGGTCAACTTCGTAACTGGCGACCGGTACGGCTTATACGGAGCCTTGGTATTTGACGTTGCGGTTGCTAACGGCCGTGTGTGGATCAATCGAAATGACCTGTTGGGCGGACCTCTGAACGTGGACCGTGTCGAATTGGCAACAGCGGTAGCCGCGGGTCGTGCCCTCGTGGGTCAACTTCCCGGAGACGCGTCCCCTGAAGAGTTGGGTCCGCTACCTCGGGCGGTGGCAAAACTGTCTGCTGCTCTAGGAACCGAGGCAAGCGCCGTGGAAGTTCATCTGATGTCGATGACCGATGGCCATCTCGAAGTGATCCAACAGTCCCTCGCTGAGGGAAGATGTCTTGATTTGGATTACTACTCTTATGGCCGTGACGAGGAAAGCACCCGCACAGTGCAACCCCATCGCTGCTTCCTTGACCGGTTTTGGTACCTAATCGCTTATTGCCAGTCGGCAGAAGCTGAGCGTTCGTTTAGGTTGGACCGCATCCGTGGGCTCCGAATCAGCGACCAGACGTTCATACCTCCCCGTCAAGAAACAGACGTGATGGATGGAATCCCAACAGATGGAAGTCTCCCTGAGGTTGTCCTCCGGTTGCAGGAATCAGCCCGTTGGGTTCTTGAGCAGTACCCGAACCGCGGGATAACGGAGGTCGATGGTGGAGTCGACGTGGTACTGCCAGTGACTACCACTCGTTGGTTGGAACGGCTGTTGTTACGGCTTGGCCCAGCAGCCGAAATACGTTCGGCTCCAAAAGGATTAGGTGAAGATCTTCGGACAGTCGCAGCACGACGGGTACTGGCTCTTTATGACTGAGGGTCCTCTGCCCTGAGTCGCAGGCGGGCGGGCGCTAGGTTCAGACCGTGCGTGGCGAGAAGGACAACTTCGACTCCAATTGGACCGATGATCTGCTCTCGCGTGCGAAGGCTCGATCTGCAGACGAGGCGGAATCTCCGTCGATTGCAGCGGAAGAGTCGCTTCCGCCAGGGGATCTTGCCGGAAAGTTGACAGATCGTCCGGCGGTAGTGACTCGTGCGGACCTTGAGATTGCTGGAGAGATGCCAGATCCTTTCCCCGAGGGTGCCTTGGCCGCTCCAAGTGAGTCGTCCCAGCAGGCTGAACAATCGGATGGAGTTCAGGAAACCCGGACGTTTGAGTTGCCTGAAAGTAGATCAGGTGGGCGGCGTACCTTCATCGAATGGGGAGTGGTCGTCGTGGGGGCTCTCGTGTTGGCCCTGGTTGTAAGGACCTTTTTCTTTGGCGCTTACTACATACCCTCTCCGTCGATGGAGCCGACACTCGAAGTGGGGGACCGTATTATCGTGAACAAACTCAGTTACCGCCTCCACGATGTAAATCGTGGGGACCTTGTCGTGTTTTCCTCCAGCGAAGACAATATCGACGAGCTGATCAAGAGAGTGATCGGCCTTCCGGGTGAAACAGTGACTGCACTTGATGGTCAGGTATTGATCGATGGTGGGCTGCTAATCGAGCCCTACCTTCCGAGTCGAGAGGGAACCACGGAATTTGGAAACGTGCCCTGGTGCGCCGACGGTGGTGTAGGGAAATGCACCGTGCCTTCGGATCACGTATTTGTCATGGGAGACAATCGAAGCAACTCCCGTGATAGTCGCTTCTTTGGCCCAGTTCCGATTAGTTCGATTATTGGACGCGCCTTCGCGCGCTTCTGGCCGCTGGGCTCACTTGACCGGCTCTAGGATCCATTAACGACTGGGACTCATGGTCCGGACTCCCTCGACCAGTCGGTCAACGTGGTCACCGTAGATGCCGTCGAGCCCCAGACTGAGCAACCGGTCAATTTGCCGCTGGTGTTGGGCGTTCCATCCGAGACAACGGAGGCCCAGCCTCCTGAAGAGTGCTACCAGTCCCCGGGACCATTCGGCCTCTGGCAGATTGATTGCATTAATGCCCGCTGCAACCAGTTCAACTGCATGTCGCTCAAGCGATGTACCGGTCTTATCGATACGGGTCGAGTGGACAAGCTTCATATGAGGATCAAGATCTCGCCATGAGGCTAAGAGCGTATGGTCAGGGTGGCAGAGCCAGAGTTGGGCAGACCCACCAAAACCGGCGGAGTTAATCAGATCAACGGTTGGGGCAGTTGCTTTTGGGTCCTTGACGTCCAAGGAAAGGGGAACTGAGTGGTTCAACTCGACGAGTAATTCTTTGACCGTGGGAATATGCGGAGGAAGATCGTCAGCGGCAAGACTGGATACAGAACGGCGCATTGGTCGGCGGCCAAATTTTCCATCATGGTGGAGGACGGGTGTGCCATCGGCTGAACACCAGACATCACTTTCAAGGCCCGTCGCTCCCAACCGAATAGCCAGTCGAAATGCTTCCATGGTGTTCTCAGGTGCATGGGCCCGACCTCCACGGTGGGCAAAGAGGATGGGTTCAGTAGTTGTCACTGGAGTATCATGGCTGCCGGCAAGGTGCCGTGGGTGACGCGTAGGCTCCTGCGTGGTGGATACCCACGTGTTTGCCGTGGCGGAGAAACCCCAGAACAGCGGGATTACGACGGTCGGGCGATAGGAAGTAGTTGTGGGCAACGTCGGTGGTGGTGAGATCGTTGTCATCTTGATACTCGGACTCCTGGTGCTCGGGCCAACTCGTTTGGCTGTTGTTGCACAAAATGTGGGACGATTAGTTGGACAGTTCCGGCGGGTAGCTAGCGGTTTTCAAGAGGAACTTCAAGATCTTGTTGAGGATCCTTCCATCGAGGCGTTGGCGCGGGAGCGTGGGCGGGGATTGACTTCCAACGAGGTGATTGATGGTGGATCCCAAGACGGCGACTGAAGCAGGGGACCGGATGCCACTGGTCGCCCACCTCGAGGAACTTCGGAATCGGCTGCTCCGGTCGGTGGCGGCCGTACTGATCGGTGCGGTTGGATGCTGGGTCTTCTACCCCCAGATTCTTGGCCTGCTTCTCGAGCCTTACTGCCAACTGCGTGGCGACCTCGGCGACCAGGCCCTGTTTGGCGACGGATGTCAACTCCTTGTTACCGATCCGCTTGAGCCTTTCACCGTCCGCATGATGGTTGCCGGGTATGGCGGTGTTGCAGTCGCTATGCCGGTGCTTCTCTGGCAGATATGGCGGTTCATCGTTCCCGGCCTCCATGCGCGAGAGCGCCGGTGGGCTGTGCCGTTCGTTACGTTCGGCATACTCTTGTTCGCTGGCGGCTGCACGCTGGCCTACTGGAGTATTCCTCGAGCCCTGGACTTCTTGGTCGGAATCGGCGGACCTGACCTAGTTAGTGTGTTTTCTCCGGTTCGGTATATGAGTTTTGTAGTGAAGATGACTCTCGCGTTCGGTATCGCGTTTGAATTTCCACTGGTGCTGGTGTTCTTGCAGCTGGTTGGCGTGGTGACTCCAGAAAAACTCCGTAGAGGTCGTCGGTACGCGATCGTTGGAATCGTCGCTGTGGTGGCTGTCTTAACGCCTAGCGGTGATCCCTTCACCTTGATGCTTCTGTCCGTGCCTATGGTGCTTTTTTACGAAGCGGCCATCTTGTTTGTTGCCATTCGTAACCGACGTAGGGCACGGAGGGCTAGTTGACAGTTGCGCGATCGTTTGACCTTGACCGGTTCCAGAAGGAGGCCATAGCCGCTGTTGATGCTGGTCGGTCGGTCCTAGTAGCTGCACCGACCTCAAGTGGTAAGACAGTGGTGGCTGAACACGCTATTCACAAGACCCTGTCGGCTGGTAGACGAGCATTTTATACGGCTCCCATCAAGGCGCTGTCCAACCAAAAATTTAGAGATCTCGGCGAGTTGTTTGGGCCTGAGCATGTGGGCCTCATGACCGGTGACCAGGTCGTAGCCCCGGAGGCACCAATAGTGGTAATGACCACTGAGGTGCTGCGGAACATGCTCTATGCAAAGAGTGAAGCGGTTAATGACCTTTCTTGGGTCGTGTTGGATGAGGTCCACTACCTTGAGGACCCCTACAGGGGTGCTGTTTGGGAAGAAGTCCTACTGCACCTCGCACCTTCAGTGGGCGTTGTGGCTCTATCGGCGACAGTTTCCAACGCTGCCGAACTTGGCGAATGGATTGCAGCGGTGCGCGGGCCAACCGAAGTAATTGTCGAGACTCGTCGGCCCGTTCGTCTTCGATCACACTATTTGGTAGCCGAGCGAGGCCGCCGCGGTGTTGAACGGCGTGTCCACCGCGCAGCATTACTGACCAAAGACGGTAAGCCAAATTTGCAGGGCCGCCGGTTCGACCAAGACGGACGAGGATCTCGAGGACGGGCGAGCGGTGGGGCTAAGCGCAGGGCTTGGGTGCCACCGCGGCGGAGTGAGGTAGTTGCTGATCTGGCTGGAGATGGCCTTCTTCCGGCTATTCACTTTATTTTCAGTCGTGCTGGCTGTGACGAAGCACGCGACTCGGTCGTTCGTGATGGTCTGGTTCTCAATGATGAAAATGAATCAGTGGCCGTTGACAACTGGATAACTGAGCGGCTATTGACTATCGGGGAGGCTGACAGAGACGCCCTCGGTGTAGATGGCTGGGCAGTGGCCCTACGTCGCGGTATTGCCTCGCACCACGCTGGTCTCGTTCCGGTATTCAAAGAAGTAACCGAAGAGCTCTTCATTGCTGGATTGGTGAAACTTGTATATGCAACTGAAACCCTCGCTCTTGGTGTCAACCTTCCTGCAAGATCAGTGATTATTGATCGCCTAACAAAGTTCACAGGTCAGACCCATGAAGTCCTCACCGCGGGACAGTTCACCCAGTTGACGGGGCGTGCCGGACGCCGGGGGCTTGATACAGAAGGGCATGCGTTTGTCTGTTGGTCGCCGTTCGTTCCATTCGACCGAGTCGCGGGACTGGCTGGGAGCAGAGAGTTCGTTCTGCGGTCGGCTTTCATGCCGACCTACAACATGGTCGCCAACATGGTTGAAAATAGGTCCAGAGCTGAAGCGATGGACCTGTTGGCACGTTCTTTTGCCCAGTTTCAGGCAGATCGACAGACAGCGACCAGATTGCGGCGCAAGGCTGAAAAGCATGAGGAGGCTGTCGCGCTTCGTCGTCGACTAGAGGGATTGTCCAACAAGCCGAATGTCCCAGTGGAAGTTAGAGAGGTTTCGGTTGCTGTTCTACGCCCCGGAGACGTTGTGGTTCCCGAAGCCGGAGTGGTTCAGGTGGTGCTATCGGTGGCAAACAGGGGTGGTGGTCGGATCCGCGTTCGCACGTTAGACCGAGAGGGGACAATCGGAATACTGGGTGAAGATGGGGGGGTCGCACTGCCGAACCTGATCGGCCAAGTTGACCTACCATCACCATTCGTTCCCAGCGACCCGGATTTCCGCAGAATGGCTCAAACCCTCCTGGATGGGTTTGCCCCAGTTTCGTTGATGGATGAACAACAATCCAGAAAACCAGAGGTGCATGATAAACCTTCTGCCGAATCGGCAGACACGGCCAACTCCCGGCGGAGACTGGCGCGCATCGAAAGAGACCTTTCCCGTGAGGCTTCTCGCCCCGTCAACATGGAGCGAGATTTGACTGCTCGTTTTGATGCTGCACTGTCTGTTTTGGAATCCAGGAAGATGTCGAAGGCCTGGGCTTTGACCGATCGTGGGCGTGTCCTTATAGGAATACACAACGAGGCTGACTTGCTGGTGGCTGAGGTCCTTCATGCTGGACTCCTTCGTGGCCTTGGAGCACCGATGGTCGCCTCCGTCATCTCGTGTCTGACCTACCGCAAACGCGGGCCCGGTGAACCGTCCCGAGTTCAACTTGGTGGCGAGTTTCCTGCCTGTTTTCAAAAGATTGCCAACCTTGCGGAAACAATTGCTGTGGATGAACGTGTGGCTGGTTTGAACCCCAAGGACCCACCCGATCCTGGTTTTGCTCACTACATGCATGCATGGGCGAGTGGTGCGGAATTGGCTGAGGTTCTGGACGAAGAGCTCCTTGCAGGCGAGTTCGTTCGCAACGTGAGACTGGTGGCTGACCTGTTGCGTCAGGTTGGACTGATTGGCGAGACGGAGATAGCGGCAACGGCTCTTGAGGCGGAATCCCGGATTGACCGTGGAGTGGTATCGCTCTCGGCTGGTCGGATTGACGCCACTGACAACCCGAAGACTGTTTCCTGATGGGAGTTAAACGCGGGGAACAATGGGGGGAAATCGGATTGGTCCCCGATACGGCGATTGTCGTGGGCTCGGACCGAGCCTTGGCGGCCCTTTTGCTGGATCGGACTTTTAAGGCGGGGCAACCAGTCGTCCTGACTGGGGGCGACCTCTGCGCAACTTTGGGTGGGCGTGGTCGCGCTCGACCCGGATCTGAAGCCACCCTGGTTGATGTTGACGTTGGTGAGGTGCTTTTAGATGGCCACTTACACCGGTTTGTGGCTCACCTGGTAACTCGGCCAACCCGACATCCCGGGCGGTGGTGGGTGGCGGCAAACGCTGCACATCGGGGTTCATGGAATCTTGCTCCGCGCGCTCACCCCGGTGATGGACTCCTCGACATTCTTGACACTGCCATTCCGTGCGGCGAGTTGATGGCGGCATGGCGGCGTCTCAAGAGTGGGACACACGTGCCGCATCCGGCTATACGTCAGGAGCGGACCGGCGCAGTGCAAATGGGCTTTGACCGACCCACCACTGTTCTGTTGGACGGTCAGTCGGTTGGTAAATTTCGCAACCTCTCCGTCAGGGTCAAGCAAGGCGCTTTGCGTATCGCCGTATAAGTCGAAGCGCTACCGGCCGGTGTTTGCGGTTGCCCGGTCACCCAGACTGTTCTCCCCGGTGTTGACTACGCTCAGTTAATGGACACTCGAAATGACCACGGATTCTCTGAAGAGGTTGTCACAGCGGCGCGGCGGCGGATCTGTGCTCGAGTAGACGAACTGGCTGAGGTGCTCATCGCAACCTCGCATGCTATTCACGCCGAACCCGAACTCTGTTTCGAAGAACACGTCGCACACGATCTCTTGTCCAGTGTGCTCAAAGATGAGGGTCTCGCAGTGGAGCGGAGTGCATATGGGCTCGCCACCGCCTTTCAGGCAGATGTGGGCGTTGAGGGACCAATGGTGGCCGTCCTGTGCGAGTACGACGCGCTACCCGGAATCGGACATGCGTGTGGCCATAACGTCATTGCCGCTGCAGGGCTAGGGGCGGGACTAGCAGCTGCTGCAGTGGCGGCGGAGCTGGGCGGACGTGTGCGGATCTTGGGTACACCCGCCGAAGAAGGAGGTGGAGGAAAGGTAGTGATGGCAGAACGTGGCGCCTTTGAGGGCCTAGCGGCGGCTCTGATGGTGCACCCAGCAGACGCTGATCTCGAAAATATCACCAGTTTGGCTATCCAGCAGGTGCAGGTGACCTACCACGGGCGGGCCGCTCATGCCGCTGCGGCTCCCGAGAAGGGCCTTAACGCACTGGATGCCATGGTCCTGGGTTATATGAATGTCGCGGCGCTAAGACAGCACATTGCTCCAGATGAACGGATCCATGGAATTTTTACGGAATCTGGCGACAAGGCGAACATCGTTCCACGTCGGACAGCCGCATCGTGGTACACCCGCTCGCCATCCCGGTCTGGATTGGAAGCACTTAACCGCCGAGTTGTTGCATGTCTCGAAGCCGGTGCAGTTGCCGCCGGCTGCGATATGGAGATCAAGTGGGTGCAGCCCAGTTATGACGAAGTGGTCGACAATCGGGTTCTGTTGGATCGCTACATTGCGAACGCTGCCGAGGTTGGACGTGATGTCCGGCCGAGCCTCGATCATCAGGTGGTGGGCAGTACCGACATGGGGAACGTCAGTTATCTGGTACCTGCTATCCACCCGATGATCAAGGTGGCGCCGGTCGGGACAGCAATACATACCGAGGACTTTGCTGCCTGCTCCGTGAGCGACGAAGCCGATAGGGCAGTTCTGGACGGAGCGAAGGTCATGGCTCTGACGATGGCTGACTGCTGGACGGACCCATCGGTGCTAGAGGCAGCTCGACTGGAGTTTGCCGGGTCCTAGTTCCGGGGGCGTCCGCGCTGCGAGCGAGGACACGACATAAGTTCAGGCTCCATGACTACATATGCAGCCGAGGAATTCAGCAGTGTCGAGGCGGATGTCCTCCGGCGTTACTTCACCAATCTTGACGAACCGGTCTTCGCTTTGGTCAACCTTCCCGAGGTGGTGAAGGGTGCGTTATTCGCGCGCTACTCCCGTTCAGATAAGAGCCTTCGGAGATTGTTCCTCGAGGAGTTTGTCGGAGAACTCGATGTGTCGGGCGATGAAAGCATTGACGCCACGATCGGGCTCCGTCGTGCCGAAGAGTTGTACGACAAGGTATTTTTCGAATATGGCGACGACAGCGTGGCCCAGTTGGGTGGCGTGCACCTCGCGTGTGAACAGGCATCAAACGTCCTGACCAAAGTGCTTGAGTGGGGACGCCTCATGGCGTACCTCGAACAGTCCACTAGGTACATCGCCTACGACTCACGACTCGGTGGCCGCTACCGCTACTACCGTGATCCGGAGATCTTGGCCTCTTCGCTAGGTGCCCGTTACATCTCTGATATGGATCGCCTGTTTGATGTCTACGCCGACTTGGTCCGAGACATGAAGGAACATTTCCGTAAGCGAATTCCGAAGTCGCCGTCGGATTCAGACTTTATATACCGGCAAGCGTTGGCCGCAAAGGCCTTCGATTCCGTCCGCGGAGTGTTGCCGGCGGCTTCGATTTCCAATGTCGGCATCTACGGCACGGGCCAGGCCTATGAGGCGCTACTCGTCCGGATGCGGGCCCATCCTCTGCCGGAGGCGCGTGAGTACTCGGCTCTAATGCTCACCGAATTGCGGAAGGTCATCCCTTCGTTTCTGAAGCGAGTGGATCTACCGGACCGAGGTGATGAGGTGGGTGCGTACTCGACCGATATTCGGGAACGCCTCGAAGACCTTGCTGAGGGCTACTTCCCCTCCGATGGAGTCGTGGCAGGCTCCCCAACTGTCGACCTGACTGACTTCGACCCAGACGCCGAAGTGAAACTTGTTGCAGCGGCCCTTTACTCCTTCACAAACCGGTCTGACCGTGAGGTTGAGTCACGAGTGCGGGCAATGACGGTCGACGAACGTCTGACGGTTCTGAGGGCTATGGCCGGCGACCGGTCTAATCGGCGACATCGTCCAGGTAGAGCACTAGAGCGGCCGAGTTATCGGTTTGATGTGCTGTCGGACTATGGGGCTTTCCGTGATCTCCAACGACACCGAATGTTGACCATCGAATGGCAGCAACTTAGTCCTGACCACGGCTTCGTACGTCCACCTGAAGTAGATGAGGCTGGAGTTGGTGGGCGATTTGATGCTTCAATGGAGCGCTCTCGTGACCTCCACCAAGCGCTCAGAGGACCATTTCCTGAACAAGCGCCGTATGCCGTGTCGCTGGCCTACCGAGTGCGCTACCTCATGCAGATGAACGCGCGAGAGGCCATGCACGTTTTGGAACTGCGTTCGACTCCACAGGGTCACCCCTCGTACAGGGAGGTTGCCCAACAGATGCACCACTTGATCGGAGAAGTGGCTGGTCACCGAGCTATCGCAGAGATGATGACCTATGTCGATCACTCGTCGGAACCGGATTTGGAGCGCCTAGAGGCCGAGCGTCGCGCAGAGGAAAAGAGGACGGCAAGAGATGTTGGTAATTGATCACAGCGCCCAAGAGAGGTTCCGGGGTAGGTAAAACTGGCTAGTAATAGCAATGAATTTACCCAAGATGGGTCTGAGTGGGCCGTTCAGGCCGCCAACCTGTCTATGATCCGGCCGCGAAGACTTGTGAAACCTACGCGAGGCCCTTATGAGTGATCCTGATAATGATACTGACGAAGTCTCCGGCGAAGAGATGCCTGTTGATGCCTTGGACGGTGACGAACTAGAAGAAGAGTTTGACGAAGAGCCGCTTGAGGGTAGTGGTGAGGACGACGGCGAGTCCGAGTCAGACGATGACGATGATGATGATGAAGCGCAGCGGACTGACGCTGACCCGCCTGACGACGACGATGACGACGAGGTTGAAGCAGACCTGGATGCGATCCTGCGGGACCGCATAGCGGCAGAGGAAGATGAGGAGGAAGAAGAGGATCCAGACGTGGTCGCGCCACCAACTCCGCCACCATCACCAGGTGGCTTGGTGGAACGGCAAGAAGACGAACTCCACTGCCCGCACTGCTTCCTCTTGGTGCAGGCGTCGACAGTTGCTGAGTCTGGGGAATGCGGTCACTGCGGGGGCCCTATTTCCTGATGTGGGTTGGCCGATTGATTCCGGTCGCGTGCGGGTGACCTCCTAATGGAAGAGTCTGTGCGGCACGCTGTGCAATCGGATCACCCGGTGCTGCAGATGTTGGTGGAGGCTGCGCGGTCGGAGTTGCCCGACAAAAAAGGTGGTGACGTGATCCACCGTCTAGACAAATACAGCGTTGATCCTGTGGTGCGAGCGCTGGAGGCCATTGAAGACCCATCGGCCACTGTCTTACTAGGTGCTATCGATGGCACGCCGGTGGGTTACGGGTTGATGACGGTGGGGAAGGTAGTCGACGGCACCTTGCACGCAGTCGTAGAAGAACTCTACGTGGATCCCGGGGCACGAGCAGTGGGAGTTGGAGAGGTGCTGATTGAAGCGTTAATGGCTGACGCCCGGTCCCGAGGGGCTATTGCCATCCAATCATTGGCGCTGCCCGGGGACCGCGCCACAAAGAATTTTTTTGAATCACAGGGGATGGTGGCACGTTCCATCATGGTCCACCGCTGGCTGGATGGACGTTGATCGGAGGGCCGGAACTCTGCGTGGGTGCGGTGGTGGTCGACGAGGGCCGGATACTTCTGATTCGACGTGGCACCGAACCGAATCGGGGAAAGTGGACGCTGCCTGGTGGTCGTGTGGAGGCCGGAGAGACCATGGTGTGCGCTGTACTGCGGGAATTGCACGAAGAGACTGGCCTAACAGGGTTCTGTGGACCCATGGTGGGTTGGGTGGAACGAATGGGGGTCGATCACCATTTTGTGATTATCGACTTCCAAGTGGAAGTTCTGGATGACGGTCCACTTGAAGCAGGGTCTGACGCAAGTGACGTGATTTGGGTGGAGTTTGGTGCCCTATCCGAGACGGATCTCGTGGACGGCCTGCCGGCCTTCCTGTTGGACCACGATGTGGTTCCCGCTACGGCGTTTCCTTTTGGTGAAGACGGTTGGAATGTTTAGCAGCCTCGCCATTCTGGACGCCGCTTCTCGATAAACGCTCGTGGCCCTTCTTTGAAGTCTTCAGAATGGAATACTGCACGAGCGGCCTCGGCACTTACAGCAAACGCCTCCTCATCACCAAGAAGACCTGCACTGGTGAGCACGTGCCGGGAAGCGCGTACTGCTAATGGAGCATTTGCGCCAATTTCAGTTGCGAGCGCCAAGGCTCCAGCTAGGGCACTGCCCCTGTCGACGAGGCGGTTTACGAGGCCGTAAGCATGGGCGGCCTCAGCGCTAATCGCCTCGCCAGTTAGCGCCATTTCCATCGCTAGGTTCCGGGGCAATACCCGGGGTAAGCGGATCAAGCCGCCAGCATTCGCTATAAGAGAGCGCTTCACTTCCGGTAATCCAAAACTTGCACCAGCGCCTGCCACCACCAAGTCGCAAGAGAGCACTATTTCGAGACCGCCAGCCAAGGCTGGACCATCAATTGCTGCGATAAGCGGCTTACTGCGATCTCGTTGGACTATCCCGGCGAAACCACCTCTCTCGGTTGCTAGGTTCGCCTCACCGGAGGCCACGGCCTTCAAGTCGGCGCCGGCGCAAAACGCAGGGCCTTCTCCTGCGAGGATGCCTACCCAGAGTGCGTCATCGGCCTCGAGTCGGTCAATTGCTGCTTCGATATCGACTGCCAGTTGTTGATCGACAGCGTTGCGTGCCTCCGGCCGGTCGAGGGTGATGACCGCCACACGGTCCCGTACTTCAAAGTGAACAGTCATTTAGATGACGCTAGCAACGGGCTCGGATTGCAGGCGGAGCCCCAAGACCTCAGGAGCGGCTGCGTCCCCGTCGCGCTCGCGGTGCTGGCGTGGGCTCGACGCCAAAGGCCTTGGCGATATCGGGCACGCTCATTGACAACTTCCGAACCGTGTTCAGTAGCTCGTCACCCGGTTTCTCAGGTAAGCCTTCAGGGACGACACGAGCGTGTACCGGAGAGAGGGACACGGCGTCGAGCACGGTGGCCCAGCGATCTTGGCTAGTTTCAGCTGTTAACCCAGAGGCGGCCGTGGTTGCCAGGCGGTCCAGTAAGGAGGAGGGGAGTGGGGACCCTGCTTTTGGTGGACGAGAACTCAGGCGTAAAGCTCGGACTACTCGGTCTTCGTCTAGTGCGCTGGTCACATCCAGCAACCAGGCCTGATGCTCGCGATCCACTCGACTTGCCAGACCGGTTCGCACCTGCTCGGCAAGCGTCTTGTTCTCGTCACCCCGAGCGGACTGTTCAGCTGCGACAACGACAGAACGAAGGTCACGGAGGTCGACTTCATCGATCCCACGCAGCGCTGCTTCAGCACGATCTTTCCAGTCAGCGACGCGGAGTGACGGGTGGATCCGTTCAGCCAAGTTCAAAAGAAGTTCCGCAGGAATTGGTGGCTCACCTGCATCGTTTGCAGCAGCGTTCTGGAGTTCAACAGCCGAGCGCACACCTGGTATGCCATCTCGCAATAAGATCTCCGCTAGAGGCTGCTGATCCTCGGGAAGGGCAGCTACTGCTGCTTTACGATGGGTACGGCGTGGTCGCAGCCGTTTTGCCCGTGGTTTTTCAACAACGGCGCTTGCTGGCCGACCCTTGGAGCGGCGGTTTGGACTACTCGAACCACTGCCATCTTTGCGCTCTTTCTGGGGACGCTGCTGGTCGCTGCCTTCGCGTCGTTGCTCACTGCGTTTTGTTCGGGCACGTTGGTTGTCACTTCCGGCGCTTCGCTTCCCACGGCGATCACGACCACTCTTTGGGTCGTCTTGGTCCCGTCGGCCACCCCGTTTGCCGGTGAGACGGGTGGTAACAAGTGGCTCGTCTCGCCCAGATCCAATGATCTCAACTAAATCAGGCGCTGGCCGAGGGTTCTTTGGGGGCAGCACCGCAGTCACCTCAATGCCGTCCATGAACTGATCGAAATCGGCTCTTAGGACATCACCTACGGCCGATCCTTGCGGCACAAGCGATGACTGCACAGATCCCTTTGGTTGGCGGGCACCGGCAGCTCGCCAAGTCCAGTCGCCATCGTTTCGGATGCTGGTGAGTTCTATTTCCATCCGTGGCATGGATAAGAACGCTAGCCGTCGCGGTCTCGCTTCGGAACGGACGTTTGATGTTGTTTTATTATTGGTGGTGGTGACCGCAGCGGACTCTTCGAGTATCTGAGATCTGACACCTCGTCAGATCTCAGATACTGTGCCGCGGGTCGGTAGTACCACTAGATGGGTATCAACAGAATGGCCAGAGGCTGGTCGACGGAGGGATGGGATCGATGCGGGGACAGAAGTACTGGATTGGAACGTTGGCGGCGGTCTTTGCGTTGGTGGCCACCGGTTGCGGTGGAGGCGTTGCGGAAACCACAGACGGTGTGGCCTCCTCGAGTGGTAGTTCGAGTGGTAGTTCTGCGTCGGCGACGACTGCGGCTCCTGCGGCGACTGCGGCTCCGGCGACGACTGCTGCGCCGGCGACGACTGCGGCTCCGGCTCAAGAAGAGGTCGGCACGGTTG
>JAQWTI010000055.1 GCA_029242745.1 Acidimicrobiales bacterium | reverse complement strand
ACACCCTAAGTGGGTGGTGGGTTGGGGACTCTAAGCCATCACCAAACTAAAGGGCCGCACCAACAGTGCAGATCAACAGGCCTTTTCGTGGACCGTACTGGACTCGAACCAGTGACCTCTCGCGTGTGAGGCGAGCGCTCTAGCCAACTGAGCTAACGGTCCGCTGGGCGAGGAGGATACCGCCGCAGTTCCCCTATCCCGGCATGATGATGAAACCGCACAGGTAGGTCAGGGGGCGGGGTTTCCTGATGATGCCACGCAAATCTGCTCAGTCCGCCATGGAAGCACAACTGCTACTGCCGCCGTTGGACATGTCGTCCCAGCCACACCTCGACTGACGATTACCGGTGTATTCACAGTGCACGGCACCACTTGGACAGTTGCTGAAATGTCCACACACCGGCCTATTGCCATGCGTGCAGGCACCTCGCCCCCACCACCAAGTACTGCAGTGGCTATCAACATTCCAAAGAACATCACCAGGGCCACTACTACTGGTACAACACTCAAGGCGCAGCCAGCAGTCGATGAGACCTTTACCCCACTAAGTGAATCACCCTGTCGTCCATGCAACCGTTCATCTACTGGGGGTTGGGCACGGACTGGGGGTTGGTCACGCAACCTAGGCCGAAGTGTCAAGTCATAAGATGTCCGACGTCCAGAATCTCCCAGAATCCTCCACGCCTCATTAACCTCAGCCATCCGTTTGGCAGCAGCTACCCGCTTTGAAGGATCAGTTACTCGATCCGGGTGGAGTTGGAGCGCTAAGGACCGGTATCGGTCGCGCACCAACTCCGCCGATGCATCCGGCTGCACTCCAAGCGTGCGGTAGTGGTCGACGAGGTCGGTCACGACAACACCCTACGGCCAGCTTTCCACAGGGGGCCGAACTGCATAACGTCGGTGCTATGAAAGACCTGACCTGCCCAGGCTGTGGCGAAGAAAATGACCTGTCAGGCCACCGTGACGGGGAGCCTGGAAGTGAGACAATCACTGTGACCTGTGGGTTGTGTGGCCTCTCATGGGTTCGGGACCTGAAACCGGCTTGTCCAACTTGCGACAGCACCGAGGTCCGAACGGCTTTGCAGTCCATCGTCGACAAGTCCCGCGGAACCCAACTATCAATCCAATCGATGCGTGTCGTCTATTTGTGTCCGATCTGCGATCCCGAGAGGTTGGCTGACTGGAACCAGACAAACACGCCGCTGCGCCCAGCAGAACTTCCCCATGACATCGACTGATCAGACTGCTACTCGCCGCTGAGCAACCTCTCGGCTAACACCTCGAGGCCCGCCACGCGACTGCCCTTAATTAGAACTGCGTCACCGGTACCCAACGACCGCCGGGTCAGCGCACCTAAGGCGGTTTCTGTTCCGTCTAGCCCAACTAGGCCATAGAGATCCGTCTCCACAGCGAACACCTCCACTCCTAGGCTTTCGGCGTGGCGGGCGACCGCCGTATGCGCTGCAGAACTCTCCTCCCCAAGTTCAGCCATCATCCCCAGCACGGCAATCCGACGTCCGGTACCTGGGAGAGCAACTAGAGCGTTGAGCGCAGCAAGTGTTGAAGTCGGATTGGCGTTGTAGGCATCATTGACAACAGTGCATCCCGAGCGGGCAGTGGCTACATCCATTCTCCAAGGCGACAAGCGAGCTTCGGCCAATCCGACAACCACTTCTTCGAGCGCCAAGCCCTCCACTAGACCCACTGCGGCAGCGGCTAACGCGTTCGGCACCATCTGGGCACCCCGCGCCTCCAGCAAAACTTCACTGCGACCCCACGGTGACTCCATCTGAAACGTCGGCCGCAGATCGGCATCAAGCCGAACACTTCTGGCCCGCACCTCTCCCCTGTCGCCGAAGGTAACCACTTGGCATCGAGCCCGGCCAGCCTGGGCTAGCGCCTCCTCAACGTCGGCATGCACAACTGCACAACCATCAAGCGGCAGTCGATCAAAAATTTCACCTTTAGCTCGGGCTACCGACTCCACGGACCCGAAGACCCCTGTATGGGCTGACGCCACAGTGGTCAGCACCCCAACATCAGGAAGGGACATAGCCGACAAGTCGGTGATGTCCCCTTCACGCCTAGCCCCCATCTCAACTACCAGGTAGTCGGCATCTGAGGGTGAACCCAGCAGAGTCAACGGTACGCCAATCTCGTTGTTGAACGATCGCGTGCTCGCGTGGGTGGTACCTCCCCGGGCCAATACGGCGGCAACCAAGTCTTTGGTCGATGTTTTGCCCACACTTCCGGTTATCCCCACCACCCGAGAACCGGCAGCACCCACCGACCGTCGTGCTGCACGACCAAGGTCACCCAGCGCTACACCAGTATCAGCAACCAGAACCACCGGCTGGGAAACCGGATCACGACCCTTCTGCCACAAAGACGCTCCAGCTCCAGCTTCCATGGCATCCGCAACGAAGTCATGCCCATCCCGACCAGCCACCAGCGGCACAAAGAGGCAATCGGCAGTCACTGCTCGCGAGTCTTGGGTCGCTCCGTCTAAGAGCACGTCGTCACCAATGAGCGTTCCTCCAGTCGCCACAGCGACTTCTGATGCCCACAGCCTCATGGTGCCCGATACTCCACGGTGTCTGACCCTACGATGCCGGGGTGTCCAATCGCCGCCGCCTCATCATTCTGTTCGGAGGCCGCAGCGCGGAGCATGATGTGTCATGCATATCAGCCCGCCATGTACTAGCTGCCGCTGACCTGACTCGGTACGAAGTCCTTCCCGTCGGCATCGACCGGGACGGCCACTGGTCTCTGGCCGAAGCGGCTTGCGCTGCCCTCGCTGCAGGTGATTTACCTGACCGTCTGGAACCGACTGGTCCAGCTTGGGATCCACTTGTCCG
This sequence comes from Acidimicrobiales bacterium, assembly GCA_029242745.1. Lineage (GTDB taxonomy): Bacteria > Actinomycetota > Acidimicrobiia > Acidimicrobiales > MedAcidi-G1 > UBA9410. The sequence continues at coordinate 43,752 of JAQWTI010000055.1, read as the reverse complement.
CCTCGCCGAATACGGATCTAACCGGGAGAGCGGTCCAGCCGTGGTGTTTCCCTTGGTCCACGGACCTCTTGGAGAAGACGGGACCCTCCAGGGCCTACTGGAGTTGGCTGACGCCCCCTACATAGGTTCAGGTGTACTCGGGTCGTCTCTGGCCATGGACAAAATGGCCGCCAAAGAAGTCCTCACTCACCACAACATCGACCAAGTCCGACACCGCCCGGTCCATGCCGACCGTTTCAGCAACCCAGGTTCTGATGGGCACCGCTCTCTGGTCGCCAACCTCCTCGCCGACCTCGGCCCGACCGTATTTGTGAAACCAGCCAACATGGGCTCGTCTGTGGGCGTGTCCCGGGCCGTCGACGAAGCCACGCTCACGGACGCCCTAGCAGTAGCTGCTCATTACGACGAATGGGTGGTTGTCGAGGAGGCCATCACTGGCCGAGAGTTGGAGTTTGCGGTGCTGGGCAACTATTCCCCACAGGTATCAGGACCAGGTGAGATCCAACCTGGTGCCGATTTCTACGACTACTCCGATAAGTACGAAACAGGTGGCGCACAACTCATCATCGAGCCAAGTCTCTCACCCGACATAGCGGTGAGATTCCAAGAGATAGCTGCACGGGCTTTTCTCGCCCTGCGATGCGCCGGTATGGCTCGGGTGGACTTCTTCCTCGCCGACGATGGACGGATGTTGCTAAACGAGGTCAACACAATCCCGGGCTTCACCCCAATATCGATGTATCCGCGTCTGTGGGAGGCCGCTGGTCTGTCATATTCAGGACTCATCGACCGACTGGTCGACCTGGCTTTCGAACGCCACGCTCGGAGGCGCCGCAATACCATGCGGTGACCACTTGTGCCCTAGGTTCTTGCGGCAGGGTCAAGTGAGCGGCGAAGGAACCGGAGCAACTCTCCCCGCCTTTGCACCACCGGCCGTAGCGTCGGCCCGACCCCGGCGGCGCGTAAAACCTCGATCTCAGTCGCGACACCCACCACTGTCGAATAGGCACTCAGCAGTAACAACTGGGCATCGGTGCGTCGCATCCGTCCCGCCGCCATCTCGTCCTCCATCCACCGGCGGGCTCTCGCCATTAGCGGTTCAAGGTGGCTCCGAACGCGCACGGCACCGGGAGAATTGGGTCGGCTGACTTCACGGAGCAGACCGAGCAATACCGGCTGATCCAACGCCAGTCGAAACACCTCCCGCACCATTGCCTCGACTCGCTCCCAGTCGCCGCTGTCACCTGCCCGAGACTGAGCCAGTGCCCGTTCCAACGCCGCCACCAATTCGCCGGCGCATCGATCAACTACCGCATCTAGAAGTCGACGCTTAGAAACAAAGTGATACAGAATCGTCTGCTTTCGAATACCTAGTCCTGCGGCCAGGTCATCAAGAGAAGTCCCGTCGTAGCCGGCGGTCCCAAACGAAGCCAACGCAGCGTCCAACACCAGCTCCCTGGTGTTCCCTCGCGCTTCGGTGGCAGCCACGGCACTACAGTAGCCCTACTCTCTACCATCTGGTAAGGAGGCTGACCATCTGGTAGAAAACAACTGTGATCTCAGAGTCGTTAAGCGGTCGACGCATCGCTATCACCGGAAGCACCGGATTTCTCGGCACCGCGCTAGTGGAACGACTCCTCCGTTCAGCCCCAGACTGCCAGCTAGTCCTGATCGTCCGACCTGGTCGACGAGGTGCCGCCCGACGAGTCGAACGCGACATCCTGCGCAACGACGCCTTCGATACTCTGCGAGACCAACTCGGTACCGACGGCTTCACCGAGATGACCAACCGCCGGATTACCGCTGTGGCTGGTGACGTGACCACCGATGGGTTAGGTCTCGATCCCGAAGGCCGCGCTGCCTTGGCCTCTTGTGACACTGTCATCCACTCCGCTGCTGCAGTCAGCTTTGACTCCCCGCTAGACCAAGCCGTTGAAGTCAATCTTCTAGGGCCAGTGCGCCTCGTGGAGACTCTCGCAGAACTTGGCGTAGCGCCGCACTTAGTGGCCGTCTCTACCTGCTATGTGGCCGGCAGTCGGCGGGGAGCAGCTCCAGAAGAACCAGTGGACTCCAGCCCGTTCTTTGTCGACGTCGACTGGCGTACGGAAGTCGACGCTGCACGACGTATCCGACGAGAGACTGAATCAGCGAGCCGCACCCCGGAGCGTTTGGTCGGTTTCCGCTCAGGCGCCCGTCGTGAACTAGGTGCTGCAGGAACCCCAAGTTTGGCTGCCAAAACTGAGCAGCTCCGTTCCCGCTGGGTCGACGACCGTATGGCTGAATCCGGTGTGGCCCGGGCGTCTTCACTCGGCTTTCCAGACGCGTATGCCTACACCAAGGCCCTTGGTGAAATCGCCACCGCCGAGTCCAAGGGCGACGTGCCGGTCAGCGTGGTTCGACCGGCCATCATCGAATCTGCTCTCGCTGAACCTTCTCCAGGCTGGATCCGAGGATTTCGGATGGCTGAGCCTGTCATCATTTCCTATGCTCGAGGACTTCTAAAGGAATTCCCCGGCGTCCCAGAGGGCACCATCGACGTCATTCCCGTGGATTTGGTTGTAGCCGCAATCTGTGCAGTGGCTGCTCGCGGGCCCTTGAGGCCCGACGACGGACCGGACATCGTCCAAGTGGCCTCCAGCTCCGTCAACCCACTGCGTTACGGCAAACTCGTTGATTTAGTTCGTGAGTGGTTCACCGAGCACCCCATCTACGACGACCTCGGCCAACCCATTCCAGTTCCCCAGTGGTCGTTTCCAGGTCGCGGCCGGGTCAAGAAGCAGTTGCAAAGGGCTGGTTCGACGCTTGAGTACGCCCAAAAGGTTTTCGACGTGCTGCCGGTGAGGGGGCGCCAAGCCGAAGTCGGAGCCCGTCTTGAAGAGCAGCGCGAACTGGTCCAACGAGCCGAGGGCTATGTGGATCTTTACGGCGCCTACGCCGAATGCGAAGCCGTCTATGGGATGGACCGGCTACTGGCTCTGTGGGAGTCGCTAAGCAGCGAGGATCAGAATTCCTTCTGCTTCGACCCACGAATCATCGACTGGGATATCTACGCCCCAGAGATCCACCTGCCATCAGTAGTCAAAGCTGGTCGGGTACCGATGAAACCACCGGCTCGGGGTGGCGAGAGCCGTCCGGCCCGCCTCCGGCGTCAGGTGTTGGCCCCGGAGCGCCATCTGGCAGCGTTCGATCTGGAAAATACCCTGATCGCCTCCAACGTGGTGGCTAGTTACGCCTGGCTCGGCAGCCGTCACCTAAGCGGTCGCGACCGAGTCCGGTTCGTAGCACGGCTAGTGGCCGAGGCCCCAGCGCTTCTGTCGCTAGATAGAAAAGACCGCAGCGACTTCCTGCGACACTTTTATCGTCGTTACGACGGAGCCTCCGTGGATCAAATCACCACCGACGCTAAGGAGAAGTTCAGTGAACTGATTTTGGCCAAATCCTTCCCAGCCGCCATCCGCCGAGTGCGTATGCACCGGGAACTCGGCCACCGGACGCTTCTGATCACCGGTGCTCTGGACTTTGTTGTTGAACCGTTTCGCCCTTTATTTGACGACATCGTTTGTGCAGAGTTGGGCGTAGTAGATGGCTCCTATGACGGCCAACTCACTTCAGTACCACCTACCGGCGAAGCCAGATATCAGGCTCTGGTCGACCATGCCGAGGCCCACGAACTTGACTTGCGTGAATCGGTGGCCTACGCCGATTCGGCAAGCGACCTTCCAATGCTTGAAGCCGTGGGCTTTCCCGTAGCGGTCAACCCGGAGACCCGGCTGGCCGGCATCGCCCGTAAACGAGGATGGCTAGTTGAAGATTTCCAAAAATCGCCTGGAATGAACCGCAGTGCGTTGCCACTAGCACCGAGGCGCACTGTAGGTACCAGTCGATGAAGGCTCTTCAGTTCCGTCGGCACCTGCCCCGATATGCAGCAGCTCGCTTGGCTGGAAGCCTCACGCCGGGACGCGGCGCAGCCGCTGGACCCCTCCAACTCGTTGACCTAGAGCCGACTAGACCACCCGGAGCCGACTGGGTTCGAGTCCGCCCACGCCTGTCGGGTATCTGTGGTTCGGACTTGGCCACCATCGATGGCCGCTCGGCCCGCTACTTCGAACCACTCGTATCTTTCCCATTTGTCCCCGGTCACGAAGTTGTAGGCGACCTCGACGATGACACACGTGTGGTACTGGAACCAGTCCTCGGTTGCGTCAGCCGAAACCTCGATCCGACATGTCAACCATGCGCAGACGGGCACCTCGGAAACTGTGAGCACACTTCGTTCGGCGACCTCGAACCGGGAATCCAAACCGGCTCGTGTCATGACACAGGTGGTGGATGGGCTACCGCGTTCAGTGCCCACCCAACACAACTGCACTCGATTCCCGCCACCCTCGACGACGAAGATGCAGTCATGGTCGAACCAACGGCGTGTGGCGTACACGCAGCACTGGCCGCCGAAGTCCCGGACAACGGTGTAGTTGCCATTCTGGGTGCCGGAACCCTCGGACTTGTCACACTTACCGCCCTGAGGGCTTACACCTCACCCAGAACCGTTGTAGCCACTGCCCGCTATCCCGAGCAACGGCGCCTGGCCACTCGACTCGGTGCCGACTATGTGGTCACCCCCACTGAGATCCGTCGAGCCATCCGCCGTGTCACTGGAAGTCGGGCTATTGGAGCGCCAGGCCTCGGCGAGAAGACCACTGAGGGGGTTGTAGACCGACTCACTGGAGGCGCCGACATTGTCATCGACTGCGTCGGATCTTCGGCCAGTCTTACCGATGCACTTTCCGTTGTCCGCCCTAAGGGTCGAATCGTGCTCGTGGGAATGCCCGACACAATCTCCCTTGAACTCACGCCATTGTGGCACCGGGAAATCACTCTGACCGGCGCATACACCTACGGCACTGAGGTTCTTGCAGATGGCACCGAACGACGAACCTTCGATCTAGCCACCGAACTTGTCGCCGAGTCCAAACTCGGCTCACTCGTATCAGCCACCTACCCCCTGTCTCGCTATCGGGAAGCCCTGGAGCACGCTGCCTCGGCTGGCCGACGAGGCGCCACCAAGATCGCGTTTGATCTACGCGACGAGAAGGAACGCATCTCATGACCGGACACCTCGCCCCCCGCCCCGGCTTCGTCCTTGACGTTGATCGCAATAGTCCACCCATCGTGTTTCACCACGGTGAAGGCTTCCGTCTAGAGAAACTACCGGCTGGCCGGTCTCGGGTTATCTACCCAGCCGAACCATTGGAAGGCCTTCCAGATCCCGATGGCGCAATCCGCCACGCCCTGCTGCACCCGATCGGCGACTCAGAACCCTTGCCCGCCCTGCTGAACCCAGGGATGAAGCTCACTATTGCCTTTGACGACATCTCGCTGCCCCTACCCCCGATGCGCCGACCCGATATCCGTCAAAGGGTCATCGAGGCCGTGCTGGATCTGGCCGCTGAAGCCGGTGTAGATGATGTCCACCTCATTGCCGCACTCGCCATTCACCGCCGCATGACCGAAGATGAACTACGCCATGCGGTGGGAGACCGGGTGTACGACGCCTTTGCCCCCGATGGCCGTCTCTACAACCACGATGCTGAAGACCCTGAGGGCATGGTTGTACTTGGCGAAACCCCACATGGTGAAGACGTGCAGTTCAGTCGCAGAGCCGCAGAAAGCGACCTAGTTGTCTACGTCAACATCAACTTGGTGGCTATGGATGGTGGACACAAAAGCACAGCTACCGGCCTGTCGGGGTACACCGGCCTCCGCCACCACCACAATGTCCACACCATGCGCAACTCTCGTTCGTTCATGGATCGAGAAAACTCTGCTCTGCACGCCTCCAACTGGCGAATGGGCAAAGTCATCCAGGACGCCGGAGTAAAAATCTTTCAGATCGAGACGACGGTCAATAACGACACCTTTGGTCGTTCCGGCCCCCTTGCTCTCCTGCAGAAGCGTGAATGGGAGTGGTCCACACGGGACCGCATGCAGTTCCTCGGCATGAAGTCCGGCCTAGAGGTCATGCCGACAAACGCCAAGCGTAAAATTTTTTCTTCGTGGCAGGCGCCATACGCCCTTACTTCGGTGCAAGCAGGTGAGATAGAGGCTGTCCACGAAGTCACCACAGTCAACGTCTACAAGCAACACCTAGTTTCCGTCGAAGGCCAGACTGATGTTTTGACCATGGGATTGCCGTATATCTGCCCCTATAACGTCAACTCGATCATGAACCCAATTCTGGTCATGTGTCTGGGCCTTGGATACTTCTTCAATCTCTATCGCGGGCGCCCATTGGTACGAGAAGGTGGCGTACTCATTATGAGCCACCCGACTCCATGGGAGTTCAACCCGGTCCACCACCCGAGTTACATCGACTTCTTCGAACAGGTGCTAGCTGACACGACCGACCCGATCGAGATCGAAAGAAAGTACGAAAAACAGTTCGCCGAGGACGAGTGGTACATCCACCTGTACCGCAACTCCTACGCATACCACGGCGTCCATCCGTTCTACATGTGGTACTGGGGGAGCCACGCTCTGGAGCATCTAGGACGTGTAATTATCGTTGGTGGCAATCCGGCTGCGGTCCGGCGCATGGGTTTCCAGTCGGCCTCCACTCTCCAAGATGCACTCGAGATGGCGTCCGACGTCGTCGGTCCCGAGCCAACCATTACACACATTAAAAATCCCCCCATCCTGATGGCCGACGTCACCTGAACCATGAGCCCAGTCCGTCGCGCCGCAACCATGGCCCGCTCCTTGGCCGGAGGCCTCAGCTTCCCGTGGCGGCCAGCACCCGTGCCTACGGGTGCGGACCCCGTCCCCGCCGTAAGAGGTCTCGGCGCCGACTACGACACTTCATGGGCCCGCCGCTACCCAGCACGTATCGCTCGTGCAGCAATCATTGAATCAGTCATGCGGCCGACCATGGCCGTCATAGCCTCACCAGCCCGCCGTGGCCTCGACAGGCTTGACGACCTCGACGGGCCAGTTGTGTTCGTTGCCAACCATCACAGCCATGCCGATACCCCACTCCTGCTCACGTCCATTCCCGAGCCTTGGCGCCATCGTGTGATGGTCGGAGCAGCGGCTGACTACTTCTTTGGTAATCGTATTGCTAGCGCCATTTCCGCTCTAACTATCGGTGCCGTCCCCATCGAGCGGACAAAGGTTGGCCGGAAGTCCGCTGACATGGTCCGAGACCTAATTGGAGACGGCTGGTCCATGCTTCTCTATCCGGAGGGCGGCCGGAGCCCCGACGGTTGGGGGCAGGAGTTCCGGGGTGGAGCCGCTTTCTTAGCCATTAAGTGTGGAGTGCCTGTGGTACCTATCCATGTTCAAGGAACTGGCCGAATTCTCCGCAAGGGACGAAACCTCCCCCGGCCCTCACGTACCACTGTCACCTTCGGTGACCCGTTGGTGCCTACGGACCGTGAGAATGCTCGGGCCTTTGCGCGTCGCCTGCAGGCAGCAGTAGCGGCTCTCGGAGACGAATCAACCTCAGACTGGTACTCAGCCCGCATTCGGGCCCATGCAGGTACCTCACCGGGCCTGACCGGCCCGGACGTAGGAGCCTGGCGACGGGCTTGGGCGCTCGGTAACCGAGATCGAGGGTCACGTCGCCGTCGCCGTCGATGGCCAGCGCTCTAGAACGCGCCAGAACCAAAATCCTCCAAAAAACGCCAAGCCCAAACTTTTGGGTTTCTTTCAGCCCCTGATCCAAATGGCCTACATGGCTCACCGGTAAACTTGGTGCATCTGCGAAAGTCTGGGATGGCGTGTTTCACGTAGATTCGAACACCAATCTCTGCTGCACTCAGAACGCGTAGCGCTCCCAATCTGAACTGGAGGATCCATTAGCGATGACAGTCGCCGCATCCACTCCGATCGAACTAATTCAGGGTGTCTACCGCACCCTCGATGAACATTTAGCGACCGGCCGAAATCGCCTGAGCCGTCCCCTGACGCTTGCTGAAAAGATTCTCATCAATCACCTCTACGACCCTGCCACTGCTGGTCTTGATCGCGGTGTTTCCTACGTCGACTTCCGCCCTGACCGAGTAGCCATGCAGGATGCAACAGCACAAATGGCTTGGTTGCAGTTCATGACCGCGGGCCTCGACAAAGTGCAGGTTCCCACCACTACCCACTGTGACCACCTAATCGAGGCCCGCGATGATGGCAAAAAGGACTTGGCAGCGGCGGTTGATGGGAACCGTGAGGTCTATGACTTCTTGGCTTCAGTGTGCGCTCGCTACGGAGCCGGCTTCTGGGAGCCCGGCTCGGGAATTATCCATCAAGTAGTTCTCGAGCAGTACGCCTTCCCAGGAGGCATGATGATCGGCACAGACAGCCACACCCCCAATGCTGGCGGCTTGGGCATGGTCGCCGTGGGCGTAGGTGGGGCCGACGCCGTAGACGTAATGACTGGGTTCCCGTGGAACGTTCGCTGGCCAAAGCTCATCGGGGTGCACCTAAGTGGTCAGTTGAACGGATGGGCGGCGCCCAAAGACGTGATCTTAAAAGTGGCTGACATCCTGACTGTGAAAGGTGGCACGGGAGCAATAATCGAATACTTCGGTTCAGGTGCGCGCAGCCTCTCAGCCACAGGCAAGGCCACGATTTGCAACATGGGAGCCGAGATTGGAGCCACCACGTCGCTGTTCGGTTACGACGACGCCATCAGCCGCTACTTGAAGTCAACAGGCCGCCAGGCGGTAGCCGAAGCAGCAGATACCGTGGCCCACCACCTGCGGGCTGATGCCGAGGTGGAAACTGATCCATCCAACTATTTTGACCGAGTCATTGAGATTGACCTTTCTACGCTGTCACCGCACATCAACGGACCCCACACCCCTGATCTGGCCCGTCCTGTGGCTGACCTCGGCGCTGAAGCGGCAGCGGAGGGCTGGCCGCTAGCGGTAAGTGCTGGACTCATCGGCTCGTGTACTAATTCCAGCTACGAGGACATAACTCGGGCGGCCAGCATTGCCCGTGACGCAGTCGCTAAAGGCCTTACCGCAAGGGCCCCACTGCTAGTGACTCCCGGTTCCGAGCAAGTTCGAGCCACCATCGAACGCGACGGCCTGCTGGCTGACTTCGAGGCGCTCGGTGCACAGGTACTGGCGAACGCCTGTGGACCTTGTATTGGCCAATGGGACCGCCAGGATCTGCCAGACGGCATTCCCAACTCCATAGTCACGAGTTACAACCGAAACTTTCCGAAGCGAAATGATGGCTACGCCACTACCCACGCCTTCGTCACCTCGCCAGAAACAGTGATCGCGTTGACTATCGCAGGTCGCCTCGACTTTGACCCGGCGACCGACACCTTGATCAACGACGCTGGCGAAGAAGTTCGTCTGGAAGTAGGCGCCGGCGAGGAACTGCCCACCGCGGGATTCGACCCAGGTAGGGCAACTTTCGTGGCCCCGCCAACCAACGGCTGCGACATCGAAGTCTCGGTGTCGCCAAAAAGTGACCGCTTGCAGTTACTGACACCATTCGCAGCATGGGACGGTGAGGACCTCACTGATCTGACCGTGCTGGTCAAAGCGAGCGGCAAGTGCACCACCGATCACATTTCGATGGCTGGACCATGGTTGAAGTACCGGGGTCATCTTGAGAATATCTCAGGCAACGTCTACATGGGAGCGGTAAACGCCTTCACAGGTGAGGTGGGAACTGGTTGGGACGCTACCGATGGCGAGACCCGGAGTTTTCCGGAAATTGCGCGCCGCTACCACGAAGCCGGCATGGCCTGGGTCGCGATCGGTGATGAAAATATGGGTGAAGGGTCCTCACGTGAGCACGCGGCGATGGAACCACGTTTTCGTGGAGCCAAAGTTGTTATTGCCCGTTCGTTTGCTCGAATCCATGAAACAAATTTAAAAAAACAGGGTGTGCTTCCCCTGACATTTTCTGACCCAGCCGACTATGACCAAATAGGGCCAGAAGACCGCATTTCAGTAATTGGACTATCCGAACTCACTCCGAACGTGCCAGTGACCATGTTGACCCTTGCGCCGGACGGAACCGAAACACGGATCATGTGCGAGCACACTTACTCGGCCGACCAGATCGAGTGGTTTAAGGCCGGCAGTGCGCTGAACCTAATCCGAGCCCGCTCTGGTTGCTGATTCACCGAACACGACTCTCAAGAGCCAACAACGTCGTTTCTGAATCGCCGAATTTTCTACACGGCCACTACTACAGAGTGCTATGGCTGCTGTACGACAAAGTTGTGCCGTAAAGACCGTTCATTTACCTACTGAGGCCTGCGACTGTGAGCCAGTAAGGCGAGCGTCAACGCCGACGTCTCCTGTCCACGCCCAGAGCATGACACATGCTTTGTCACCAAACTTCTGGGCGTGGCGTTCCCATGGCTGATGATGCACCGACTCGCCCACAGTCTTCAAATGCCAGTCTCCTTCGGCTCGTTGGAAGTGCACCGATCCATGAAGGACGTGGTATGTCTCCTCCGCCGGGTGTTCATGTTGCGGGTAATGCAACCCGGCACCCCAAACTCCTAAACCAGAGCTGACTACTGATGACTCCACCAGGCCACCACGACCAATGATGCGGACGTAGCCGTAGTTATCCAAGTAGTGCTGGGGAAGTGTCGCCGCATAGCCCGGTGTCTGGATCCACCGGAGGCTTGGAGTCGCCGCAGCGAACGTCTCCAAGACTGTTTCAACTTCAGGGATGTGGCTTTTTAAGTTGATCTCTGCACGTGTTCCGCTCACCAGCCGAGCTACCGGCAGTTTCTGGGATTCGGGGAAATCCAGACCTCCATTTGCCAAGGCTGCGGTGAGATGGCCACCAACTTTCGCCAGCATCGGAAATCGATCCGCATCAGGGTGTCCGACATAGAAGTCCGCTAATGCCGCCACAAGGCTTAGCCGGCTATCCGTCGGGGTAGCAGAATCTGGCGACATCATGAAGTGGTTCTTAGCCCGCTGTGAATCGGCAGATTCGCCGAGGGAGCGGAGCAGAGGGTTGTTTAAACACTTTGCAGCCGATAGCCGCGGTTGCGGGCTTCGGCAATCGAATCCGGACCGAAGCACAGAAATTCATCACTGGCCATCAGTTCATCGAGCACCACCACCATGGCTTCCTCATCCGCCACATGATCGAGGTCATAGACCTGCTGGGTGCGCTTGTCGCCGATGAAGCGGTGATGACTAAAAGATGACGGTCGGTCCATCACTGTCACGCTAGCTGGAGGACACAGGCGCCGGGCGGGCTCCTCTAAACGCTGAGATGCGCAAACTTTCGACAGCATTGGATACCAACCACCGCGGCCCGCTTGTACCCGCAAGCAAGAACCACTCAGCAAGCATCTCAACTAGTCAACGAGGAACCAGAGGCACCGAGCAACTAGGGGCTTCCTTGAGTCTCGTGACCTAATTTCGAGACTGGAAGCGACGGTGGGCGTGCCTTAACCGACACGCCCACCGTCTAATCACTCCATTACAGGTATAACTGGAATTCCCGGGGTGACCGTCAATGCCAACAGGGACCAGTGTCGGCGGTCAAGGCCCGAGGGTGGGTCGGTGTAAATTTCACCGAGGTCCAGCGCCGCTCAGCGGCCGCCCACCTCCGAAGTCCCACATCGTTTACTAGAAGAACTACTATTGATCTGAACCACCTCCTCTCTTCGGTAGTTCCAAACCTACGCCCTAGCGGGCAGCCGTGCACTGAATTCCGTTCTTGCCAATCTGTATTTACAGTTGCGTCCACCCGCTGAGTGAACTTTCGACTCCGAGAGGGATCAAAGCCTTCCGACAGGGCCTCCTGTCGCACAAACTGCAAGTAGCCCAGCCTCCGCAACCAAGAACTCGCCACTAACCGCCGAGATTCACTTGGAGTGCTCCAGCTTCGACGGCCAGACGATCAGCCTCGTCATTCCAACGGTCCCCAGAATGTCCCTTAACCCACTGAAAGTCGACATTCCCCCGGGTCTGGACGAGTTCGACCAGCGGCTCCCAGATATCACGATTGGCTACGGGTTCTTTTTTGGAATTAAGCCACCCCTTGCGCAACCACTTTTCCCACCATCCGTCTCGAAAGCAGTGCACGACATAAGTTGAGTCACTGACAATGAGAATTGGACTATCGAAGGTTTGTACCGCCTTCAGCGTCGCCATCAATTCCATGCGTTGGTTAGTTGTCTGAGGATCAAATCCGGCGGCGTACGAGCCATCTGGAACCACCCAGGCCCAGCCTCCGGGGCCAGGATTTCCAGCACACGCCCCATCGGTGTAGACGATCACCTGAGGGCGATTTTCGAGAACTGGCACTTCATCTTTGGGCAGATCGAAGAGTTGATCTTGACTAGTCACTGACAGCGACACTACCGACACCACAAGCGACAACTTGCGACCGTGGTTCATGAGTTGCACGGCACCTACCAGATAACAAAGCTGCCCCGTCCACAGGCGTTAAGGTCCTTTGACGAGTTCGCCCGTCAGACGGGTTGGAGTCAGATTTTTCAAGCAGCGGCCACTTCGACAACTTCGGAAGGTATGTTCCGGACATGACCAAAATGGTGGGGACACTAGCGATCACAGGTGACGCCGCCGCAGACCGACTTCTCAATACTGACCCGTTGGCCCTCCTGATCGGCATGTTGCTAGACCAGCAGGTACCTATGGAGTGGGCCTTCCGGGGCCCAGCGACCCTTCGGGACCGTCTTGGCCACCTCGACCCGGCAGCTATTGCTGATGCCGACCCAGAAGCATTTCTGGAAGCATGCAGCACCAAGCCCGCTATCCACCGGTTTCCCAAGTCCATGGCTGGACGCATTCAGGGCCTGTGTCAACATGTGGTTGACCATCACGACGGCGACGCAGCCGATGTATGGACCGGTGCGGCCGACGGCGCCGAGTTGGCGCTCCGCCTCAGAGCACTGCCGGGTTACGGTGCCGAAAAGACAAAGATCTTTATCGCCATCTTGGCCAAACGCTTGGAGTACCGGCCCAAGGGGTGGGCGTCCGCAGCTGGTCCGTTCGCTGATGACGTTCCCCGCTCAGTAGCCGATATCGACGGCCCCGAGGCGCTGGCTGAAGTACGGATTTGGAAGAAGGCCCAGAAGGCTGCGGGAAAGACCAAGCAGCAATAGGGGCGCAGCAAGGAGGTCTGGCACCTGCCTTCGCTAGAGGCGGAGGTCTCCCCGTCTCCCCGCTTCCAAGAACCAGTCATATGTGGCGGTTAGTCCTTCGACGAGTGGTGTCGATGCTGACCAGCCCATTTCGGAAAGGCGCGATACGTCGAGAACCTTGCGGGGCATCCCGTCTGGCTTGGATGAGTCAAATTCTAGTTTTACACCCGGATACACCAGATCTCGAATCGCTTCGGCTAGTTCCCGAATAGTCAGGTCAATGCCTGTCCCAACGTTGATGTGGCCGGCTGCCGAATAGTGGTCCATGAGGTGAAGGCATGCATCAGCCAAGTCATCTACGTGAAGGAATTCTCTGCGAGCCGTACCTGTCCCCCAAACCGCCACTGAGTCCTCGCCAGCCAGGCGCGCCTCATGGAATCGCCTCATCAGCGCCGGTACCACATGGCCACCCTCTAGGTCGAAGTTGTCACCGGGGCCGTACAGGTTGGTTGGCATAGCCGAGATAAAGTCATCGCCGTACTGTCGCCGGTAGGTCTCGCACAACTTGATCCCGGCGATCTTGGCCAAGGCATACCCCTCGTTGGTGGGTTCGAGCGGCCCCGAGAGCAGTGCCTCCTCAGTGATCGGCTGATCGGCATGGCGAGGATAAATACATGAGCTTCCGAGGTACAGCAGCTTTTTGACCCCGATACGGTGGGCGGCCTGCACCACCGTCCCGTGGATCATCAGGTTGTCGTACAGGAACTCCGCTGGTCGAATGCTGTTCGCGTACACACCACCGACTGTTCCCGCCACCAGAAAGACATACCGCGGTTGTTGAACTTCAAACCAGGCATCAACGGCAGCCTGGTCGCGTAGATCAAGATCCTTGCGGCCAACGGTCTGCACATCGGTAAACCCATCGGCCGTGAGGCGACGGACCAATGCTGATCCGACCAGACCGCGATGCCCGGCTATGAATACTGGTGCTGATCGGTTGATCATGATTTGAAACTAGTCCCGGATTCTACTTCCATCGGCAGGTCCAGCCTGAACCCCGAAAGCACCAACCTCTGCCAAGTAGATCCCGAACAGTTCCGCCACCATGGCGACCGATCCAGAATCCAGCGGTTCGGTCCGTTGTACCCCCCGGGTCACCACGTGTTCCAGTACAACATCCAACTCGGCTGCTCTCTTACCTTCACCGTTGGCGGCGTCACCCAACTCTTGGCCGTGCTCAGTAACCAGGCCAGCCTCCTCGAATATCTCGAGGTACCAACCCACAACCGATATCACGTCGTCAAGGCTCAACTGGCCTGCTGCTTCGGCGGGGAGCCGCTCAGCAATCCAGTCAGCGGCGTCATCGACTTCTAGCACGGCAGGCCGCAAGGTCCCGCTCAGCCGCTTAACCGCTGAACCAACAGCAACCAGTGCAATGGCGACAACAAGGAATAAACCAAGGGCGAGAAAGAGCCAGGTCACGAACGGATCACGCCATCATGCTTGGTGTAGTTGGTCGCTAGCGACTAGATCCCTATGCGTTGTGCAAGCAATTCCCGATGATACGTCGGGTCGCCAAACAACAACTCAGAACTCTTGGCCCGCTTGAAGTAGAGATGGGCTGAGTGTTCCCAAGTAAAACCGATGCCACCGTGAATTTGGATGTTCTCAGCCGTCGTATGGAAGTAAGCTTCCGAGCAGTACGCCTTGGCGAGCGAGGCAACCGAAGGCAACTCATCGTTGCGCTCAGCGGCACACCAGCCGGCGTAGTAGGCCGCAGACTTGGCCGACTCCACTTCAAGCAGCATGTCTGCGCACTTGTGCTTGATTGCCTGAAAGGATCCGATGGGTCGACCAAACTGCACACGGTCCTTGGCGTATTGAACGGCGGTGTCCAGACAAATTTGCGCTCCCCCAACCTGCTCGGCGGCCAAAGCTACCGCCGCTAGGTCTAGGACCAATTCGAGCACTGGCCAGCCGCTGCCCTCGGTGCCAATCAGCGTTGCTGATACGGCGTCGAAATCCAAGCGGGCCTGCTTGCGAGTCAGATCCATGGTCGCTAATGGGATCCGACTCAAACCGGCAGCGTCACCCGGCAGGTGGAACAGTGAAACGCCGCCCTCTGTTCGGGCCGCCACCAAAATCAGGTCTGCGATATGGCCATCTAGGACGTACATCTTGGAACCAGAGAGGGTCCAAGTGTCGCCGTCAGCCGTCGCCTCCATGGCGATGCCCGCCTCGTCCCAGCGGCCACTCTCCTCGGTGAAAGCCAGTGTGGCGATCGTCTCTCCTGAGGCAATTCCGGGCAACAGAGCAGCGGCTGCAGTCTCGTCACCAGCATGAATCAGCGTGTTAGCGGCGAGCACAACCGTGGAAAAGAACGGTGCACATAGCAGAGCCCGACCCATCTCTTCGAGCACAACGACGAGTTCAACGTAACCAAAGCCTTGCCCGCCATGCTCCTCGGGGACAATGAGACTCTGCAACCCGAGTTGCTCAGCCATCTTTGACCAGGTCTCGGTGTCGTAGCCGAGTTCGGTCTCCATGAGTTCCCGCACGGTGCTCTCTGGTGAGTAAGCCTCCAGAAACTGGCGGACAAACTCTCTAAGCTGTTCCTGCTCCTCGCTGAATGCGAAGTTCATGTGGATGCTCCCTGCCTATGGGGTGACGTACCGGTGGCCCAGGGGGCCACCTT
Source organism: Acidimicrobiales bacterium (assembly GCA_029242745.1). GTDB lineage: Bacteria > Actinomycetota > Acidimicrobiia > Acidimicrobiales > MedAcidi-G1 > UBA9410. The sequence goes on along the minus strand of JAQWTI010000055.1, from coordinate 27,958 downwards.
GATGGTCTGGTTCTACCAGTCGGCCCGGGTCTAGGCGACATCGGAGCCGGTGCCATGATGTAAGACATGAATGTTGCCTTCTCCGAAGACCCCAATCCAACCTCACCACATGCTGGACCATGCACCCACCATGACCATCCACGACCCACCGTTTCTGGAGTAGCGCTCCACTGGTGTGACGAAAGGGCAGAGATCCACCGAATAGTGGTTGGGGACTACGAAAACAATGTGTTCGTCCTACGGTGCCGCCAGACCGGCCAATCGGTCCTCATAGACGCCGCAAATGAGCACGACAAGCTCTTGGAATTGTGTCGGACCCTCAACGTTCAATCTGTATTGGAGACCCACGGGCACTTCGACCATATACAGGCCGTACCGGCTGTCCGGGCGGCCGGCTACCGGGTCGCGGTGACAGCCCCAGACGCGGCAATGCTGCCCAGTTACGACGACGTTCTGGAGGATGAGTCAGTGCTAGATGTCGGGCGGTTGCGGCTGCACGCCATCTGCACTCCAGGCCACACCCCGGGATCCGTTTGCTTCCGCTTGGAAGATTCGCCGATCCTGTTTAGCGGTGACACACTCTTTCCAGGTGGACCCGGCACTACAACTTTCGATGGTGGTGACTTCACCACCATCATCAACTCCATCGACAGACGCTTGTTCGCCTCACTGGACCCGGGAACCATAGTTATGCCAGGCCACGGGCTCGACACAACGATCGGTACTGAGATGCCCAACCTCGACGCGTGGGTGACCCGGGGTTGGTGACGAAAAAGCCAGTGGTGGGGCCTGGGCCGACCCCTCAAGACCCGGAGACAAACCCGCCGCTTCCGGCTGACGACCGGCCGTTCGACGACTCACCAGTCCACACTGCGGACCTCCCGGCTACACCGATCCGGGACCGCAATATCCCAGCCGAGGCGTGGGTGGAAGCACCCGCTGCCCTCCTCGCCGCCGGTAAGGACATTCTGGCGACCGACTCCCGTCCGATCCGGATCGCCTACAAGCGGCGCCTTGGCCCGTGGCTGCTTTGGCGGGCTGGCCCAGCCCGAGGGGATGCACGATACGTAGCTGTTCATACCCACAATTTGGACCAGTCTCTCTCCTTTCGGCTACACCATGACGGCACTGGTTCAGGCACAGGCGCCGACGGCATCGTGTACAACCGATTTCGTGATTGGAAACGCACCCTTCTCGTTGAATAGTTATGACACAAGGTGTCGGATTACCACTACCGCCATAGTGGAAATCTCGACCCTTCCTTAGACTTGAACCATGGCCGATTACCCGTCGCCCCTATTTGAAATAACGGATCTCCACGCGTCCACCACTGACGGAATCGAGATCCTTCATGGTCTCAATCTGGTAATTCAGCATGGAGAGACCCACGCTCTTATGGGGCCAAACGGATCCGGTAAATCGACACTCGCCTCCGTGCTTCTGGGCAGTCCCGAATACTTGGTAACTAAAGGTTCGATCCGATTCCAAGGCGACGACATCACCGATTGGGCACCAGATGCACGCGGCAAGTCTGGCCTCTTTCTAGCGTTCCAATACCCGCTAGAAATTGCTGGCGTGTCGGTCATCAACTTTCTTCGTCAAGCACTGTCAGCCCGCAAAGGTATCGACCTATCAGTGCTGGAGTTACGCCTGTCAATCATGGACTGGATGGACCGGCTTGGCATGGACCCAGCGTTCGCAGACCGATATGTGAACGAAGGCTTCTCGGGCGGAGAAAAGAAACGGAACGAGGTTCTCCAGATGGCAATACTTGAGCCCGAAATGGCCGTGCTGGATGAAACTGACTCAGGTTTGGATATCGACGCCCTTAAAATCGTTGCCAACGGTGTATCCGAAGTTAAGAACGACCGTCCGGAACTGGGCGTACTGGCCATAACCCATTACCAGCGGTTGCTCGACCACCTCCATCCTGACGTGGTCCACATTCTTATCGGAGGAAAGATTGTCGAAAGTGGCGGCTTAGAACTGGCTGGACGGCTTGAGGCCGACGGCTACGAGACCTTCCGGTAGGAAGGGACCCGCCGATGAACACGCTCTCTCTCGATGTGGCTGCCATTAAGGCCGAGTTCCCGCTACTTCAGCGGCAGGTATACGACCAGCCAATCGTCTACCTGGACTCAGGTGCCACCTCTCAGAAGCCTCAATCAGTGCTGGACGCCATGAACCAGTACTACGCGGAAATAAACGCCAATATTCACCGTGGTGCGTATCTGATCGCTGAGCAGGCCACTACCGCTGTTGAAAACTCACGGGCAGCCCTAGCCCGCTTCCTCGGTGCATCCGTTGCCGAAGAAATTGTGTTCACCAAGAACGCCACCGAAGCTGTCAACCTAGTAGCCCATTCTTGGGGCCGTACCAATTTGCGTGAAGGTGATGTGGTCCTCTTGAGCACGCTCGAGCACCACGCGAACATAGTTCCGTGGCAGCAACTGGCTGCTGACCAGGGTGTAGAGATCCGCTGGATCCCCATAACCAACGAGGGGCGTCTTGATTTGACCGACCTCGACGCCTTGCTCGATGGCGTCAGGCTGTTAGCGGTCACCGCAGCCTCAAACGTGACCGGGGCAATGCCACCACTCCGCTATCTTGCTGATGCTGTCCATGCTGTAGGCGCAAAAATCTTGGTAGACGCCAGCCAATGGTCCCCTCACCGGCCAACTGATGTAGCAGCCTGGGACGCCGACTTTGTGGTACTAACCGCGCACAAAATGTGTGGCCCAACGGGAGTTGGTGCTCTTTGGGGCCGACGCGACCTGTTGGACGCAATGCCACCGTTCTTGGGTGGTGGATCGATGATCCAGAACGTGACCTTCGATGGCTTTACCCCAGCCGAGGTCCCAACCCGATTCGAGGCCGGCACTCAACCATTAGCGGAGATCATTGGCTGGCACGCGGCGATCACCTTTCTTGAAGGCCTGGGCCTGGAAGCAATCGCTGCCCACGAGCGAGACCTTACGGCCTACGCCCTTCGTACTCTCACCGAGCGGTTAGGCCATGACCTAACCATCCACGGTCCCAGCAGCGTCGAGGATCGGGGCGGAACATTGTCTCTGGCTTATCGGGACATCCATCCGCACGACCTCAGTCAGGTGCTTGACCAACACGGCGTGTGTGTGCGCGCTGGTCACCATTGCACAAAGCCACTTATGAAGGTGCTCGGTGTGAACGCCACCACACGCGCTTCCTTGTACTTGTACAACGACGAGGCGGATGTAGATGCGCTGGCAGACGCGTTGTTCGCTGCCGGCGAGTTCTTCGCTTTCTGACCAACTGATCTTCTAACAAATCCCATCTCAGGAGTATTAAGACCATGGCCGGACTCGAGGACCTGTACCGCGAGATCATCCTCGACCATTACCGAAACCCCCGGAACCGAGGTGAGTTGGAGGTTCCACCAGCCACTATGGCTGAGGGCTTCAATCCACTGTGTGGCGATGAGATTCAGGTGTACGTGGAAGTCAGGCAAGGAATAATTTCTGAAGTTCGGCTCGGCGGCCAGGGGTGTTCCATCAGCCAGTCTTCTGCGTCGATGATGTCCACTGCAGTAATTGGAAAATCAACTGACGGAGCCCGAGATGTCATGCGAGATTTCAAGAAGATGATGTCCATCCACGAAGATGGTCTCGACGGCGATGCCACATCAGGGCAGACAGCAGACCGACCAGGCGCGTCGGGTCTCGGTGATCTTGAGGCCTTACGAGGTGTAGTTAAATTCCCCGTCCGCATCAAGTGCGCCACCCTTGGCTGGAACACCCTCGACCAGGTCCTTGATCTCCTAGAGGTGGAATAACTGACGATTCAAAGGGTTTTTCCGTCTACTAAATGTCACGGATTGACTAATCAGTCGCAGTTGTCTCATTGGCACACCCCACCTTGAAACCATGGAACTACTGCCCGGAGTAACCCCAAAGTTGGGGGCAATTAGAATTTCACACTCATAGAAGTTCTTCTACCGCCTCGGCGAAGGCAACATCAAGCCGAGTCAGGCTGCCGGCGCTGTGGGTGGTCACCTCTATGGTCACCTGATTCCACGAGTTGGACCAGTCGGGATGGTGCTGTAAGTCCTCAGCCTTAACAGCGACCTGTTTCATGAAAGTCCATGCCTCAGCGAAATCGGCAAAAAGAAACGTCCTTGAGATCTTTTGACCTTCAACCTGCCAGTCGGGAAGTTGCTGCCCTAGCCCAGTCCGTTCATCATTGGTCAAAGGAGTGCGATCAGTCACCACGATTCCCCTGATATCGAAATCATCAGCCCACTGGATCGGCTAGAGGATCCGCAAAAGGATCATCACCGAAACCAGCAACGTGAACCTCCGGAGGTGTTACTTCGGCTTGAAGGCCCGCCGACACACCAGCCTCGGCCAACACTCCCGCATAGCCCTCGGCCTCGAGACGCTCCGCCAATTCTGACCCGCCTTCAGCCTGAATCCGTCCAGAAGCCAAAACATGAACCCGGTCGGGTTCGAGTATCTCAAGTAGACGGCTGAAGTGGGTAATAGCCAAGACACCTAGTCCATCTTCCTCGGTGGCCTCCTGCAGGCGCAGTGACACGGCAGCTAGGGCATCCACGTCGAGTCCGGAATCAATCTCATCTAAAACCGCATACTGAGGCCTTAGTGCGCCCATCATCAGCATCTCATTGCGCTTCTTCTCACCTCCCGACAGGTCTACGTTTAACGGTCGGGACACAAACTTTTCGTCGAATCCAATGCGGGCCGCCTCAGCTACCAGAATGTCTCTGAACCCTGTATCAGAGCGGCCCACAGCCAAGGCTGCCTCAGCGATTACCGACTCAAGACTCACCCCTGGCACTTCGGTTGGATGCTGAAGGGCTAGAAACAATCCGGCTCGAGCTCTCTCCCAGGTAGGTATCGCCAGCAGATCAATCCCGTCAAGAGTTACTGATCCACCCGTGACTTCGTATCCGGGGCGCCCCATCAGCACATGAGCAAGCGTTGACTTCCCTGACCCATTTGGTCCCATCACGGCATGAACCTCGCCTGGCCTAACTTCAAGGTCGACACCGTGGAGGATGTCAGTCTCGCCCACTCGGGCGGTTAGACCCTCGATCCGCAATACGCGTTCGGTTTTCACGCCTCCTCCTGTCGGAGAGTCACGTAAACCTCGTCCTGATCGATCATCGTCATATGAACAGCCACTGGCTTTACCGCCGGCAGGGTGAGCGCTTCGCCCGTCCGCAGGTCAAACAAGCTTCCGTGCTTCCAGCACTCCAGTGCACACTCGCCAGCATCAACCTCACCTTCAGCAAGTGATACATCTGCGTGACTGCATCTATCGTCGACAGCATGCACCTGACCACCCAAGCGGACCAATGCCACCGCGTGTCCGTCGAGCACTACCCGCAAAGCGGCGCCATCAGCCAACTCTGAAAGCGCACAAGCCCGCAAAGCGCTCATGAGGGCACCTCAGTGCCTGCACCTGAAATTGACTCGGCCTCAGGCGCAACTGCGCCCACTTCCCTATGGGCCACGTCACGGCGATCGAGTCGATCGGCCAGCGCCTGACGAAGGGCATCCGCTACCGCAGGATGGGGCGCTTCAGCCGCCACATCCTCAAAAAAACCTTCCAGTAGAAGTCGTTCAGCGGCGACCGTCGGCACACCTCGACTTTCCAGAAAGAACCGCTGGTCCTCATCAACCGGTGAAACCGTCGAGGCATGACTGCACACAACGTCATCGGTTTCGATCTCGAGGTTGGGCACGCTCTCCGCCCACGCATCAAGCGATAACTTCACATTGCGGTTGGTCTGATGGGCCACGGTTCGTACCGCCTCGGGACGGACTCGGATCAACCCGGTATAAATTGACCGGGAAGCCCCATCCAGTGCACCCTTGAAGAGCAACTCGCTCCTGGTGTCGGGTGCCGCATGATCCTGGAAGGTACGAAAGTCCAACGTCTGGGCACGCTCACCAAAGTATGCCGCAGCTAAACGACCCTCGGCACCACGACCCACGAGGCGACAATCGGTGCGAGTCCGCGCGTAGTCACCACCAAGACCAGCAACAAAAGCGTCAATGCGGCCAGCCTGGTCAACTCGAAACGCCTGATGACCCAACTGGAAGACCCTGGAACCCAGTTCCTGAACCAAACCGTGACGCAGGTATCCACCGCGCCCAACAGTGGCCTCCAATACCGGGACCACGAGAGAGTCAACCTCAGTGGAAGTATGAAGTTCAACCACAGTGGCCGCAGCATCCTCCCCACACCGCACCAACACCCTCGGGAAGACCGCTGCACGATCGGCATCGGTGAGAACAACGACCACAATCGGCGTTTCAAGGCGGACCCCGTCAGGCACCACCACCGCCACTGGCTCAGGTCCAAAAGCTCGATTTAGGTGGCCATACAAGTCAGCGGGCTCCTCGGCAGCGGCACCAAACAGTGCTTCACCATCCGAGGTATTTCCTACAGGACCGACGTACACACCAGCTTTTACTGAGTCAGAAGAGGAAGTAACTTCCGTGACCCAGCCGTTACGAACAACGACTACACCTGCCATTTCTCCATAAGCGGACAAGTCTCGCTGGACAACAGTGTCACTGCCCCGCTGCCGCTTCAGCGGCGAGTACTGGTCAAGGTCAACCTCGCCGATCCGAGAGTAGCGCCATACTTCCTCATCGGTATCAGGATGAGCAACACCATCCAAGCCGTCGACGGTTAACCGACGGATGGAAGCAAGCCAGTCTGGTCCGGGCAGGCCGGCCGACACATCGGCAGAGAAGGCTTTCAGAGCGTTACCTCGTGGCCGGTCCAAACAACCATCACCCCTGAGGGTAAACGATTGTGGCGGGTGGATCAGTCGGTCTATTGGTCGTATTTACCCTATCGCCACAGCAGTAATCCCCGGCTTGCTATCAGCCCTTGACTAGTTCCAACAATCACTCGAATAAGTTTCCGAGGGGTTATCCAAATCTGCGGAGTTGGACTCCTTGGCCTGAGCCGCCCGACTGGTCCACGAAGCCTTCGAACAGCAGCGTTGAACCGTCTGCTAACCCGTTCCTACAGTTGCGCTGCCCCCACCTGTTACATCACCAAACCCCAGTCAGATTGGGATTACCAGCAGAATGACTGATTCATCAGGAGATATTCCCACCGCATATCTCTCTCAACAAACAGATTCCAGGTTGAGATCAACGTAGACCTCGACCCTGCCCACTTTCGACAACACCCTGATAGCGATTCCCGTCGTGGCATCGACGCTGCGCTAATGGTGAAATGGATTAATGATCTATATCGAACTGGAATCGCCAGTCACCGGCGTTGTGTGGAAAGTGGTCGCTGTTCCAGGGTCCACTATCGCTGCTGGCGATCCAGTGGTGTTTGTCGAATGCATGAAGATGGAGATTCCCGTCGAGGCAACCACGGGCGGAAAAGTCACAAAGATTCTCGTGTCTGAAGGCGACCATATCTCCGAGGATGATCCTGTCGCTGTGATCGAGATCGTCTAAGGCCGGTACGGAAATTTTGCAGGACCAGGCGTACGCAATGGGGCAGCCAGATTGGCGAATTCGCATAGCAACGGACGGGTTTCGCGCGGGTCAATGATCTCCTCGACCAGAAATGCCTCAGCAGTCCGTAGCGGGGATCTGACCTTGTTCAGCCGATCTGTTATCTCAGCCAGCAGCAACTCAGGAGAATCGGACGCCTCCAAGTCAGACCGGTACGCTGCCTCCACCCCACCTTCGACGGGGAGTGATCCCCAGTCGCCAGATGGCCAGGCGTACCGGTACTGAAAGCGATGACCAGGCGAGTGAGCCGCACCAGCTACACCAAACGCCTTGCGGACCAGGACTGAGCACCACGGCACTGTTGTCTGATAAACCGCAGCCAGCGCCCGTGAACCATGGCGGATGGTCGCCTGCTGCTCAGCTTCGGTCCCGATCACAAAACCCGGGTTGTCAACCAGATGCACAACCGGAAGATGGAACGTCTCGGCTAGGTCCAGAAACCGGGTGACCTTCTGGGATGAGTCAGCTGTCCAGCCACCGCCGTAGTGATACGGGTCACCAGCCAACAAGGCGACTGGCCAGCCATCGAAACGGGCTAAACCACAGATGGTTGACCGACCAAAAGCCCGACCGATCTCAAAAAACGAAGCCTCGTCAACCACTGATGAAATAACCGATCTCATCTGATACACCTGCCGACGATCCCGGGGCACGACATCGGCAAGCGCATCGTCGGTACGCCCCGGGTCGTCAGAAACTTGACCTCGAACAGCCAATTCATACACCGACGACGGCAGATACGAGAGAAACTGTCGAGTTCGCTCGAAAGCCTCGGCCTCAGACCGGACCTCGTCATCAACGACGCCGTTCCGGGTGTGAATCCGACTACCTCCGAGGTCCTCCTTGTCAACCTGCTCACCACCCATCCTGTTGACCACCGGTGGGCCAGCTGCAAACAAATGGGACATGTCCTTCACCATCAGCGAGTAATGGCTGCTCACCGCCCGAGCCGCTCCAAGACCGGCTACCGACCCGAGGCACAACGCAACTGTGGGTACGGTCGCCAGGTTGGACACCACGTGTTCCCAACCTGGATTCATCGGAACGTAAGTCCGAGCACCGCGGCCGTAGCCACCGTCACCCTCTGACACTTTCTTGGACGGGTCTGTGTCCAACGTCCGAACTGAACCACCACCACCGGTCCCGTCAATGAGTCGAACAATGGGCAAGCGAAGTTCACCCGCCATCTTCTCGGCTGCAATCTGCTTGCCGATGATGGCCGCATCAGCCGCTCCACCGCGCACTGTGAAGTCGTCAGCAGCCACTACAACGGTTTTATCGTTCAGCCGGGCACGCCCGAATAGAAAATTAGAGGACCGGAAGTCGACCAGTTCACCGTCCGCGTTGTAGGTGGCGTTACCGGCAACTTTGCCAATCTCATGAAACGAACCGTTGTCAACCAATGCGTCGATGCGCTGTCGCACATCAAGTTTCCCCCGGTTGTGCTGACGGGCCACCTTTTCGGGTCCACCCATCTGCTCAGCCAACTGCTCACGTCGACGCAACTCATCAAGTTCCTGCTTCCAGACTCCGTCTTCGTGGTCGTCGTTGCTCATCTCCACTCCCGCTGGCCGACAGTTAACCTGGTCGCAGCTCAGTAAGGGACCGGGTGTTGTCACGCAGCACAAGCCGTCGATCGACCTCAGACAGGTGTTCAACCTCGCCCAAGTAGTGCAACGGTGTGGGCATTCCCTCCACATGGGGCCAGTCAGAGCCGAAGATCACTCGGTCAGCGCCCATCAAATCAATCAGTTCATCTACATCATCTTCCCAAAACGGGTTCATCCAGACATGCTCGCGAAACACCTGAACCGGGTCGTGTTCAAACCAGCGGGGCGTCTTCTCCCTCTGCTGACCAAGTTTGCGAAACAAGTGAGCGAGGTAGTCCGACCCGTTTTCCACCGAGGCGACCCGAAGGTTCGGGAACCGGGTGAACATCTTTTCCAACGACATCGTTATGAGCCAGTCGTGCGCAGCGCGTTCAATGTTAAACGCCTTAATTGATGGGCGATAGCGACCGGTACCCGCCCCGACACCGAACGACACGAAGCCATCATCTGCGTACCCCTGAGTCTGGTAGCCGCTGTCGCCGGCGTGCACCACAGTGGTGATCCCAGCCTCATTCACTCGGGCCCAAAACGGATCGAACATGGGATCTCCAGGTGAGCGGGGACCGTCCGCTGTCCACACTGGAGCAGGTCTCATAACTATCAAGCGAGCCCCCTTAGCGAGACACCAATCCAGTTCTGCCACCGCTACATCCACATCGGCAAGAGAAAAGTACGGGGCTCCAAAAATAGTTCCCTCGGCACCGAAACCCCAGTCCTCGTGCAGCCAACGGTTGAATCCAACCATCAGCGCCCCTACTGCTTCAGTGTCACTTTTCAAGAGCTCCTCGTAGAGCACGCCGAGCGTTGGAAACAGCCAGATGGCCTCCAGACCTTGCTCGGCAACTACAGCTAGGCGCGCCTCACGGTTCTGGTACGCCTCAGGCAGCGGCTCTCGGTCTTTCAGATAGTCAAGCATGCTGCGACCCTCCGGATTACCCCGAAAGAATCCGTGCAACGCACCAGGTCGGGCAATCGGGTTCCAGGTGGGATTAACCACAGCGTGGGAGACCTTTCCACCAACGACGTGGTACCTGCGACCACCCATCTCACACCACTCCACGACTCGAGGTCTCATGGCATCCGGGACGTGGCGAATAAAAGCGTCGCCAGACTCGTAGTAGTGATTGTCACAATCGAACGGCCGGAAGTCCGACGTGGTGTCAACATCATTCATGGAGTTGGAGAATACAGACCGACCAAGGGCAGGGCCGAACGGGGCACCGCACTAGTGTCGAAGCATGAGCCACGGGTCCTACACCTTCGACACACTTCTAGTAACCATCGTCGACCACGTAGCCACCGTGGTTCTAAACCGACCAGCCGCCCATAACGCCTTCACTGCCGGCATGCAACGTGACTGTCGAGAGTTGTGGAACGCACTACGAATCGACGACAACGTCCGCGTGGTAGTCCTAACCGGAGCAGGAGACAAAGCTTTCTGCAGCGGAATTGACCGCAATGAACCGTTCACCGCCCTTGATGACTCTCCAGCGCTCTATGGAACCTCCAACAACTTCATGTACGACGACCCCGGCGATTGGCTAGGGCCTAAATCCAACGATCTATGGAAGCCAATGATCGGGGCCGTCAACGGTATGGCGTGCGGCGGCGCCTTCTATCTACTGGGCGAGTGCGACATATTGGTGGCCGCCGAACACGCCACCTTCTTTGACCCCCACGTCACCTATGGGATGCCCGCCGTGTACGAACCAATGAAAATGTTAGGCCTAATGCCATTCGGAGAAGTCATGCGGATGGCGCTGACCGGCAACAGCGAGCGGATCTCTGCCGCCACTGCCCGAGAGATTGGCCTAGTTTCTGAGGTGGTGCCGGGCGTCGAACTTGCCGAGGCTGCGGACCGCCTGGCTCAGGCCATCGCGTCCAACCCACCGTGGGCCGTGCAGGGCACGCTGCGGGCTATCTGGGCTGCCCGAGACCTAGGCCAACTCGGTAGCAGAACTATGGCGGCGTCGATTCTGAGCGCCGCAACGGACAAATCTGCGCTGGCTGACGGTGCCAAAGATTTCGCTTCCGATGGCCGCCCTGAGCCTCGAATTCGCTAGACCACACAGCCTGCTGGTCAGATCACCGGCAACTCGTCGGTCAAAAGCGATTCGATCCGAGGGACCCATAATTCAGCCAATGACTCCCCCTCATAGTCAGCCTCGTAAGTTGCCTCAATGAGAACCGCCCGATAAGCCTGCAGGGCAAGTACCACCTCACAATCCACAAGGAAAGATTCGAGAGAGTGTTCTTCCACGCCGGCCGCCAATAGTTCAGCGTGGTACTCGCGACACGACCTTTCAAAGATCTCACGGGCGTTGGGACCTGGCGGAATGGTTTCAGACAGCAGGTAAGCCACATCGCCTGCTGGGCGACCTGATCCCGAGACTCCAAAGTCAATAAGGACCATGCTTGTTTCCGTAAAAAGAATGTTGTCGGTCCGACTGTCCCCGTGACGAAGTGCCAGCGGTTCGTCGAGATGCGCCACCAGCCGTTCAATATTGTTGCTGAACCAGTCGGCATGGCACATAAAACGCGACGTGAACAGGTCGGGACGACGAGCCACAACCTCATCTCGCCAAGCGCGATATAGGCCATTCATGACGTTGGGCATCTGAGTCACCATCGACCATTCGACAACCTCCGAATCGCTCAACATTGGGTGCCGCCAAAAGTGGGAATGCAGACGGGCCAAAGTTTGGAGGATCGCAGCAAGGTCCTCAGGTGGTGGAAGGGTTTGCGCAGTAGTCACCCGTGCGTCGGGGACGTATTCCAAGACCAGTGCGTAACGACGGTGCGATGCCCGAATCAGTTTTCTGGCGTGACGACCAATGAACTTCACGACTGGTGCCGGTAGCCCATCGACCAAACGTTCACGCCGCTTACGAGACTTTCCCGACGGCCCAGGATCTCGTACGGCGTGGATGAGGCGGGGTACCCGAACGGGCACTAGGTGGGCGAAGCGCTCGTAGAAGTCGAACTCCCTGTCGTAACCACCCTCGGCCTCAGACAGGCCCCGATTACCTAGGTTCTCACTAGGGAACTTCACCAGAACTGCAACTGGCGCACCATCCTCAACCACATCCCACTCAAGGCCAACACGCAAGGTTTGACCTGTAAAGCCGACCCCTGAGCCAGGACTGCCCACCTCGAAGCCAACTACTTGGGCCGCTGTGACCATTCCTGAGGACTGCACGACATCAGTGAGCCAATGGGCGGTGATCTCACTGGATGTCTGCGGGATATCGATCGGCAGGCGACTCAACACGACCGGGCGAGCCTTATCTAGACCAGCTGGAGGCGCTTGGCACCGCCACTGTCATCAACATTTCGACCGGCGACCACGTACCCAACCGCTGCCGCGGTATGTCCCGTGGACGCCAAGGCAGCAAGCGCATCATCGACCCGCTCTGGAGAGACCCCAAACACGAGGCCACCGGAGGTCTGAGCGTCAGCCATCAGCAAAACATCCAATTCGTCGAATCCGCCCCGGTCTAAGCCGCGATTAAGACTTTTCCTAGTTCCCCCTTCGACCCACGCCAAGTTGCGACGACTGCCTCCCGGCACGGCACCTGACTCGGCTAGAACGCGGGCCCCGGGCAGGAGGGGAACCTCCGCCACCTCGATAATGGCGTCCACGCCTGATTCAACCGCCGCCCGGCCTAGGTGGCCCAGCAGACCAAAGCCAGTGACATCGGTACCGCCAGACGCGCCACTTTCTAGAGCAATTATTGCCGCCTCAGCATTTAGTTGCGTCATTGAGGCCAGAGCGGCCTCTACTACCTCAACGGGGGCGTCACCTCGCTTTATAGCCGTAGTTACTACCCCTACACCTAGCGGCTTGGTCAGCACCAGCACATCACCGACCCTGAAACCAGCGTTGGTCAGGAGACGGCTGGGATCAGCCTCTCCAACCACTGCAAGTCCGAATTTAGGTTCCGGGTCGTCAACGGTATGGCCTCCCGCAATGACGAAACCGCCTGCATCAGCGATGTCCTGTGCTCCGAGTAAGACATCTGCCAGAAGGTCGGTCGACAACTCTGCACTGTTCCAACCCACAAGGTTCAGAGCCAGTAGCGGCCGGCCACCCATGGCATACACGTCAGACACCGAGTTGGCCGCCGCTACGCGACCCCACATCCGGGCATCATCGACAACTGGGGTGATGAAGTCGGCCGTCACCACCAGGGCACGATGATCATCAAGACGCCAAACTGCAGCGTCGTCACCAGTACCACAGCCGACCAACAGGTCTGGATTGTTCACGGGAGCCAGGCGGCGCACCACGTGCGCCAACTCGCCAGCGGCGAGCTTGCAACCTCAACCAGCACCGTGACTGAACTGAGTCAGCCGGCGAGTCTCCACCATCTCATCACCCCCTCCTCTTCGTTATCGGATGGTTAGCATCCCACCCACAGTACGCCACGTCCGCTCAAGCCGGCCCAATAACACCACGGGAACGAAGTTTCGCCAGTTCGTCGCTGTCCAACCCAAGTTCGACGGCCAACACATCTTCGGTGTGCTCACCCAACCACGGCACTCGATTGTCATCGACTTGGGGGACCCTAGATAGTTTGACCGGGTTGCCGGGGACCAACACGGGAGCTTCAGCGTCACCCGGCGTCGTCTCTATCAGCATGTTGCGAAGCGCCAAGTGTGGATCTGACACCACCTGGGCCGGAGTCAAAGACGGACCACACGCCAAGCCTGCAGCAGAAAGCACGGACACGACTTCCCCAGTCGTCCGACTAGCGGACCATCTCTCGATCGTTGGCCGCAGCAGACCCTCGAGGTGGTCTTGCCAGCCGGCCCGGGTTGCTAACCGCTGGTCGTCGACCAGTTCAGGGTGGCCGATTTCAGCACACAATATGGCGAAGTGGTGTTCACGTACACACTGCAGCACGAAATAGCCATCGGAAGCGGCAAACGTGTCCACAATGCCCACCCCACTCCCCCATTCCTGTTCAACACCCATGGAATAAAAGTTGGCCACGATGTCAGTCATGGCCACCGTGGCATCAAGCATGGCCACGTCTATGTGCTGCCCGACCCCAGTTTGGTCGCGTTGGCGAAGCGCTGCGAGTACGCCAACAGTTCCAAATAATGCTGAGCTGATGTCACCGAGTGCACCCACCGGATTAGCGATGGGTGCCCGACCAGGAGCGCGCTTGAACTCGTAAATACCTGACATGGCTTCGACAACTGAGGCATAAGCACCCATGTCGCGGTATGGCGAAGCGGGGTCCTGCCCGAAGCCAGATACCGATAGATAAACAACTGCGGGATGAACCGTATAAATAGCGTCATAGCCAATCCCGAGGCGGTCAGCCGTGCCGGCGCGGAAGTTTTCGCCGAAAACGTCAAAGTTGCATGCCATCCGCAGTACCAGTTCCACGCCTTCGGGCTGCTTGAGGTCGATACCCACACTGCGCTTGTTGAGATTGTTGCGCAGAAAGGTGGCGCCCACTGATCGTCCGTCGGGATCACTTATGGCTGGTAGTGACCCACGTCCACTCTCACCAATCGATGGGTGCTCAATTTTGACGACGTCCGCACCTAGACGAGCCATCAGCTGGGTCGCAAATGGCAAGGCGGCCATCTGCTCAACTGCCAGAATCCTCACCCCATCTAAGGGGCGATGGACTTTCTCTGTCGTCGCATCCATATCGGTAAGGGTCACAGACCGGTCGGGCGGTTAACGAATCGGCCAGCACCAGGAGAGAAGAACCAGCCACCACCAGCCAGCGTGCCACCGTCGACGGGAACGTTGTGGCCAGTGACAAATGACGAGAGGTCGCTCGCCAGAAACAGGGCTACCCGGGCCTGATCGGCGGGCCAACCTAGGCGCCCGACTGGCGCCCAGGACTTCCAAAGTTCGTCCCCTGCGTCGGCTGGCCCACCAGGAGCCAGGTAGTCCACAAGCGGTGTCTGGGTTAGGTCTGGGCCGATCCCGTTCACCCGGACGCCCTTCCTCCCGTAGCCGGCTGCCAATGAAGTCGTGAAGTGGGCTGCAGCGGCCTTCATAGCGGCATAGACGGGCTCGCCAGGGAAGCCTCGCATTCCCTCCACCGAATGCACATTTACAATCGACCCACCACCACTGTCGATCATCGGGCCAAGGAAGATGCGCGTGATCCTGAATAGATGCTCGAGGTTGATGCTGTACATCGCTTGCCACGACTCTGTATCTGAATCTTCAAAACGGACCAGAGGGCGGTGATCTCCCACGTTGTTGACCAGCACGTCAACCCGACCGTGTTCGCCTATTACCTCGCTACGAAGATCCTCAACTCCGGCGTCAGATCGCACATCTACTAGGTGAGCCCGAGCTGTGCCGCCGTTCGCCTTGATGTCCCCTACGACTAGCGAAGCCCGTTCAGAGTCAATTTCGACTACCTCAACAAGGGCTCCGTGCTCAGCGAAAAGTCGAGAGATAGCACCCCCAATTCCTGAACCGCCGCCAGTTACTACAGCAACTTGGCCATCTAGCAGACGGTGCCAATCGTCTATAGCAGGCACGCGCGACGGATCCTGAGTTGACACTTTCGCACTCTCGCCTGACCACCGATCAGGTGGTGCCGAGCTTCCGGAAGTCACGAAGCAGAAGCCGAATCAACGAGGTCGGCTACGGCCTCAAGTAAACGGTCTACATCAGCATCGCTGGTGTACATGCTGATTCCAGCCCTGACTGCGCCGGCCTCGATGTCCAGACCAAGGGGTGCCATGGCTTCGACGGCATAGTTGTGACCATTCCATACAGCGATGTGGGATTCGGCTAATTGCTGCGCCACTAGCGCCGGGGAACATCCAGCTACCTCGAACATCAAGGTCGGTGCCCGGTTGGCGTGATCTTGTGGTCCGACTACTCGCACTCCTTTAATGGCATGCAACCCATTTAACAGCCGGGCGAACCGGTCAGCCTCGAACGCCGTAATGGCGTCAAGTCCCACGTCCAGCAGGAAGTCGGCCGCCGCCCTGATTCCGACAAGCGCCTCCCAAGAAGGTGTGCCGTACTGGAAACGCCCTGGACCATGGTTTGGTGCCGGGCGCACGTTGTAGGGCTCTAGCGCATCAAGTAAGCCAGGCTCCACCCACATGATCCCGGCGTGTGGCCCATACCACTTATACGACGACGTCGTGTAAACGTCGCAACCCATAGCCGTCACGTCCACAGCGTGGTGTGGCGTTAGATGAACACCGTCGACCACCACCCGGGCATCGGCTGCGTGGGCTGCCGATGTGATAGCGGTTACATCTGGGATGGTTCCCACAGCGTTAGACGCCCCAGTCACCGCAACCCAGCGGGTAGCTGGTCCGATCAGCGAGGTTACGGCGCTGACCTCCAGGCGTGCATTCCCAGAATCAAAGGAGGCCATGCGAACAATCGCCCCAGCATCAGCGGCCATCAACATCCAGGGCCAGACATTTGAGTCGTGATCTAGCGTGGTACAGATGATCTCGTCCCCGGGCTCAAGGCCCCTGCCGATGGCCCGGGTGAGGGCCATCATGTTGGCGGTCGTGCTGGGGCCAAACACCATTCCTGCCGGATCTGCACCCAGCAGCCGCCCCATCACCGTGCTGGTCTCCTCGACAAGTGCATCGCATGCGCCAGCTGCAGCGAATGCACCATGAGAGTTGGCGTTACTACCGCTGCGCTGCCAATCGGCAGCGGCCTCAATAGCCGCGTCCACTACTTGGGTACCGGCAGGGCCGTCGAATCGTGCCCACTGATCGTTAATGCCAGGAAATCGGTTGCGGATGTCGTGTAGATCGTCCATGTTGGGGCACGCTAGTGGGGTACCGATACCCGGAAGGAGCCGCGTGAAAGCTTGGGAACTCGAAGCCCATGAACAGATCCGCGATCTTGTCGCCTCGTACAACGTGTTGGGCGACAAGGGTAAATTCGATGAGGTAATGGACCTGTTCGCCCAAGAAGCAGTAATGGATGTGGGTGATGGGCTTATTTACACCGGTGTAGAGCAGATCCGGACCATCTTTACCAAAACCCGCGACTCGATCACTGCCAGCCAAGTCGACAAACCTTCTCCTCTGTTTCTGCAGCACCACACAGCGACACTCGCAATCAAAGTCAACGGATCCGATCTGTCAAACGGGAGAGCCGACGGGCAGGCTTACTTCACGGTCATGAGCAGCGGTGGCGTTGACCACTGGGGCCGTTATCAGGACAGTTATCGGCCCGTGGACGGCCTTTGGCGCTTCACAGCGCGGCGCGTCCGAGTCGACGGGGTCACCCCCGGTGGATGGGCTGACCTGCGTCTGCGCAGTAGTTCTGAACTGTGACTGAGAGCAGCACCGCTTTGGAACGGTTGATAGCAGAAGCCGACATCCGACAGTTGGTGGCGCGTTACGCAGTCGCCACTGATCAACGAGACCTTGATGCCTTAGTGGCCCTTTTCGTTCCCGACGTCCAAGTGGGCCGTGACGCCTCAGGGGTCCCGGTGACTGGCCGTTCGGCCCTCCGGGAGAACCTTGCCCACCAGCTCGGAGCCGTCGGCGTAACCATCCTCCACGTGGGCACTCACCAAATCGACTTGCACAGTCCAGATGAGGCCACCGGTCACGTCTACTGCCGGGCTGAAGTCCAAGACGGCGATCGGTGGATTCACCAGTCCATCCGTTATGACGACCGCTATGGACGAGTTGATGGCTGTTGGCTTTTCATTGGGCGGCATCACCAGCTCTTTTACGGAGCCGAAGTGGGGACTAACCCGTTGACCTTGCCGCCAGCCGACTGGCCCAGCAACCACCACGGATGGGGAACACTGCCCGAATCTGACTCAACTTGGCAAACGTTCCAAAGCCAACGGAACAATGATCCTGCAAAGGACCAACGACCATGAGTAATCAGGACGATGTCAACCTTGAGACTGGTGAAAAAGTTTCCTACCAGATTTCTGACACTATTCTTGCTGGCTTTGTCGACTACATCGCCGGGTTCCGGAAGGTCTCTCGGCGCGCCGCCACACACTTCGCCAACCGGGAATGGGGGGCGCAAGCTGACGACGCCGATGAGCGGCTACTTATGCATCGAGCCAAGGTCGTCGCCACAGTCGACCGAGTACGGCCCCTTGTCGATGGGGTGGCAGACCGGCGCGGCATCTGGAGGGCAGCGCGAGGCCATTACAAAGAACGCATCGCAGATCGCGGTGATTTTGGCCTAGCCGAGACGTTCTTCAATTCAGTGACACGGCGTGTTTTCACCACTATCGGAGTCGACAACGACGTTGAGCTTCGATGGTTCGGCGCAACCACCATTGCTCGTGGTGACGTTCAGGCGAAACTTTTCACTACGGCTAACCGAGTTAACGACACTGCAGCGATGGTTCGGGAAATCCTTTCCGCCGCAGCATTTGAGGCGCCTTGGGCCGACCTCGAAGGCGATTCTCGACGAGCAGCAGCCCGCATCGACTCCTTCCTGCTGGAGGAATGGGACAGCCTGTCTGCTGACGGCATAGACATGCTTCGACCTGTTTTCTACCGCAACAAAGGGGCGTACCTCGTTGGGCGACTACGTCAACTCAACCGTGTAACCCCAATAGTCATCCCCGTCGTGCACGGCGACGATGGCCTTCAGGTGGACACGGTGCTTGTCACCGAGTCCCATGCCAGCCGCCTTCTGAGTTTCACCCGATCACACTTCTTCGTGGAGTGGCCAAACCCCTCAGATGTTGTCGGCTTCCTTAAATCGCTCCTTCCCATGAAATCCCTCGCCGAGCTCTATACGGCTATTGGTTTTTCTCAGCACGGTAAAACCAGCCTCTACCGTTCGTTGTACCGTCACCTCAACCACTCTCACGACAAGTTCGTCCGCACTCGGGGAACTCCGGGAATGGTTATGGCAGTTTTCACCCTCGTATCGTTCAATGTGGTCTTCAAAATTATCAAGGACCGATTCGACCCGCCGAAGAACACGACCCGGACTGCTGTCAAAGGTCGCTATGACCTCGTTTATAACCACGATCGAGTAGGCCGCATGGTTGAGGCCTGGGAATTTGAGAACCTGTCATTCGAAAGGGACCGATTTGACCCGGAACTCTTGGATGAACTGCTGGCAACAGCAGCCGAGTCAGTCCAGTTGGTGGGCGATCAGGTGGTAATCCGCCACGTCTACTCCGAGCGGCAGGTGTACCCACTGAATCTATATCTGCGCGAGATGTCAACGGACAAAGCTGCTGCAGCGGCTATCGACTGGGGCTGGGCTATCAAAGACCTCGCAGCTGCAAATGTTTTTCCCGGCGACCTGTTCACCAAAAACTTTGGTGTGACTCGCCATGGCAGCGTCGTGTTCTACGACTACGACGAGTTAGTGCTGCTTGAGGACTGCCGCTTTCGGCGTATTCCCCAGACCGACGATCCCGCCGACGAAATGCGATCTCAACCATGGTTCTCCATTGAGCCCGGCGACGTCTTCCCCGAACAATTTCCGACCTTCATGGCATTCCCAAACGACGTGTCCTCTGAGGTGCGGAAACGTTTCGACGAGGCGCACTCCGACTTGTATTCCGTAGATTTTTGGAACGATGTCAAAGACCGGCTTGCTCGACGTGATCTACCCGAGTTCTACCCTTACTCCGAACGCCTGCGATTTCGCCGCAAGCCGACCAAAGCACTGGGTTAAGGTCAGTCGATGGCACGCCCTATAAGAATCGCCCCTTCGGTTCTACCGGTCGACTTTGCCAATCTAGGCGAAGGTTGCCAGGCCCTCGAAAAGGCTGGCGTGGATCTGATCCACTGGGATGTCATGGATGGCGTGTTCGTACCCAACCTCACGTTCGGGCCCGACATCATCGGATCGGTCCGTTCGCTGGTGAACTTAGAGTTCGAGGCCCACCTCATGGTCGTCGAACCCGACAACTTAATTGAACGCTACATCGATGCCGGCTGCTCGACTGTGCTGGTCCATGCTGAGGCCTGCGACCACTTACACCGGACATTGGGCCATATTGCGGAGTTGGGCGCAACACCGGGAGTGGCACTGAACCCACACACCCCAGTGGACGTGATCCGCCACGTACGTGATCTTCTCGGGGTAGTGCTCGTCATGACCGTCAATCCAGGATTTGGTGGACAGGCATATATCCCCCTTGAGGAAAAAATTCTCGAGGTGGCTGGCCTGTTAAAGGGCTACGACTGCATCGTCGAGGTGGACGGTGGGATAGGTCCAGAGACGGTAGCCGGCGTTGTAACTGCTGGGGCCAGCCAACTGGTGTCGGGTAGCGCCCTGTTCCGGGACCCTGAGGGTCTCCAACATGCTGTCTCCGATCTGCGAACTCGAGCCGCCGCGGCGCAGCCCTGAGCAGTCGCGCCGCTACCCTGCGCCTCCATGAACACCCTCTTCACTTCGTCTGATTCTGATTTGACCATGACTGTGCCAAACCACGTACCCGTCCCTGCGGCATCGGACACCGATGCCCTAGAACACGGCCGCTTTGACGTCTACACCCGTCTCCTGAAGGACCGCATTGTCTTTCTCGGGACTGACGTAAACGACGATATGGCGAATTTCATCATCGCCCAGATGCTCTTCCTTGAGGCTCAAGATCCTGAGAAGCCGATCTGGATGTACATCAACTCGCCGGGCGGATCAGTTACGGCAGGCATGGCCATCTACGACACCATGCAGTTCGTGGGACCTGAAGTGGGAACTATCTGCATGGGCCTCGGTGCCTCAATGGGTCAGTTCCTCCTCTGTGCCGGCGCACAGGGAAAGAGATATGCGCTCCCGCATGCCCGGATCATGATGCACCAGCCCCTCGGTGGCGTACGCGGGCAAGCATCTGATATCGCCATCCAGGCTGAACAAATGGCCTACACCAAGAAAATGTTGCAAGAACGAATCGCCGGACATACCGGCCAATCGGTTGAGACCATCGAGTCTGATAGCGACCGCGACCGCTGGTTTACTGCCGATGAAGCACGTGACTACGGGATAATCGACAAGGTGATCGTAAGCCGAGGAGAAATGCACTGATCTGGACCTTTAGTCCCGCTCGATGATCCAGGTCCACAAGACGGGCCTCATAGGCTCGGCCACGCGGACGTGGCGGAATTGGTAGACGCACCGGCTTTAGGTGCCGGCGCCGAAAGGTGTGGGGGTTCGAGTCCCCCCGTCCGCACGTGACCGACATACCTGTTTCCAACGACCCGTCTAGTGGCGGGACCAACTTTTCAGCAGATCATCTGAACCAAGATTTACTGAAAAGTCTGGTTGACGCTGCACCAACCGGTGCAGCCCATCTCGACAGCCAAGGCAGCGCCGTCCAAGTAAACGGCCGCTGGGAGGTAACCACTGGTCAACCCGCAGGCGACGCACTGGGCGGGGGGTGGACCACCGACATAGACCCTGACGGGCGGGCTGAGTTTCTGACGGCTTTAACTCGATCGCTGGGCGACAGCAAGGGACTCCGAGGCCGACTTCGATTCCTGACAGTCGATGGAACTACCCGGTGGATGGACCTGACCATCACCCCTCTCGCTCCCGCTGGTAAACCGAACAGTGGTGCCCTGCTCACCGTCGTGAACGTGTCCGACGAGATGGACGAGGCCCGAAGAGCGCACGAGTTGACTCGCGTGTTGGAGGCCACACCCGATCCGGTGGCTGTGCTGGACCCATCTGGCGAGTACGTGGTTTGGGCCAACGACGCCTTGCAGCGCAATAGCGCCATAACACCAGCCCTCCCCGGTGAACCAGTCCGGATCCTTGATCTTCTGGACGGCTGGTCCCAAGCCCAGTACGCCACCGCTGCACTTCCAACCGTGCGATCCGAGGGGATCTGGCGCGGTGAACTGCGGCTCTTAAGTAACAGTGGCACCGTGCCCATTTCGGCGGTACTAGTTACCCACAGCGACGAAGAAGGGGCCGTCGACGCCATCTCAGTAATGGGCCGTGACCTCACCGACCTTCACGCCGCCCAAGAACGTGTCGAGGCTTCAGAGATTCGATTGGCTGCGCTGGTTGAACATGCCTCAGATCTGGTCTGCGTAATTGGCGACAATGCACGGATTATCTACGCAAGTCCCGCTGTGGCTCACATCCTCGGGCGCGAAGCCCACGAGTTGGAAGGGATTGATGTAACCGAACTGGTGCACCCCGACGACCTAAAGGAGTTGGCTGCTCGGGCCGCTGAAGTGGTGGCTCAACCCGGCATGTCACCTGCGGTCGAAGCTCGGGTGGCGCACGGAGAGGGTGGGTGGCGTCACATGGAGATTGTGGCCACCAATCTGCTTGGAAATCCGGCTGTTGCAGGAGTGGTCGTCAACGCTCGTGACGTCACCGAACGGGTCGAGGTAGCCGCACAACTTGAGGAAAGGGCCTACCATGACGAGTTGACTGGACTCCCCAATCGAGCCCTTCTGCTGGACCGACTCCAAGATGCCCTGCATCGGGCGGCTCGCCACGACCGGATGGTTGGAGTGCTGTTCTTGGATCTTGACCGATTCAAGGTGGTCAACGACTCCTTGGGCCACGGGGTAGGTGACGATCTCCTCAGGGAGGCGGCTCAGCGCCTTGAACGCACCATCAGACCTGGAGACCTAGTTGCCCGCCTTGGCGGTGACGAGTTCGTCGTAGTTATTTCCGACATGGTCCGGGCTACCGATGCCTTGGCCGCCGCTGAGCGGGTCCGGACTGCCTTGGCCCGACCGGTCGAGTTCGGTACCGATACCACCGTCATGTCGGCCAGCGTTGGCATAGCAATCGCTCGAGGGGTGGAGACGCCAGCCGATCTACTTCGAGATGCCGATACAGCCATGTACCGGGCCAAGGAGGCTGGACGTGATCGGGCAGTCATGTTCGGTGCCCATCTGCGCGCTCAAGCGGTGCGTCGTCACTCAGTTGAACAGGAACTTCGTTCAGCGCTCGATGAAGAACGTATCGAGGTTCACTTCCAGCCGGTGATTCGATTAACCGACGCCACAGTCGTCGGCGCAGAGGCCTTAGCCCGTATCCGGGGGTCGGGCGGTGAACTGCTACAACCGAGCCAGTTCATCGACATTGCGGAAGATACGGGATTAATTGCCGACTTAGGGGCCCGGGTTCTGACTATCGCCGTCAGTCGGCTCGCCGCTTGGCAAATCCGGGACTCGGCCCGATTGACTGGGGAATCTCTCTCAATTGCTGTAAACGTGTCGGCTCGGCAACTAGCAGATCCGATGTTTCCCCGCCTGGTGGCCTCAACCGTGGTCGCTAACGGGATCGATCCAACTCAACTGGCCCTGGAGTTTACCGAGAGTGCCCTAATCGCCGCCAATCCAGTAACCGGCTCGGTACTCGGAGAATTGACCGCTCTAGGAGTACGCATGGGGCTAGATGATTTCGGCACCGGATTTTCTTCACTGGCCTACCTAAAGCGCTTTCCTATTGACTTCCTCAAGATCGACCGTTCCTTCGTAGCCGGCTTGCGCGAGGACGAAGCTCGCGATCCGTTACCAGCAGGCGATCGAGATGGAGACGACACGGCCATCGTCACTGGCACTATCGCCTTAGCGCACAGCCTGGGTCTTCGGGTGGTGGCCGAAGGCGTTGAGACTGAAGAACAACTCAGGATTCTTCGCCATCTGCGCTGTGATCAGGCCCAGGGGTTCTACTTCTCCGAACCGGTCACCGATGCCGAGTTTGATCGCTTCTTGGGCCCGGGCCTAAGCGACTCAAGCATGTCTCAGAACTAAGGATTTAAGAGCAGTTGAGACGTCTGGCTAAGTCTCGAAAGGCCCGCCCACGGTGCGAGATACTGTGCTTTTCGTCGCCCATCTCAGCGAAAGTTTTGCCGTTTCCCTCAACAGGCATGAACACCGAGTCATAGCCGAAGCCTCTATCTCCAAGCGGCTGCTCAGCGATCCGGCCTTCAACGGTTCCCGTGGCAATTATCTCGCTGCCATCGGGATGCCTTACTAGGGCAACGGTGCGGAACCTTGCCGTGCGACGACTGGGGGCCACCCCAGCCAATTCGCGGAGCAGACGTTCAATATTGGCTACTGAATCTCCCTCGCCGGCTCCCATGCCTTCAGCGAATGCATACCGAGCCGAATGCACTCCGGGAGCGCCGCTCAGCGCGTCAACCTCTAGGCCAGTGTCATCAGCCACTGCCGAAGACCCTGTGGCCTCGCAGATAGCAACGGCCTTTAATCGTGCATTATCCTCCAAGGTGTCACCGTCCTCAACCACATCAGGCACATCAGTCGGACGGGCTTTCAAACTCACTAAACCCTCAAGCACCAAAGTAATCTCTTCTACCTTGTGAGGGTTGGCGCTCGCCATAACTAGGCGGGGTAGCAATTCTGGCCTCATCATACGAAGCCCCCTTCGACAGGCAGTCAGGGACGATCAGCAGGAGGTGTCGCCAAGATAGCCCTTTGAGCGGACACGATGTCGGCGATGCCAACGGTCGCTAGGTCTATCAACGCATCAAGTTGGGAACGCTCGAAGGCCTGACCCTCTGCGGTGCCCTGCACCTCGACGAACTGACCAGATCCAGTCATCACTACATTGAAATCGACCTCGGCGGTGGAGTCCTCTACATAAGGAAGGTCAAGGCGGGCGACACCATCCACGATCCCAACTGAGATAGCAGCAAGTTCGTCAATGATTGGTGAGGCCAGTAAATCGCCAGCGTTCGCCATACGGGTGAATGCATCATGCAGGGCTACGAAGCCACCACAGATCGAAGCCGTACGAGTGCCCCCGTCAGCTTGGAGTACATCGCAGTCCACCGTGACCTCCAGCTCAGGCATGGCCTCCAGATTGACGACTGCCCGCAGAGAACGCGCTATGAGGCGTTGGATCTCTTGATCCCGCCCAGATGTTCGGCGGCGGACCCGTTCGGGACTTGAGCCGGGAAGCATCGAGTACTCCGCGGTTACCCATCCCCGTCCGGTGTTTCTCAGCCATGAAGGCACGCCGTCGCCTATCGAGGCGGTGCAGAGCACTTGGGTTCGACCGAAAGTCACCAAGCACGAGCCCGCAGCCATCGCAGTGAAGTCCCGCTGAAAGGAAAGGGGACGCAACTGATCGTTGGCACGACCGTCAAGTCGGGGACTGAGTTCAGACATGATGCCTCCAGGCAGTGAGTTAGGGCCGTCAGAAACCTAGAAGACGAGCTACTAGAAGACGATCAGTCCTTCGATTTCGGCGGCCACCTCATCAAGGTCGCCAGTCCATGCTCCGGTCGAGAGATATTTCCAACCACCGTCGCACACAATAAACACGATAGTGGCTGCGATCTCGCCATCCGGTCTGCGTCCAATCTGCTCCGCAACCCGCACGGCGCCAGCCAAAGCGGCTCCGGCTGATGGTCCCGCGAAGATACCGCACTGGTCTGCCAGACGGCGGGTGTGCTCAATGGACTCTCGGGGCCGCACAATGCGCTTTCCGTCTAATAGTTCGTAGCCGGCCCACCTTTCGAAGACTGGTGGGATATAGCCGTCATCTAGACTGCGGAGGCCTTGGACTTGCTCACCAGAAGGTGGTTCGACAGCCAGCACCTTTACTCCGGGCTTGTTTTCTTTGAGATAGGTCCCAACTCCCATGAGTGTCCCACTGGTACCTAGGCCGGCCACAAAGTGGGTGATTTCAGGTACATCTCTGAGAATCTCCGGGCCGGTGGTCTTGTAGTGGGCCCGGGGATTGGCTTCATTGGCGTACTGGTAGAGAAATACCCAGTCAGGATTCTCGTTGGCCAACTCTCGTGCCATATAGATCGCACCATTTGAGCCCTGCTCGGCGGGCGACCAAATTATTTCAGCACCAAAGACTTCGAGGGCCTGCCGTCGCTCAATAGACACGTTTTTTGGTAGGACGATCTTTATCGGATAGCCACGAATGCGGGCGATCATGGCTAATCCGATCCCAGTGTTACCGGAGGACGGTTCAATGATCGTTCGACCCGGGGTAAGCGTTCCAGCCGCCTCAGCCTCTTCAACCATGGCCCATGCGATGCGGTCCTTGACTGATCCAGCTGGATTCTGGCTCTCCAGTTTGGCCAAAAGTCGTACCGATGGATTCGGGCTGAGAACACTGACATCAACGATTGGCGTATCACCAATTAGGTCGAGGACGGAAGAGTGGACTGACATGTTTTTTGGGACTTTTGAGGAAGTTCTAGTTGCTCGAAGCCAGTTCTAAGAAAGAAAACTAAATCCGATTTATCCACTTGGAATTCTAGTCGTTTCCCTCGACGACCGGTGTTTGAACACGTACCTCAACTGGTACTTCAGTTATTTGATTATCCATGATTCGGTAGGCCCGTAGGACTGGATCAGGATGCTTGAGTGAAACGATCACGAATATCCAAACCCCAAATGGGTCGGCGTCGGAGGCATCTTCAACATCGGTAGGAGACGGGTAGGCAGTGGTGTGGGTATGACTGTGCATCACACCCAGCACGGCCCGACCGGCCGTGTCGGCCGCTCCCTCTATGGCCAGCTGCTCCTGACTATCCAGCTTGTACTGTTTCCAGGCCTTGTCTGGCTCTGCTGCATTGGCCATTGGGTGGTAGTCGTCGACGTAGAGCGTTCCGGGTGCTCCGGTGAACAATCCGCATGCTTCTTGAGGGGCTTGTGTCAGGGCGCGCTCAATCATCGCTGCATATACCTCACCTGTCAGAAAAATGACCTCATGTTGGTCGGCGCCCATGACCTAAGGCTAACGGTGCCACCACAACCGCTTTACCTCTAACACGCCCCCCAACCCAAACCCGTCAGCGGGTGCCGGTCCCAAACCGGTCAGATGGTGCCGGTACGATTGAGTTGTGGGCGAGACAAACGATCGGACAGTTGCCACCAACCGTCGAGCCAGGCACGAATATGACCTCCTTGACACATGGGAAGCCGGCCTCGTGTTGCGCGGTAGCGAAGTCAAATCGATTCGCGATGCCAAAGTTCAGATCTCCGAGGCATTCGGCCGTGAAACAAACGGTGAGTTGTGGCTCGTCGGTATGCATGTCCCGCCTTACGCCATGAGCGGCGGAGAGACTATGGGCCATGAACCGGATCGGCCTCGCAAATTTTTGCTTCACCGCGCCGAGATCCGCCGCATCATCGAACGCATGAACCTTGAAGGCCTCACGCTGGTTCCTTTAAAGCTCTACTTCAAGGACGGTAATGCCAAGGTTGAAATAGCCCTTGCCCGGGGCCGAAAATTGCACGATAAGCGGCAGTCCTTAGCCAGTAAGGAGGCCGATCGAGAGGCCGACCGGGCCATGGGCGCAGTTCGTCGGCGCTAGTCCTCTGAACTGACGAAGAGCCGCCTCTAAGAGCGTTTCTGCCTCCCCTACTCACTGCACAGCAGTTGAAAAAATTCCCCAGCAGTATCGCCTGAACGTGGTGTCATAGCCCGGGGGTACCCTTGTCAAGCGGATAGGGATCCCGCCTCCAACAGGATCTCGAGTCACTTGACAATCGAGAATCTGAAATCTGCACCTAGTGGCCTGCGGGCCATAGACCACGGGGCTGATCGGTTTCGACGCCGATTGCAGTGGTCGTGACGTGCGACCGGAGTGGCCCAGACTCCTTAAACGGGGCACCAAAAGAGACGCCAAAACGGACGATCTCGCTCTCGCCGCCTGACCTAGTCAGGTGACCGAGAGTCATCGCGACCGGTAACGGCACGCGGGGTCAGTCCACCGCAACCCGGCAACAGAAGCGGTGGAGACAGCCGGGACAGACCGCTGACGGCGTGAAAGACCGCTGACCTGGAGGAAAGACTCTGTGGCGGGACCCCTGTGGTCCTCTTGACCCGGCGAGGTGGCAGCCATTGAGCCACGATCTCGGGAACGGTCG
>JAQWTI010000054.1 GCA_029242745.1 Acidimicrobiales bacterium | reverse complement strand
CCCTGGTGGTGAAACGGGTGGTGGTGATCCGAACCTGACCGCAGAAGACACGCGTACTGACTTTGATCCCAATGATCCATTTGCTCCTGATGGTGGTGCTGGTGAGGGCGGGTTACTTCCTGAGGGCGCGCCAACAGGTCTCGAGTTCAATCAAGGTGGCGAAGGTCCGGCCTTCGTTCCGCAACAGGCCGATCCAAACAGTGCCGCGGGTCAGGTCCTCGCTAATCCCGATGGGTTTCAGCCTCCATCGGTGAGCGATTTCTTCTCCAATACCGCTGCCCCAGGTGGCGGTTCGTTTGCCCTCGCCGGCGGCTTTGGTCAGCCCGGTGGTGGTGAGGGTGGTTTCCCGGCTGGTGGTGACGCCCCGGCTGCTGGTGAGGGTGGTTTCCCTGGTGGTGGTGAGGGTGGTTTCCCTGGTGGTGAAACGGGTGGTGGTGATCCGAACCTCACGGCAGAAGACACGCGCACTGACTTTGATCCCAATGACCCATTTGCTCCTGGTGGTGGGGCGGCATTTATTGATCCGTTCTCCGGCGAGGGCGGCATCGCGCCGCCACAATTTGATCCGGAGGCGTTCGGACCGGTCGGCGGTGAGGCTGATGGAGGAGCCGAGGGCGGATCTGGACCGAGTCCCTTCGGTGGTTTCCTAGCCGCTCCCGGCCGCGCCGAGACGTTCAACGACTTCGGTGCCGAGCCGGCCAACGCAGGCAACTTTTTCTTCGAAAATGTTCTCGGCCCGGTAGCTCCGGGAGTTGGCGGTATCGGCCCGGCGCCGGCTGGACAGGCAGATGGCGAGGGCGCGCCTGGCCTAGATACTGGACCGGTCAATGACTCTGGCGGCTGGCAGGGCCCGACGTTTGAGTTTGACGAGGGTGGGGGCCTGAAGGGTGACTTCTTCGCTCCACAGCAAGCCTTTGCTCTAGGTGCACCCGCAGGTCCAGGTGGCGAGCCGGGTGACGGCCAGGCCGGTTTTGCTCCAGATCCCTTGGGAGATTTCTTTGGTGAGTTCCTCGGACCTGAGGGCGGCCTGGAAGCAGGAGCCGACGGCCCCGCAGGTAGTCCTAGTCTAGCCGAAGGCGTGCAGTCCTTCTTTGACCCGAGTCAGGAGGGGGGCTTCGATCCACGCGACTTCTTCGAGGATGCTCGTGGTCAGGGAGGTCCGGCGCCGTTCGCGCCCGCTGGCGAGGTCCCGCTCGGCGCCGACGGCGAGCCTGCTGACGGCCTGATACCGACTGGTGGGTTCGTTCCCGGTGTCGCTTTTGGGGACGAAAGTGTCAACCAGTTCCAGCCCCCAGTGGCATTCGACATGGGTGAAGGCGGCCAGGCCATGGCTTGGGAAGACGGCATGAGCCAGGTCAGGCGCGATGACGGCTCGATGAACGTCTTCTGGGGCGACGGTAAGAGTCTCGAACGGGAGGTGCTTGAGGGAGGGTCTATTCGGCAGGTCAACCCAGACGGTACGGAGATGTTGCTTGCTGCTGACGGGTCGGCTGAGTTCACCTCGATTACTGGAGAAGCGGTGTTCAAGGAGCGGACAGACGACGGGGGCTTCAGGGTGACCCAACCCGACGGTGGTCTTGTATTCGAGGGCGCTGACGGCGCTAAGTCTTTTTTCGAGCCTTCCGGTTGGTCCCGTGAACAGGTAGTGGATCCCGAAAGTGGCGCAATCTTGACCAAGGGATCCGATGGCCTCGTTGAAGTTGTCAACACTGATGGAACCTTTAGTCGAGTGAACCCAGATGGGAGTCAAGACCAGGCTTTCTTCGGGGAAGAGGGTGAACTCATCACCCAGAACGGGGACGGTTCGGAGCGGACCGTGTTCGCTGATGGGACCGAGGAGTTCCAGGATGCGACGGGCTACGGCGGCAAAACAGTTCAAGCCGACGATGGTTCATTTGTGACACTAATGTCAGATGGCGCCTCCAAGATGGCTGCTGAAGACGGTAGTTGGGCCGTTGAAGTGGCCCCCAATGGGGAACGGACAGTGACGTCGACACTCGAAGACGGCACCATCCAGAAAAATCTTCCAGATGGAGGCGTCCAGCGGTACAACCCTGAAATTGGAGCAACAACATTCACCACGCCAGAGGGTGGGGACTACATCACTAGGGAGAACCCTGACGGCAGCGTTGTGGTGACGGACCCAACCGGGATGATGACTGAGTCTGACCCGGTTACCGGTAGCACCGTTGTTACTTTCGCTGACGGAACCGTCCAGTCAACCGAACGACTTGAAGATGGATCTTTGGCTACGACACTGCCGACCGGTGAACTCGTAGTCGCCGCTCCAGATGGCACCATGACTGTCGTGGCTGCCGATGGGCAAGCGGCGACGACAGAGGTGACGCAACTAGAGGGCGGTGGCCAGTTGACGGTTGCCACCCAGCCGGATGGAACTCAGAAGTCTGCTCAAGTTTCTGAAGATGGGGCGATGACAGTTTCGTGGGGTGCTAGCGACACCGAGCCGATCGACGCCGTGAGTTCCGAACCAGTTGAAGGTGACGATTTCGTCGATGGTGCGATTCCTGATGGGCCACCTCTACCACAGGGTCTTCAGTCTGATCCTGAGACAGGACAGACCACAGTTCTGCTCAGTTCCGGTGACGCGGTGGGACACACCCTCAGTGAAGAAGGTGTACTCACCCTTCAATCAACTGCTTTGGATCCGCCACAGGATGGCGTGCCCGTTGAGGGAGAAACAGTTGCCGACGGTGTACCTGATGAGGCTGAGGTCGACGCAGAGGTCAGACTGGCAGTAATCAACCCGGCGGTAGGCGAGGTCATAACCGAAGGTGAAGTGACCCTCATCGAATCGACATTCACTGAGAATGGTGGAGTAGCGATGGAGATCGCTCCACCGCTGGACGAAACAGACGCAACGCCAGCAGAGGTTGCTATCTCGGCTGATGGGACACAGCAAGCCATTGTTAGCCCGACCGGCGAATCAGCTCAGGCCACGACATCGGATACTGGAGTACTGATCGTGATGGACGCGGGTCCGATGCAGAGCACAATCGACAATCTGGATCCAGGTGATCAGCAGGAGTTGATCGCCGCAGACGGCGTTTCTGTTACGGCTGCCCCGGGTTCCGACGGAGAGATGGCTTTCTTGGACTCTGACGGCAATCCCGCGGTGAAGGAAGACGGAACGGCCTACACGGCCGATGATATGACGGCCATGGTCGTCGACTTTGGGGACGAGGAGTAATAGCCATGGAGGCAGAAATGAAGCGATGGTCTGGATTGCGATCCATGTCGTCTGGCGGAACGGGAGTAGTGCTTGGCTTGCTCCTATTGGTTAGCGCGTGTGGCGGGAGTAGCGAAGAAGGTGATCTAGTGGCTCCGGAGGCTCCGGTGGTGACAGAGGCTCCGGTGGTGACAGAGGCTCCCACTACTAGCACTACAGAGCCCTGTCGACCAGCGCCTAATGCGTCATGTGCGGGTGCCGATCTAGCCGGAGTCAACCTGGCTGGTTTGATTATGCCAGGTATCGATTTTTCAGGTGCAAACCTTGAAGGCGCTCTTTTGAACGGTGCAATGATGGCTGGAGCGGATCTCTCAGGATCAAACCTTGCTGGGGCGACTTTGTCGAATACGAATCTGGCTGGCGCTGACCTTTCTAGAGCTACGGCGGCTGGCGCGGTTTTCTACCGAACCAATCTGACTAGCGCGAATCTTGTGTTGACCGATTTGACCGCTGCCGTCCTGATGGAAACTGACATGAAATCAGTCAATATGACAGGTGCTTCCGTTCAGGGCATGGTCGACCGGAGAACTTTCTGGTGCAGCACGATTTACGTGGATGGAACCCTCAAGAACGACGGCTGCCAAATCTCCGCTGATTGACAACCGGTTGCTTGCAATTAGTGGCACTGCGGTAGCACTCCAGCGATCAGGATCAAAGCAGGGGAGTAGCCAGTACAATCGGGCTTGGTTCGGCACAGAGTGTGTTGAACCAGATTCAACACCCCCACCCACCCACGGTCGCCTTCGGGCGCGAGGTGGGGGCGAGACGAACCGATGGGAAGGGAGACCACGACCATGGCTGTCGTGACCATGAAGCAGTTGCTCGAGGCGGGTGTCCACTTCGGACACCAGACCCGCCGCTGGGACCCGCGGATGAAGCGGTTCATTCACGGTGAGCGTTCGGGCATTTACATCATCGACCTCCAGCAGACGCTGGAGCAGATCGAGTCGGCTTACACTTTCGTACGCGATCTTGTCGCTGGCGGTGGTCGAGTGCTGTTCGTCGGTACCAAGCGCCAAGCTCAGGACGCAATCCGTTCCTATGCAGAGAAGTGCGGCATGCCCTACGTGAACCAGCGTTGGCTTGGTGGGATGTTGACCAACTTCCAGACAATTTCTAAACGGATCGCCAAGATGTCCGAGTATCAACGGATGCGCGACTCCGGTGAGTTTGAGGCGATGCCCAAAAAAGAGGCTCTACTTCTCTCTCGTGAACTTGAGAAACTGGAGAGAAACCTAGGGGGCATCCAGCACATGGAGCGCCTACCCGACGCAATCTTTGTGCTTGACACGGTTCGCGAGCATATTTCAGTGACGGAGGCCAATAAGCTTGGCATCCCGGTGGTTGCTGTAGTTGACACCGACTGCAACCCCGACGTCATCCAGCACCTCATCCCAGGCAACGATGACGCGATCCGCTCGGGTCGCCTGCTGTGTCGGGTCATTGCTGATGCTGTGGAGGAGGGGCGGTTCATAGTGAACTCCCGTGGAGGGAAAGACGACGGACCCACTCTGGATGGTGAGGAGAAGGCGGCAGCTCAGGATCAGGCCCGCAACGAGGCCGCTGCGGCCGGTGCGGAGCGGGAGGCCCGTGTGGCTGCCGCTGTTGAGTTGCCCGATGATGAAGTCTCCGCTGACCAGCCAATTCCCTCTGAGGAGCCGGATGATGAGGCCCCAGTTCTTACTTCTGGGGAGCCAGACGTTGCGGCCCCAGATGATCAGCCGTCTGGGGCCGACGCGCCAGCAGCCGAAGCGATCGGCAACGAGAGCGATCCTGAAGAGGAAAAGGGCTGATAATGGCTGAGATAGCCGCTAAGGATGTCAAGGCGCTACGCGATGCCACCGGTGCCGGGATGATGGATGCGAAGCAGGCTTTGATCGAGTCTGACGGCGACTTCGAGGCCGCTTCCCAGATGCTCCGAGAAAAGGGCTTGGCCAAAGCGGCTAGTCGGTCAGATCGCGACAACGTTGAAGGGGCTATTGGCCTCGTTGCGGAGAACCGGCGTGCGGCGATCGTGCACCTCAAGTGTGAAACTGACTTCTCGGCGAAGTCCGATGGCTTTCTGGCACTTGTAGACGAACTAACGCGTGCGGTCTTGGTGGAGGGTGAAGGCGCTGTCGAGGCCCGTATGTCGGCAATCGATGACTTACGCCTTGCCATCAAAGAAAATATTGAAGTAGGTCGGGTATCGCTTATCGAAGCCGCTGAGGGCAATGTGCTTGATACGTATCTGCATGTGCAAGATGGGCGGGGAGTGAATGGGGTTGTGGTAGAGGGCTCAGGTGTTGATCAAGAAACGCTGCATCAGGTGGCCCTGCACATCGCCTTTGCTAAGCCGACTTCCTTGACACGCGATGAAGTCCCTTCGGGTCTTGTTGACAAAGAGCGAGCAGCGTTGCTTGACATCACCAAGGCTGAAGGTAAACCCGAGCAAGCCTGGGAAAAAATTGTTGAAGGTCGACTCACAGGGTGGTTTAGAGAGACCGTACTTCTTGAGCAGGGTCTGCACGGAGACAAGACCTCGGTTGCTGACACCCTCGCCGGTGGCAGTATCGAGAGGTTTGCTCAGGCCTATTTGGGCGCCTGATCGGATGAGCGGTAGCGACCGGAGTCCAGCCCGCTGGAATCGGGTGGTTTTAAAAGTTTCTGGTGAAGCCTTTGCTGGTGAGGCTGGCTATGGCATCGATGGAGAAATTGTTGGTCAAGTTGCTGAGGAAATTGTCTCGGTCCGAGATGAGTTCGCTGTTGACATAGCCGTTGTAGTGGGTGGCGGCAACATCTGGCGCGGTATGTCTGGCGCTGGCGCCGGAATGGACCGGGCTCAGGCTGATTACATGGGGATGCTTGCAACTTCAATTAACGCTCTTGCTCTGCAAGACACGCTCGAACAGATGGGTCAGCCAACCCGGGTCCAGAGCGCTATCCATATGGCTCAGATCGCCGAACCGTACATTCGGCGCCGGGCCATCCGCCACCTCCAAAAGGGTCGCGTGGTGATCTTCGCAGGTGGTACGGGCAACCCGTTCTTCACAACCGATACAGCAGCTGCGCTGAGGGCTGTTGAGATTGAGGCTGGGGCAGTGCTCAAGGGTACTCACTCAGGGACTGACGGCATCTACACGGCTGATCCGAATGTGGATCCACAGGCGACACGGCTCGAGGAAGTCACCTATCTTGACGTAATCCAAAAGGGTCTCCGCGCCATGGATGCCACGGCAATCACGCTTTGTATGGACAATGACTTGCCAATCGTCATGTTTGACCTGATGGCCTCGGGTAATGTTCGGTCCATCCTCGCTGGCGAATCAGTGGGCACACTGGTCTCCTGACTAGTGTGCCTGTTTGAATCGATGGAGGGGGTCCGCTTGGACGAGTTGTCTGGCGACCAGTGGGAGATAGTCCGGACGGATCGGAGGATGAAGTGAGCGACGAGATGATCCAGATGGTGCTTGATGAGGCCTCGTCGGGCATGTCCGATTCTGTCGTCCATGCTCGAAGAGAGTTCTCGACTGTGCGAACAGGTCGAGCTTCGTCGGCCATAGTTGAAAAAGTCGTCGTCGTCGCCTACGGAGTTGAGATGCGAATGCAGGAGCTAGCTAGTTTCTCTATACCTGAGTCCCGTCAACTCCTCGTTACACCCCACGATCCCGCCAATGTTCCAGCTATTGAGAAGGCCATCGTTCAGGCTGACTTGGGTCTGACCCCGGGCAACGACGGACGCAGCGTTCGGCTTTCGTTTCCCGAGTTGACCGAAGAACGACGCCGCGATCTGGTACGCATGGTGAATGCCATGGCTGAAGATGGGAAAAATCGAATGCGGGGACTGCGACGACATGCACGCAAGGACCTTGATGATCTTGAAGGGTCGGTATCAGAGGATGATCTGAAGTGGGCAGGCAATCGCCTTGACGAACTGATTCATGGATTCGAGGCAGAGATTGATAGCGCCCGTCAAGCTAAGGAAAACGAATTGCTAGAGATCTGAGTCGCTCCATGGATACCGATGAGGTGACGAATGGCCAGATGGGAGGATCGAAGTGAATGCAGATGAGAGTGGTACCGGAGGGGGCAGTTTCGACGAGATCCGAATCCTTGGTCTCGATGCACCTGACGATGACGTTGAGCCGGGCCGGTCAGTGTTCGGTGGTGACGGCTCAGGAGATGAGTTGCCACACTGGTCGACGCCTCCTGCGGGTGATGTAGTTGGAGGATCGACAGCTGGGGACGACCCCTGGGCTGGACTCGACGACGGTCCCCGCTGGTCGGATGATGTTCCTGAGGATCATGAATCCCAGCAACCAGTAGGAGATGATTTGGAGGCTGCGGCTGTCTTTTTTGACGATGGCCCGCTGGTCACCTCGGCGACCGCTGAGTTTGATCCGCCCCTGTTGCCACCTGATGAGCCGCTGCCAAACTTTGGAGCACGAGAGTATGACAGCGGTGCCAGCCAGTCGGCGTCGGGTGGTTTAGCCTCTAATGGTCCGGTGGCCCCCGGTCCCGACCGAAACCTCGCTGCGGCAGCGGCCGGTGGACGGGACATGACGATGGCTGTTGTTACTGGTGTTGGTCTCGGGGCGCTGGCTCTAGCCTCTTTCCGGATCGGTACCAATGCGACTATGGCGCTGGTGACCATTGTGCTAGTGCTGGCCGCAGCCGAATTTTTTATGGCTCTGCGGCGTGCTGGCTACCAACCAGCAGCCTTGCTTGGTGTGGTTGCGGTCGGCGCTCTCAATCTGGCTGCTTACTGGCGTTTTGAGGCTGCCATACCTTTGATTTTGGGACTTACCGTGCTGTTCAGTCTGTTCTGGTACCTGACTGGTATCGATCGACAGGCACCGTTGCTGAATGTGTCAGTAACACTTTTTGGTGTCCTATATATCGGGTTATTAGGTTCATTCGCCGGCCTCATGCTTACTGATCCGAATGGTATTGGCATGCTTCTGGCTGCAGTTCTGTGCACGGTGGGCTACGACACTGGTGGCCTAGTTGTCGGACGCTTATTTGGTCGTAGCCCGTTGTCTGCAGTTAGCCCCAATAAGACCACAGAGGGGTTAATCGGCGGAATGGCTGTGAGCTTCGCCACAGCGGTCTTGGTGGTCGGGCAAATCACGCCGTTCGGCCAAGACCCTGGCGATCTCGGCTCGGCCTTCGTGTTGGGCATCGTGGTCGCTTTGGCAGCACCACTGGGTGACCTTTGTGAGTCGATGGTCAAACGAGACCTCGGACTCAAAGACATGGGAACTATTCTTCCTGGCCACGGCGGGCTCATGGACCGCTTTGATGCCCTCTTGTTTGTCTTGCCGGCCACGTATTACACGGCCCGCTTGATGGACTTATTCGCTAACTGAACTAGTCGGTTCGATGACCACGATCTCGGTGGCTGTGCTCGGCTCAACGGGTTCGATCGGCACCCAGACACTCGAAGTTGCGGCGGAGCATCCAGATGAATTCGATGTGGTAGCCCTTGGCGCAGCTCGCTCAGTGGATTTGTTGGTCAAACAATCTTGGATTTTTCGACCTGAGGTCGTGGCCATTGCCGATGCGTCGTTGGCCGCCACGGTTGAAGCCGGTGTTCCTGCGGGGACTACTGTGCTGGCCGGCCCTGATGCGCTGGCTGAGGCGGCCATCATCGCCGATGTTGCCATAAACGGTGTGGTCGGTTTTGCTGGACTGCCGGTCACTCTTGCGGTCTTGACAGCTGGCCGTCGCCTCGGCCTAGCCAACAAGGAATCACTGGTTGCTGCTGGTCCGGTAGTTCAAAGGGCGCGTGCCACCCCGGGTGCGGAGTTGCTCCCTGTGGATAGCGAACACTGCGCCATTCATCAGTGTCTCCGAGCCAACGACGTCGCCAAACGGATGGAATACATTGTGCTTACCGCCTCCGGAGGACCGTTTCGCGGCTGGTCTCGGTCTGAGCTGGAGACGGTGACAGTAAAACAAGCACTGGCTCACCCGACTTGGGCGATGGGTCCCAAGGTCACTATCGACTCCTCAACCCTTATGAACAAGGGCCTTGAGGTGATTGAAGCCCATGAACTTTTTGATGCTGAATACGACCAAATCGAGGTAGTTGTTCATCCACAGTCGATTGTCCACTCAATGGTGACCTTTTCCGATGGAGCCACCATCGCCCAACTCTCAAATCCGGACATGCGCTTATGTATGGGTTACGCGTTGGCTTGGCCAGACCGTCTTGACGTGCCGTATGGAATGATTGATTGGACGAAACTGGAGCGTCTGGATTTTGAGCCACCCGCACGGGATGCTTTCGGCTGTTTGGACTTAGCCTTCGCCGCCGGTCGGGCAGGCCGTACGGCACCCGCATGGCTCAATGCGGCTAATGAGGTAGCCGTTGCCGCCTTTTTGGATGGTGAGCTTTCATGGCTGGGAATCACCGAGGTATTGGCTGACGCGTTAGACCTGTGGCCCGGGGATGAAGCCACAGATGTGGAAGTGGTACTTGATGTTGACCGCCGGGCCAGAGAAGCTGCCGCAGCGCTCGTGGCCGACCGAAGGTGAGTCAAGTGCCCCCCTCTGAGCGTGCTGATCACCGGATTCGCCTAGCTCTGTTGCTAGGGGCTGTAGTTTCGTTCGCTCTGCTTGGCGGGTGGTCAGGCTTGGTGGTGGTTCTTTCTTTCGTGGCGATGTTGACCCTGCATGAACTGGGCCACTTTGTGGTGGCCCGATGGTCGGGCATGCAAGTCACTGAGTTCTTTCTTGGGTTCGGGCCTCGCTTGTGGTCAGTTCAGCGAGGCGAATGTACCTACGGGGTAAAAGCCATTCCAGCAGGTGCGTACGTTCGTATTACCGGTATGACCAGCCTCGACGAGGTAGATCCAGCTATCGAGCATCGGACCTACCGAGCCCAGTCTTACCCTCGTCGCTTAGCCGTGGCCCTGGCTGGGTCAGCCACGCACTTCTGCATGGCGCTGTTGTTGTTGTTCGTGTTGTACGCCATGGTTGGTACGCCCGACCCTGATAGATGGCTGGTTGGTGAGGTGGTGCCGAATACCACTGCTGCGGCCATTGACCTGCTTCCTGGGGACCGGATCATGTCCGTGGATGGCGTCGTTGTTGATGATTTTGGTGCATTTGGTGCGGTAGTTCGTGGTCTACCGACTGAGACGGTCGAAGTGGTCGTTGAGCGCGCTGGGGTCCAGATGGTGAAGGCAGGAACCATTGGTGAACGGCTCAGTTCTGACGGAACGACCGATGGATTTTTCGGTGTTGGGCGTGAACGACCCCTAGTCACAATGGGACCGGCCAGTGCTGCAGTTGAGGCCAGCGTGCGATTTGGTGACCTCACCGTCATGTCGGTCGATGGACTTACCTCGTTCTTTACCCCAGATGGTCTGAAGCGGTTCTTCTCAGCCGCATTGCCTGAGGGATCTTTGGACAGTTCCGAAGCGATCTCGGACTCGGTAGGAACTATTGCTGCTCCGACAAGTACCTCCAGGAGTTCTGTAGATATTGAGACCCCGTCAACTGATGCTTCCGAGGAGCGGTTGTTGTCGATTTATGGGGCGGCCCGACTGGGCAATGTCATGTTGGCTGACGGATGGGCGACCTATCTCTGGTTCTTGGTGTTGGTCAACGTATTTATTGGAGTATTTAATCTCGTACCACTCTTGCCGTTGGATGGCGGACATGTTGCTATTGCGACCTATGAGCGGCTCCGGTCCTTCGGAGGGCGGCGTCACAGCGCTGATGCTTCCAAGTTGGTGCCAGTCACGTGGGCGGTGGTGTCGCTCTTGGTTCTTGTCGGCGCTGTTGCCTTGTATCGAGACATTGTTGATCTGCCGGACTTGGGTTGACATCCCTGGACTGAACAGTCTCCCTCCAGATTCGGGCGGCCGATAGCCTCAAGGAATGGAAGTTCAGGCTGGGAGCGAGCGTCGTTCCACTCGCCGACTCATGGTGGGTGATGTCGCGGTTGGTGGCGGAGCGCCGATAACCGTGCAATCCATGACGGTGACGCGAACGGCTGACCACGAGGCCACGATCCAGCAAATTTATGACCTGGCTATGGCCGGCGCAGACATCGTTCGGTGTACCTGCAACGAGCCGGAGGCTGCAGAGGGCCTAGCCAAGATTGTTCCCAGATCGCCAGTGCCCATTGTGGCTGACATCCATCACCAGTACCGAATGGCGTTGGCGGCGTTGGAGGCCGGTGTGCATTGTCTCCGCCTCAATCCGGGCAATATCCGGCGCCCCGAACACATCAGGACAGTGGCCGCTGAGGCACGAGATAGGGGTGTTC
Source organism: Acidimicrobiales bacterium (assembly GCA_029242745.1). GTDB lineage: Bacteria > Actinomycetota > Acidimicrobiia > Acidimicrobiales > MedAcidi-G1 > UBA9410. Next base: position 18,659 of record JAQWTI010000054.1, on the reverse strand, counting down.
CCATCCGAATTGGGGTTAACGGGGGTTCTTTGCACCCAGATCTTTACAAAAAATATGGTGGGAAAGTCACGGCTGAGGCGATGGTTGAGTCAGCGCTGGACGAAATCCGCTACTTCGCTGACGTCGACTTTGACCTCATCAAGATCTCAGTCAAGGCTTCCAGCGTCCCGCTAATGGTTGAGGCCTACCGGCAGTTGTCAGAGGTTACTGATTTTCCACTTCACCTCGGCGTGACTGAGGCAGGACCTCCCCCAGCGGGACTTATTAAGTCTTCAGCGGGAATCGGCACATTGCTGGCCCAGGGCATCGGGGACACTATCCGGTACTCACTCACCGCAGACCCTGTCGAGGAAGCTCGGGCTGGCCGTACTTTGCTGGAAGCGATGGGGCTCCGGGAGAGGACTAATGTCGACTTAATCGCTTGCCCTAGTTGTGGTCGAGCTGAAATCGATGTGGTAGCGGTGGCTGAGCAAGCGATGGCCGCTTTTGCTGATCGGCAGATTCCATTGCAGATAGCCGTTATGGGGTGTGTGGTTAATGGGCCTGGAGAGGCCCGGGATGCAGATCTGGGCATCGCAGCGGGTAATAAGCGGGGGCACTTATTCATTAAGGGGCGTAACGCTGCGGTGGTACGCGAGGATGAGATGGTCGAAGCCCTAGTGCATTGGGCTCAGTTGATTCATGAAGAGGGGGCTGAGGCCGCCCTAGCTCGCGTAGACACGGAACGGGCGCGCAGGGAGGCCGAAAAAGACCGCGATCACTTACTAGCTGAACAAGGTGAGGACGCAAATGATTCTGCGACTCGGATTGAGTTGATCCACCGCCACGCCCGATAGGGGCCGGTCTCTAACTCGCTCCAAGTTGGGGCCATGGGCTCGCCCTAGGCGATGCGGTGACCTGCCGGTATGATCTGGAGCGCGTGTATCGCCGGTTTCCGACGAGGCGTGGGCTCTGCCCACGCCTTTTGTTTTCGGTGTCAGTGGTTGCGCTTAACGGAACAAGTGGCGCATCCACGCTCGGTGGACAAATAAAAAGAGGAGGGCGAGATGGCAGTGATCGATCAAATCGACGCGCTGGCAGGCCCCCTCTGCGATCGAGTGGGCGTCGAATTGTTGGACGTTGAGTACGAAGGTGGCGTGGTGCGACTAGTAGTTGACCACCCCGACGGGGTTGGTATGGATGCCATTGCGAGCGTGACCCGTGAGGTGTCGCGGGCGCTCGATCACGAAGATCCTATTTCTGGTACGTATACCCTCGAAGTGAGCAGCCCTGGCTTGGAGCGACCTCTCAAACGTCCAGGACATTTTATTAAGGCTCTGGGCAGTGAGGTATCCGTGAAGACTGTGCCGGGGACCGAAGGGGAGCGGCGTGTCGCCGGAGTGTTGTCTTCTGCAGACGAACATCGTGTTGTTATCCGGGGAAATGATAAAGCCGAGCGTGTGCTTCGCCATGACGAGATCTTGACGGCTCGTACCGTCTTCAAATGGACGCCTGAGCCGAAGTCGGCCCGCAAGGTGAACGATCGGAGCGCCGAGTCCGCTCCGGGAAGGAAGGTGGGGTCATGAACCCCGAAATGATGGAGGCCCTTCAGGCCTTGGCCACGGAGCGAGGCATCTCTGTCGACGCTCTGTTTGCAGCGTTGGCTGACGCGTTGGAGTCGGCTTACAAGCGGATGCCTGGTGCACATGAATTTTCGTGGGTGACCATAGATCCGGGCACTATGGAGATACGGGTGATGGCTCAAGACCTTGACGAAGAGGGTGAGCCGGAGGGCGACGAGTTCGACGTCACGCCCGATGACTTTGGACGTATTGCCGCCCAGACTGCTCGACAGGTTATGACTCAGCGGATCCGGGAAGCCGAGCGCGACCTGAAGTACGAAGAGTACGCAGGTCGCGAAGGTGACATTGTGACCGGCATGATCCAACAGACTGATGCGCGCTATACCTTGCTGGACTTAGGTCGGGTCGAAGCGCTTCTGCCGCAGGCTGAGCAGGTTCCTTTCGAGCGGCCAGAGGCAAACGCCCGACTCAAGGCTTATATCGTCGAGGTGCGGAAGACTGCTAAGGGTCCTCAGATCGTAGTGAGCCGAACTCATCCTGGCCTTATCAAGCGTCTCTTCGAGCTTGAGGTACCTGAGATCGCCGACGGTGTGGTGGAAATCCGGGCCTGCTCTCGTGAACCGGGACACCGTACGAAAATCGCAGTGTGGTCAAATGACAGTAATGTCGACCCTGTCGGGGCCTGTGTGGGTGCCCGCGGCGCACGGGTTCGGATGGTCGTCAACGAACTACGGGGCGAGAAGATTGACATTGTCCCCTTTTCAGAGGACGCAGCCGACTTTGTGATGAAGGGGTTGTCACCGGCAAAGGTCAAGGAGGTCCTGATTGATGAGGAGACTGGTACCGCTACCGTGATTGTTCCTGACTATCAGCTTTCTTTGGCGATCGGCAAGGAAGGTCAGAACGCCCGTCTTGCTGCTCGGATGACCGGCTGGAGAGTTGACATAAAAAGCGAGACGCAAGTGGCTCAGGAGGCCGCGTATGCGGACGTCGAATGGGCTGAAGGTGAGTGGATTGTGGATGACGAGACCGGGGAGCAAGTTTGGAAGCCTGCGGAGGGTGGGCCAGATGTGTCCGCTGGGCAATGGACTGAAGCGGCCACTGAGCCTGGCGAGGAAAAGGTGTAGGTAACGGATTTGGGCCGATCAACCGGTGCTACGCCCCTCAGAAGGTGTGTGGCGTGCCGGACCTCGGCTCCTAGCGCGGATCTAGTGCGGATCGCTTGGTCAGTAGTCGATGCGGTTCCTTCTGTAGGACGAATGATTTCTGGCCGAGGAGCGTGGCTGCATCTGAAACCGACGTGCTTTGGCTTATTGACACCAAGTGCTCTCAGCAGAGCTCTGCGACAGGACGTGACGCCGGCGCAGTTTGTCAATCTGGTGGCTCTACTGGAGACAAGTTTGGCGAGGTCATTGGCCACGGGGCCTTCTGTAGACGGGTGATCCACCTCATCAACCGATAGCGTCAGACAGCGGTTCCCTTATGATGGGAGCCTTGTGTTGGCCTAGTTGGGCCGCAGAGAAAGTCTCCCAGAGAATTCCGAAAGAGAATAGGAAGTAAACCCCTCGTGCCGAAGAACATCCGCGTCTACGAATTGGCGCGAGAGTTGGGAATGACCAACGCTGAGATTTTGGATCTCTGCGGGTCACTTGGCATTGGTGTGAAGAGCCATTCCTCGGGGATTGTCGAGGCTCAGGCAGACCGCGCTCGCCGCAAGGCAAGACGCGAGGGTCTAACCCGTGAGGTGCAGCCGGAGCTTGAAGTTGAGTCTGAGCCGGAGGATCAGCCTGAGCCGGAGGTTGAGTCTGAGCCTGAGCCGGAGGTTGAGCCTGAGCCGGAGCCGGAAGTTGAGCCTGAACCCACTTCTCCTCGAAGAGTTTTCTCTTCCAGTGGATCTTCAGTGCCGTCTAAAAGAGTGGCCGAGGTTGAGCCTCCTATTGAGCCTTCTTCTGTACCTGAACCTGATAGTTCCACTGATGGTGGTTCGACCGTGCCTGATCCGGCCGCCAAGGTGGCAGATCTAAATGCTCCTGTTGTGCCACCGGTCGGCTCGATACCTCCGATGTCAGTATCTGGTAAGCCAATTCCACCACCTCCTGGTCCACCGGTCTCCCACTCTGGTAAGCCAATTCCACCACCGCCTGGTCTGGGTGGGCGTCGAACCGCAGGACCTACAGGTGGCCCTCCGGGACGTCGGACCGGTCCACCCCCGGTGGGTCGACGTCCGCCGATGGGGGGTGGGCCCCGTGAATCCGTACCGGGTGCAGGACCTACTCGTCCTGGTGGCGGGCCTAGTGGCGGTCCTGGTGGTCGTCCTGGTGGCGGGCCTGGTGGCGGGCCTGGTGGCGGTCCTGGTGGTCGTCCTGGTGGCCCCGGTGGTGGTCCTGGTGGGCGCCGCCCGCCACGTCGCAAGGGTCGTCGGCGTCGCCGCCGTGAAGAACTCCAACCTATGGACGTGCCGTCCTACACACCCGATGATGCTGCAGTGCCTGATGGCGAGGTGGTAGTCGAGCGCGCCTGTGCAGCTCTAGATCTGGGACCAAAACTGAATCGTACGGCGGCCGATGTGGTCCGCTTCCTCATGCAACAGGGCGAGATGGTGACGGCTACCCAGTCCCTGTCTGACGACATGATTGAGTTATTCGCTGCCGAACTGGGTGTCGAGATCCGGATGGTTGATCCCGGCGAGGAGCAAGAGGTTGAACTACTCAAGCTCCTGGACGTTGTCGATGACCTCGAGGATGATGACGCTCTAGTCCGTCCGCCAGTTATCACTGTGATGGGCCATGTCGATCACGGTAAGACCAAGTTGTTGGATCAGATCCGTAATGCAAACGTTGTCGACGACGAAGCTGGCGGCATCACCCAGCACATCGGTGCCTACCAAGTCGATAGAGACGGCAACGTTTTGACATTTATCGACACGCCGGGCCATGAGGCATTTACCGCTATGAGGGCGCGTGGCGCAGGTTCGACCGACATTGTTGTCCTGGTAGTAGCTGCAGACGACGGTGTTATGCCCCAGACGGTGGAAGCGTTAAATCATGCTCGGGCGGCTGAGGTGCCCATTATTGTGGCAGTCAACAAGATCGACCGTGAAAATGCTGATCCGCAGAAGGTTCTTGGCCAGTTAGCTGAGCACAATCTCGTGCCAGAGTCATGGGGTGGAGACACGATCTGCGTTGAGGTTTCAGCCCTCCAAAACTTGGGTGTAGATGATCTGCTTGACAATCTAAACGTGATGGCCGAGGTAGAAGATCTCCGAGCCGATCCAGAGGGGCGGTCCCAAGGAGTGGTGTTGGAGTCTTTCCTAGACATCGGACGCGGACCTGTGGCGACCGTGCTAGTTCAACGGGGAACTCTCAAGGTCGGTGATCCGCTGGTTGCAGGAGCGGCTTGGGGTCGGGTGCGTGCCCTGGTTGATGACCAAGGTCGGCAGATCAAGAAAGCGGGTCCTTCTACACCGGTGCAGGTACTTGGATTGTCCGACGTCGCCGATGCAGGCGAAGGCTTCGTGGTGGCCCCCAACGAGAAGGTTGCGGGCCGGGTAGCTGATAAGCGAGGTCACTGGCGTCGTCAGGCAAACATAGGACGCGATGCCCACGCCCTGTCCGGGGGAGCTCGCCTTGAGGACATCTTCGAGCAGATCCAGAAGGGTGAGGCGGCGACGCTGAATCTCATAGTGAAAGCTGACGTGAATGGATCGTTGGAGGCGGTAACCGAGAGCCTTCGCAAGCTTGAGCGTGAAGAAGTCAGATTGGCCTTCGTGCATCGGGCAGTTGGTCGCATAACCGAGAACGACATTCAACTGGCTGCCACTTCCAATGCAACCATTATTGGCTTCAACGTCCGACCAGAGCGGAAAGCCCGTGAATTAGCTGAGACCGAGGGCGTCGAGATCCGCTCTTACGAAATTATTTACAAGTTAATCGAGGAGATCGAAGCAGCCATGGTCGGCATGCTGGCTCCTGAGTTTGAAGAGATTGTTACTGGTGATGCTGAAGTACGTGAGATCTTCTCGGTGCCACGGATTGGGAAGATCGCTGGTTGCTACGTCACTAACGGCATGATTACCCGGGGCTCTAAGGTGCGTTTCCTGCGAGAGGGTGCCATCATCTGGAAGGGCGAAATTAGTTCGCTTCGTCGCTTCAAAGAGGACGTCCGTGAGGTCCAATCTGGATACGAGTGTGGTATCGGTCTCTCGGATTACCAGGATTTAAAGGGCGGCGACGTGATTGAGACCTTCGAAGAGCGGGAGATCGCCCGCGCGTAGGGCCACCATGGGACGGAAAACTTCGCGCGGACACCGCTCCGGAGGGTCTGCCCGGGGTTACCAACGATCCGATCGGCTAAATGAACTTCTGGTACGAATCTTGGCTAGTGAGATAGATCGCATTGGAGACGACCGTCTTGGGCTCGTGACAGTTGCTGGTGTGGAAACCGACCAAGACCTCAGCATCGCCCGAGTCTTCTTGACATCAGACATCGACGACGAGGAACTGCTGAAAGTGATGGCTGAGCACCGCCCTCGACTACAGCGAGCCATCGGAGATCAGGCGCGACTTCGTCGGGTTCCTCCCCTAACTTTCGTGATAGATGAGACGGCTCGTTCCGCTGATCGAATTGAGGAGATTCTGCGAGGCCTTGCCCCGTCTGGCGGGGAGGACTGAGTTGGCTGACCGGCTGGCTGGTTCCGGCGCCAAACTGGTGGAGGGTATAGCCGTCATCGACAAGGAGGCCGGTTGGACCAGCCACGATGTGGTCGCCAAGGCGCGTGGGGTGTTGGGCACTCGCAAGATAGGTCACTCGGGCACTTTGGATCCAGACGCCACCGGTGTCTTAGTGCTTGGCGTAGGGCGAGCCACCCGATTGCTTCGTTTTCTTACAGCGCTGGGTAAGGAATATGTCGGACAGGCTGTCCTCGGGGTTGAGACGGACACCTTGGATGCCTCCGGACAAGTGACAGCCTCCTATGACATGTCAAACGTGACCCCTGCTCAGGTGGTTGAAGTGGCCAAAAGTCTCACAGGTGAAATTTTTCAGATCCCACCTATGGTTTCTGCAGTAAGGGTTGGGGGGCGACGGCTTCACGAGATCGCTCGAGAAGGTCAAGAAATAGAAAGGAAAGCGCGCCCAGTCAGTGTGCATCGTTTCGACGTAGCCCCCGCTACTGAAGCGGGGATCTATAACGTCGTTGTGGCTTGCTCGTCGGGAACATACGTGCGGACTCTGGTTGCTGATCTGGGCATTGCATTAGGCGGAGGGGCGCACTTACGGGATCTGAGACGGACGGCGGTGGGGTCGTTCACCCTTAGCGACGCTCATCCTTTGGAGACGCCGCAGTTGCTTCCTTTGGCTGAGGCGCTGCGTGATTTCCACAGCCTCTTGGTTGATGAGGCGCTAGCCCGAGATGTTTCTTTTGGCAGGCCTTTGGACGTGGACACGGTGGGCCTAGACCTCGACTCTAAGGGTGACGGGCCATGGCCCGTATTGGGCTTGGACGGGAGTCTCCTCGCCGTCTATCAGCCGCAAGGTGACCGTGCAGGTTGGATCAAGCCAGTCATGGTGCTTGCGCCGGTTCCCAGTGCGTGACTAGTCCCGGTCCAGCATCGGGCGCTGGATAGCCTCGTAGACGTGGAGATCCGTCGGGAACTGCAACGACACGACCCTATGTTGCCGCGCACGGCGTTGACTATTGGGGCCTACGACGGAGTTCACTCCGGTCACCGTCAGGTCATCGCAGCGGTTCGGAGATTAGCAGCGGAACGTTCTATGGCTTCTGCTGTTCTCACTTTTGATCGACATCCAGCCAGTGTGGTGAGGCCTGAATCAGCGCCTTTGCTGTTGACCGACTCTGAACAGAAGTTGGAACAGTTGGCGAGTACGGGAGTTGACCTTTCCTTGGTTCTGTCTTTTGATGAGACTCGGGTTACCGAGTCCGCAGAGGAATTTGTGCGCCACGTGCTGGTCGATTGCGCAGGTGTTGGTCTAATCGTGGTTGGTGAGGATTTCCATTTCGGTCACCGGCGTCATGGAAACGTGAGTCTGCTGCGAGAGATGGGTGCTGATCTTGGTTTTGAGGTGTTTGGCATAGGACTTGTTGGCCCAGATGGCTCAGTTGCGAGAGATCACGAACAGGTTTCATCAACTTTTATCCGTAGAGCGTTAGCGCGGGGTGACCTAGAGCGTGCAAATGCCATGCTCGGAAGGACTTACGAGGTCCGGGGGTTGCTTCAAGCTGGGAATCGGAGAGATCCAGCATCTAATTTTGGAATGGCAAACTTTCAAGTAGATAAGTCGATTCTTCTTCCTGAAGACGCTGTGTATGCCGGCTGGTGTGAAGAACCTGACAGTTTGACCAATGGCGCCGTAATTTCGGTGGGTACTGATCTTTCCCCTGATGGCACGAGTAGCAGATCCGTAGAAGTGTTCTGTTTGGAAACGATAAGCTCCAACGAGACTGAATTTAAACTCTGCAATGAGTTAACTCGCGTCCGGTTTGTTCGGCGGTTACGTAGTCAGCGCGATCTTAAAAGCTCAGAAGCTTGGACTAATCAATTCAATATTGACGTATCTGACGCTCAGGCTGCATTGGGCTGAGTGGGTCACGGCCGGGCGGCGGGGTGGACTCTCTAGAGTTGGCACTATTGGCTGTCGGAGGCCTTGTTGCCGGATGTGTGAATACCATTGCGGGCGGTGGTTCTTTACTGACCGTTCCCTTGTTGGTCTTGGTTGGTATTCCAGGAGACTTGGCTAACGGGTCAAACCGGCTCGGGATCTTAGTCTCGAATTTCTCGGCTGCGACTAGTTTCCGACGCAAGGGATTATCTGAACTGCCAGATGTTGTGTCGGTGCTGGTGCCAGTAGTGGTCGGCTCCTTGTGTGGGTCCTTATTGGTCTCCCTGGTAGAGGCAGCGCTCTTCGAGCGGGCATTCGGAATAGTGATGGTGCCGTTGCTCTTACTTTCGTTGCGGCCCTTGAAGTTCAGAGAGGCAGCCCATTCGTGGTCTTCACCTTTCACTGCGGCCGTTTTCTTCTGTGTGGGTTTGTATGGGGGCGCCTTTCAGGCTGGCATTGGCTTGCTGCTGGTATTGGCTCTCACTCGTTCTGGTCTTGATGTGGTGGTAGCCAACAGCGTGAAGGTTGTTGTGATTTTGACGGTGACCCTTATTGCCCTTCCAGTATTTATTGTCAGGGGCCTTGTTGATTGGGGTCCAGCGCTGATGTTGGCGACTGGTTTCGGAGTGGGAGGGGCTCTTGGGGCTCGACTCACGATCGGTGGTGGAGAGCGGCTGGTCCGGCCTGTAATGGTTACGGCGGTGTGCGCTATGTCTGGTCGCTTGCTCGGCTTTTACTGAGTGAATAGCCACTGGCCAACAGGATTGCTGGGTTCTGGTCACCGGTACGCTGTTATAAGCGAACTGGCCGCATCGACATGATGTTCGGTCGCTGAACCTTTGGTGGTGGCTTCAACGCCGAGACTTGTTCCATCGCTTGCTATGAGATGTATGCCGGCTTTCAAGGTTGCATCTGGTTCAGAATTTTATGCTTAGGGGAGGGGTCGATGTCACGTTACGAGAAGTTCGTGGAGCACTTCGGCTCAGCCCGTATTCCTACCCGTTATGGAGATTTCACGGCGCACGCTTATCTGTCGTTACTTGACGGAGATGAGCATGTGGCCTATGTGCTGGGTGACCTGAAGTCAGTTGAAGCACCTTTGGTTCGGGTTCATTCCGAATGTTTGACCGGCGACCTATTGGGGTCTCTGCGATGCGACTGTGGTTCACAGTTAGACGAAGCGCTGTCTCAGATCGGTGGAGAGGGCGTGGGCGTGCTTGTTTATCTCCGAGGACATGAGGGTCGGGGCATTGGTATCGGCCATAAGTTGCGTGCATACGGGCTTCAAGACGAGGGCCTAGATACGGTTGACGCCAATCTCCGTCAGGGCCTGCCGGTTGACTCGCGCGAGTATGGCGTAGGTGCTCGGATTCTTTTTGATCTCGGTTTAACAAAGATGCGATTAATGACCAATAACCCCTCTAAACGTGCGGGACTTGAGGGTCATGGCTTGGAGATCACCGATCGCGTGCCACTGGACACCTCGCCAAATCCTGAAAACGTTCGCTATCTGGAAACCAAACGTGATCGCCTTGGCCACTTGTTGGCCACTCATACGGGCGGTGAGATGGAAGACGAGATTGCAAAGGGCAACTCGTGAATGGGATTGCGGACCATCTCAGGATTTCTGATTTCCGTGTGGCTTCTAGGTGTAGGTGACTCACAGATTTTGTACGGGCCCCCTCCGAGAGGTCTTGTAGCCCGCGCTGAAGTTAGACCACTAGGTGCGGGTCTGCTCAAGGATGTTTGCTACCGACATCTGAAGAACACTTAGATCTTCAGCGATGGTCACCATCTCAAATCCCTGATCCAGCCTTCGGGAAGCAAGTGCTGCATCTGCATGAATGCCGGCTACCACGCTATGGCGGTGACAGGCATCCACAATTTGGTCGAGAGCCTTGTCGAAAGCGGGTTCACCGTCGTTATTTCCTGGGCCAAGTCCCAGGCCTACAGACAAGTCTGACGGCCCAACATAAATAGCGTCTACACCTGGAACAGCCAAGATCGAGTCGAGGCAATCGAGAGCGGACTGCGTCTCGATCATTGGGATGCATTGAACAAACTCGGACGATTTCGCAATGTAGTCAGCGCCGTAAACAAGGTTGGCTCGTGTTGGTCCTGTACTCCGGGTTCCGACTGGTGGGTACCTACAGGCTGCAACGGCTGCAGTGGCTTGCGCGGCCGAGCTCACCATTGGCACCACTACTGAACTTGCCCCAACGTCTAGGCACCAGCCGATAAGTGCTGGATCTCCGCTGGGCACGCGCACGATCTTTCTCTCGGTGGCATGCGTTGCTTGGAGTAGTGGAACTAACTCCTGAGTGGTTATCAAGCCATGTTGCATGTCGAACATGAGGTAGTCGAATCCCAGCAATGACAGTGCCTCTCCCGCCATTGGTGAGGGCAATTTCATAAAGCAGCCCAAGTATTGTGTGCCGCGCTGCAGGTGCCTCAATGGCTCAACTGGTGCCATCGATTGACCCTACCGTTGATGAGGCTTTGTTGCTTTACTTCCGCATCGTGACACTTCTGTTTAGTGTCGCTGGTAACGCTTGCGCTGCATAGCCTTAGTCCTTATGGAGATACTGAGGCTTGGGGAGAAAAGGGACGACCAGGAGCTTGTCGTCGCCACCTTAGGCACGTTCGACGGCGTCCACCTCGGGCACCAGGAGGTGCTGGGACGAGCCGTCATGGAGGCCCGAAGAAGAAGTCTGTCGGCGGTGGCGCTTACTTTCTCGGGACACCCAGCCCAAGTGCTGCGACCGGAAAGTGCGCCCCTTCTTCTAAACACAATTGATGATCGGCTTCAGTTGATTGCTGAGTGTGGCATTGATAGGACGTACCTCATTGACTTCGACAACGAATTCGCGCATCGGACTGCTCAGGCATTCTTGGAAGATGTGCTTGTAGGAGAGGTGGGGGCGAAGGTATTTGTTTTTGGCTCTGATCTCCATTTTGGCTACCGCCGAGAAGGAAATGCCGAGTTTTTGCAGAATGTTGGACCCAATCTGGCTTTGGAGCTGGTGGAAGTTGGTGAGGTTCGAGAAATGCCGCTCGTGTTGGAGTCCATATCGTCGACGGCCATACGGCGAGCCTTGCTGGGCGGTGACGTAGCCCATGCGGCACGGATGCTAGGTCGTTGTTACTCGGTGGAAGGTGAGGTAATTCTGGGGGATCAACGCGGAAGAACACTGGGTTTTCCCACTGCAAATATTCCGGTGGCTCGTGACAGGGCGTGGCCTTCGGATGGGGTGTATGCCGGCTGGTTTGAGCGACCGGATGGTTCGAGTCAACCGTGTGCTGTAAACATTGGTCGGCGCCCGACGTTTCACCAACATGCGGAGCACTCCCTGCTTGAGGCGCATCTGATTGATTTTGACGACGACCTTTACGGCGAGTGGTGCAAGGTCTCCTTTGCCGAGTTTTTGCGCGGTGAGCGCCGCTTCGACGGAATCGATTCTCTTGTTTCTCAGTTAAAGGACGATGTCTCGGTGGTTCGTCGGGTACTCCACTGTTAACTTTTTCTATTCCACTTTCGAGTTTGGCTTTCTAGCTGAAGACTCTAGGTGTATTGGTTTCTCCGGTTAGCAGATTTTGTGGTGTTGTGGTTATGGTCTGACCATCAGACCAAGATATATTTCTGCCCTACCATGATTACTGGACTCAACCACGCAGTGCTTTATGTGAGAGATGCTCGGGTCCATGAACGTTTTTATTCTGACGTTCTTAGTTTTTCCACGGTCGCCAATGAACCTGCTGGTGCCTATGTATTTATGCGGGCTCCAGGTTCGGACAACCATCACGACATAGCCTTTTTTGCCGTGGGTTCGGAGGTATCCAACTCAACGGCTGGGCGAGGATCAGTTGGTTTGTACCACCTTGGTTGGGAAGTCGCCACTCTTGCCGAGTTGAAGGCAGTGCAAACCCGTCTTAAGGAATGCGGGGCCTTGGTGGGGGGAAGTGATCACGGTGGCAATCTAAGTATTTATGCCCAGGACCCAGATGGGTTGGAGTTCGAGGTGATGTGGCTGGTTCCCCAGTCGGATTGGGGTGAGGCCGAGACCGAGGCGATCATACGGCCCCTTGACCTTGAGGCAGCCATAGAACAATTCGGTGCTGACCGCGTTGGCGGAGGCTAGGGCGATGGACGCACCAGCGAGCAATCTTGAGAGACCACGTTTTGACCGCATTGAGTACACAACAGTGGCTGAGCAGGTTCGCGACCGGTTAATGGACTCAATTCGGGATGGATATTTTTTACCTGGATCGCAGTTGCCTGCAGAGAGGCAACTCTGTGAGGAGTTTGGTGTAGCTCGGACGTCAGTGCGTGAAGCTATCCAGCAGCTCGTCTCTCTGGGAGTGGTGCAGCGTAAGAGCAGCCGACTCCATGTGGTTGATTACCTAGGTGTCGTATCCTCACCCGCTGCCGGCCACGAACGCGAGATTAGGGAGTTGTTTGAGACCCGTCGCGTTATTGAGATTTCGATGACCGGTTTAGCGGCGCAAAAAGCCACTGACCGTACTAGGGCTGAAATCGCTTGTCTTTCTGAGGGATTCGACTCAGATGTTGAATTAAGCCAGTTCCGTGATCAAGATCATCATTTTCATGCAGCGATCGCCACGGCTTGTGGAAACCCTCTCCTAGCCGAACTTTACGGGCGCGTGTTGCGAGCGTTGTTTGAATCTCCTGCGTTTGCCGCGCTTCTCTATACACAGATTAACCGAGCGAGCGTCCAGGAGATAATCAAGAACTCCGCAGAGCACCACCGGCGAATCGCGTCTGCGATTGTCGATGGAGATAGCAAGATCGCATCTATAGCCGCTGGCGACCATCTAGCTGAGGTTGAGCGCCGAATGCTCAGCCAGTTGATCTAAGAGTCCGCTAAGGAGACCTGTGAGTCAAGATCCCCGCTATGTCTACTTTTTTGACAATGATGCCTTCAAAGAAACCAACCGTCCGGGTTTTCGCCGACGGGTAATTACTGGTGAGAACCTTCAACTTTGCTTTTGGCGTATCGCAGACCAAGCGGCTGGATCTGTTATCCATCGCCACGCCGATACTGAGCAACTTGGAATTGTCTTCCGAGGTGCCCTTGATTTCCGGATTGGGACAGAAGAAAACGTTGAAGATCGGACGGTGTTGGGTCCGGGCGACACCTATATCGCAAACCCCGGGGTCTGGCACGGTGACAGCATCTTCCACGGTGATGAGGAATACAGAGAGTGTTGGATCCTTGACGTGTTCGCCCCACCCCGGGACGACTTAAAGGAAAAGGTTTGAGATCAGTGAGCGACTGGAGACTTGCCGTCGACATAGGTGGAACGTTCACTGATGTTGTTTTGCTGGATGGCGTTAGTGGGTTGGTGGAGGTCGAGAAGACGCTTACGACTCCGTCAGCACCGCTCGAGGCGGTGCGGCGGGGAATCACTTCGTTGCTTGATCGAGTCGGTGTTAATCCAGAAGAGGTTGTAGCACCGATTGTTCATGCAACGACATTGGTGACAAATGCGCTGATTGAGGGTAAGACCGGGCGGGCAGCATTGGTGACCACCGAGGGTTTTGCTGACACGCTGCTTATTCGAGATGAGCATCGATACGACATGTACGACTTGCAAATCGAGTTTCCCGATCCGCCGGTAGCGCGAGATCGTACCTTTGAAATTGCCGAACGAACGACGGCACAGGGCTCTGTGGTCGTTGAACCGTCGCCAGATAATTTGACTAGTTTGGTGGAGGGCCTCCGTCACGAGAATGTGGAGGCGGTTGCTATTTGTTTTATCAATTCCTATGTAAATCCTGCGAATGAGAGGTTTGTGGCTAACCATCTGCGGCAGGAGCTGGGGGTGCCGGTCTGCGTCTCTGCTGAGGTCTCACCTCAAATTCGCGAGTACCCCAGAATGATTACAGCGGCCTGCAACGCAGCAACTATGCCAGTCATCGGCCCTTATCTGGAAGAACTCCAGACTTGGCTGTCATCAGAGGGTTTTGGTGGCTCAGTTCTGATGATGCTTTCCAACGGTGGTGTCGTGTCCGCCAACGAGGCTGCTCAGACTCCGATTCGACTTGTCGAGTCCGGGCCTGCAGCCGGTGCTTTGGCTGCCTGTTGGCACGCTCGCCGGCTGGGCGAAAAGCGTTTGTTGGCATTTGATATGGGGGGTACTACCGCCAAGGCGACGTTAGTTGAAAGGTTTGAGCCCGATCTAGTTAACACTTTTGAGGTGGCACGCATGTACCGCTTCAAGAAAGGATCGGGTTTTCCTGTTTCTGTACCTTCAGTGGATCTGGTGGAGATTGGGGCAGGTGGGGGCAGCCTCGCTCGGGTTGACCAATTCGGCCTATTGAAGGTAGGTCCAGAGTCAGCAGGAGCTGAGCCGGGACCAGCTTGCTACGGACAAGGAGGGAAGGTCCCGGCTGTCACCGATGCCGATTTGAGCTTGGGACTCCTCGATGCGGCAGCGTTTCTCGGAGGCGACATGCCTCTTGATGCTTCACTTTCGGAAGAGGCCGTAGACGTAGTTGGGAAGGGCCTTGGCATGTCGGTGATCGACACGGCTGCAGGGATCCACGAAGTTGTTAATCAAAATATGGCTGCCGCAGCGCGTATGCATGGAGTAGAGCGTGGAATCGATCTCCGGGGAGTCACGGTCTTGGCCTTTGGTGGGGCTGGACCGGTTCACGCTTGTGGTGTCGCTGAACTATTGGAATCAGACCGTGTCATTTTTCCTGTGAACGCCAGTGTCTTATCCGCATTCGGGACGTTGGTTTCCCCAGTTCGAATTGATTTGGCGAGGTCAATGCCTCGGTCACTGAGCGGACTGGACGAGTTGGAGCGAGACGAGCTGCTAGCCGAGTTACGTAATGAGGGCCGGCGCGTCCTCATGGCGGCCGGGGTGCCCGATGGTGCCGTCGGTTTCCGGTATGGGATCGACGTGCGCTACGAGGGCCAAGGAAATGAAGTGACGGTTTGGGTTGATGAAGGAGAGGCTTGGACAGCCGATATGGAGGATGTTCGAGATGCTTTCGAAGAGGAATATCGCAGTATCTATGGCCTAGCAATTCCGGATGTCGGAATTGAAGTAGTGACATGGAGACTTGCGGCAGCGGCTGAGGCGGCCCCAGTCGAACCAGATTCAGGAGGAAGTCTGTCAAAGGTTGGCGCCGTTCTGGACGAGTCCATCTCTAGTCGTCTGGTCGTTTTCGACAGAGGATCATCAGCGATAGATACCCCAGTATTTCAGCGAGACGGCCTCGTTCCTGGGCAGCGGTTCGATGGTCCGGCTGTGGTTGAGGAGCGAGAGACTACTTCAGTAATACGACCCGGTTGGACAGTAGAAGTCGCTAAAGATGGCAATCTCATAGCCACTAGAGCTCTTTCAGGTGAAGGTGGTCAGTCATGAGTTCGTTCGACGCCATTGAACTGGAGATTCTCTGGCAATCGCTCATTTCCACTGTCAACGAGCAGGCTCGAGCACTTCAGCGGTCAGCGTTTAGCCCGATCGTTCGGGAAGCGGGAGACCTGGCCAACGCGGTATTCGATAAACGGGGACGGATGGTTGCACAGGCCGTGACTGGGACGCCCGGTCACATCAACTCCCTGGCCATCGGCGCGGCCAACATGCTTAATGAATTCCCTGCTCAAGACCTAGTTCCGGGCGACGTCTTAATTACTAATGACCCCTATAAAACCGCTGGTCAGTTGCTGGACGTAACTGTCCTAGTGCCTGTCTGGCGGACGCCACAGGGTGCTGAGGAGCCTGAGCCAATTGCCTTCTTTGGGTCAACTATTCACCACACCGATGTTGGTGGATATGGAATTGGTGCAGGTGGCAGGGATTGCTTCGAAGAGGGTCTCTGGATACCGATATGCAAATTGATGGTGGCCGGCCAACGGAACGAAGACGTTTGGCGGTTTATTCTTTCTAATGTTCGTCAGCCCGACCACATGGCTGGAGACCTGCACGCTCAGATGGCATCAGGAGAAGTGGGCTCCCACCGGCTGTCGCTTCTTTGTGATACCTACGAATTAGACAACATCGAGGGTCTGGCTGACGAGATTATCAGCCGATCAGAAGAGGCCACTCGAGCCAGTATTCGGAAATTGCCGTCAGGTACCTATCCATCCAGCGCAATACTTGACCTTGCTGACGGAAGCAAGATTGACATCGTCTGCTCCATCGAAGTTAATGCTGAGGTCGGGGGCATCACGGTCGACTATGCCGGGACCTCCGAGGCAAGCGTATGGGGAATCAATGTTGTCAAGAACTACACCCACGCCTATACGACGTTCACCATCAGGTCTGTCCTGAATCCTGACATTCCCAACAACCATGGAAGTCTGAGCCCCATTGAAATGGTGGCGCCTGAAGGTTCCATCGTGAACGCTGTGCTTCCTCAACCGGGGACAGCCCGTCACGTAGTGGGGATGTTCCTTCCGAATGCCCTTCTGAAGTCCTTGGCCCAAATTGACCCCGAGGGATCAATGGCTGAGGGATCCGGCGCCGTATGGACAATGCAGGTGAGTGGAACTCATGGCGATGGCTCACCTTTCATAACTGCAATGTTCACATATGCCGGGGGCGTAGGGGCCCGGGCGACAAAGCCTGGATTGTCGGCTTGCTCTTATCCAACAGGCATCTCCGCAGTTCCAATTGAAGTGGTTGAGGCCTCTGCGCCGATCCACTTCCATCGTAAAGAACTTCGTCGCGGATCAGGTGGAGTCGGTGCTCAAATTGGTGGCTTGGGCCAGACAGTTGAATTTAGTGTTGACACTGAACGCTCGTGGGAGTTAAACGCTGTTACAAGCAGGCTGGATGAGCCGCCACAGGGTCTCTTCGGAGGCGACGCCGGGGCTGCGGGTTCCTTTCAAGTAAACGGTGAACCGGTCACCACTCAGAGCCGTATTACGTTGGGGGCTAGTGACGTAGTGCGGCTTGAGTTGCCTGGCGGCGGCGGGTACGGGGAGGCCTAATGATTTCGTCAGTGGACCCAGCCTGTTTTGCTTCATCGTGGGAGCAAACTGTTAGTCGCCGGCCGGATGCCACCTTTTTGGTATTTGAGGGTGTCAATGGCACGACCTGTTCATGGACTTACGGGGAGTTCGACCTTGTGGTCGGCCAGGTTGCCGCCAAATTGATCGCAAATGGAGTTGACCACGGCTCAGCCGTACATATGGCGCTGTCGAACTGTCCAGCATTTGTCGCTGTCTGGTTGGCCACGATCCGTCTAGGAGCGTGGGTGGTGCCGTCGGATCCCATGGCGACCGAGTCTGAATTGCGTAATCACCTCGAGCGAACTAAGCCAGTGGTTGGCTTATGCGCCTCTTCTCGATCTGAGATCTACCGAGCTTCATGTGGAGTGCTGTCGGTCATTGAGGTCGACGAACTTGATAGCACGCTTAAGGTTTTCGAAGGTTCTCCACTGCGTTCTTGGCCGGAACCAAAGCCGTCGGATCGCGCTGCGGTGATG
The DNA here is from genome assembly GCA_029242745.1 of Acidimicrobiales bacterium. Taxonomy (GTDB): domain Bacteria; phylum Actinomycetota; class Acidimicrobiia; order Acidimicrobiales; family MedAcidi-G1; genus UBA9410. The sequence continues at coordinate 1,013 of JAQWTI010000054.1, read as the reverse complement.
TTTACTTCTGGGACCACTGGAAGGCCAAAGGGGGTGGAAGTAACGCAGGCCAATTACGCCTTCGCAGGGCACACTATGGCCGCTGCCGCCCACCTGCAGGAATCTGACCGCCAACTTGTGGTTCTCCCACTCTTCCATGCGAATGCCCAGTACTACTCCTTCGCTCCGGCGATCTCGGTTGGTGCGAGCGTGGCTTTAATGGCGTCTTTCACAGCAAGCGGCTTCCTGGACCAAGCGGTGCGCCACGGCGCAACAACTGCGAGCCTGTTTGCCGCTCCGATGCGAATGATTTTGGCTCGGGGAAAACCTGTCGAAGGCTTGCGCTTGCGACATTGTTGGTTTGCCCAGAATCTGGCCGATGACCAATACGAAGTCATTGCCAAGTGGTTGGGTTGCCGCCCGCGTCAGCTCTATGGAATGACCGAAACAATTCCCGCTGTTTTGACAAATGATCCGACAGACCCGGTTTCATCCTCAATGGGACGGCCTACTGGGGGCTGTGTTGTGGATCTACAGCGGGCTGATGGCACATCGGTAGATGTAGGAGAAGTCGGTGAGATAGTTGTTGGGGGAAAACCAGGTAAGGCGCTCTTTGCTGGTTATTTGGACGCCCCAGAAGTCACTGGTGCCAGTTTTCGCGATGGCTGGTTCTTGACCGGTGACCGAGCGGTACGCGATAAGACTGGGCGTTACTATTTTGATGGCCGCAGTTCTGATGTCCTTAAAGTTTCGGGTGAAAATGTTTCAGTAGTTGAAGTCGAGGCAGTTCTATCTTCGCATCCCAAAGTGCTTGAAGCAGCAGTAGTTGGCCGTGCAGACCCAATACGCGACGAGGTGCCTGTCGCTTTCGTGGTACCTGTTAGTTCGACTATCTCACTCAATCCAGCAGAACTATTAGAGTGGTGCTCCACCCAGATGTCCAAGGCCAAACTTCCTCAATCGATCACCGTGCTCAATGAGTTACCACGTACGAGCGTCGGGAAGATTCGCAAGTTCGCTCTGAAGGAGGAAGT
>JAQWTI010000049.1 GCA_029242745.1 Acidimicrobiales bacterium | reverse complement strand
GTTGAGGAGGTTGCTGCAGAGGAGCCTGTTGAGGAGGCTGCTGCAGAGGAGCCTGTTGAGGAGGCATCGTGAGTGCAGAAGCCCCGACCGCCGAAGCCGTCCTTGAGTACCTGATCAAGACCATTGTTGAACAGCCTGACGAGGTTCGCATAGAAGCCTCGGGAGACGAGCGGTGCACCTTCTCGGTCACTGTCGCCGACGGCGACATGGGCCGGGTTATTGGCCGCCGTGGCCGGGTAGCTAATGCGATCCGAACCATAGTTCGGGCCGCTGCTGTGAACGACGAGACCGAGATCGACGTCGACTTCGTCGACTGACCGGTCAATGGATAGCCGGCCGGATTCCGATGGGCCGAGATTTCTTGAAGTTGGTCGGATTGACAAACCGCATGGAGTAAGAGGTGAGGTCGTTGTAACTCTGACGACTCATCGGACAGAGCGTTTGGCGCCTGGGATGGTGCTACACACGGACCGAGGGGCGATAACCGTGGTATCTAGTCGCCCCCACCAGCACAGATACCTTGCTTGGTTCGATCGGATCGCCGATCGTGAAGCCGCTGAGGCTTGGCGGGGGACGGTCCTCAGTGCTCCACCAATAGATGAAGTAGACGATGGCACCTTGTGGGTGCACCAGTTGGTAGGAGCACTAGTTTTTGATCAGTACGGGGCAGCGCATGGTCCTGTGGTCGCACTCATCGAGAATCCGGCGAGTGACCTTCTGGAATTGGCTGATGGTCAGCTGATCCCGCTCACTTTCCTGACAGCGTTCGAGCCTGGGGTGCGTATCGATATCGATGCTCCCACTGGGCTTCTTGACGGTGATCTCGAGTAGGAGGAAGATTGATGAGTCTGCGAATCGACGTCTTCACACTGTTCCCTAGTCTTGTCGACGCATATGTCGGTGAGAGCATATTGGGGCGTGCTGCGGGTGCTGGTCACCTAGATGTCCGAGCTCACGATCTACGGATGGCGGCCACCAATACACACCGCACGGTTGACGACAGCCCTTTCGGTGGAGGAGCAGGAATGGTGATGATGCCTGCTCCAGTCTTTGCTGCTGTTGAACAGGTAGACCCGCCGCGTCCACTGATACTGCTTGGTCCAGCCGGCCGTTTGTTCGATCAGTCGGTCGCAATGGAACTTGCCGCTCTCAGTGGATTCTCACTGCTCTGTGGCCGTTACGAAGGAGTAGATGAACGCATTCGTACTGATCTGTGTGACGAGGAGTTGTCCCTCGGTGATTTTGTGTTGGCCGGTGGTGAGATCGCTGCATTAGCTGTCGTGGAAGCGGTGGCGAGACTCCGGCCGGGAGTGCTGGGAAACAGCGCCTCGTCTGAAGATGAGTCGTTCTCTGATGGCCTACTGGAGTATCCCCATTGGACCCGACCAGCCGAGTTTCGAGGTCGGTCTGTTCCTGATCTGTTGCGCTCAGGTGACCACTCAAAGGTGGCTCGTTGGAGGCGTGCCGCTTCGTTGGCTCGAACTGTCCAAAGCCGCCCAGACTTGATCGACCGCCGGGGTGGCCTGAGCGATGGCGAACTTGCCTTGCTTGAAGAATTTGAGCTGACGGATCCAGAAGGATGAACTTTCCACCACAGTAATTTGGGGTACGACTCGGTGTCGTCCACGGCTGATCGCCGTATGCTTGCCCACCGGTCCGCTCCCATGCCTGGGAAGGGACTCCGAACGGCCCGGATTGTTTGATGGGCCATGAGCCTCTCGAGGACGAGCCATGCAGCCCACCGATCTCGTCGATCACCAAAACCTGCGGGACGATGTGCCTGACTTTGACGCCGGGGATTCCCTCAAGGTGCATGTACGTGTAGTTGAGGGCAACCGACAACGCGTACAACTCTTTGAGGGAGTGGTTATTAAGCGTCAGGGCAGTGGCGTGCGCGAGACGTTCACCGTCCGCAAATTGAGTTTTGGTGTTGGAGTTGAACGAACCTTTCCCGTCCACTCCCCGATAATTGATCACATTGAAGTTGCTTCGAGGGGCGACGTTCGCCGGGCCAAGCTCTACTACCTGCGTGATCGCGTCGGAAAACGGGCCAAGGTCAAGGAGAAGCGAGACTTCTAGTTTTTGGACAACGCTGGATTCTCCTGAGGGTGCAGTTGTATAGCCACACGGTTGGTGGGTTCGTTTTTAACTGAGTTCCTGAGTTCCTGAGTTCCTGAGTTCCTGAGTTCCTGAGTTCCTGAGTTCCTCAGTTCCTCTTGGTCATCTTGGATTTTTGTCTCGCTTGGGTTGGTGCTGTTTCCAGCAACCCCTGTGCCAATGACGTCGGAGGTCTGGGGCGGTCACGGGCACTATCACCATGTGGCCAAGCCCTGCTGGTATGTCCCGTTGGCAACCGGGGCACAGGTAGGTCTTGGTGGCTTGGTAAGGCTGGATGAACCGTTCCTCGAGTTCGCCTAATACCTCAGGGTTTTTCAATTCAGTGCCTTCTTAAGCGCAACATGTCGCTGATCACCAGAACAGCGCCCAAGCGACGAGCAGAACTCCTGCGACGATTGTTGCGCCAACGTAGAGAACATCGGTGGATCGGTGGCGGTGGCTGCGTTGAGGATCAAATCCCATTCTGCGAGTATTGTCTGTTATTGATGCGCGGACACTGCTTCTCGTTTTGTCTGGCCCAATTGCTGCTTTTCTTAGCGCTGTTAGTGGCTTGTGCTGGTACGGCACCGGAGGTACCCAGAGCGGTAGATGGAACCTTGGACCCGGTCTTGGTTCGCGGCAGAGAAGTCTGGTCCCAAGCGTGTGCGTCTTGCCACGGGTCGGATGGTTCCGGCGGCAGAGGACCGTCGCTCTTGTCGGTAGTTGACCGCTACCCATCGTCCCTCGAACAAGTCCGTTTGGTTTCGAGTGGGAGAGGCTCAATGCCAGGGTTTGGAAGCCGGTATTCGATGGAGGAGTTGGATGCTGTAGTGAGGTACACCCGCGAGGTGCTCTAATCGGTGGTGTCTCTACATTGTCGGAGATTTGCCGGTTAAGGTCAGGTATCAGGTGGCTTAGCATCTCTTAATTTAGTTAAGTTTGAGATCTGAGTTGATTGCTTATCCGGACTGCAGGGGGCTGACATTGTGAATCATCTTCGATTTAAAGGTTTGATAAGAGCCGTACTGATAGCGGTCTTGGTGACCTTGATGATGCCTACTGTGGCCACTGCTCAGGAGGCTCCTCCTCCTGCTCCTCCTGGTGGCGGCGGTGCTCCTCCTCCTGCTCCTCCTGGTGGCGGCGGTGCTCCTCCTCCTGCTCCTCCTGCTGGTGGCGGCGGTGCTCCTGCTGGCGGCGGTGATGCTGGCGGCGGTGATGCTGGCGGTGCTCCTGCTGGCGGCGGTGTTGCTGGCGGCGG
>JAQWTI010000047.1 GCA_029242745.1 Acidimicrobiales bacterium | reverse complement strand
ACCGCAGGTAGTTGATCTCGAAGACGAAGCCGAAGCGCTCCCCCGGCGACACCGGGTCGTCGGGCGGGTTGTCGGCACCGCGTACGTAGATGCAGTCGGCGGGGCACACGCCCGCGCAGAGTTCGCAGCCGATGCACTTCTCCATGCCGTCCTCGTAGCGGTTGAGGACGTGGCGGCCATGGAGGCGCTCGGGCTTGTCGCGCTTCTGCTCGGGGTACGGGATGGTGACCCGCTTCTCCCAGAGCTTGCGGAACGTGACGGCGAAGCCGCGGAAGTAGCCCATCAGGCACCATCCCCGGCGTCGAGCACCTCGTCGGACTCGAACTCGAGGGCGAGCCTCTCGGCACGGGCCTTGCGGACGGCGCCACCCAGCATGGCGGCGCCCGCCCACAGCACGGCAACGCTGGCGAACACGACGACCAGTGGCGACCAACCCCGGTCGCGGCCCACGTTGAGCGTCGCGAGCAGGAGGAACCAGCCGAGTGCCAGCGGGATCAGGACCTTCCAGCCCAGGTCCATGAGCTGGTCGTACCGGATCCGCGGCAGGGTCGCCCGCAGCCACACGAAGGTGAAGAGGAAGGCCAGGACCTTGAGGGAGAACCACAGGGTCGGCCAGACCCAGGCGACCCGCTCCACGAGGATCGGCCCGTCGGGGCCACCCAGAAAGAGGGTGACGGCGATCGCCGACATGGTGATCACGTTCATGAACTCGGCGAGGAAGAACAGGGCGAACCGGATCGAGCTGTACTCGGTGTGGAACCCGCCGACCAACTCCTGCTCAGCCTCCACAAGATCGAACGGTGGTCGGTTTAACTCGGCGGTGCCAGCCAACACAAATACCAAGAACGGAACTACGCCAGTAGCAAACACATTCCAGTTGCCTTCAACCTGACTGGCCACGATGTCGTGGGTGGAAAGTGAGCCTGAGGTCAAAAAGACCGTTGCGATGGCTAGGCCTAGGGCCGCTTCATAACTAATCATCTGGGCGGAGGCGCGTACCGAACCAATCAGTGGGTACTTTGACCCTGATGACCAGCCAGCCAGCATCACGCCGTAGACGGCGATCGACGAAAGAGCAAGAAAGAACAGCACACCCACTGGTGGATCTGCAACCTGAAGGTAAGTCCGCTCCCCAAACCAAGTGACAGTGCCATCCCCCGAGGAAAAGTCACCCCCGATGGGGACAATGGCGAACACGAGGAAAGCCGGGATTAGAGACAAATAAGGGGCCAACTTGAAGACCACTCGGTCAGACCGGTCAGGGATGAGGTCCTCCTTGAAGAACAACTTGATCCCGTCGGCCAGGGTTTGAAGAACTCCGAATGGGCCAGCCACCGAAGGCCCAATCCGGTTGTGCATGTCGGCTACAAGTTTCCGCTCGAACCAGATCATCAGCATCACTGAAACCAGCAAAATAACGAACGCCACCACGACCTTCAGCGCAACAATGCCTACTATCCCAAGGTCAAGGTCTCCACTGAGTAACGGGTCGATAGCCAGTACGGCGGTGTCCAAGACGCTCATCGGCGACCCAGTCGCACTTCTGTAACCGGCGCTGCGGCGTCGATCAATACGGTGGCGCATGCACCAGGCTGATTGGCTCGCAAGTGCACCGTCCCGCGTGTTACCCCGAAATCGGCGGCCACCTCTACCTGGATAGTGCCCCGAGAACTGATGAGATCAATGACTTCACCCTCGGTGATGCCGTGGCGGGCTATGTCAGTGGGCTCCATACCGGCCCGAGTACCTGGAGCAAGGCCGGCCAGCGAGGGGCTATGAGCAACAAACACCCCTGTGTCGTACATAGACCGGTCAACTACTAGGCGCAGCCCATAGCCATCACGCCCAGGAACACTCGTGGGTAAAGGCCGGTCAGCGACTAGACCACCTTCAAGAAGAATTCCTTCTCGGGTGGACCCGACAAGAGCCTCAGATGTAACAGCGGCATGCAGCGGTGATACCGAAGCAATCTCGGTTCGAACGTCGGCCACCGTGGCAAAACCCAGATCGACACCGAGGTGTTCTGCCAACTCCACAGCAATGGCCCAGTCAGGACGGGAGGTTCCTGGCGAGTTGACTTTGCGTGCCACCACACTCACCCGGCCCTCCAAATTGGTGAACGTTCCATCTAGTTCAGTGGAGGCCACGGCAGGCAGAACCACGTCAGCCTGGGTCACGGTGTCGGTACCGAATAGGTCTACCGCCACTACGGTCCCTGCTCCAGCCAGTGCCTCCTCGGCCAGCTGGCGGTCAGGCACATCAGCCAGCAGGTCTGCACCCAGCAGAAACAGCACGTCGATATCACCATCTGCCGCCGCTCTCAGGATCCCCAGTGCGTCATGACCGACAGTCGTCGGAACGGTCGGCCAGACCCCTTCAACTACCCCAATGTCGGCAAGTGCGGCCCGGCCCGGCAACAGCCCGGGAGCCAAGCCCATGTCCAAGGCCCCGTGGACATTGCCGCGACGCAGCAACGACAGAAAAGTGGCCTCTGGTAGGTAGTCGTGGAGGGCCAATGCTGCGTCCACAACCGGACCGGCTGACTCCGCGAGTGAAGGGCGGCCCAGTAGAACGGTAATCGACGAACCGGCGGCGACCGATGCGGCCAAAGTCCCTGCAGCCGCTGCTATCTCATCGGCTGTGAGACCACCAGCGCCTGCCGGCGACCCTTCACCAAACAGGCTGGCCACTACACCCGCTGCATCGCCAGGGGTAACCCGCAACGAATGGGCGGCATGGCCGCTTAGACCGGTGCGCCGAGGCGTCAACTCGATCAGGGTGGCCCCGTCATGAACGATGGCGTGTCGGAGTCTCAGGAACAGCGCGCCCAGTTCTTCCTTGGGGTCCGGTCCCAAGAGCACAATCGTTCCACCGGGGGTGCAAGCCCGGTCAATTGTGGCTCGGGGCAAGCTAAGCAATACCTCCGCTGGCAAGCCGTCAGCCAGTTGAGCGTCCACGTGGTCGGTACCCAACACACCCTTAGCCAACTTGGCCCATGCGTACTGCGACTCGTTCGTCATGCGGGCGCCACCAAGCACAGCGACTCGGTCCCCCGGAACGTCTACCAGGGTAGATGCGACCACGCTGAGTGCTTCGCTCCAAGATGCAGCCACCAGAGAGTCGCCACCGGGCATTCGATTACCCAAAGCGTCGCCACGGAGCATCGGAGCAGCTAGGCGATCTTCGTGGTCGTAGGCCTCGAAAACGAACCGTTCTTTGTCCGACAACCACCCCCAATTCACAGCATCCGCATCTAACCCAAGAAAGCGGAGCACCCGATCATGCGACGATTGCACGGCAATGCGACTGCCTACGCTGTCCAACGTGCTGGTTGACTCAACTTCCTCGAGGTCCCATGGGCGAGCTTTGAATCGGTAGGGGGCAGCAGTCAACGCACCCACCGGGCAGATCTGCACGGTGTTGCCACTGAAGTACGACGAGAACGGCTGGTCGGGGAAGGTATTTACCTGAGTTTGCCCACCGCGGTCCATGAAATGAATGAGTTGGTCGCCCGCAACCTCACCGGCAAAACGGGTGCACCGGTCACACAGGATGCAACGCTCGCGGTCAAGATGGACATTGCTGTTAACAGGAATCGGCTTCTCAAAGTGACGCTTTTCCTCAACGAACCGGCTTTCACCTGGACCGAACGCCATGGTCTGGTCCTGCAGAGGACACTCACCACCCTTGTCACAAACTGGACAATCTAGAGGATGGTTAATGAGCAGGAACTCCAGTACCCCGTCCTGTGTCTTTTTGGTTAGGTCAGATTCGGTATCGACAGTCATTCCAGGCGAGCACTCGAGCATGCAGGAAGGCTGAAGAGCGGGACCTCGTCCAGTATCAACCTCGACTATGCACATACGACACATCCCGACCGGCTTCATCCGGCTGTGATGGCAGAACCGGGGGATGTAGGTTCCAGCGCGCTCGCAGGCTTCAATTAATAATTCGCCCGGGCGGGCGCGCACGGTCCGACCATCCACCAAGATGTCCACACTCTCGGGGGTCATGAGCCAGCCCCCACCGGACTATTCGCCGTGTTCGCCGCAGACACGGGAATGCCATCGCTCCGGGTGATGCGCGACTCAAACTCGTGACGGAACCGTCGAATGGTTGACGTAATCGGGGCAACCGACGAAGGGCCAAGTGGACAGATCGTGGTCTGGCGGGGCGGGAACGGTACGGCATCCAAACCTTCAGCAGCATGGGCAGCCACTGGATAAGGGCCCGGACTGATGTTGTCGCCCACGTCCAGTAGAAGGTCAATGTCAGATGGACGCCCATGGCCAGCCAAGATGCGTGCCAAGATCTTCTCTTCCCAACTCGTCCCTTCCCGGCAGGGAGAACACTTGCCGCATGACTCCCGTGCGAAAAATCTCACCATTCGATGACAGGCCTTCACAGCATCGGTGGTCTCGTCCATGACAATGATGGCACCTGATCCGAGCATCGACCCAGCCGCACCCACCTCCTTGGCCTCAAGTGGCAGATCAAGATGTTCGGTGAAGAACCAAGGCGAAGACCCTCCGCCTGGGATAAACATCTTCAGTTCATGGCCGTCACGAATGCCCTGACAGTAGGTTTCGCCGTAAAAAAGGTCACGAAATGTGGTGACACCTTGCTCAACCTCGTAAACACCGGGTCGCTTAACGTGACCCGATACAGCAAACAGGCGAGTCCCAGGTGAGGACTCTGATCCCATCTTGCGATAGGACGCGGCCCCGTTGGCCATGATCCAGGGCACATTCGCCAGCGTCTCAACGTTGTTGACAATGGTCGGCTGGCCGTAAAGACCAATAGCTGCTGGAAAGTAGGGAGGTTTGAGGCGGGGCATGCCCCGATTGCCCTCAAGGCTCTCGATGAGGGCCGTCTCCTCGCCAACGATGTAGGCGCCAGCTCCCCAGTGGAGAGTGATGTCGACTGAAAAGTCAGTACCCAACACATTGCATCCCACATAACCAGCGGTGTAAGCCTCGTTCAGCGCCACAGCAATTCGCTCTTGGGCCAGAGCCATCTCTCCTCGAACATAAAGGAAGCATTGTGAAAGACCCAGCGCGTAGCAGGCGATCAGACAGCCCTCGATTAGTTGATGAGGATCACGCTCCATGAGGAGACGGTCCTTGTATGTCCCGGGCTCACTCTCGTCGCCATTTACCACTAGATAGCGGGGCCATACCCCTTCGGGACAAAAGCCCCACTTGACACCAGCTGGGAAGCCCGCCCCACCACGGCCCAACAAGGTGGCCTCGCGGACCTGAGCATGGACGTCTTCGGGGGCCATGGCCAAAGCAGCTCTCAGCCCCACGTAGCCACCGGTAGCTAAGAAACGTTCAAAGGTAAACGAGTCTTCGTGGGCAAACCGGGAGGTAACTATCTTTGGACCTCCGTTGTCAACATAACCCGCCGCATGGGGAATGTAGGCACTCGTCATAAGGCCTCCTCGACTACAGGTTCGGGCATCCACGCTGGTGCACCGTTGACCTCCTCGGGTGGCACCACGCCAGCCCGTCGATCGTCAGGCACGTGCTGGCGTATCCGGCCGAGGGTGCCGTGCTCAGGAAGCTCACCGATGTCGCCAGCAGCACCGCGCTCCAGTGGGCTACGTCCAGCCCGGATGTCAGCTACTACCTCATCAAAGGTTTCGGCGTTAGCCCGGTGGAAGTAGCGGTAGTTCACGGTGAAGCAGGGTGCCTCCGTGCACGCGGCCACGCACTCCACGTCCTCAACGGTGAACAGGCCGTCGTCAGTAGTACCACCGGCCCGCACATCCAGAGTGGACTCGGCATGGTTCAGTAAGTCTTCACCACCCAACAACTGGCACGAGATGTTGGTGCAGATGTTGACGATGTACTTCCCCACCGGATGGAACTTAAACATCTCGTAGAAACTGCCAGTGCCGAGTACTTCGGCGGCCGTGGTACCGGTCATCGCCGCTATCTCACTCATAGCCTGAGGAGTAACCCACCCCTCTTGCTCTTGCGCCAGGTGAAGCAGAGGAATAACAGCCGATTTAGGCCTCGGATAGTGGCTCAGAATCTCTCGAGCCGTCCGTTCGTTAGCAGCATCAAACCAGCTCACCGGTCGACCTCTCCCATGATCGGATCAACTGACGATACGACTGCCACCCCGTCAGCAATAAGCCCGCCCTCCATCAAGTGCGGCAAGGTCTGTAGATTCACGAAACTCGGTCCGCGAATATGCATCCGATATGGTTTCGGACCACCGTCTGAAACCATGTAGCAGCCCAACTCACCACGTGGAGACTCCACGGCTGCGTAGGTCTCGCCCTCAGGCACGTGGAAACCCTCAGTGAAGATCTTGAAGTGATGAATGAGTGCTTCCATCGACTCGTTGATCCGGGCCCGTGGCGGTGGCGTAACTTTCTTATCTTGAGTGCGGTAGTCACCATCGGGCATCAAATCAACGATTTGCTCGACGATACGGAGCGATTCCCGGATCTCATTTAGACGGATGGCGTAACGATCGAAAGCGTCACCATGGGTTCCTACGATGACGTCAAACTCCACCTGGTCGTAAGCAAGGTAAGGCTGATCGCGACGCAAGTCCCATGCATAGCCGGTGGATCGCAGGATGGGTCCGGTGGTTGAAAGGGCAAGCGCCTCAGCTGGGGTCAGCACGCCTACACCCTGAAGGCGTTTTCTGAATATCGGTTGACCAGTCAAAAGCTTGTCATATTCATCCAGCCTGGGCGGGATCAACTCCAACAGTCGGTGGATGTCTTTTTGCCAACCATCGGGCAAATCAGCGGCAACCCCACCCGGCCGGATGTAGTTGTGATTCATCCGCAGACCAGTGACCTTCTCAAAAAATCGCAGTACCTCTTCGCGCTCACGCCATCCGTAGATCATCATCGACACAGCACCGAGATCCATGCCGTTGGTGGCTTGGAAAAGCAAGTGCGATGCAGCCCTGTTCAGTTCACACATAAGCATGCGGATCCATGTAGCTCGGGGTGGCACCTCGATACCAAGAAGTTGTTCCACAGCCATCGAAAACGCAAGTTCCGAAAAAAGCGGAGCGGCATAATCCATTCGGGTGACGTTGGTTGGACCCTGGAGATAGGTCAGATCCTCAGCGGTCTTTTCCATGCCGGTATGGAGGTAGCCGATGACCGGCTTGGACCGAAGGACAGTCTCACCCTCCATCTCCAGTATCAGGCGCAGCACACCGTGAGTGGAAGGGTGCGACGGTCCCATGTTGAGAATCATTCGCTGATCGGCTGAGTCGCCGCTAGGTGGATCCTCTGAATTTCCGGCTAGCGCAGCAGCCTCAGCTTCGCTGAGACGGAGTACGGCGCTGGTCTCGTCAAGTCGAAAGATACGTTCGGCAGAATCCGAATCAGAAACGGGAGCGTCGTCTAGCCCGGAAGTTGCCACGTCGCTCATCGGGAGACTGGGGAGTCTTTAAACTGGACAGGAATTCGCCCCATGGGAACATCTCGACGCAGCGGATGCCCTACCCAATCCTCGGGCATCAGAATCCGGGTGTGGTCAGGGTGTCCATCAAAAGCAATACCTAAAAGGTCCCAAACTTCGCGCTCCATAGCTTCAGTCCCGGGGAAAATGTTGAACAGCGAAGGTAACGAGGGATCACCTTCAGGAACTTGAACTCGCAAGCGGACTCTCCGACCACCGTCAACGTGGCTGATGAACGAGGCCACCACCTCAAAGCGCTCGGGATTCACGTCGTCGGGCAGGTTGGTTCGGCCGGGATGAGCTGAATAATCCACGGCTGTTAAGTCAATGGCCATGCAGAAACCATCAGCCTTTAGGGCAGAAACAGTTTCAAGCCACTGGTCGACGCGAGGATGCAGAACGACTTGACCAGCGGTCTCAACAACGGGCACGCCGTAGAGGACAGTTCCGTCGCTCACTGGGTCCCCAGCTTTACAGCTTGAACCGTCTCAGTCGGGACCGTTACCTCAATGGACGCGCCGCCGCCGTTGGCCTCACGACGGCGAGTCAGTTCACCACTCTGAATGTTGTCGTGAAGGGTCAAAATAGCGTGCATCAGTGTCTCTGGGCCTGGTGGGCAACCCGGGGCGTACACATCCACTGGTACTACCTGGTCCACACCTTGAACAATGGCGTAATTATTGAACATCCCACCACTGGAAGCGCAAACTCCCATAGAGATGACCCACTTGGGCTCCATCATCTGGTCGTAGATCTGCCGCAAGATTGGAGCCATTTTCTGGGAAACTCGACCAGCCACAATCATTAGATCAGCTTGGCGGGGAGAAGCACGGAAGACCTCCATGCCGTATCGGGCCAGGTCATAGTGTGCCGCACCGGTCGCCATCATCTCTATCGCACAACACGCCAGGCCAAAGGTGGCTGGCCAACAACTCCGAGCGCGCGACCACTTGACGAGGTCTTCGACCCGGGAGGTGACAAAGTTGTGCTCAAGGCCTTCCAGACCGTCAGAAAGCACATTGGAAACATCGCCGACGCCAGGGATGTGGACCATCAGGCCGCCTGCTCCCCGGAGCGGATCTGGTCCCGGCCTTCCAGACCTACTTCCCGGACACCTGCGCGCCGGATGGTCGAGGATGAAGTCCGGTGCGAGGAGACGGCCTCACGGGTTCGACGCACTGGGCCCCACTCGAGAGCACCATTGCCGATGAGGTACACGAAAGATTCGAACACTGCCGCTGAAAAAATTAACAAGGCGAACAAGCCAAACAGGCCAAGACCATCGTGGGCGATAGCCCACGGATAGAAGAAGATGATCTCGATGTCGAAAACGATAAAGATCATCGCTACAAGGAAGAAACGGACCGGGAAGCGTTCCGGCGTCTCCCGCCCCGGGATGATCCCGCACTCGTAGGGCGCCGCTTTGCGGTGATTGGGGCTCCGGGGGGCCAATAGGCGCGAGGCCATGAAACTGAGGGCGGCAAAGAGGAATGCCAAGACCAGGAGGAAGAGGATTGGTAGGTACTGCCCTAGCACGTCACTCTCCCCCAGTCTCACCTATGACCACAGATTTGTTCATAGGTCAGGCCTTACTGGCCTCAAACTCCCTGCGACGCTCCATCAACTCCTTATCACGGACATGGAGCCAATAGCAGAGAGCGAGGAAGACCAGAAATGACCCGATGGTGACCAGCGCAGGCCTAAGACGAACCCAACCCAGATCACGAATCATCACCACTGACACCACCGGCTCATCAGGGTCGACTACCGGTCGTGGAGGTGCTTCACCAGCGGCCACTTCCTGACGGAGCACACCTTGCAGCTGCACCACCGTGTAGCGGGTCGGGTGAGTTAGACGGGCAGAACTGGTGATCCAGTGACTGATCCGATCCCAGCGATTTGGGTCGTCAGTCAATGACGGCTTCCCACCCATGGTGTAAGCGTCAAGTAATTTGTAATCAGCCGAACTATTAAAATCAAGATCGGGGTGAGCCAGCAAGTCTGCAGCTGCCTGAGCTTGGGCGTCTCCAGCTTCGGTGGTGGCCAGCAGACGCCATGGACCGATGGCACGCAGGCCAGCGGCATCAGTGACATTGCGAGCCACGGCGGCCAGTTCGGACCGGGTGATGGTTTCGTTACGCAGTTGGCGATCGGCCCGTAAAGCGTCTAGCGCATCACTTGACAGGTCGGGATTATCGTCTGCTGTGGGAAGCGTGTCGAACTCGGCAGCCGCCGCCGCATCCCCGGAGGCCACAACCAGTTCGTAGGCCGTTGGCATTTCCCCTGGGTTGGGCAACTCCCGGGCGTAAAACAATCCGCTGGCACCGAGGTCTCCCAAGTTGATATCCACGGTCTTCCAGCTCGGGGCATCCCCCTTCCATCCTGAGCCGTACATCCACCAAGCACTGCCGAGGATGACCATCCATCCCATCAAGGCAGCAGCTGTCATAAGAGTGGCCAAGCGCACCCCTGAGTTCGTGACCACAATCAACCAGATAGAACCCATAAGGACTGTGACGCCGGCGACGACTGTCAGGATTCCTGATATCTCAGGATCCCATCCCAGACCTGCCAATGTGACGAGAGCATCCATCACAGGCCCCTCTCGTAGGCCACAATGGCGGCGATCTGCTCTGGGGTGAGGATTCGAGGCCGCACGACCGTACCGATCACATTCAGATCATCGGTGCGCCCGCCGAAACCGGGCATGCCACCAGTTCCGATACGGGCGTTTCCATAGCCAATCCCTACGGCAGAACCGCTCCGTATGAAGTCTTCCTGACCTGCTGCAGTCGGGAAGTGAGTTTCAACTCCAATCAGGCTTGGACCGACATGGCCAGTTCCTGGCTGGTAACCGGTAAGGACGCCAGCTTCAGCGAGACGGGGCCACTCCGCAATCAACTCAGCGGTGGCCTCGTCACTAGAAGCACCGTAGGAAAAGCCTGGGGTATGACAGCGGGCACAACTATTGGCCCCCTGGGCAGCAGGGTTGTTGAAAAGCAGTTCTCCATATGCCCGGTAGTCACTACTCGCCGGGTCAGCTGCTTGGATCAACCAGGCATCAGCGGCAGCCGCAATAGCATCTGCGTTGGTTAGGCCCGGGTCACGGGAGGTCACGATGCCGCGGGCCCCAGCCTGTAAGCCGCTCGTCACCTGTGCGATGGCATCTTCAGGTGACAGTTGGATTGAACGTAAATAGACAATCAGCTGGTGAATCTGCTGGGAGGTCATCGGCCCTCCACCAGGCAGACCCCAAGCCGGCATTGGGCTACCTGGGCGTCCATAGTTGAGAATGTGTTCCACTTCGGACTCACCGAATCGGCTAAGCACAGTTGTCAACGCCGGTGCCTTCCAGTCGACTTGGGCCACGAAGACACCGTTGGAATCCGCAAGGGTGTACGAAGCGACACCGCCCACTCCACCTGGACCGTGGCAACCAACACAAGCTTCCTCGAAACTATTGGCCCCGCGCTTTTCAAACCGCTTTACCCAGCCATAAGCAGCGTTGTCCTGACGTGCCGGCTCCATCAGCCAGTAGAGCGGGAGAATGAGAGACACCACAGTTAGCAAGACCAGTGACCATGCCAAATTGCGATCCAGAAAACGGGTCTCTAATTCGTCGTCATCGGCGTGACGCACTCGGTTGGGAGCCAGGTCAATCTCAGAGCCGATCTCGCGTTTGCCTACACGAAAGCTGAAGAGGAGGTAGACCCCCATACCCACCAGGACGACGGACGCTATGACCCAACCGATCGTCCGTTGGGTACTTGCGAAGAGGAGTGTGTTCATTTCGTTCAAAGGGTTCTCGATGAGCGGGCTAGTGGTCTGCAGAACCGATGCAGTTCGGTCCCTCGGCCTCTTGGCCGGTGGTGTTCGTCCCGATGGGCGGGCCCTGAATGATCGTGCCGGTATCGACAGTCAAGACGCCGTCGCTGACCGACATAGCGAAACGATCCATGCCACGTGGCGCCGGGCCTCCTCGTTTCTCCCCAACCTGGTTGTATTGGGAGCCGTGGCAGGGGCACTCAAACCATTGTGATGAAACACAGTTGGGGACCCGGCAGCCTAGATGGGGGCATTTCTGGTAAAGCGCGATAATGCCAGCATCGAAACCACCGTCTACGCCTGAGGTCATACCGGCCAACTCCTGAGCCGAATAAGTAGCCCGGGCCTTCTCAACTGCACCGTTGGGGTATGCGGTAATCCACATCCGACCTTCGGGCTTATAGAGGAAACCATTGTTGGAAGTGATGTCAGCCAACAACTGAGTCACATCCCCGACCTTGATCTTGGAACCAAAGCCACTCACACCCTGTGGCCAAAGAAAAGCAATACAGGCCGCGCCAAAGCCCGATACGCCAAAGCCCATCATTCCGACCAGGCTGCGATTGAAGAACTGACGTCGAGTTACACCTAAAGCCATAGGGTCAGGGGCCACAAAAGGCGCTAGCGGGGCCGACTCAACTACCGCAACACTGGTACTGGTACGGCCTGCAAGCGCAGCTGCCTCAACCTCACGGCCAGAAAGGGTGTCGTCGCCTGACTCGCCCATCAGAGGGTTCGGTGCATCGCGTCGACGCGTTTCGCGAGATAGACCAACTGCCTTTCGATCACTACGCCTGGAAGCTCCAGCCAAGACCGCTACAGCAAGAACGATGAGAAGTACGACAGCAACTACAACGGCCACTGGTCAACTCCTCTGATTCGTCGATATGGCGGATGGGATAACGAGTTTCATGGCAATCACAGTTCGAAAAAGAGTCCGGAGTTCCAAGGGAAGACGAAGTTGAAACCAGGACCTCGGAAGAAGGAACCGATCATCACAAGGACCGCCCAGAACATAAAATGCACAGTCATAAGGGAAATGGCGAACTTTCGATCTTCCGGGCGCTTCGACGGGTTCTTGTCGATGTAGGGCGCCATCACCAACAGAAACAAACCAATGCCGGGGATAGTCACTCCGGCCACCATCGGATGGAACATGGTTAGGAGTTCCTGCAGACCGAGGAAGTACCAGGGCGCCTTGGATGGGTTTGGCGTCTTGTTGTAGTCAGCCAGTTCAAGCAGCGGGGCGTTGACAAATATGGAAAACAAAAGAGTGAACAGCGTGATTGCTAGGGCCGCAAGGAATTCAGCCAATAGCAGGTGTGGCCACACATGGACCTTGTCCTGAGGTGTCGCCTTAGTGTCTTGGATGGACCCTGACTTAACGACAGTCAACAGCCGTTGGTTGTGACCGTCAGGGCCGCTGTTACCAGAAGGAACAGCGGGGACCCCAGCAGCGGGTGCCGGCAGGTCGGCTGCTGCTGTGCCGCGATCTAGTAGGTGGCTAGGAATTTTCTCGTCGCCAGATACGGGTGCAGCATCGCCCGCCGGAGCGACATCACCCTCCGGGGCGGCATCACCCGCAGGGGAAGCAGTTGCACCCTGAGCCTTAGCCTTGGCGGCCTCGGCTCTCTTACGGAGGTGTTCGGGGATCTCAGTCATCGATTCTTGTCCTGGTACCAGAGCGGCCGGCCTACAGAGGCCCGGAGATGCCGCCGTCCTTACGGACTCGCCAGAAATGGATGGCCAAAAATATGACCAATACGAATGGAAGCATGAGGACGTGAAGGGTGTACCAACGTAAGAGGGTGTCAGTTCCAATCTCAACGCCACCAAGCAACACAAACCTCACTTGATCACCGAAAACGGGCGTATAGCCAATCATGTTGGTTCCCACAGTTACCGCCCAAAGGGCCAATTGATCCCAAGGGAGGAGGTAGCCAGTGAAAGAAAGCAACAGCGTGAACTGTAAAAGCATGACACCTATTACCCAGTTGAACTCACGCGGCGGCTTATACGCGCCATGGTAGAAGACTCTGGCCATATGCAGGAATACGGCCAGCACCATTAGGTGGGCTGCCCAACGATGCATATTGCGGACAAGTAGGCCAAAGCCCACCGCTGTCTGCAGGGTCTGGATGTCGTCCCACGCTTGCGCCGCAGTGGGCCGGTAGAAGAACATCAAAAAGATGCCGGTGATAGTTAGCAGAATGAACAAGAAGAAGGACAGTCCACCGAGGCACAGCGTGTAACTGACCTTCACAGCGTGTCGCTTCACCTTCACCGGGTGCAGGTGGTAGAGGACACTGTTCATGATCACATACGACCGGTTTCGAGGGCTGTCGTTGTAACCCTTCCGGAAGATTGAGCCCGGACGGAAAATTGAACTCCAAGCCTGCGAGGCCTGCACTTGGTCAGACAACTGGCCAAGCTGCTTTTGCAGCGCCTGACCAGCTGGCTTCTTATCGTCAGACACGATGTCCGCTCTCCTCTGAAACTCTCGTAGCTGTGTTCATCAACCCAAGCGCATTCCGTAGCCGTAACCGTGGGTATTGGTCCGCTGGTGGGCATCGCCCTCGGCTGGTGCATCGTTGCACTTTCCAAGGATTATTACCCCAGTTGGACAGCGATCAACACAAAGTGCGCACCGAGTGCACACGTCGTCGTCAATGGTGAAAATTACGTGGTCTTTGGGGTCCACTCCCGGCTGTTCAGTCCCCACTGACTCAGCCACTGCGTCGGGGGACACCATGTGAATGCACTTCCACGGACAGATATCGACGCAGCCTTCGCACATTATGCACTCAGACTGGTCAATGTGAATGAACTGCTTAACTCGGTTGTTGGTCGTCATCCAGTCCGCGTCAACCTCGCGCAGGACATAGTCATCTACGAACGTTGGGTGCGGTGGATTGGCATCGGTGACACTCATGCGCCAGCTCCCTCTCTAATGAGTGGGCGACCGTATTCCGATTTGGGCTTCGGAGTGTCGTCCGTCTTGCCGCGATTCTGCCACTGGCGCCATAGAGCGGCATTGCCACCCAGGGCGATCCCATAAATCACGACAGCGACTAGATCACGAATAGCCCGATAGGTGAGAGTGAACGGGAGTGCCCACTCGACTATGCCCTTGTCACCAGTCCATGGAAGTTCTGGGCCAACTAAGAACCGGTCGGGGCGCCAATTGAGTTCGCTGTCAGCCCAGGTCAACCATTGGTGAGGTACCACTCCGTATGCCCACCAGAGGATGAAGAAGACGTAGGTGCCAAAGAGCATCGCCTCACCCCACGTGAAGTCCTTGTCTGCTGGCGTCCGTTTGCGGTACCAGTCGACACCACCCAGAAGGATGAACAGTACGACAACGGATGTCAGGAACGCGACCATCGATCCATACCCTCCCTCGGCGGCTCAAGCGGACTTAGTGAAATAGTGCACAAGCGGTGCGCACTCCATGCTAACGGTTGGATCTCCGTGACGACGACCGATACGAGAGTGTCAATCCAACCGATCAGCAGTCAAAATACGGCGGTAATCCAGTGGTTGTTTCTATCATGATCTGAGCAAAATCAGCGACCTGCACAGGACATGATTAGCTCTCTGTTCAACACCTGGGCTCAGGGTGCCCGCACCCGGCAGCCGGCCGCTAACCTGCCTTCTGTTCCAGACCGGCGCTTTGGACTTACTCAACATGGTCGTCGCCTGGATCCAAATACACCGCCGCACCGTCAGACTCCTCCGGGGCCCACGTTGACCGAGATACCCGAACACCTTCTAAAGCGAGCCAAGGCCGCTAAGGCCAAAGCTGCTGGCGCTGATGCGCCAGCAGCCGATAGCCCAGCCGCGCCTGTTGAGGCCGTGCCTGCTGCCCCAGTCGCTGAGACAAAATCCACGCCCCCAGCCGAGATCCCACCAGAACCAGTAGCTCCCTACATGGCGGCAGCTGATGTGCGCAAGAAAATTCCTTGGTGGGCAGCTGGTGCATTATTGCTACTGCCCATATGGGCCATCTCTTACGTCGGGACGCTCGAACGCCCACCGCAGGAGGCCACAGGAATTCTGGCTGAAGGACAACACATCTACGAAACCCGCTGTGCTAGTTGCCACGGAGCCAACGGAGGCGGCGGTAGCGGTTACAAACTTGCAGACGGAGAGGTCCTGATCACCTTTCCTACTCTGGAGCCCATGATTGAGTGGTTAGCTAAAGGCTCAGCCGGCATCGGTCTTGGGAACCCATACGGCGATCCAGCACGCGGTCGAATCGTCGCTGGAGGAATGCCGGGATGGGCGGACATTCTTACTACTGAGGAGCTAATCGGAGTAGTCCTGCACGAGCGAGCCGCATTTGGTGGTTCTGAAGAAGCTCTTCTTCAGGCGGAAGCGATCGAATATGCCGTGGAAATGGGCGAACTTGATCTGCAAGGCCATCTTGATCCATCGACTCTCACTGTTGCTGAGATTCAGGCCATTCTCGCTGCCGTCGGTGAGGACGGCAGCGACAGCTGAGCCCCCGGCGCGGCTGAGCCTGCTGTCGCGAACCCCATGACTGACAACAAGATTCATGACCTGCTGGTTATCGGCGGAGGTCCGGCCGGCGCTGCGACTGCCTACTGGGCAGCCTCACAGGGCCTTGACGTGGTTGTCGTTGAACGTAAGACCTTTCCTCGAGAGAAGACATGCGGTGATGGCCTCACGCCGAGAGCCGTCCACCAGATCGAGGAGATGGGCCTCGGCTCAACCTTGGAGCGTTACCACCGTTTCGATGGCCTCCGAGCTATCGCCCACGGACGGACCCTCGAAATGGCCTGGCCGAACCACAGTGTCTACCCGTCCTACGGCTACGTGGTGCGCCGATGCGATCTTGATGCCTTCGTGGCTGACCACGCAGTGGCTGCAGGGGCAACGCTCCTTCAAGGTACTGAGGCCGTCCGCCCGGTTGATCCTCCTGCTGGAACAGTTGCGGGCACCATCGGTGGTGCAGTGGTCTTGGATAAGGAATTAGGTAGTGAACGGACAATCCGGGCCCACCACGTAGTGGTGGCCGATGGTGCCAATTCTCGCTTCGGCCGGGCGATGGGTACGGCACGCGATCGGACCTACCCGATGGGTATGGCCATTCGCGGTTATTTCGAAAGCCCATTGCACGATGATCCGTGGATTGAGTCCTCGCTCGACGTCCGCGACCGAGATGGCAACGCCATGCCTGGCTATGGCTGGATCTTTCCAGTGGGAAACGGCACCATCAACGTAGGAATAGGCCTGCTATCAACATTCCGGGACTACAAGGATGTCAATACCAGCCATTTGTTCGAAGAGTTTGCCCGCACACTCCCTGAGCACTGGCAGATTGACCCCACCCGCCCAACCGCTCCTCCAACTGGAGGGCGACTACCGATGGCCGGATCTGTTGGGCCAAAAGCAGGGCCGAACTGGCTAGTGGTCGGTGACGCTGCTGGCTCGGTAAATCCGTTCAACGGGGAGGGGATCGACTACGCCTACGAAACTGGACGAATGGCCGCCAGTCTCATTGCGGAAGCAGTGGCGCGAGGTGACAGCGCTGTGCTGACGCGGTATCCCGATCTGCTCAACGAGGAATACGGGCTCTACTTCAAGGTTGCCCGGCTCTTCTCCAAGGCGATTGGCAATCCGGCACTTATACGGGAATTGACTCGGGTCGGAATGCGGTCCCAGTCCCTGATGGAGTGGGCACTAAGAATCATGGCCAATCTGATGCGCGATGAGGACAAGGGGATGGCTGAGGCTGCTTACTCGGCCATCGCTGGCGTGGTTCGTCTGGTACCTGACCGTCTAGTCGACGCCTGACCAACGGTTTGATGCCCCGGTTGGCCGCCATGACCCCGGATAGCCATCTGGTCAGGCGAGAATGGTTGTCGTGAGCCAACCTCTTTCCACCACACCATCGTGGCAAGCTTTGATCAAGCTCCGGGAGACCGGCCTCGTCAGACTCCCGGAATTGTTCGCCTCTGAACCTGACCGAGCTGCCCGACGAGCCGTTCAGGTGGGA
Organism: Acidimicrobiales bacterium; assembly: GCA_029242745.1. GTDB lineage: Bacteria > Actinomycetota > Acidimicrobiia > Acidimicrobiales > MedAcidi-G1 > UBA9410. The sequence continues at coordinate 28,638 of JAQWTI010000047.1, read as the reverse complement.
GACCTCTGGATTGACCTGTCGCGTCAGCACTTTGACAGCGACGTGCTCGATGCTCTGGTCCGCTTAGCAGAAGAGCGCGACGTCATGGGCTTTCTCACTCAGACGATTACCGGTGAGGTGGTCAATAGGACCGAGGGCCTTCCGGCTGGGCACCAAACACTGCGCCTCTCACGCGAGGAGTCACCGACTGATGTGATCGCCACTCGAGACCGCATGGCGGACCTTGCCTCAAGGATCCGCGCCGGTGAAGAAATGGGGGCTACTGGTGCCCCAATTCGTGCTGTTGTCAACCTGGGGATCGGGGGCAGCCATCTCGGTCCATCCCTCGTGGCTGATGCCCTCAACCACCTCAGCCAGCCTGAAGTAACAGTTCGATTCTCATCAGGTCTGGACACCGTCGAACTATCCAAGGCGCTTCACGGCCTCGAACCGGCGACCACTCTGGTCGTGGCGTGCTCTAAGTCTTTCACCACCGTCGAGACATTGACTGCTCTCGACAACGCTACCGATTGGCTAACCGATGGGATTGGTGGCGCGGCCATTAACCACGTGATAGCGGTAACAGCAGAGGCGGATCGGGCCCGGGCACTCGGTATTGCCGAAGATCGAATCTTCGACGTACCAGAATCAGTTGGTGGCCGCTTCTCTGTTTCATCAGCCACGGGACTTTCAGCCATGGTTGCTATAGGGGCTGACAACTTCACCGAGTTGCTAGCCGGTATGCGAACCGTCGACTTACAGGCAGTCGCCAGCCCCGTGACCGAGAACGCTGCCGTCTTGATGGCTCTGATCGACTTTTGGAACCGGTCAGTCCTCGGTCGGACCTCACTCGCTGTAGTGCCCTATGCCCACGGACTCAGGCTGCTACCCGCCCACCTGCAACAACTGTCGATGGAAAGTCTTGGCAAGCGGGTAACCAGTAACGGCTTACCAACTGACGTCCCAACCGGCGCTGTGATCTGGGGCGGAAGCGGCACCGACGCCCAGCACGCCTTCTTCCAACTCCTACACCAGGGCACCGATGTCATCCCAGTTGACTTCATTGGCGTAGCTCGACCCAGTATCGATAACCGAAGTGCGTATCGGAGCAACGATCTGCTGATGGCCAACTTGGCAGCACAAGCTGATGCGTTGGCCTTCGGCCGCAGCAACGAGAAAGAAACGACCCACGGTGTCGAAGAGCAACTGCTGGCCTACCGGGTCTTTCCCGGTGATCGTCCGTCAACAGCCATCTTGATGCCCGAGTTGACACCGTCAACGCTTGGCCAGTTGATTGCCCTCTACGAAAACCGGACGGTCGCAAACGCTTCTCTGCTGGACATCAATCCCTTCGACCAGTGGGGCGTCGAGTTAGGCAAGCAAATGGCCGTCGATGTGGCAGCCGGGATAGCACCCAAATCTGAGCTACTCCGCCGATTCCAAGCCTTAAGAGGTAGTTAGAACAGAAACGGCAAGAGCAGCCTCGGCTGCGATTTCGATGGTCTCCTCGATCACTGTTTCATTGTGGGCAAGACTCGGAAATATCGCCTCGTACGCTCCCGGCGCCAAGGCCACACCGCGTTCTAGTAGCGCGTGGAACACCTTTGGGTACATCCCGTTGTCGGCCAGTACCTTGGCCTCATCAAAATCAGTTGGTGCCCGTTCACCGAAGTACAGACCGAGCAGAGAGCCAACCCGGGGCATCACTGCAGATAACCCAGCTGATGTAAATGCGTCAGTTAGGCCGTTGGCTAAGCGGGTTGCCGTGGCAGCCAGACGGTCGAATTGTCCGTCGTCAAGCAGCTCTAGTGTTGTGCGGCCAGCCGCCATGGCCAACGGATTCCCTGAAAGAGTTCCTCCTTGATAAACGCCGCCTAGAGGAGCCAGATTCTCCATTACTTCCCACCGGCCACCAAAGGCTCCAACCGGTAGACCACCACCGATGACTTTCCCGAAGCACCATAAATCTGGGGTTACTCCGAACTGTTCAACAGCCCCCCCTTGGGCTAGGCGAAAGCCAGTGATGACTTCGTCGAAGATCAACAGCGCACCAACCTCGTCACATGCAGTCCGCAACCCCTCAAGGAACCCGCCAAGTGGCGCAACTAGGCCCATGTTGGCGGCAACCGGTTCCACGATGACTGCCGCGACGCCGTCATCGAGAACAGGCACCACGTTGTACGGAGCGACAATGGTGTCGGCCACAGCACCGCTGGTAACTCCGTCGCATCCCGATAGACCCTGATTAGCTACGCCACTACCACCGGCAGCCAGCAGCGCGTCGGCATGACCGTGGTAGCAGCCAGCGAACTTCACAATGCCCGAGCGCCCGGTAGCTCCCCGGGCTAGTCGAATTGCCGACATGGTGGCCTCAGTGCCCGAAGACACGAATCGCACGGACTCCAGTCCGGCAATCCGTTCGACAACCATCTCAGCCAGAACCACCTCAGCCTCAGTTGGAGCACCGTAAGTGGTACCAGCCGATGCGGCACGGGTTACGGCCTCGACGACTGCCGGATGAGCATGTCCAAGGATGCCCGGGCCGTAAGACTGCACGTAGTCGATGTACCTGCGGCCCTCAGCATCCCAAAGGTACGGACCATCAGCCCGGTCCACAAAGTAGGGCGTACCCCCAACAGACCCGAAAGCCCGAACCGGCGAGTTCACCCCTCCCGGGATAACCCGCTGTGCGCGTTCGAAGAGGTCGAAGTTGGCGCCCACCAGTGTTCCTCAGTTGCCGAGTAGTTCGGCGGCCCGTCGGGCTAGGTAGGTGAGAATAAAGTCGGCCCCAGCCCGGCGGATGGAGAGCAAGTGCTCCATTCCAACGGCGTCACCATCTATCCAACCGTTGGCCGCTGCTGCTTGCACCATCGCGAACTCGCCACTGACATGGTAGGCAGCGAGCGGCACGTCGATAGCCGCCCGTGCTTTGGCAATCACATCCAGATATGCCAATGCCGGTTTTACCATGACCATGTCAGCGCCCTGATCAATGTCACCCAAAATTTCCACCAGCGCTTCACCAACGTTGGGCGGATCCTGCTGGTAACCCCGACGATCACCACCGTCAACGATCTCCACGTCTACCGCATCGCGAAAGGGCCCGTATAGGGCAGAGGCGTACTTGGCGGCATATGCCAAGATCGCCGTTTGCTGATGGCCAGCACCGTCAAGTGCGGCGCGTATAGCCGCCACTTGGCCATCCATCATTCCCGAGGGAGCTGTAATGGTCGCTCCAGCATCGGCTTGGGCTACAGCTATTTGGGTGTACAACTCGAGCGTGGCGTCGTTGTCGACCGAACCTCGACCATCGAGCACCCCACAGTGGCCATGGTCGGTGTACTCATCTACGCATAAGTCGGCTATCAGAACCATGTCATCACCCACTTCGTCGCGTAAGTCACGCAAGGCCACCTGAACAATGCCGTCCGGGTTCCAGGCCCCTGAACCGAAGGCATCCTTGTTTTCGGGGACCCCGAAGAGGATTACCGCTGGGATACCAAGGTCCCGCATTTCAGTTACCTCTGACCGGAGGCTTACTCGAGTGTGCTGGACCACACCAGGCAGGGAAGCCACAGGCCTTGGGGTCTCGATACCTTCCCGGATGAATAGCGGTGCAACCAGGTCATCAACTGAAAGACGAGTCTCCGCCACGAGTCTCCGCAGGGCGGCTGTGCGGCGTAGACGGCGAGGTCGTGAGACGGGGTATTCCACAGTACTGAAGCCTACGTATGTCAACGCCAACGCCGGTCAGTCAACTCTGGATCTAGCCCAACCCTCAACCGCAGCGACCAGACCCTCGACCGATTGTGTATCAGCCTCAACCACCTCATGCCCGACGTCACGAGCCGCTGCACCGCTGATCGATCCGATGCAAACTGCATCAAGTGGGGTGACCTGTTCACCGGCGAGAAGACTGTGGTAACGGTGGACGGTGGATTCGGACGTAAAAGTAATCAGGTCAGCCTGGGCTGCAGCCGCCAGCGTCGCTGCGTCGACATCAGTGGCCACATTCCGATAAACGACAACCACCTCGACCTCCCAGCCAAAGGCTCGCAAGCCTTTAGGTAGCACCTCTCGGGCAGTTTCAGCCCGAGCGAGCAGCAAACGATTCCGGTTACCAGACGGTCTCGGAAACTCAGCCAACAAACCCTCTGCCGAAGCCTCAAATGGAATCAGGTCGACGATATGACCAGCAGCCAACAGCGGGGCTGCAGTCCTGGGTCCGACCGCAGCAAAGCGAACAGAGAACTCACTTCCCCCAACAAGTTGCTTGGAAATACCATCGGCCACCAGACGCGCCCCATTAGGCGACGTCACAACAATCCATTCGTATGAACCACTAACCGATTCATCTATGGCTTCAGACAGGGCCGCTCCCCCATCAGTGGGTTTTGCGATGGCGATAACCGGTAACTGAATTACCTCAGCACCGCGCGCGGCCAGCGCGGTAGATAATGAACTGGCCTGGTTAGTGGCCCGAGTCACGACGATGGAACAGCCGGCCAGTGGACCAACTCGATCTGCGGTCACCGGGCCAACAGGGAGGCTCCACCCTGATCATCCAGGAGGAACCGGGCAACTGTACGGCCCATTCTTGGCCCATCGGAACCGACGCGCTCTTCGCGCAGCAGAATTGTGCCATCGTTGGATGACACTGATCCAGTCAAGTGAAGGTCACCATGGAGGCCATCGGGGAGCACGGCATAGGCGGCCACCGGTAGATCGCATCCAGCCCCTAGTTCAGAGAGGAACGCCCTTTCAGCAGCCACAGCCCGGTGGGCTACTGGATCATCTATTGCGGCCAGTAATCCGTTCACGTCAGCGTCGCTGGCGCGGCACTCCACTGCAAGTGCACCCTGACCCACCTGCGGAAGCAGCACGGAAGGATCAAGACGGTCCAGGACCGTGGGCGCCAAATCTAAACGGTCGAGGGCAGCAGCAGCCACAACGATGGCGTCCACGCGGGTCGGCCCTTCGAGTGCCAACAACCGGGTACCGATGTTCCCCCGGAGACCCTTGAAGACCAGGTCAGGACGGAGATAGCCAAGGTGTGCCCGACGACGAATCGACCCGGTCGCCACTGTGGCGCCCTCGGCCAATGCCTCCCACCGGTGGCCCACTATGGCGTCCCGTGGATCTGCTCGTTCAGGCACAGCAGCCAACATGAGGCCCTCGGGAGTCACGGCCGGCAGATCCTTAGCCGAGTGGACAGCTACGTCGGCCCGACCATCGAGCACGGCAGCCTGTACCTCCTTGACGAATACCCCGTGCCCGCCCATCTGCTCGAGTGGCGTGGCAAGATCTCGATCACCAGTGGTCTCGACAACCACAATTTCCACCGTGGTTTCCGGCCTAGCGGCACCGATCAAATCGGCGATTCGCGCAGCCTGCCAGCGTGCCAGCACACTGCCCCGAGTCGCCGCACGGATGTGCACGTCGACCTCTAGAGGTCGAACAGGTCGCGCAGGGCTTCGGCCAGACGCTCACCACGAGCGGTACCGGCGGCGTCCTTCATCCGAACGGTCGGCTCGTGTAAGAGTTTGCCAATAATGCCGGCCGCCAGAGCCTCCACAGCCGCCTGTTGACGGTCGGTGAGATCACCCAATCGGGAACCTAGGCGTTCCAATTCACTCTTTCGAACCTCGTCACCACGACTGCGCAGATTGGCCACAAGCGGCGCTACTGAGCGAGCGGTCGACTCACCGACATACCGATCCAGTTCCATGTCAACGATGGTCTGCACCGCTGTGACCTCGCGTTGGCGTTCGCGAATACCAGCTTCAGCGAATGCCTTGAGGTCGTCCATGTCCAGCAGTGTCAAACCGTCAATCTCACCAGCCGCAGGATCCACGTCTCGAGGCACCGCTATATCGACGACCAGTAGTTCCCGACCCTCGCGCTCACCGACCACCGAGGCTAGGTCACCATGTTCAAGAATGACCGCTGAAGCACCAGTCGAAGTCAGGAGGACGTCTACCTCCGGAAGGAGTCGGGGTAGATCGTCGAGGCGTACCGGGGTGCCTCCTAGTCTTTGAGCCACATCCACAGCACGCTCCCAAGTGCGGTTGGCCACCAGGACCGAAGCCACACCACCACCGTGGAGGGCACGGGCTAGTCCCTCACCCATTTCACCAGCCCCCACCACCATGACCTGACGGCCTTCTAGCGTGCCGAGCCGATCACTGGCCATCGCCACCGCAGCCTGCGATACCGAGGTGATATTGCGGGAAATAGCCGTATCCGTACGGACACGTTTGCCAACCTCCAACGCATGGCGGAACAATGGGTTGAGAACCGGTCCTACGGCACCCTCAGTAGCCGCCGTCTCCCAGGCCGCACGAACTTGGCCAAGGATCTCATGCTCTCCCAGAACTGCTGAATCAAGGCCGGAGGCCACAGAGAAAAGATGGCGAGCCGCATCACCGTCAAATAGGCCCACAAGATGATCTGAGAAATCCTCGGGGGTCACATGGGAAACCTCGGCAAAGAAATTCCGGATGTCTTGATACGCCCCATGGAACCGCTCGGCGAAGGCATAGACCTCTATTCGGTTGCACGTCGAGAGCACGACAGCCTCGGTGATGTTCTCTCGCGACGTCAGATCAGCCAACGCCTTAGGCAATCGGGACGCGGGAACCGTCATCCGCTCGAGCAAGTCGAGAGGGGCGGTCCGGTGATTCAGGCCAACGGCTACGACCGACAAAGGTCGCTACTCCAGTTTCTCTGACACGAGCGGAGTTCCGCAGTGCCAGTAGGCGGATATATGGGGCAGATAATTAGGCGGATATGCAGGGCAGGTGGTCGACGTAGAACGTTAGCGCCGATGGACCCAGCATTCCCGATTACAGGGCCTTATTCCAACCCCTAATGGCGTGATTCACCTAGCAACCCGGGCGTGAACGCTTTTACCCATACGACGATGCTGGTGATAGCCGAGGATCTGCAACTCGGTTGCCAGATCGACTTGGCGGAGACCAATGTGATCAGGTACTTGGACTACCGCTGGGGCGAAGTTAAGTATTGAGCGGATACCCGAAGCCACTAGGTGACGAGCGGCCTCCTGCGCCGCAGCGGCAGGCGTAGCAATAATGCCCACCGTGCACCCTGATTCGCTGATGACGGCAGCCAACTCCTCAACAGGCCGCACGACTTGGCCCCCGATGTGTCTTCCCACCACCAACGGGTCGACGTCGACCAAGCCCACAACCGGAAACCCACCAGCCAAAAAACCGTCATATCTACTCAGCGCTCGGCCAAGGTTTCCTATCCCGACTATTACAACCGGACTCGGGGCGCTACCACCCAGCGCAAAACTGATCTCCCCGATCAAATGCTCAACCTGATAGCCGACGCCGCGCGTGCCGTGTGCGTGGAGGTAAGAGAGGTCCTTGCGGACGTTGGAGGCGTTGACTCCAGCAAGGTCCGCCAATTCAACTGAAGACACGGTGGCTTGGCCAGTTTCGGCAAGCTCAACCAAGCCGCGTAAGTAGACCGGGAGACGGGCCACCGTGGCCTCGGGAATAGGTTCGGCAAAACCGTTCCCCGAGTTCTGACCTGAGTTCCCGGCCAGAGCCATAGTCCAAAACTACGCGCTCGTATGCGGGCCTATATGGCACCACCCTCCAATAATCCGCCACCCTCTGAGATCAGCTGGTCTGAAACCCGTCTGACAAACCAAGACCAGGGGATCAATCAATCAATAGAACGAACTGCACAACCGCCGCACCAAGTATTCCCATCAGAAGCAGCGCGGTAACAATCGTCGTCCCTGGGCGCATCAGGACTCCTCCTCAGGAGCCACGTCAACCGACGGGCGGACACCGAGACTCACCGGCGTGACTGCACCAACAGCCGGTATGCCTTCAGACGCCTCCACAACCACTGAGTCCGATGGTCTCAGACCCAAGTCGTCGGCCGCAGACATCCGACACATCACCAGTGAAACTAAACCCGCTGAATCTACGAGTAGGCCGAGACCCCCCGGCTCCACCTCGTCAAAGGCGGTGACCCTCCGGGCCGGGAGCACCCGGTCAGCTATGCGAACCCGGAAGCGCTCGGACAACGAATCCCTAGCCAACTCGTCAAGATCTTCAGGGCCAGCGTTGAGCTGAACGTTGCCAAACCGATCGATCCACCAGACCTCGGCGTGGAGCCCGTCAGGCTCCAAAGCAGACGCTGACACCACAGCGGGCAGCAAGCTGTTTGGGTCGATTTCCTCACCCAGTTCCGCGAGGTCGATACCGCAGGCCAGATGCGCAGCTACCGGGGCAAACACATCACGCCCATCGTCTGTCGTGCCCTGAGATGGAATATGCCAAGTGGGATCAGTCAGCGAAATAGCCCGGTCGGCGCCACCCACCATGGCTACAGCTGGAGCAAGTAAGCCGTTGTCGGGACCAACGAGAACCGACTGGCCACCACCCACTTCAACGGCTATCCGCCGCCGAGCAGTGCCTGCGCCGGGATCAACTACAGCAAGCACTACACCAGCGCAGAGGTACTGGGCGCTACGGGCCAGGGCCAGACCGCCGGCCCGCACATCATGGGCGGCGATTCTGTGTGTTACATCAACTATTCGAACATGGGGCGCTACGGACGCCAGCACAGAATGAACTACACCGACGAACTCGTCATCGGTGCCGTAATCCGAGAGAAAAGAAACGGTTTGGTATCGCTCACCCATGGGATGCCTGATCAAGCGCCCAGTTCACGCGACCGGGCAGCGGCTGCGGCAACCACATCGGCTACCAGACCACGGAACTCGGCTGCCTCGAACACGGCAAGCCCGGCCGCAGTGGTTCCCCCCTTTGAAGTGACGTTTTCCCGAAGTACGGCTGGTGGCTCTTCTGACGCCTTCAAGAGGGTGGCCGCACCCAGCAGTGTCTGCTCGGTGAGGGCTACGGCTACATCAGCGGGAAGACCCTCAGCTACTCCCGCATCGATCAGGGCCTCTGCAAGCAGAAACACGTACGCCGGACCTGAGCCAGACAATCCAGTTACGGCATCTAGCAGCGACTCGTCAACTACCACGACCTCACCAACTGCTCTCAGGATTCCTGCTGCCCAGTCAAGGTCTCCAGAGGAGACCACACTGCCCCCGGCAACAGCGGCTGCACCTTGGCCAACCAGCGATGGAGTGTTGGGCATGACTCGTACAACGGGTACATCTGCACCCAAAACCGCCTCCATGGCTGCCGTAGTCACGCCTGCCGCGATGGACAGCACTCGAGGCACACCTATCTCCGCTAGTCCGATACAAACGTCAACTACCAGATGGGGTTTCACGGCAATCAAGGTGTCTGCACCAGAGACAGCCAACACGCCAACAGAGACACCCGGAAGGGATTCAGCCAGCACATCACGGCGGCTTTCATCAGGTTCGACGACGTGGAGTTCTCCAGTGGCTGCCCAGCCGTCAGCAACGAGGCCACAAAGAAGGGCCTCACCCATCTTGCCCCCACCGATTACCTGCAGTTTGGTACCCACAATGTGAACCTATCCGGTTGCATGAGCCGAGGACCCCGGCACCTCAAGCCCCACTGGTCGTCCCGATGGGAGAACACCGGATACAGCAACGGCTACAGCGAGGAAGCCAGTGGTTGCTCCAGACAGCACCAGGACAGTACCGGTAGACCACAATCCGATCGCTGCTCCAACGAACAACGGCCCGGTGGTCTGACCAATCCGGAGGCCGCCAACCCAGAGAGCCATGAGAACACCCCGCAGATCTTCTGGCGCCCTCTCAGCAACTAAGTCCTGCAATGTAGGGACCATGAGGCCCTCAGCAAGGCCGTAAACGGCAGCCGCTACCACTAGGAGCCACAACGAACCGAGGCCCATGGCCACGAAAGCAGCCCCAAAGACCCCTAAACCAGTGGCCACTAAAAAACCCACAGAAAGACGAGCTCGGAACCAGCTCACGGTCAGCGCTGTTGCCGTCGAAGTTAGCGCTGGTATAGCGGCTACTAGGCCCCGCTTGGTGGGGTTCAGGTCGAATACCAGATCGAGGTGAATCGGAATCAGGGTTAAAAAGAGGCCAAACATCACGAAGAAGGTCAGGGCGCCAAGAGCCATGGTTACGGCATTGACGGGAGTAGCAACTTCGGCAATGGCCAGACGGAACTGACGTCCGACTGGCACCCACCGACCCACCCAGGGGTCGTCAAGGAAGCGAACCACAACGGCAGCGACCAACAACGCCATCCCGTAGTAGGCGAAGTTCCACCGCCAGCCAACTAGGTCTGTGGTGACCCCACCAAGAAACGGAAAGACAGCGGCGACACCGGTGATGACAGCAGCGTTCTGGCCTAGAAGGCGGGCCCGCTCGAGCCCCGACCAGTGATCAGCGATGAGGACAACTACCAGGTTGATCAGTCCGGCCGACCCGAGCCCCTGGATAACCCGAATAACGAGCAACCACTCAAAGGACGAACTAAATCCGCCGAGGCTGCCAAAAGTACCAAATACCAGAAGGCAAGGTACGAGGATGCGCTTGCGTCCATAGCGATCCGCAAGGAAGCCGATAACCGGAGCTGCAATGATTCCGGTAACGGTGCCTGCTGCGATGAGCAGTCCCGCTCGGGACACCGGCTCGCCAAAAGATTGAAGAATTTCTGGCGTGGAACTCATCAGAATAGAGTTGTTGAGGAGCGCCAATGCGGTGACCGAGAATATGAGCAGGCGCGACGGTCTGCGCCCAAGAGCAGTGTTGGCAGGTGACGGAGTTGGCCACCTTGGGACTGGGGAGCTCATTTACTGGATTGAACCACACCGTGTTGCCCGCCGGTTCCGGGTCGTGCTGCGGTCGCGCCGAAGGTCTTGGAAAAAAGGTTTATCACAACCAACTCACTCACAAAACCGACTCGCAAAACCGATACGCAGCGCCGGTCTAAAGCACCGCTCGACAGCCGCCCACACCGTTCCGAGGATGCGGTCCAATTCAGTTTCGTCAACCGTTGAACTTGGGATGGCACCAACTAGGAAAACTGCTTCTTCCTCACCTATGCAAAATGTGGCTCCCACAATTGCTCGATTGCGACGCAGTAGGTGGGCGTAAAACTCGGCGTGGTTCTCTTCAGGAGCCGGCAGCACGTACGTCTCATGGTGAAGCATTCGCTGCCGCAACCAAAGACGAATAGTTGAGGCCTCTTTCTCCTCACCCTCTATCCGCACGAACCAGCGGCGCTCAAGGGCAGCCATATCCGAGTCGCGCTCCACGTTGACCAGAATTGGATTCTCATTGAGAGCCCGTGCCAGCCAGTTATCGACGAGGACCTCGACAGCCTCGATCTCATCTGGCCGCAAACACTGCTCCGACACGGCTAGGTAGCAGTCAGGAACAATCCACGAGCGAACGCGACGAGACGTCGTCGCAGATGCGTCGCAGACGGGCTGCCGTGGCCGACCAAGTGTAAGACCATGACCGCTCAGCGGCCGCCAAGGCCATCCCAGCAGCCAGTTCCGGGTCATCGAGAATACGAGCCACCCCTGCGGCGTAGTCGGCCGGGTCACGGCCCTCAACCAGATAGCCAGTTCGACCGTGGTCGACGAGTGTCCGCAAACCTCCCACGTCGGCCGCCACAACTGGTACTCCACAGGCTGCGGCCTCCAACGCGACCAGGCCAAACGATTCAGAACGGCTGGGCATAACAACCACGTCCGCCGCCCGGTACCAGTAGGCAAGGGAATGATGCGGCTGTGGAGCAACGAAATGGACCCGGTCAACTAGGCCGTGGGCAACGGCTAAGTCCTTTAGGCGCTGCTCCTCAACCTCACCTTCTGCACCACTGGCACCACCCACCACCACAAGGCACGCTTCGGGACGATTCAACGCTTCGAGAGTTCTTAGGGCTACATCGACGCCCTTGAGGGGTTGGATCCGCCCGGCAAAAAGCAGCACCGGTCCAGCACCTAGCCCTGTGGCCCGTCGGGCAACAGCCTGAGATCCTGTAGTAAAGAAGGCATGGTCGACCCCCGGTGGAACAACCTCGATGCGCGCAGGGTCGGCGCCATACAGGTCAACAAGTTGACGACGCTCCTCGGAGCTGTTGGCCAGCATCAGATCCGAGCAACCGACCACCGTGGCCTCAGCTTCTATACGCCGGCGGGGTTCCCGATCACCGGTTTCGGCCTTCACCCGCGCGAGAGTGTGAAAAATGGTCATTAGGGGTAGGTCCAGTTCGTGCTTAAGTCGGTGACCCGCCACTCCACTTAACCAGTAGTTGGCCAATAGCCCGTCATGGTCAGGACGTGACGCCAGGTAGGAGGCCACACCATCGGCAAAATCGTCGACTATCCCCGGAAGCTGCTCCTTGGAGAGATCGTGCGGACCGGCGTCTACGTGAACAACCCGAAATCCCGGTTCCACATCCACCACCATGGGTGTTTCGCGGTCAGTGCGACGGGTAAAAACCGTCGAACCTCCACCAGCTTGAGACAGAGCGAAGGCCAGTTCGCGAACATAAACGTTCATACCACCACCGTCGCCTGATCCAGGCTGGACCAGCGGTGAGGTGTGTAGGGAGAGGACAGCTAGACGGCGCATAACGCAACTCAACCCCCCGATACCGGCGGCAGGAGAGCCACTTCGTCGTCATCACTGACAGCGTCGGTGGGGATCGCCGCCTCACCGTTCAACCAAACTCGACATGTAGCAGCAACACCGGCAAATGACTTTCCAAACTTCTCATCAGCCGCGGCAAGAACCTCGCCCACGGTACAACCGGGGACGTCGACCTTGCCGGTGTCGGCAGCGACCCGGACCGAAGCGAAGAGGCGTAGCACGGCCATGGAAAGAGTGTACGGAGACCGCTGCAGGGCTCCCCGTCTGGGGGATCTAGTCTGGGTCCGATACGTTGATTTGCCGTGCCTGCCATCAATTTTCTCGTAGTCCGCCACGGACAGTCAGAATGGAATGCCGCAGGCCGGTGGCAGGGACGAGCCAACCCGCCGCTGACTACAGAGGGGCGTCGACAGGCGGCTGCCGCAGCCCGCTCACTTGGATCATTTGACGCCGTAGTTGCCTCACCGCTCCTCCGGGCTGCCGAGACAGCGACAATCATTGCTGAACATCTTGGAATTGGCCCAGTGCTGGTCGAACCAGCCCTAGTGGAACGCGACGCTGGTGAGTGGCAGGGTCTCACACGTAGCCAGATCGAGACGGACTGGCCCGGTTACTTGGAGAGCGGGAAGCGCCCACCGGGTTATGAGTCTGATGAAATGATGCTGAATCGAGTCTCGGAAGCGATCGATCAGATGGTTGATCGAGCCGGTGCAATGGGGGCTAACGGTGAGATTCTTGTGGTAGCCCATGGCGGGGTGATCTATGCCCTTGAAGAGGCCTGTGGGAAACCATGGCAACGCATCCCCAATCTGGGTGCCCGGTGGTTCAAGATCAGCGATGGAAAATTATCGTCTGGCCTGCGGGCAGAACTGATTCCTAATGGGACTTTGCCCGACGTACTTTGACCCGATTGTGAATGCAGTCGAGATCTAAACGAATCCTCTAGGCAGACTCAAAAGCCGGATCAGCATTCAGGCGACCCATGGACGTCTCGGCACCTTCGAGGTCGCCAGAGTCAGCCTGATCCATCGCCACGGCGATTATGGCCAGATCGGACTCCAGTGTCTCAAGTTCACTGTTATCTATGTCTGGATCGCCCACATCTGTGAGAGTACCGTCAGCTGGTGCCTCTGCCGCTGATCCTCCTGCCCCCATCTGAGGGAAAGGCCCACGGCGGAGAGGGGCCACCCTGGGAGAACACTGGCCAGTCGTTCCCTCAGCTTGCTGAATCCCGACGGGAAGTGATTGCCGCCCTTTCCGAGGCCATGGGCGAGGCGCCCGAAGCCCGGTCGAAACTGCTGGGAGTTAAGGGTGGTAGGGCCGTCGAGGCCACCGCGTCCAATTTGGCCGTATCTACAGCACCCACCATGGTGGCTATGAGCCGCTACACCGGCGTGCTCTACGACGCGCTTGACTACCGGTCGCTACCGACAGAGGTTCGTCAGGGGGTGGACCGTCAGGTAGTGATTTTTTCTGGCTTGTGGGGCGCCGTCCGGCCCACTGATCCGATACCGGATTACAAACTCAAGATGGGTGCGATGATGCCCGGTCTCGGTCGACTGGCACTCTTCTGGAAGTCGATCCTCAGTGCCACTTTGGCTGAATCTGCGGCGGGAACGGTTTGGGACCTTTTACCCAACGAGCACAGTGCGGCATGGGATCCATCTGTTGCAGCACGGCGTATCAAGGTCAGATTTTTAGATGACGTAATAAGAGATGGCAAACGCAAGATGGTCACTGTGTCTCACTGGAACAAGTTGCTAAAAGGTGCGCTGGTACGCCACGTGGTGGAGCACGGCGTAGACGAACCTGAGGGCCTAATCGACTTCACTCATCCCGAGGGTTACGAGTACGACTCATCGCTCACAGTGGTCGGAAACACCACTACTGAGATAGCACTCGTAGCCCGGCGGTAGAAGCAAACCAACACTGAAAGCCGACCTCTAGAGGCCAAGCATTCTGTCTAGATAGTCGTTGGTGAAACGTCGAGCGGGGTCAAGCCGATCACGAGCCTCTTGGAAACGAGCCCAATGCGGGTAACGGCCAGCCAGCACGTCGACGTCCTGAAAATGGAGTTTGCCCCAGTGTGGCCGACCCCCATAGTCGTTCATGATCTCCTCCACCCCTCGAAAATACTGCTCGTAGGGCGTCCCCCGAAAGACGTGTACTGCGATGAAACAGGAGTCGCGACCGTACGCAGTGGATAGTGGGATGTCATCGCCACCTAAAATCCGAAACTCGATTGGAAAACTGATAGGTCGATCCAGCGTTTCAATCAACGCCCGTACACGACTGAATGCTTCCAGGCCGCTTTCGCGAGGCACGGCGTATTCCATCTCGTAGAAACGAACCCGCCGCTCACTGGCGAACACCGAGTAAGACGTCGTCAGATACTCAGCTCGACCAATCTCATTAAACGCCATGCGGTTAAGCCGAGGTATGAGCGCTGGGCGAAGTCGCCCAACATGGTTCATGGCGCCGAAAGCAACGTTCTCCAACAACTCCTTGTTCTTGAACCGTTTCCACCGTCGACGTATCGCATGGCGCTGGTTTTGCGCGGGAGGTGGTACCTCGTCAGTGCGAGTATTGCGCTTCACCTGGGCAAGGCCGGTGTAGGGCATCCAGAAGAACTCGACATGGTCAGTCGAGTTCGCCCATTCGTCAAAGGAAGATAAGACTTGATCCACCGGGAGGATCTCCTCGATTGCGTGCAAGTTGAACGCTGGGACACACTGCAATGTCACTTCAGTGAGAACGCCCAATGCACCCAAACCCACACGGGCAACGTCGCGCAACGCCGGATCATGGGTGTCATCAAGGACCACAACCGAACCGTCACCAGCCACTAGCCGAAGTCCTACTACTCCAGCGGCAATTGATCGGAATCCGAGTCCGGTTCCATGGGTTGAGGTCGAAATGGCGCCGGCCACCGACTGATAGGCAATATCACCCAGATTGGGCATCGCCAGGCCTCGCTCATCTAGCAGGGGGTTCAAATGAGACAAGCGGGTTCCAGCCCGAACACGGACACGACCGGTGGTGTCGTCAAAGCACTCGATCCCCGTCAGCCTGTCGAGGCTGACCAGCACATCATCGGTCCGGGCGATAGAAGTAAACGAGTGCCCGGCTCCCACCACCCGCACCCGCAAATCATCAGACGCAGCCCGATGGACCAGATCGACCACATCGGTCTCTGAGGTTGGGTGCTCAATCCGAACTGGGCGGCTCCGCTGGTTACCAGCCCAGTTTCTCCACGAACCGTCAGGTTTGATGCCCCCGGACATCTCCAATCACCAACCCCTCAGATCAATCATCCAAGAAGCCAGTACCTCGGCATCGCCTCCAGCAGTTACATCATCCACCAGATGTAGTACCTCGTGTTTGGCAATTGTTGGATCGATGTGCGCTGGACGTAGACCGACTCGATCTCCCACCTGCCAGGAGCCGCCGGTCACGGTCGTGTGCTCATCTGAACATATGAGCACTCCCGCAGAACCGCTCTGGTCATCGACGAGTACCGGACCACCACTGTCCATCGCCAAAGCCTTGAGACCACCGTCTAGTGCCGCATGCGAACCAGAACGCGCTGAGACAACGGTGGTGAGGACCACCAGTCCCTCAGTAAACGGGAGGTTAAGACGTGCATAGTCTCCATCCATCAACACGAACGAACCGGCCTGCAACTCAGTCACCACCAGATTGCAGTCCCAGGTTCCCGTTCCGCCGCCCGACACCACATCACCACCAACCTCGGCATGGGCGGCAGACAGTAGACCCATGGCCACCTCTGTACGGCTGGCCCGGTCAGCTCTGTCGGCCACGTGTTGGAGATGGCCCTCGTAGCCCATGGTGCCCCGCACCATCAGACCCACAGAACGAGCCTGATCCGCCAAACGGCCAGCGTCAGCCGGCTCACACCCACAGCGCGGCATCCCGACATCTACATCGATAAGCACTTCACGTATCCCGCCTGCTGCGGCAACTTCGATGGCCGCCAAGGAATCGACAGCGACCGTCACCCTGGCTGCACCGCTGTCAACCAGTACCCCCAGACGATCAACGGCTCGTCGGTCCACCACCTCGTTGGCAAGCAGTAGATCATCACCCAATCCAGCGGCAGCCATGCCCTCTACTTCCCGGACTGTCGCACAACAGAAACTTCGGTGACCGTCGTCAGCCAGACGAGCCGCCAAGGCAGTGCACTTGAAGGCCTTTACATGGGGCCGAAGCATCGGTCCTGGCCGGGCCGTCGACATAGCAGCCATATTTGCCTCCAGCACTCCGACATCAGCCAGAAGTACCGGGGTGGTCAGTTCGCCCGCTCTCATAAATTCAGGTCCGGCGAGCCTCAGCCCACGACATCCCGCGCTCCAAGTCAATCTCGCGCGGAAGTCCCAGAACTCTCTCAGCAATGATGTTTCGTTGCACCGCAAATGTGCCGCCACCAAGAGTAAGCGCTGGGGAGAACACGTACCCGTAGTGCCAGATTGACGAGACATCAGGGAACTGGCGGGTCTCCAATCGATTCTCTGTCGTGCCCTCTGCCTTTGCCCCCCTTAAGGAACCCGGTGGACCTGAACCAACAAGCATCCCGGCTGTACCTGCCACTTCCTTGGCCATTTCCATGACGTGCTGTCCGTGCTCATCAGCCATGGCCTTCTGGATGGACGCCTCGGCGCCCGGTTCCTTCCCGGCTATACGGGCTGTCAGCGTTCGAAGGCGATTCAGGCGTAACACCTCCGACTTACAGTAGAGGTCGGCTAGGCGCTGACGGGCCAACGGATCAGTCACCACTCCAGTGCCACGAACCAAGTCGAGTAGATCGTTGGCTGACGGGCCTTCGCCCCACAGCGAACCAGCCGATGACAGCGAAACCCGCTCGTTAGCCAGCGTTACACGGGTAAGTCGCCATCCGTCACCCTCGCTCCCCACGAGGTTCGCTGCCGGTATCCGTACGTCGTCAAAGAACACCTGATTGAAAGAATGGGCTGTGGTGGCATCGATGATCGGTGTCATGGTCAAACCCGGAAGACCAGTGGGGCAGATGAAGTAAGAGATGCCTTTGTGTTTGGGCTGATCTGGGTCGGTCCTGGCAATAAGGATCCCAAATTTGGACCTGTGGCCACCGCTCGTCCAGATCTTCGACCCGTTGACGACGTACTCGTCACCATCCCGCACCGCCCTTGTGCTGAGGTTGGCAAGATCTGAGCCGGCGTCGGGCTCGGAGAACATCTGGCACCAGAACTCTTCACCAGTAAAGATTGGATCCAGGTACCGATGCTTTTGCTCTTCAGTGCCAGCTAGAGCAATGGTCGGGGCCGCCCAACCAATGCCTATCGGATTTTCAGGCCGCCTTACCCCGGCACGCCGTAACTCATCGTCGATGACGATCTGGTGTATTGGCTCAGCGTCGATCCCGTAAGGGGCAGGCCAGTGGGGTACCACGTAACCGGCATCATGGAGTTGACGGGCGGTCGGTTCCGGATGGTTGATTAACCATTCCCGCACCTCCAAACGTCGGTGATCGTCGTCTGGAGGGAAGTCAAAGTCCACGATGCCAAGTCTGACGCTTCAAACGGTCAGGTCAGCAAGCGGGCGACCATGCGGCGCTGAATACCAAACGGCACCACACCACGCGCTGCCCACCGCAACCAGGCCCCACGACCAACCGGGCGTCGGCTCCACGGGCGGCCTCCATCGAAGCATCCGGCAATAACCCTGGCAACCACCGCCGGATCCCCTCCCAACTCGGCAGCCCTGCGGTCAGCACTAGCCATGGCCTCAGCTAGAGCAACATAGGGGCCTTTGGGATCGCTGCGCCACGAATCATCTCGCCAGATCCCAGTCGGGAAGGCCCCTGGCTCGACGAGGGCCACGTCAATCCCGTGAGGTCCAACCTCGAATGCCAACGACTCTGCAAAGCCTTCCACTCCCCACTTGGATGCCGAGTAAGCCGACCACATCGGTAGGCCTCCCAAACCGCTAGAACTCGACACGCACACGATGCGCCCCCCGTGTGGCCGCATACGTGGCAAGGCTGCATGAGTGACCGCCAAGGTGCCCATCAAATTTGTCTCGATGACTCGACCTGTGTCAAAGGGCGACAACTCTTCAAACGGCCCAACCGACAACACCCCGGCGTTGTTGACCAGACCCACGATCCGCCCCACGTTGCCAGCCAGCCCCACCCATTGGTCAGCCCGGGCAAACGCCTCAGCGATCGAGGTTGGATCAGTAACGTCCATCGGAAGGATCTCGACTCGGTTTCCCAACCCCGCTTCGGTCAATGCTGCGTCCAACGGCCCTCGTCGCGCCAAGTCGCGCATAGTTGCGGCGACTCGGTGACCCCGACGAGCCAACTCCACAGTCACGCCTAAACCGAAACCCGACGAGCAACCGGTCACCATGATGACCCCCTCAGGATTCCGGGGTGAGGCCATCATTGGGGCCTGGTGGGTAAGACGAGCGATAAGTCGACGCTGCATAGCAGCTGGCACAACCCCCCGAGCGGCCAACCGGGTACGTGCAGTGAATCCGACTGGGTGACGTAGACCCCTGCGACCCTCCACCACCGCCACCATGGTTGCTGACACCGACGCTGGATCCAGCGCCCTTGCCCACGCTCGATCGTCTCCGGCTTCCACACCCTCGACCAGCGAAGCGTAGGCCCCATCGGGATTACCGTGGACACTGCCTAGGTCCCATAATCCGGTCCGTACCGACGCCGGTTCAACAATGGCAACACCAACACCCATTGGATGAAGTTCGTGGGCCAGGGACTCGGCCCAACCCTCGAGAGCCCATTTGGATCCGCAGTACGCGGCAAGCCCAGGTAGGGCTGACAGGCCACCAGCGGACGACACGACTACGACCCGCGATCCCTCAGTGATACGTAGCGCCGGAAGCGCCGCTCGAGTCACATGCATGGCCCCACCTAGGTTGACCTCGAACAGCCGACGGATCTGAGCGAATGGGGTCTCCTCAAAGGCACCAGCTACGCGAACCCCAGCATTGGCCACGACCGCGTCCAAAGTTCCACCAGTGGTGGCTAGCACTGCGGCAACTGCTGCCTCCACAGCAGCCCGGTCGGTTACGTCAACCCGGATCGGCTCGACCGAGCCACCAAAGCCCGCAAGGTCCGAGGGCAGCAGGGGTGATTCGCCAGCGCGTAAGTCAAATCCGAAGACTCTCCAGCCCCAACGAGCCAGGTCCAAGGCGGTGGCCTCCCCTATCCCTCCAGCCGCTCCGGTGACAATCGCAGTGCGCATGATTTAGAGACTAAGTGGTGGGACGTTCCACCGCGATCCAGTCGCCTTTTCGAACAATGCCCGGAACCACTACACGCGCGTTGACCCCGCGTAGGTTCAGTGCTTTGCCCAATTCGGAGTTCACAAACCGATGGGCGTCAAGCCCAAATCGCTGAGTGAACTTGGCGCACCCTGTATGGGGCTGGTCGGTGACCTCGATCACTGCCTCGCCAATTCGCAGACGTGACCACACAGGTAGGTCGTCGGGGGCCAACGATAAATCGACCACCAACTGGTCCCCGGCTAGAGGACGGCGGTCGGGGTCAGGACAGACAAGTGCCAGTAGCCGGCTGTTGATGAGGGTGAGCTGCATATCAGGATGAGGAGCACCCATACTGGTCGGCTTCTGGTTCCAGTTGTCACCTACCAGGCCGTCGGTGATATCCAACTCGCCCTCACTCAAGACCTCGCGTGCGTCCACACCAGGACGTCGCACAATCAAATCCACGGTCCCTTCATCAGTCGGTGATGACCGGACCTCATCAAGGCCAGCGACAAGTTCTTCAGTCGTCCGATGCTCAATGCCACTCATGTGAACCAACACCTCGATCTCCGAATTGTGTCACTACCGATGCCGACATACTTGTTCTGGGAACGGTCGACAATCAATTAACTGATAGATGCAAAATAGTACGCCCAGCCCACTGACCAATACCGCATAGGTTGCCTACCGTGGACTTACTTGATGTCGCTATCCCAGCAGTCAACTTATGGCGTGGTGCCGACTTAGGTGGTACCGATCCAATCACGATCGATCTCCCAGCTGCCGATCTGATCGATCTCGAGTCGGCAGCCATCGAACTAGCCGCCGCAGGGGTGGACCCAGTCGAGACAAACAGGGCAGATCTGCCCCTAGGTCCCCTTGGGCCACTCATTGAAGATCTTCGCCATGAGGTGCTCTACGGGCGCGGTCTGGCCCTGCTACGAGGATTACCAGTCAACCGATTGTCGGTAGCTGAAATGGGCTTGGTGTTCTGGGGTATCGGACTCCACCTTGGCCGAGCTGTTTCCCAGAGTGTGATGGGCGAGCGGCTCGGTCACGTAGTCAACGTGACCGATGTTGACCCGCATGCGCGGGCCTACCGCAACCGCAGCGAACTGGCTCCACATACCGACCCGGGTGACCTGTTGTCGTTTCTCTGTATCCGCCCGGCACTTGAAGGTGGTATCAGCCGATTCGTGAGCTCATTGGCGGTTTTCGAAGAGATCCGACGGCTTCGTCCGGATCTACTCACCGTGCTTGCCCGAGGTTTCCGCTATCACCGGTTCGGTGAACAGGGGCCAGATGACGACCCTGTCACCCCCCACCGTCTGCCGGTATTTAGCCTCTCGGAAGGGCTAGTGAGTGCCCGCTACGTGCCCGAGTATGTGCAGATGGCAGCTGACGAAGACCCGGAGGTTGTGCTCACTGACCTAGGCCAAGAAGCTCTCGACCTACTGCACACCACTACCAACCGATCCGACCTTGTTCTCGACTTCACGATGAAGCCAGGTGAAGCAGTAGTAGCAAACAACTACACCGTGTTCCATGCCCGAACAGAATTCACTGACTCACCAGAGCACGGACGTCACCTACTGCGTCTGTGGCTGGCTGCGGACCCGCCTCGTCCGGTGGCGCCCGAGACTGAGCAATATGTGGGTGGTCCGGGTATCCCGCCACAGTCGGGGCGAACACCATCGTTTGCCAGCAAATTTGACAGTCAGTGACAAATTCTGAAGTCGGCCTGATCCCTCTAGGGGTCAAGGCCTTGCTGGGAGCGAATTTTCTCACCTGGTTCGCCGTGACGGGTCAGGTCACCATCATCGGTAAGCAGGTATATGACCTGACGGGGCGTGAACTGGATCTTGGATTATTGGGTCTAGCCGAATTTCTTCCGATAGCGCTGCTAGCCCTAATCGCCGGATCACTCGCCGACCGGTTCGACCGACGCAAAGTGCTTGGGATAGCGCTATCAGGCGAAGTAGCCGCCTCGATCCTTTTGTTCCTTTGTGCGCGATCTGGTCTGACTTCCATCTCGCCTATTTTCATCATCGTCCTTTTTTTTGGAACGTGCCGGGCCTTTGCTGCACCAGCCAGTCGTGCTCTCCCAATTGACCTGAGCCCACCCGAGGTGGTTCCAAGGGTCGTCGCCATCAAGTCAGTCTGTTTCCAGGCCGGAAACATATGCGGGCCTGTCGTCTTTGGGTTCGCCTTCGTCGTTGACGAATCCCTGCCTTATCTCCTAGCTGCTATTGCCATGACAACCGCCATCATCATCGTTGCGGTTGTCCCGTCCGCAAGGGTTCGCCGTCTTGCATCAAGTGGTGATCGAAGAGTGATACACGATGCTCTCGAAGGCCTGCGTTTCATACGACACAGGCCAGTGATGTTCGGTGCTATGGGACTGGATCTATTCGCAGTCCTCTTCGGAGGAGCTATTGCCCTCCTACCAGCAATTGCTGAAGATCGCCTGGGCGTCGGAGCTATCGGACTTGGCTGGCTGCGGGCCGGGGTAGGCATCGGTGCTGGTCTGACCGCTGTCTGCATGTCGATACGACCTGTTCAGCACCGACTTGGGCGGATCCTCTACACCGTGGTTGCTATTTTCGGACTTGGAACCATTGGTCTCGGACTGACCCGGAACTTTGCTTTGGCATTCGTCATCATCATCGCCATTTCCGCAGCAGACGCAGTGTCGATGTTTATCCGCCTCACGCTGGTCCCTCTGGCCACCCCAGAAGAGATGCGCGGACGGGTCCTGGCCGTCGAGAACGTATTCATTGGCGCATCAAACGAACTCGGGGCAGCAGAGTCCGGCTTGACTGCCGCATTCATGGGGCTAGTAGGTGCCGTAGTTTTTGGTGGGGCAGCCACATTGGTGGTGGTCGCTCTCTGGTGGCGGTGGTTCCCGGAGTTACGCGACATGGACACATTCGACGAGGTAAGACCTGAGAGGGAAACACAATGATTGATGCTGTTATCGCCCGCTGGTACGCCGTTATCCGAGGTGAAGCCGAGTTGGATGATCTCCTTCACAAAGACTGCGTCTTCTGGTCCCCCGTTCTCTTCCAACCGCAGAAAGGCCGAGATCTGACAAAGCTCTACCTCACTGCAGCCAGCCAGGTGTTCCCCGGCGACCCCCACGCCTACATAGACGATCCTGAAGGCCCAGCAGCCATCGACGCGGCAGGTTTTCGGTACACGAAGAAGGTCCTCGATGGAAACCACGCTGTTCTCGAGTTCGAGACCACGATGGGTGGGGTCGTCGTAAACGGCGTCGACATCATTACTTGTGATGACAGCGGCTTCATTGTCGAGTTCAAAGTCATGCTGCGACCCATGAAGGCCGTTGCAGCAGTTCGCGACCAAATGGCGGTCATGCTCGCAACGCTTGGAAACACATGAGCAAAGCCGCTATCGGCCATATCTACTCTCCCAACGACTTCAGTCCGGCAACTTGTCCAACCAGTCACCAACAATCTGATTGAACTCTTCTGGGCTTTCCTGGTTGGGAAGATGTCCCGTAGCGGGCACCTCTGCATATTCTGAACCCAGAATTCCATCAACAAGGACCCGAGAATCAGATGGTGGACAGACCCGGTCATGCTCACCGACGATGACCAAAGTTGGCACGGTGATCTGCCCTAGGTCAGGAAGATGGTCTGTTTCTGCGATAGATGACGCGGCGTAGCCGTATCCAGGCATCCGGCACGCCCTAGTCATAATGGATGCCACTCTTGCCACCACCTCCGCCGGAGTCCCATCCGCAACCAACAGCGGAGTTCGGTCATGTACGAAGGCTTCAGGGTCAGCCGAGTACTCGCGCACCCGGGCGATCATCATCTTGACTAGTTCAGGGTCAAAGCCCGATCCACGAGAGGTATCAGCAAGCACAAGGGCACGGAGGCGGGCAGGGTGACGGAGCGCAAACCGGGTTGCTACCAAACCCCCCCACGACACGCCAAGCACGACAGCGCTCTCAACGCCCACCTCATCTAATAGGCCGGCCACCGAGTCGGCGTACCCGTCGATCCCAGGGGCACTCTTCAAGTCCTCAGACAACCCGTAGCCAAGGGCATCAGGAGCGAGTATCCGCCAACGATCTGCGAGACCGGCGAACTGCCCTCGAAAAGCATCGCCTGACGAACCAATCCCATGTAGGAGCACCAAGGTAGGCGAACCGGCCTCCCCGCACTCCAAGACCGACAAAGGCCCCCTACGGACTCTCACAACCTCATCCAATATGTGGTCCTGACCCGCAACTCAAATATGTTGGTCTAGTCATTTTCCATCTCACTGCATCATGATGCCCCATATGACACTCAAAGTCGGTTGCCAAATTCGACCTCAAGCCACAACGGTAAACGCCATGCGCGACGCGTGGCGTCAAGCTGACGCCATGGGAGCCGACTCGATATGGGTTTGGGACCACTTCTACCCGTTGTACGGCGAACCCGATGCTGAGCACTTCGAAGGATGGACCCTTTTGTCAGCCATGGCCGCCGAAACGTCGAACGCCATGCTTGGCACGATGGTCACTGGCAACTCATACAGAAATCCAGAACTCCTTGCCGATATGGCTCGCACCCTTGATCACCTATCGAATGGACGTATGTACCTAGCAGTAGGCGCCGGCTGGTTCGAACGTGACTACGAAGAATACGGCTACGAGTTCGGCACGGTAGGGAGTCGGCTCCGCCAACTCGAAGCTGACCTTCCGAGAATGCGCAGCCGCCTAGGAAAGCTAAACCCCCCGCCGGTGGGCCCAATGCCCTTACTCATCGGAGGTTCGGGACGCAAGGTCACCCTGCGATTGGTAGCACAGTATGCGGATGCCTGGAACTGCTTCGGCCCCCCGGAAAACGTTGCTGAGTTATCAACAATTCTTGACGACTGGTGTGAATCTGTCGGTCGAGATCCCGGAGAAATCGAACGCACAGTTTGTATCGGCGAAGACGACGTGGAGGACGTAGGCCGCTACGTCGACGTGGGCGTTAGCCACCTGATCGTGATGATCGGACATCCATTCGACCTAAAACCACTCGAGAACCTGATCACCCAACGTGATAATTTACGGTAGTTACAGCAAACAAAGCGACTCGGCACTGGATGAAAGGGATCAATGATGGAGGTTTACTCTTGTGGTAAGTGCGGCAGCACAACATGTGAGACCGGTGAGATCCGGACCACCGGCTCCGGAGTAAGTCGATTTCTCAACCTGCAGAACCAAAAATTTAAGTTCCAAGCCTGTTCAGCTTGCGGCTACACCGAGTTCTATCGCATGGATGGCCGAGGTGGCATGGGAACGGTGTTGGACGTTCTCACTAACTGAAGTCGGCCGACTGGAGTCCCTGCGGTTGGCTCGTCGGCTCAAGGCAGAAAGTTGAAGTGAGTTTTTCTAGAACGGGAACCAGCGGACTAACGACACCCAAAGGGGCCATTTGGCTAGCGTCTTGGTATGGCTCCTATATCCAGTGAAGTCCTAGAAGCTGACTCGGCGTCGTTTCGAAGGTTCCATGTGGATGTACTTCCAGAACGCATTTCTGCAGGAAATGGTGCTCTGGCGCACCACTACCTAGCTCCACTTGGGACGTTGGCTATCCAGACCCCTGCCGGGTCTTGGACATATGTCCCGTCGGACGGATCGATCCTCCTCCTTGAGGGGGAAACGACCGCCGACACTGTGGTGGCTGTCGATCTTGATGGCTGGTTGGGCCTTGTCTCAGACCTCGATACTGCCCCTGGGCTCTTTTACACCGAGCGGGCGCAGGTACCAGTTGGAAATCCCCTGCGCTTCATGGAGTGGGAACCGGGTCTACGAGCACTTTTTCATGGGCTCCCCATTTTTGATCCCAAGAACACCGACCTTCTCGATCTTCAAGGAGCACCACTAGATCTTCAGCAGTCATTCGCTTTCGATCGACTCGGCACAGAGACAAATGAGGCGGCTTACTTTCTGCGCACTACCGGCTATCTATGTATCCAAGACGTTTTCGTACAAGATGAAGTCGACGCAATGCTTTCTGACGCAGCGATCCTCTTTGAGCAGGCAGACCCCGGCGACATGGCCTCGTGGTGGGGGCGCGACCACACCGGTAAGGAGGTCCTAACCCGAGTTCTTCGAGCCGCTAGCCGGCCTGGATTGGAAGCCCTAGTTAGTGACTCTCGTATCTGCCAGATGGTCGCACTAGGCGACGAGAAACTCGAACCCAGCGTAGACAAAGGAACAGATTCCATTGACCGAGTAACGGTGCTGTGGAAGCACCCAAACATGGCCGAGGGATTGGGTGATCTGCCATGGCACCGGGACTGCGGCATGGGTGGGCATGCCAACCGGTGTCCGTCAATTGTTCTGACCATTTGCCTTACCGAAGGGTCCCCACAAGCAGGTGAGTTGCGGTTCTTACCCGGGTCACACAAGGGGGCATTCCCGTTTGTAGACGGCACGGCAGTCGAAGCCCCTTTGGGCGTAGGACTGTCCACTGGGCCAGGAGACGTGACCATTCACTACTCCGACCTCATGCATGCCTCACTACCCCCTAGCTCCGTGAAGGGGCCACACCGGATATCAGTGCTTCTGGGTTTTGCCCCCGGGGACACCGCTCACCACCGGGGAGACCGCCACTACAACGACGCTCTGCTAATCAACGATGATGGTCAGGTGGACCACTTGGGCCAACGCCTGTTTCACGGAAGTCACGAGTGCACAGCACCCTGAGAAGCAAGAACAGGGCGAAGTCCCATTCGACTTTGATTTATTTCAAACACGAGGTCTTAAGCCCCAAAAGGCTGGGTATGTAGCAACTGGACTTGAGGCAATAAGAACAACAAGCTGCGCTCTCGGCAAACAGTCCAGCGGCTGCCGCTGGTGAGGCGTACTCTGCCTGACATGTTCAACCTCACGGGACGCACGGCACTGGTTACCGGGGCTGGACAGAACATCGGCGCCGGTATCGCCCGAGCCCTCGGGGCAATGGGTGCCAATGTGCTCGTCAACGACCTACGGACTGACCGGGCTGACGAAATCGTTGAAGAACTGAGGTCAAACGGAGTGACCGCACTATCCACAGTGTTCGACGTAACTGACCGGCTAGCCATCGACAGGGCGGTGGCCGCCCATGGTCCAATCGACGTGCTCGTCAATAACGCGGGCAACGGCGGTGCAGAAACAATGTTGCCCAAGCGCTTCGTAGATACCAACCCAGCCGACTGGCGGGGACCGATGCAGGTCAACACGGACGGGGTTCTGCACTGCTGCCACGCTGTGCTACCTACCATGGTCGAAAGGGGCCATGGAAGGATAATCACCATCTCTTCAGCAGCAGGTACTCACGGAGTGGGCTTGGGATTTGTTCCCTACTCAGTCGGAAAAGGCGGCTCACTTAGCCTGATGCGAAGCCTGGCTCTCGAACATGGAAGAGATGGAATCACCGCTAACTCGGTAGCTCTCGGCATTATGGACTCAGTGAGGATTGAAACAGCTAGAGCACTCACTCAGACTGTTCCTGCAGGCCGGCTCGGCTCTCCTGATGATGTCGGCTCGCTCTGCGCCTACCTGGCCTCAGACGAAGCAGCGTGGATCACCGGCCAAACAATCGGCCTAAACGGCGGTTCCTTCACCTCATAGGCACCACTAGCACGCTGGTACGAACGTCGGGCCCCTACCCATGATGCGGTTGCCTTGAAGAGGAGCCAATTTGGAGGCCATGACGTTCCCCGACGAAGCCCACAAATCCGACTTAGGTCTGTATGGGTTCGTCGAGTCGGTTGAACCGTGGACGAAGGATCATCGTGTAAGTATCAGCAATCGCTGTCTCACGATGGTCATTTTGAGCCTTTAGACGGGTTGGATCAGCAACAACGGCCATGAACGCTGCCTTGCTTGGAAATTGGTTGAAGCGCACCTGGTGCCAATCCCGCCCGTCACCGATGATGGTTCCTTCAACTGTGAACCAGCCAGAGACTCTCAAGCCGTGCTTTGAGGCGACTACTGCCGCAACCGACTGATAGGCCTCCATATATGCGGGGGTCTGGACCCCGGAGTCCGTGTCCTCGAACCGGATCACGTGCAGCACAACTACCGGTCCATCACTTTTGGTCGCAGGGTATGGGACATTGGACCAATTATCGAATTCCGTGTCGGATGCTCTCGGAATATTCAAGGGTTGGCAGCCCATGACGATGGTCTTGTCCATCCCAGCGTCCTTATGCTTGTG
Source organism: Acidimicrobiales bacterium (assembly GCA_029242745.1). Lineage (GTDB taxonomy): Bacteria > Actinomycetota > Acidimicrobiia > Acidimicrobiales > MedAcidi-G1 > UBA9410. Next base: position 591 of record JAQWTI010000047.1, on the reverse strand, counting down.
CGACTCCTGAAACTCGGGGCGCGACTGCATCTCGATAAAAGACTTGCGGGTTGGGTATTTCACAACAGCGATGCGATCCCAGACGGTGTTGTCACCGAGGAGTTGCTGATCGACGTCTCCTACGAAGACGATCTCGGCTCCGACCGCCGTTAACGACTCGATCGGCGAGTAAAGGTCATCTGCCTCTTGACCAGAGATGGTTGCCTTTCGGCCGTCTAAGTATTCGGCCACTTCACGATATTTCATCAGGTTGACCATCCATACAGGGCCATCGTCAGATAGTGAGGTAGTAGCCAACCGGATGCCATATTCCCGGTCGACGAGACCATAGCGAGGTGCGTCGCTGCCCATCAGACCCTTCCTCTACTTAGGAGTCATAGCCATCGTGGATGTGGCTAGAGATCCTGGGCAGTGAGGAGTTTCATCATTTCCCTTGCAACCATCGGACCGGCATTCTGGTTCTGACCGGTGACGAGGTTGCCGTCAACCACCCAATGATTGGCAAGCGGGTCACGAAATCTGGTGCTGCTCTGAAAGACCGCACCGGCTCGCCGTAATTCTTTCTCTGGGTGGTGCGGGGTGGATAGGATG
>JAQWTI010000032.1 GCA_029242745.1 Acidimicrobiales bacterium | reverse complement strand
GTGCCGGGCAGCCCGGCGGCTCTTGGTTGCCATCGTTTTCTTCCCTACTTGGCTTGCTTGCCGGCTTTGCGAATGACATGTTCGCCGACGTAACGGATGCCCTTGCCCTTGTAAGGCTCTGGCTTGCGGAAGGCTCGGATTTCTGCAGCAACTTGGCCGACAACTTGTTTGTCGATACCGCTGATGGAAATCTTCTGCTGATCGGGCACCTCGAATTGGATGCCGTCAGGTGCTTGATAGTTCACCGGATGGCTGAAGCCGAGCTGCAACTCGAGGGCATTTGAGCCCTTGGCTGCGCAGCGGTAACCAACGCCGATGATCTCGAGGTCCTTACGGAACCCCTCGCTTACACCAGTGATCATGTTGTTTACGAGTGAACGAGCAAGACCATGCAACGCCTTGGACTGCTGATCGTCGTTCGGACGTTCGACCACGAGGTCGTCACCGTCTTGGCGGGCGGTGATCCCCTCAGGCAAGTCGATGTTCAGTTCGCCCTTGGGACCTTGAACAGTGAGGGCAGTGCCGGTAATCGCAACGGCTACACCGGAAGGGAGCGGGATGGGATTATTTCCAATACGAGACATCTCGACCTACCAGACGTAGCAGAGCACTTCGCCACCAAGACGGCGGCGTCGTGCTTCGCGATCGCTCATAAGGCCCTTGCTGGTGGAGACCACGGCAACGCCGAGACCACCTACAACACGGGGAATGTCTTTCGAACCGGAGTACACCCGAAGGCCAGGCTTCGAGACTCGCTTGAGTCCCGAAATGACCCGCTCACGCTTTGGTGAGTACTTCATTCGGATGGTCAGGCTCTGACCAGGCTTGTCGGCGTTGTCAGCTACATCGAAACCACCGATGTAACCCTCTGCCTTAAGCATGTCGGCCAGAGCGACCTTAAGTTTTGAACTTGGCATGATGACCTCATCGTGCATCGCCGTGTTGGCGTTACGGATGCGGGTCAGCATGTCAGCAACTGGATCAGTCATCATCGCTACATCACCTACCGTGAGCTCTTGGTTACGCCAGGGACTTCGCCCGCGTGCACCATGTGTCGGAGACAGATACGGCAAAGCCCGAATTTGCGGTAGACCGAACGTGGTCGGCCGCATCGACGGCATCGGGTATAGCCACGGACCTTAAACTTGGGCGTCTTCTGCTGCTTTTCGCGAAGCGCTTTCTTTGCCATGTCAGCTGTCCTTCTTGAACGGGAAGCCGAAGGCGTCGAGCAGGGCACGACCCTGCTCATCGGTCTTCGCCGTATTGACGATCGTGATATCCATGCCCCGGGTGCGGTCAACGTCGTCGTACGAGACCTCAGGGAAGATGAGTTGTTCGGTTACACCGAACGTGTAGTTGCCGTTTCCGTCAAATGACTTCGGGCTGAGACCTCGAAAGTCACGGATCCGGGGAATCGCCAGGGTGATCAGACGATCAAGAAACTCATACATGCGGTCACCACGCATTGTGGCCTTAGCTCCGATTGGCTGACCTTCGCGTAGTTTGAAATTCGAGATGGACGTCCGGGCCCGAGTCACTAGCGGCTTCTGGCCAGTAATGACCTCAAGATCCGCTAATGCACCGTCTAGGAGCTTGGACTGCTGAGCAGCAGCACCAACGCCCATGTTGACGACGATCTTCGTCAGTTTTGGGACCTGCATAACGTTAGACAGACCCAACTCTTCCTGCAAAGCACTGCGAATTTCACTGTCGTAGCGCTCGCGCATCCGCACTGCAACCATGCCCGTTTCTGAGGTCAAGGTATTAGCCATCGATGTCAGCTCCCGTCCGCTTGCAGATCCGAACCTTCTCGCCGGCTTCTGTCACCCGGTATCCGATACGAGTCGGCTTCCCGTCCGACGGGCTCAACACGGCCACGTTGGATGCATCCAGAGGCATGGCTTTGTCGATAATGCCCCCCTGCGTGGTTGCACTCGTCGGCTTCTGGTGGCGCTTTGCGATATTGACCCCATCAACGATGACCTTGTTGTCAGCAGGGATGGCACGACTCACCCTTCCCTCCTTGCCCCGATCCTTACCAGCCAGGACTCGCACTTTGTCTCCCTTGTGGATCTTCATATCAAAGAACCTCCGGTGCCAATGAAACAATCCGCATGAATTTACGGTCACGTAGTTCCCGGCCAACCGGCCCGAAGATACGAGTTCCACGCGGCTGGTTTTGGTCGTTGATGAGTACCGCTGCGTTCTCGTCGAACCGGATGTAACTTCCATCTGGACGACGGCGTTCTTTCTTGGTCCGAACTACGACGCACTTGACCACCTCACCTTTTTTAACAGCAGCCCCTGGGTTCGCGTCCTTGACCGTGGCAGTAAAAATGTCGCCAATTGAGGCGTAACGCCTCTTGGAGCCACCCAGCACCTTGATGCAGAGCACCTCACGAGCACCCGAGTTGTCCGCAACTCGAAGTCGGCTCTCCTGTTGAATCATTACTTCGCCCTCTCAAGAATCTCGACCAAACGCCAGCGCTTCAACTTTGATAGCGGTCGGGTCTCCTGGACTCGCACGCGATCACCCACGTTGAGTTGGTTCTCCTCATCGTGCACATGCAGTCGCTTAGTCCGTTGGACCGTCTTGGCGTAGCGACGATGCCGGACACGGTCAATGGTCTCCACAATGACCGTCTTGTCCTGGACGTCGGAGACCACGAGGCCCTCCCGTAACTTTCGACGGTTGGGTCGTTCGGTCGTTTCAATCATCTCGGCCATTAGTCGGCCTCCTCCTCGCCAGCAGCCTCAATAGCCTCGGCGGCGTCGATCTCACGGGCCCGCAGCTCGGTCAGCACGCGTGCTACTTCTTTTTTGACCTGTCCAACTCGGGCATGGTTCTCAAGTTGACCGGTAACCAGCTGGAAACGCAGGTTAAACAGTTCTTCCTTTGCGTCGGAGAGACGCTCTAGTAGGTCTGTGTTGCCCAGAGTCTCAAAAGTTTCTTTCTTCGCCATGGATCTAGAAGCCCTCCTCACGCTCGAGAATTCGAGCCTTAATGGGCAACTTCTGGATAGCCCGGTCAAGGGCCTCGCGTGCAACCACTGAGTCGCTATATGACAACTCAAACAGGATCCGCCCAGGCTTGACCACAGCAACCCACTTCTCTGGGTTGCCCTTGCCTGAACCCATGCGGGTCTCAGCCGGCTTCTCAGTGATTGGCTTATCCGGGAACACGTTGATCCAAACCTTGCCGCCACGTTTGATATGGCGGGTCATGGCAATACGGGCAGCCTCGATCTGGCGAGCAGTGATCCATCCTGGCTCAAGAGCCTGAATACCAAACTCACCAAAAGTAATCTCGGTCATCCCCTTGGAGGTTCCCCGCAGGCGCCCCCGGTGCTGTTTTCGGTGTCGAACCTTCTTCGGCATCAGCACGAGTCAGTCACCGTCCCCGCCGCGGAAGTGCGGTGTCTCGTGACTGTCCTTAGTGGAAGCCTCTATGGCTTCTTCTTCGGCGAGCAACTTCTCGAATTCAGCGTCGCCTTCCTTCACAAGTGGCGCCGGATCGACCTCAACAGCCTCTGTTGCCAGATCCTCGTCCGTGGCCGGGGTATCACCGGTCTCAGGCCGACGACGGGCAGCAGCCGACGACACCACAGTTCGCGGCTTAGTTTGGCCAGAGGTCTCGCCGGCGGCCATAGCCGCTTCCTTGGTGATCTTGTCCTCAAGCACGCTCTTGTAGGGAAGAATGTCGCCCTTGTAAATCCAAACCTTCACACCAATCCGGCCGTAAGTGGTGCGAGCTTCGCGAAAGCCGTAGTCAATATCGGCCCGGAGCGTGTGTAGAGGAACTCGACCTTCTCGGTACCACTCAGTTCGAGACATCTCGGCGCCACCCAACCGACCAGAACACTGCACTCGAATACCCAACGCGCCGGCTTTCTGAGCATTCTGAACCGCCCGCTTCATGGCTCTACGAAAAGCCACACGACCAGCCAACTGATCAGCCACACCTTGGGCAATCAGAGCGGCATCGAGCTCCGCCTCTTTAATTTCCTGGATATTTAACTGCACTTGATGGTTTCCGGTGATCTGCGTCAGACCGGTCCGTAAGCGATCGGCTTCCGTGCCCTTGCGACCAATGACGATGCCCGGACGAGCGGTATGAACGTCGATACGCAACTTATTGCTGGTTCGCTCTACCTCGACACGACTGATCGCCGCATGCGGCAGATCAGCCATGATGTACTCCCGAATCTGCCAGTCCTCGATGACATTGTCGGCGTACTCCTGCCGGCTGGCGAACCACCGCGACTTCCAGTCTGTGGTAATTCCCAGACGGAAGCCGTACGGATTGACCTTCTGGCCCATCAGCTGGACTCCTCTTCGTCTTGCTCTTCAGAGACATTCTTATCGGCCGGTTCATCAGCCGTGTCTGTGCCCTGCTCATCGGCGGACACCTCAACATTTGCAGCCGTGTCAACCTCGGCTTCGTGATCTGTCGCCTCAGCGACCTCCTCACCGGTCTCGTCCTCGGTCTGCTCATCGGTGGATACTTCGACATTCGCAGCCGTGTCAACCTCTGCTTCGACCTCGTGATCGTGATCCACCTCCTCAGCAGCGGCAGCCTCCTCAGCAGCGGCAGCACGACTGCGCTCCACACGCTGGCGGCGGGCCTCAGCGGCATGGGTACTGGAACCGGTCCGACCTTTGGCAGCCTCCCGCTCACGCAGATCATCCAACGTTTCTTGGTCGTATCTACTCACGATGATCGTGATATGGGAAGTGCGTTTGAGAATTTGTGTGGCGCGTCCTCGAGCACGGGGACGCCAGCGCTTGAGAGTCGGGCCCTCGTCGGCATAACAGGCTGAAACGAAAAGCTCCTCTGCCGGAATGCCATCGTTATTTTCAGCATTGGCTACAGCTGAATCAAGGCACTTGCCGATTACATCGGACGCCGAACGTTCAGAGAAAGCCAAAATCTCCGCTGCACGGCCAAAGGACTCACCCCGGATGAGGTCGAGCACAGCGCGGACCTTACTCGGCGACACACGAACGTACTTAACCACCGCACGTGTCCCCGGACGCTCGTTGGTCTTAAGGCCGGTCATCAGCGACGACCACCCTTCTCCTGTCCTGCATGGTGTCGGAAGGTTCGCGTTGGTGCAAACTCACCCAACTTGTGGCCAACCATCGCCTCGGTGATGTACACCGGGACATGCTTACGGCCATCGTGTACACCCATCGTGTGGCCGACCATGTCGGGCACAATGGTGGACCGACGGGACCACGTTCGAATTACTTTTTTCTCACCAGACTCGTTCAGCACGTCCACCTTCTTGATTAGGTGGTCGTCCACGAACGGACCCTTCTTGAGACTCCTCGGCATCGCCGATTACCTCCGCGATCCACGCCGCCGACGACGGCGCACGATCAACTTGTCGGACTGCTTGCCCTTTTTACGGGTACGACCCTCAGGCTTACCCCAAGGCGACACCGGGTGGCGACCACCCGATGACTTACCCTCACCACCACCGAGGGGATGGTCGACCGGGTTCATGGCCACACCGCGGGACTGGGGACGTACGCCCTTCCACCGGTTTCGGCCAGCCTTGCCAATCTTGGTGAGCTCATGCTCCTGATTGCCTACCTCACCGACTGTGGCACGACAGTCGATACGAACACGCCGCATCTCGGTGCTGGGAAGGCGGAGAGTGGCAAAGTCACCCTCCTTGGCCACCAACTGGACGCTGGCACCGGCGCTGCGAGCCATCTTTCCGCCGCCACCGGGTTGCAACTCGATGTTGTGCAAGACCGTACCAACAGGGATGTACCGTAAAGGCAGGGCATTGCCAGGCTTAATCTCACTACCTTGACCTGACTGCAACGTCTCACCGACCTGTACACCCTTGGGGGCTAGGACGTAACGCTTCTCACCATCGTGGTAATGGAGCAAAAGAATTCGGCAACTGCGATTTGGGTCGTACTCAACTGCAGCAACTTTTGCTGGCACTCCGTCCTTATTTCGGCGAAAATCAATAATCCGGTATTGCTGTTTATGGCCGCCACCGCGATGGCGAGCGGTCTTACGGCCGTAGTTGTTTCGTCCACCGGTGCTGTTCTGTTTTTCGGTCAGAGACCGCTCGGGTACCGTCTTGGTGATATCCGAAAAATCGGCGATGGTCTGGAACCGGCGCCCAGGACTAGTCGGTTTTGTTTTGCGCTGCGGCATATTCCTAGACCTCGAATAACTCGATCGAGTCACCCTCAATGAGGGTGACATAAGCCCGCTTGACGTCTGGGCGCTTACTGAACGTCGGCGTACGACGGTTTCGCTTACGCTTACCATGGCGGTTGAGGGTGTTGACCTTGAGCACAGTCACGTCAAAGATTGACTCGACAGCGTCGCGGATCTCAGGCTTGGAGGCTTCTTTGGCAACCTCGAAGGTATAGACGTTCTCCTCAAGCAGAGCATAGGATTTCTCTGATACAACCGGTTTCACGATGACGTCGCGTGCATCCTTCATGCTTCTTCTCCCACATCGGAGTTGGCATCAGAACCAGTACCTGCCGGAGCCGCCTGTGGGGCCACAGGAACGATGCCCGGCAGTGTGGCTTTCGTAAATATCACGTAGTCACTCACTAGGACGTCGTAAGCATTGAGTTCTCCAGGTGAAAGCACGTGTACTTCACCAAGGTTCGCGAAACTCTTCCAGGTGTTGTCATCAGATCGCTCGGCAACTACCAGTGCACGCCCTTCGATACCGAGAGCGACGAGCGCGGCAAGTGCGTCCTTCGTGCGGGGCGCATCGAAAGCCCAGTCATCGACCACGACCACCTTTCCTTCGGCAGCCCGATCGCTTAGAGCTGAACGCAAAGCAAGCCGTACCATCTTCTTGGGGGTCTTCTGGGCGTAGCTACGTGGCTTAGGGCCGAGGGCAACACCACCACCCCGCCACTGTGGCGAGCGGATCGATCCCTGGCGGGAACGACCGGTCCCCTTTTGGGCCCAAGGTTTTGCACCGCCACCCCTAACCTCGGCTCGAGTGAGCGTGCTCTGAGTTCCAGACCGACGCGCAGCCAACTGGGCGGTCACGACCTGATGCATCACGAAAGCGTTGGGCTCAATGCCAAATGTGGCATCGTCGAGATCAACGGAACCGGCAGCCTCCCCAGCCTGGCTTCGGACATCAACCTTCGCCATCACCGGCCTCCCTTTACAGCATCACGAATAAGAACGGTGGCGCCACGGGGTCCGGGTACCGAGCCCCGAACCAGCAACAACTCACGTTCAACATCGGCTTGCACAACCTGGAGGTTCAAAGTGGTGGTCTTACGATTACCCATCCGGCCTGGCATTTTCTTGCCCCGAAAGACCCGAGAAGGGGTAGCGCACTGGCCGATCGCACCCGGCTTTCGATGCACCTTATGCGCACCATGCGAAGCCCTCTGACCGGCGAAACCATGGCGCTTCATGGCGCCCGCAAAGCCCTTACCTCTACTGACTGAGGTCACGTCTACATGACCCTGATCAGCGAGTGACTCTACGGTGATCTCCTGACCGACCTCGTAGCCGTCGACATCGTCAAGCCGGAGCTCAACTAAGCGCTCACCGGCCTCCACCCCACCAGCAGCAAAGTGGCCAGCCTCAGGACGGGTGAGCTTCTCAGCATCACGATGGCCAAAAGTCACCTGAAGGGCGGAGTAACCATCGCGCTCAGAAGTCTTGACCTGAACGACGCGATTGGGCCTGACACGAAGCACAGTGACGGGAAGAACACGGTTGTCCTCGACCCATACCTGTGTCATGCCGACCTTATCGCCGACGATTGCCTTGATGGCCATAATGGCTCCTGCGACTGGTGCCGGCGATTTACCGGCAGAAATGAACCCTGAAGTCCATTCATGCGAACGCTCCACACGGGCAGAGCCCGGCGGAGCGGCGATTTTGTTGTGCCGTGCGGTTCGGCATCCCCGATCTCCCGGAGCCGCCGCCTACTCGGACGTCGATTAACACGGTTGGCCGACCACACGAGATCTGCCACAAGTGCAGCCCCCTACGATAGGGCCGAGCGCAGCAACCCACAACCGACAGGTTTCCAGTCCCAGGCCTCTGCCCATCGTCTGTAGGCGAATGACGAATGCTGCGGGCATCCCCAAACATTTCAGAAGTGAACGGTAGCGTCACCAACGGTGACAGATCCCTTCCATTGCAACGATCTAGTGTCGGTAAGTTACTCGGGCGAATGACCGAGAGTTCCGGAGCGCGCACTATTCCAGACCTCAGCGACCGCTCTGCACCTCCATGGGCCCGGCGAGCAATCCTGACTTTATTGGGAGGCATCGCTGCGCTCTACTACTTACGAGGGTTACTCGAGTCACTCCGGCCACTGATCCTCGTCCTATTAGTGGCGTTCTTTCTATCATTTGCTCTCGAACCGGCAGTGAACCGACTCGAGCGGGCTGGGCTCCGTCGGAGCCTAGGAACAGCTCTCTCAATGGCCGTGCTGGTGGCCAGCATGGGGGGATTTGGTGCCCAAGTGGGCAATCTCTTGGCCGAGCAGGTGACAGAATTCAGCGAAAACGTTCCCGCATACCTTGCTGACGTCGACAAATGGTTAGAGGACTCATTCGGTGTTGAAAACACCACGGCAGACCTCCGGGCCAACTATGACTCCGGGGCACTGGCCAGTTGGCTTGGCAACGTGGCCGATGACCTAGCCCGCTTTGGCACCACCGTGGTCAACGTCTTGTTTCAACTATTCACCGTTGGCCTGTTTACCTTCTACTTGGTAGCGGAAGGCCCCAAGTTGCGCCGCTTAATCTGTTCTTTCCTCGCCGAACGTCACCAGAGACACGTACTTGAAGTCTGGGACATGGCGATCGAGAAAACTGGTGGCTACATCCTGTCGCGGAGTCTGCTGGCGCTGGGTTCGTCACTCGTCCACTGGGCCGCCTTCGAAATCATCGGCCTGCCATCAGCTCTTGCCCTGGCCTTGTGGGTGGGCATCATGTCCCAGTTTGTGCCCGTGGTCGGAACCTTCATTGCCGGCACGCTTCCACTGATTATTGCCCTTTTGAATGACCCGATTGATGGCCTGTGGGTGGTTGTCGTGATCGCCGTCTATCAGCAGATTGAGAATTACGTCTTGGGGCCGCGCATAACCGCCCACACAATGCAACTCCATGTAGCGGTGGCCTTTGGGTCCGTGATCGCCGGGGCAGCTGTTTTGGGTGTCGTTGGCGCGCTGCTTGCCCTTCCCGCAGCGGCCACCATTCAGGCTGTCATAGTTGCCGAAGCAGAGCGCCATGAGGTCGCAGAACACCTTCAAGAAGCCAGTAGCCAGCGCCGTGGCCATGGTGAAAAATCTGGTTCCAATTAGATGAACCAGTAGTTGACTAATCAACTCCTGGAATCAACTAAAAACAGTCAAAGTCCCCATCAAAGGAACTGCCCCAGAACTGTCAAGTTGGAGAAACCGACTAGTGAGTTTGACCTAGCCCATCCAGTTAAATCAAACCTGCTGGATCTTGATCTCAATGTCAACGCCGGCTGGAAGATCTAGGCGCTGAAGTGAGTCCACTGTCTTAGGCGAGGGATCCAAAATGTCTATGAGACGCTTGTGTATCCGCATCTCAAAATGTTCCCGAGAATCCTTGTCCTTGAAGGGGCCGCGAATAACCGTGTAACGGTGCTTCTCGGTCGGCAGTGGAACTGGACCGCGGAGGTCAGCCTGAGTCCGCCGAACAGTCTCAACAATTTTCTTAGTTGATTGGTCTATGACCTCATGATCATAGGCCTTTAGTCGAATCCGAATTTTTTGCCCTACAGGCATCGGCGTTGCCCCGCCTACTTGTGGATCTTGGTGACGGCGCCTGCACCCACGGTGCGACCACCTTCACGAATAGCAAAGCGCAGGCCCTCATCCATGGCGATCGGAGCAATCAGTTCAACAGTCATGGTCGTGTTGTCTCCCGGCATGCACATCTCGGTTCCCGCAGGCAACTCAATCATGCCAGTCACGTCAGTGGTGCGGAAGTAGAACTGTGGACGGTAGTTGGAGAAGAAGGGCTTATGGCGGCCAACCTCTTCCTTAGTCAACACGTAGACCTCGGCATCGAAGTGCGTATGAGGTGTAATCGAACCTGGCTTCGCCAGCACCTGACCACGCTGGACGTCTTCCTTGTCAATGCCACGCAGAAGGGCGCCGATATTGTCTCCGGCTTCACCCTGATCGAGCAACTTACGGAACATCTCGACACCAGTGCAGGTCGTTGTCTGGGTGTCTTTAAGGCCAATAATCTCGATGTTGTCGCCAGTGTTAACCACACCCTGCTCAACACGGCCGGTTACCACCGTTCCACGACCAGTTATCGAGAACACGTCCTCAATCGGCATAAGGAAAGGCTTGTCGATATCACGCTTGGGCTGCGGGATGAACTCGTCCACCTGGTTCATCAGATCCACGACCTGATCGCCGGCATCGCTATCGCCCTCGAGCGCTTTCAGAGCCGAGACCCGTATGACAGGGGTGTCGTCACCCGGGAAGTCGTACTCGTCGAGCAACTCCCGGACCTCCATCTCGACCAGTTCGAGCAACTCCTCGTCATCAACCATGTCGCATTTGTTCAGTGCCACAATGATCTTTGGTACACCCACCTGACGAGCTAGAAGCACGTGTTCCCGAGTCTGCGGCATCGGGCCGTCAGCGGCCGATACCACAAGAATCGCGCCGTCAACCTGAGCTGCACCAGTGATCATGTTCTTGATGTAGTCGGCGTGGCCCAGCATATCAACGTGGGCATAGTGCCTGTTCGGGGTCTCGTACTCGACGTGGCTCACATTGATTGTGATGCCCCGCTCCCTCTCTTCGGGTGCCTTGTCGATGTTCTCGAACTCGGTGAAGGCGGTGGAGTTGGGATCTCTATCCGACAGGACCTTGGTGATCGCTGCGGTCAACGTGGTCTTTCCATGGTCAATGTGACCCATGGTGCCTACGTTTACGTGGGGCTTATTGCGTTCGAACTGGGCCTTGGCCATTTCGCTTCTTCTTCCTTGGTTTCTTTTTCTTTGGACTGGATTCTAAATAACAGGTACGCCTAGTGACAGATCACTCACCGTGAATACGGCGGGTGATCTCCTCCTGTACCGAACCTGGCGTCGGCTGGTACGAATCAAACTGCATCGTGTAGGTAGCACGCCCCTGAGTGCGTGATCGCAGGTCAGTAGCGTATCCGAACATCTCCGACAGCGGCACTACGGCGCTGACAACCTGGTTCGACCCACGGGCCTCCATCTGGCCTACCCGACCGCGTCGAGAGTTCAGATCGCCCACTACATCACCCATGTAGTCTTCGGGAGTTACTACCTCTACCGACATAACTGGCTCAAGCAACACCGGCTTGGCCATTCGCATTGCCTCACGGAACCACGCCTGAGCAGCAATTTTGAAAGCCATCTCCGAGGAATCCACATCGTGGGCCTTGCCATCGTTAAGTGTCACCTTTAAGCCGAGCACCTGAAAACCAGCCAGCGGACCGTTGGTGCTGGCAAGCTGCACGCCAGCGTCCACCGAACCGATGTACTCCTTGGGTATACGCCCACCAGAGATCTTGTCTTCGAAGAGGTAGGTCGCCTCATCGTCCTCATAAGGCTCAAGACTGGCAACAATCTCAGCAAACTGGCCCGAGCCACCGGTCTGCTTCTTATGCGTGTAGCGATGGTCCAACACAGGCCTACTGATCGTCTCTCGGTAAGCCACCTGAGGCTTACCAACGTTGGCATCCACCCGGAACTCCCGGAGCATGCGGTCAACCAATACCTCAAGGTGAAGTTCACCCATACCGCCGATGATGGTCTGGCCGGTCTCCTCGTCACTGCGGACAGTGAAGGTCGGATCCTCCTCAGCCAAAGCGCCGAGAGCCTTACCCATTTTGTCCTGATCGGCTTTGGAACGAGGCTCTACGGCAACATGGATCACCGGCTCAGGGAACTCCAACTGTTCCAGCACAATGGGGTGATCGGGAGCGCAGAGGGTGTCACCGGTTCGTGTGTTCTTGAGGCCGATACCAGCCACGATGTCTCCGGTCCGAACATCCTCACGGTCCTCCCGGTCATTGGCATGCATCTCAAGAATGCGACCAATCCGCTCTTTGTTACCAGTACGCGTATTGAGAACCGCCGAACCCTTGTCCAGCGCTCCGCTATAAGCCCGAAAGTAGATGAGTTTGCCTACGTGAGGATCCGTCATGATTTTGAAGGCCAGAGCAGCAAACGGCGCGTCGTCAGCAGCGTTGCGCTCAAGGGTGTCACCTGAACGTGGATGCACTCCCTCAACTGGAGGGAGGTCGATAGGCGATGGCAAATAGTCAACTACGGCGTCCAACAAGGGCTGCACACCTTTATTTTTGAAGGCCGTACCAGTCAGTATTGGAACGCAAAGACCCGCCAAGGTACCGGCACGTACCGCCGTGCGTACGTCCTCAGCAGTGATCTCCTCTTCACCGACAAATTTCTCAAGAATGTTTTCGTCAAACTCCGATAGGACGTCAATCAGTTCGGCACGGTACTCCTCAGCAGCGTCTACCAGAGCGTCAGGAATGTCCACAATGTCCCACGAGGCACCAAGGTCCTCGCCTTCCCAGACGAGGGCGTTCATCTCCACCAGGTCAACAACACCAGCAAAGTCCGACTCAGCACCGATAGGCAACTGCACAACCGCTGTTTTGCAACCGAGGCGCTCACGAATGGTATCGAGCACAAAATAGAAGTCGGCTCCCGTGCGGTCCATCTTGTTGATAAAGCACATTCGAGGAACGTTGTACTTATCGGCTTGGCGCCAAACAGTTTCGGTCTGGGGCTCCACACCGGCTACGCCGTCGAATACGGCTACTGCACCATCCAACACTCGCAGAGAACGCTCTACTTCAACTGTGAAGTCGACGTGTCCTGGTGTATCGATGATGTTGATGCGGTGATCATTCCAAAAGCAACTCGTGGCTGCCGATGTGATGGTGATCCCACGCTCCTGCTCCTGTTCCATCCAGTCCATGGTCGCCGCACCGTCGTGGACCTCACCGATCTTGTAGTTCACCCCGGTGTAATAGAGGATCCGCTCAGTTGTCGTCGTCTTACCCGCGTCGATATGGGCCATGATCCCGATGTTGCGGGTCTTTTCGAGGGGATGTCGCTTTGCCATATCAGTGCTCAGTGTCTCGTCAGTATTGGTGGACGTATTTGGTCATAAATCCGGGCCGGACCCGGGTGGATCGCATTAGAACGCCAGAAATCCCCGACAAAGGCCGGACAGCGCGCAGCAGGTAACCGCTGGTAGCCGATCTGGCTAAGCGAGGCCTGGTTTACTACCTACCAGCGGTAGTGGGCGAAGGCCTTATTGGCCTCAGCCATCTTGTGTAGGTCCTCACGACGCTTAACCGAGGACCCCAGTCCGTTAGATGCGTCCATGATCTCGTTAGCCAGACGCTCGGCCATTGTCCGTTCGCGACGATCTCGTGAATAGTTAACCAACCAACGAACCGCCAGCGTATTAGCCCGCCGAGGGCGGACCTCGACTGGAACCTGATATGTCGCACCACCGACCCGGCGGCTACGAACCTCAAGTTGAGGACGGACATTGTCTATTGCCCGCTTTAAAGTTCCAACCGGCTCCGAACCGGTCTTAGTTTCAACAGTAGAGAGCGCACTGTAAACAATGCGCTCGGCGGTGGAGCGCTTACCGCGCTGAAGCACCTTGTTCACGAGCTGGGTAACAACCGTTGATCGGTAGACCGGATCCGGAGTCAACTCACGACGAATAGCGGGGCCCTTGCGTGGCACAGTCAGCCTTCCTTTTTGGCGCCGTAGCGACTACGAGCCTGACGACGCTGGCTAACACCTGAGGTGTCCAGTGTTCCACGGATCACTTTGTAGCGGACTCCAGGGAGGTCCTTTACGCGACCACCGCGCACCAACACAATGGAGTGTTCTTGGAGGTTGTGCCCTTCACCTGGGATGTAAGCCGTAACCTCACTTCCGCTAGTAAGACGCACACGCGCCACCTTGCGTAGGGCAGAGTTCGGCTTCTTTGGCGTAGTTGTATACACGCGCGTGCAAACTCCACGTCGCTGGGGGGCGCCCTTCAGCGCTGGCGTAGTTTCCTTGCGGCGCTTGGACTGGCGGCCCTTGCGGACCAGCTGTTGAATGGTGGGCACTTGTGCTCCTCGTGTCGACCCAGAAATGGATCGCTTCTAATGTAAATTAAAATGTAAACGTCACTCTGGGTTGTCTGACACACCCAGAACCGGGTTGCAGCAACGGCCAACGGTTGAGTCTACGGGTGGGTCCAGCCCGCTCCAAACGTCGACGTTGAGCCATGCCAATACATCGGGTCCCGGCATAAGTCGCCGACGGGGTTCGATCAGCTTTTCAACTATGAGTCACTCAGATTCGGGGGTGGCCTCCACAGTCGCTTCCATAGTCCCGGCTAGGTTGATCACGTCGGCCTCATAGGCACCAGCGAATGCATCATTGTCACCTGGACCTACCTGAGTGGCCAACCACTCAGCTAAGTCCTGCTCTTCATCAGCCGACGAATAGAAGTCCATCGGCTTGTAGTCCGGTGCATGGGTGGCCACTCGCCGGTAAGCCTCCATCCCAGTCCCCGCTGGCACCAACTTCCCGATAATGATGTTCTCTTTAAGACCAATGAGATTGTCACTTCGACATTCGATAGCTGCTTCGGTCAACACTCGAGTGGTCTCCTGGAAGGAGGCCGCCGAGAGCCATGACTCAGTAGCCAGTGATGCTTTGGTGATGCCCATGAGTTCCGGGCGCCCCTCAGCGGGACGCTTACCCTCGGCCACCAGCAGGCGGTTTGTCTCAGCAAACTGTCGCTGATCAACCTGTTCGCCAGGCAGAAAGTCCGACTCGCCTGTGTCATTTATCTTCACCCGGCGGGTCATCTGCCGCACAATCAACTCGATGTGCTTGTCGTGGATCGACACTCCCTGATCGCGGTAGACACGCTGCACCTCTTCCACGAGGTACTGCTGGGTCTCCCGAACACCCTTTATTTCTAGGAGTTCTTTCGGGTCACGCGGTCCCTCAACAATGGCATCACCAGCCCGAACTTCAGCACCGTCGACAACCTCGATACGGGCCAGCCCTTGGATCAGGTGCACGTCCTCCGTGCCGTCATCAGCCACCACGGTAATTTCACGACCGCGCCCCTCATCTTCCGCGATACGGACAACGCCAGAGATCCGGGCAAGAGTCGCCTTGCCCTTTGGCTCCCGTGCCTCGAAAAGTTCCACAACCCGAGGCAGACCACCAGCAAGGTCCTTCCCAGCAACACCGCCGGTGTGGAACGTCCGCATGGTCAACTGGGTTCCGGGTTCGCCAATCGACTGAGCAGCGATTACACCAACCGCTTCGCCAACCTCAATGGCCTTATTAGTAGCCAGCGACATCCCGTAACTGGCCGCCGAGACGCCAGTAGGCGACTCGTCGGTGAGCGGTGACAGCACGCGCACTCGATCAATAGTCGTATCATCCCGCAAAGCAATCATCTCAGGCTCACCCACAATGGATCCGGCAGCTAGGACCGTCCCGTCAGCCAAAGTCAAATCGTCAGCCAGACTTCGACTGAAGAGACGCGTCTCAAGGTGGCTACGCCGATTGGGTTCATCCGGACACACGTCGTCAATCCAAATACCACGTACACCCATTTCTGAGTCGAATGGGTCAACGTCGTTAATGATCAGTTCCTGAGACACATCAACCAGTCGACGGGTCAGATAACCCGAATCGGCTGTCCTCAGGGCCGTGTCTACTAGGCCTTTTCGGGCACCTGGAGTAGCGATGAAGTATTCCAACATCGCCAGTCCTTCACGGAAGTTGGACTTGATGGGACGCGGAATCATGTCACCGCGAGGATTAGCCACCAAGCCGCGCATACCTGCGATCTGGCGCACCTGCATCATGTTTCCGCGGGCACCGGAACCGACCATCATGTCAAACGGGTGGAAGACCGTAGCCTTGAGTTCGATCTCCATCGCGTCGCGTACCTCTTCGGTGGCCGAGGTCCAGATCTCAACCTCTTTCTGGCGACGCTCACCATCGGTGATGATGCCTCGGCGGTACTGTGTCTCGACCCGATCGGCTTCCTGCTCGTAGCGGTCGAGAATGGCGCCCTTCGACGGCGGGACAACGACGTCGTTGATCGAGACCGTCAGCCCCGACTGCGAAGCAAATCGGTACGACTGATTCTTGATCGCGTCGAGCGAAGCCGCAACATCGGCCTTCGGATAGCGCTCGGAGAGTTCGGCAACGATGTCACCCATGTCCCGCTTACGTACTGCCTCGTTGACGAAGGGGTAGGTCTCGGGAAGTGAAGAGTTGAACAGCACGCGACCTGCGGTCGTCGGCATCCAACCATCTTCGGTCTTCAAGCCATCGTCACCGCGATAAATGATCGGGGCGTGAAGCTTGAGTTCGCCGAGTTCGATCGCGCGCTCGACCTGGTAGAGGTGACGGAACGACACAGGACTCTCGGCATCGCCCTCCGCGTCACGTCGCTCGGTGAGGTAGTAGGCACCGATGATCATGTCCTGTGAAGGCACCGTCATCGGGCGACCATCGGCCGGCGAGAGGATGTTGTTCGACGACAACATCAGAACGCGAGCTTCGGCCTGAGCCTCACTCGACAACGGCAGGTGGACCGCCATCTGGTCACCGTCGAAGTCGGCGTTGAACGCAGCACACACGAGCGGGTGAATCTGGATGGCCTTGCCTTCGACGAGGACGGGCTCGAAGGCCTGGATTCCGAGACGATGAAGTGTCGGCGCGCGGTTCAGCAGCACTGGATGTTCACGGATGACGTCTTCGAGGACATCCCAGACCTGGGCCCTGCGGCGCTCGACCATGCGCTTGGCCGACTTGATGTTCTGGGCCAGTTCATGATCGACCAGCTTCTTCATGACGAAGGGCTTGAACAGCTCGAGTGCCATGAGCTTCGGAAGGCCGCACTGGTGCAACTTCAGCGTGGGGCCGACCACGATGACCGAACGGCCCGAGTAGTCGACTCGCTTGCCAAGAAGGTTCTGCCGGAAGCGGCCCTGCTTGCCCTTCAACATGTCGGAGAGCGACTTGAGCGGACGGTTGCCTGGTCCTGTGACCGGGCGGCCACGTCGGCCGTTGTCGAACAATGCGTCGACGGCCTCCTGCAGCATGCGCTTCTCG
>JAQWTI010000014.1 GCA_029242745.1 Acidimicrobiales bacterium | reverse complement strand
CTGCCTTGACCAAGGCGTTGCAGGGCAAGTTCGACACGATGGGGATTTCCTGTGAAATCGACTGGACGATGAGTAACCACAGCCCATGTGGTGCACCGTTCACGATGGATCGTGCAAGTGGTGGCATGGTGCCAGCCGGTGAGTTCAGCGAATACGCCGAATTCATGGATGGCGTCTACGGCATCGACCCGGTCGTATTCAAGTTTGAGTTGCCTGGCTTTGAAGCCATGTCATACGACGAGTTGGTTGCAGCAGCTAACGGAGAAGGAAAACTCTTCTTGTACGGGGATGCTGTTCCAGCACAGTTGGAGGCGATGGTAAACGGCTTTATGGAGGCGTATCCAGATATTGATGTCGAGTATGTGCGAGCGGTCCCAACCGACCTTGTTGCTCGTATTAGCGCTGAACATGAAGCGAAGGCCACCATCGCAGACGCCATGCTGTCAACGACGCACCTCTTCGTACACGACAACCTTGGAGACATCTTCACGGCAGTGACCGCGGATCTCGTCCCAGTCTTCGCTGATTACCCAGAGGACTTCAAACGGCCATACACCGGAAGCGGTGCTTCACTGGCAGTCCCATGGGGAATCTGCGTCAACACTGACTACGTTGACGAGGCAGATTGGCCAACAAGTTTCGAAGACCTGGCCGACCCAAAGTGGAAGGATGAAATCCTTGCTGCCGACTTCTCCATTGCTGACGTATACGTGGGCCACTGGGATGCTCTAGCGACCCACTACGGCGATGATGTCGTGAAGGCAATTGCTGACAACTTCGGCAGGGTCTTCGCTAGTGGTGTACCGGCTACTGAAGCAGTGGCTGCTGGCGAGGGGACTGTCGAGTTGGTCTGTGTAGAAGGCTTGGCAAACTTCGTAAAGAAGAACGGTGCTCCAGTGGAACTAATTGTCCCAGCTGTCACCTCAGCCTTCGAACAGCGTCCAACAATTCTGAGCAACGCTCCGCATCCCTATGCAGGACGCTTGTTTGTGAACTACGCGCTGTCCAACGAGGGCATTACTGCTTGGCGGCAGGGCACTCACGACATCAACCCATGGGACCCAATTTCGGTACCTAGCGGGTTGCTAGCTGTTGCGGGTGACTTCCTTGACCGCAAGGAGCACGTGCTCGACCTTCTTGGGATGGGTGAATAAATAAAGGGCTTGAAGCCTTAGTTCAATCTAAGTCTTCCTTTAGGGGGCGTTGCTGTCGCCATGGCGGCAGCAACGCCCCCGCCCTGTACCACGCAAACTGATGCGCTCTGCCACGAGTGCGAACCGGTTAACGGGAGAACGGTTTGACCGAAATTGATGTAGCAGTTGCCCCGGAGATGCCCTCGAAACAACGGGGCGTCAAGACTCTTGGGTCCAAACTCACACCATTCCAGGCTTTCAGTCTTCTAGTTGGCTTTGGCACTGCATTCCTGATCCTCTACCCATTCTCCCGGGTCCTCGTGCGCCTCTTTTGGGTAGATGGAAGTCTCAATATTGAGCCGTTCAGGAACGTTGTCCAACTTCCAAATCTTGGCCAGTTGATGTTCAACACCTTTACGCTCGTCATTGCTGGTGGGGGCATTGCTCTCGTTGTTGGTTTCGTTCTTGCATGGCTTAACGAGCGCACAGACGCCCGTATGGGAGGACTAACTGACATTTTGCCTCTCCTACCTTTTGTCATGCCGGTTATTGCCGCTTCCGCCGGTTGGGTAATTATTGGAGCCCCAAGGGCTGGGTATTTCAACTACTACATCCGAGAAGTCCTCGATCTCGTAGGTATTCACCTAAAACAGGGGCCATTCGACATCTTCACTTGGTATGGCCTCATATTTGTCTACGCCCTGTACCTCATCCCCTACCCGTATCTCCTTATATCTGCTGGACTCCGTAACCTTGATCCAAGCTTGGAGGAACAAGCTCGCGTATGTGGAGCGGGCCTCTGGAAAACACTTCGGCGAGTCACACTGCCGAACGTATGGCCGAGTATCGCCGGATCAGCTTTGATCGTGGCCACCATCGGATTCGCAATGATCTCAGTACCAATACTTATTGGTACCGGTGCCGACATTCAGGTCATTTCTACTCGGATCGTGCGACTCCTCAATTTCACATACCCGCCGAAAACGGCGGAAGCAGTGGGCCTAAGTGTCGTTGTGCTAATAGTGCTGGTTGCGATCTGGCGACTGCAGGCTCGGCTCATACGGGGAGGTCGGTTTGCGACGATCGGTGGACGAGCTGCCAGGGGACGCAGAATTGAACTGGGGAAGTGGCGATGGGTCGCTCGATCGTTGACATTTGGCTACGTATTTCTTGCTCTCATCGCTCCCCTCTACGGCCTGCTCATCACTAGTCTGAACGGATTTTGGTCACCGAAAACGCGCTGGGGACAACTCACCCTTGAGCACTTCCGCACAGTGCTCTGGTTCGACCAGAAAACACGAGACTCGCTTTTCAACAGCGTCTACTTGGGCCTTATTGGTGCAACGATTGGCATGATCATTGCAGCAACTATTTCTAGTTATGTGCAACGATCGACTGGAAAGGTCTCAGTCTTCATCGATGGTGTCGCCAAACTCCCAGCTGCGGTCTCTGGCCTGATTATTGCGGTCGGATTCATTCTCGCCTTTGCTGGGCCGCCTTTCAAACTCCACGGAACGATGCTGATTCTGTTGTTAGCGTTTATCGCCACACATATGCCCAGTGGCTCCATTGCTGCCGACGGAGCAGCAAGCCAAGTAGGACACAGCCTTATGGAAGCCGCGTACGTAAGCGGGGCTTCAGAAAGCCGAACTTTCTGGAGAATCAATATTCCACTAATGCTTCCAGGCCTAGTCGCCGGATGGTCGCTTTTGTTTGTGCGTTACGCCGGCGACTTCCAAGCATCAGCGATTCTCTCGGGTACCAGCAACCAAACTGCTGGGAAAAAAATTATAGAAATCTATGAGATGGGTTCGTACGCATACCTCGCTGCTCTAGCGATGGGCCTCACGTTGGTAACTGGCACCATCATCGGTGTCGTTTTTGCCCTAACACGAAGACGGTCATCCATCTCATCAGTCGTATAGGTCCATTGATAATACTGTTTGAGTTCTATCCATCTAACAATACGTATAACCCACCAACAGCAATTAAAGGAACATCGTGGCAGACGTTGTCGTAGAAGTACGAAACCTCCAAAAAACCTTCAAGCGCGCCGATGGGACACCAGTCAAGGCTATTGATGACGTCTCACTCTCGGTGCGCTCAGGCGAGTGCATCGTGCTACTTGGTCCCAGTGGCTGCGGGAAAACTACGCTTCTTCGCTCCATCGCCGGCCTTGAAAAGCCTGAGGATGGAGAGATCCTGATTAACGGTGAGACTATGTTTTCTGGGGATCAACGCGTAGAGATTCCGCCTCAGAACCGTGCCCTAAGCATGATCTTTCAGTCTTATGCTCTGTGGCCCCATATGACAGCGTTTGACAATGTCGCCTTCCCACTGAGGTCTCGAAAGACATCGAAGGGGGAAGTTGCAGAGAGGGTGAATCAGACTCTGGAAATGGTCGGAGTCCCAGAACTTGCGGGACAACACCCCAGCGACATGAGCGGCGGACAGCAGCAACGAGTTGCATTGGCTCGGGCTCTAGTCGCTGGTGACGATCTAATTCTTCTTGACGAACCACTTTCTAACGTTGACGCGAAGGTCAGAGACCAGCTCCGACGGGAACTTGTAGAGATGCAGCGAGAACTTAACTTCAGCGCTATTTACGTAACACATGACCAGATTGAGGCAATGGAACTAGCTGACCGAATAGCAGTAATGGAACTCGGGAAGATTGTCCAGTTGGGGCCACCAAAAGACATCTACGAGAAGCCCAGTACCCGGTATGTCGCTAACTTCATTGGAACAGTTAACGAACTAATCGGAACGGTTAGCAGTATGAATCCAGATGGCTCCGCTGCTGTAAAAACCCAGTTAGGAATTGTAAACGTTCCTAGTGAAGAAAACTTTCCCGAAGGGTCAGGGGTTGTTCTCGCATTTAGACCCGAAAGATGCAGTATCTCAACGCAGCAGGTTGACGGAAGTTTGAACTGGAAAGGGTCAGTGAATACGTCTAGTTTCTTCGGTTCCCATACAGAGCACCATATTAAAATATCTGAAGATATTAGTTTTATTGTGTGGCAAGCAGACCCCAAGCAACTCACCCATGACGAAGAGGTCTGGGTAACAGTTGACCATACAAATTTAAGAGTGTTGCCTTTTGAGGGACACGAAGGCGTAGATGAAAATAATTGACTTTCGGGCACGCCCCAACATTGCCCAATATGCCGCTTACCTCCGTCCTCGCTTGAAGGACATCGCTAGGCAAACTGGCGAGTTCGGCCGCTATGAGGCACCCGATGAGACGGTAGACGGATTCGTCACACAGCTCGTCAACGCGGGTGTCGAAATCGCAGTGGTGGCTGCCAGAAGTCGACTGGCCCAAGATGGATCCTGGGAACTTACCAATGATTTGGTAGCAGAATGTGTGCGCCCACATAGAGATCACCTCATTCCTTTCGGCGGAATAGATCTCACGGACATCCCATTTGCTATCGCCGAGTCAGAACGCTGCATTGAGGTCCTTGGTTTCCGAGGACTGTGTATTGACCCATTCCAAGTTGGGATCACAGCCGATCACGACCGGCTCGCCCCAATTTTTGCAATGTGTGAACAACAAGGTGTGGCTGTTGCGGTGACTATGGGTGGAATGCCAGGAATCAACCAGCCTCTGAGGTGTGGAGACCCGATCGCCCTAGACGAAGTTGCCCAATCACATCCTGAACTAATTCTGATTGGTTCCCACTCAGGCTGGCCATTCACCAACACCATGATTGCGGTTTCTTGGCGCAGGCCTAACGTATTTTTTGAGAACTCGTTCTACCACTTTGCTCCTGGAGCAGAGCCTCTGGTACAAGCAGCAAACGAAATGATCAGAAACAAAATGCTCTATGCGTCGGCATACCCCTTCCGCCCCATCGTGGAAACCTTGGAGAACTTCAAATCACTAGAGATGAAACCGGAAGTCATGGCTGACGTTCTTTACAACAATGCCCACGCTCTCTTGTCAAGACTCGGCGCTCTACAGAACGAGACTCGGTAACCGTTATGAACCTTGATCTAGCGGGTTCCCGAGCGCTGGTAGTAGGAGCTACGGGAGGCATCGGTTCGATAGTGGTCTCCACTCTCGACCATGAGGGTTCTCTGACTGTGCGCGCTAGTTCCAATCCTCCAGAAGCTCAACTCCATAACGACGACAGATCTCCGCTCGTGAGACTCGATCTTCGTGACTCAGTTTCAATCGGGGAAGGGCTCGTCAACGCCGCTAACCATCTTGGAAACTTTGATTCACTTATTGTCAGCGCGTCAGTAAACAGCTTCGCCTCCTTCTCGGAACTTGACCGCAACACCTGGCGAGAGCAGTTTGAAATCAAGTATCTCGGCATAGCAGACCTCTGCCGACAAGCAGTTCAATTCATGGCACCAGGTGGAGCAATCATCCTGATCTCTGGCATCGCCTCAATTGTTCCATTTAGCGCCAACCCAGCTGGTGGCGCTGTCAACGCAGCACTGGAACATCTGGTCAAACTTCTGGCGATAGAACTTTCACCCATCCCACTTCGGGTAGTCGGGGTCAGCCCAGGTTTCACTCGTACTAGTCGATTCGAATCGTTCTCACAGGTTGAGTTGGAGAAAATCGAATCCGAGATTCCGTTAGCGCGCGTTGCAGAGCCTCAAGAGATTGCCGACCTTGTTGTCTTCTTGGCATCAAAAAGAGCTTCTTACGTGACGGGCACGACGGTGGTAGTAGATGGTGGGCGCACCGTTACCGGGCGATCCATACCGCAGCAAAGCCACTTCTAGGAGACAAATAGCCATGACTGACCATCTAATCATCGAAGCAATTGATCGCTTACTTATTCGAGAACTCATAGACAGTTACGGAAATCTCTACGACAACGGTCGACTCGAAGAATTCGGTGATTTATTCGCCACTGACGCCCAGTTCAATATTGATCCTGATCCAGGATTTTTCAAACTTCCTCTAGTCGGCCGAAACGACATTAGAGAAAAGATGGGTGAGCGATATGCGGTGGTATCGGCTGCTGCTGCTCAGAGACGACATGTAACTACCAACACCATCTTCAAGTCACTCAGCAAGACCGAAGCATCAACTGAGTCTTTTGGAACCATTCTTTCTGCAGACCGAGGAGGAGAACCGGAACTCAGAGCCACCGGCGTCTACTACGACACGTTCACAAAAGTAGAAGGCGAATGGAAATTCCAGACACGTGACCTCGTAATAGACGGCATCAAAACAGATCTAACTAGTCATTCTGAGTTAAAGCAGAGCTCGGATGCTGACATGAGCGCACTCGAGAAGGAAATCGTCGCAGAAATAGGATCAGCATTACCTGACGCAATTTCTCAGTACACAGAACTCGACCCTGAAATGTTTAGGGCGTACCGTGATTTCCGCACAGTTTTACTAGACCAAGGAGTGATTCCCAGAAAGGACAAACTCCTTATGGTGCTCGCCCTGCTCACAGTTCTTCATCAAGGTGAAGCAATGCACATGTACGCAGAGATAGCGCGCAACGAGGGGGCAACTGCTGAAGAAGTACGAGATGCAATGAGAGTAGGAATTCTCTTCTCAGGTGGACCTGGCATTGTGGCTGCAAGTGGGGCAGCAGTTAAATTTGGACAGGACTAAAACTTTGAAAGAAACCAACTAGATATTAGAGAAGCCAACGTAACCAACTCTCCTTGCCCAGAAAACCGACCTGATGACTAAAGGCACAACACAATGACGGGTCTACTTAACGGCAGAAAGATATTGGTGACAGGAGCGGCCAGAGGCATCGGATACGCAATCGCCTTAGCTGCTACCCAGGCAGGTGCACGGGTAGCTATAAATGACATAAGTGCCGAGACAACTGAAAACGCTGTTTCCTCGATAAACGCTCTAGGTGGAAAGGCCCATCCCGCCCCGGGTGACGTTTCAGCACGGCGAGAGGCGTCGAAAATTGTCGACCAAGCTGCAGATGCTCTTGGTGGTCTCGATGGTTTAGTTAACAACGCCGGAATTGTGCGCTATGGCACACTTTCCAATAGTTCAGACGCCGACTGGGACGAAACATTGTCTGTCAACTTTTCTGCTGTCGCCTATATGTGTAAAGCAGCATTGGGTCATCTGACCGAATCGCAAGGGGTGATCGTCAATATTTCTTCCATAGCAGCCGAACACCCGTCTGTAACCGTTGGTTCATACTCCGCAGCCAAGGCCGCAGTTCTTTCACTCACTAGACAGACCGCAGTCGACTGGGGGCCTCTAGGAATACGAAGCAATGCAATCAGTCCGGGGCTTATAAGTGGAACCACTATGACAAGTGCCGCCGACGACCATTCAGAGACCGCATCTGGAAGGGAACAAATAGTTCCTCTCCGTAGGACAGGCCACCCATCTGATGTGGCAGATACTGCAGTTTTTCTTCTTTCTGATCTGTCGAGGTACGTGAACGGGCAACAGATTCTCGTCGATGGTGGCCTCTCAGCCTCACTGTTGGAATTTGTCCCGAGAACGACTGAACAAGATCAGCACCGCTGAAGCCCCCAATAAACGCACTACTTAGATCTGGGCTGCGCTAATGGTTATCAGGGAGTTTTCACGATTGAGGTTGAATCAGTGCGACACCTGTCACTACCCTCTATTAAACCAAGCGTTTGGTTCAATAGCCGTGATCATGTTGAGCATCGGTCGAACCAGCATTTAGGGGCAGCCACGGCTGCCCTCAAGAAACCGATTATCAACTAAGAGGGGTAAGTCTTAATGATGAAGCGATTCATGCTCATCCTTGCCGTAATGGCAATGGTGGCTTCGGCCTGCGGGTCTGACGACAGCGATAGTGCAGCAAGTTCGAGTGGTAGTTCAAGTGCTGCCGCAACAACTGCCGCTCCTGCTACGCCAGACGCGCCAGTAGAGGTAACACTTAACAGCAGCCCGGATGACGGCATCACCGATGACGTCATCAAGGTCGGCTGGATTGGCGACTTGACCGGACCGACTGCGTCGGCCCAGGCATTCAACGCCCACGGCTCGGCCGCCTACTTCGAGTGCTCGAACGCCGAT
>JAQWTI010000008.1 GCA_029242745.1 Acidimicrobiales bacterium | reverse complement strand
CAGCCCTTGTCCACCTGCTCCATGAAGGCCACACCGAATGCGCCCTCCCAGACCTCGTGAACCAGATCCATGTCACCCTCACACATAGCGGTATACACCAGTGTGGAATCCGACGAGATGTACTCGACTGAGGCGCCGGTGGCCTCGAGGATCGTGCCGACGGCGTAGACGCCGGCGATCTGTGACGACCAGTTGTGGATCGGCAACTTGATTGGATCCGACGAATCCGCAGCCCCCGCACTGTCGCTGCTGCTACTGTCGCTGCTGCTATCGCTGGACGAGGTGGCGCTGCTGCCACTGCTCGATACGGAGTCTTCACTATCTGACCCGCAGGCCGATGCCACCATCGCTAGTGCAGCGAGAATGACGATGAATCGTTTCAACATGAAACGTTTCCCCCTCTTTTGGTTTAGGGGGCGCAGTACCGCGCCCCAGTACCTCTGTTGTTTAGGGGGCGCAGTACCGCACCCCAGTAGTTGCCTCAGGGGTGCCCGAACAAGACGCGCCCTGAGAGAACATGCCTCAGAGTAGTGACGGGTGCCACAGTATTCAAGATGAATCTCTACTGCGATGAAAGTTTTCTTAATTGTGGGAAAATCTTGATGCTTTGGAAGAAGCTGTACGATCAGGGAATCTTGCCCTCTGTTGGAGGAATCATCTAATTCTGACGGAGGCCTCATTGGTATGACTGCAGTCGACGGACTGACTGCCTGCTACCGTCCGTCCGTCGCTGGGGGTCCATTGCCTCGGCTGGGGGGAAAGGTCTACCCATGAAGATCGTTGCCATCGACGTGTTCGGGCATGACTTGCCCGTGCGGGGACCTACTGACGGCGCTCCCTACCGGATGGCCACCCAGGACGTCTGGCATCTCGACACGACCATTGTCCGTATCCAATGTGATGACGGCACGGTGGGCTACGGCGAGACCTGTCCGTTGGGATCCACCTATCAACCTCAGCACGCCCTTGGAGCTCGGGCTGCACTAGCTGAAATCTCCCCGCACCTCATCGGCCTTGATCCGACAGCCATAGGACGGGTCGGCGCTGCGATGGATGCTGCCCTGATCGGTCATCGGTATGCGAAGTCGGCCGTGGATGTGGCCTGTTGGGACGCCAGCGGCAAGGTGTACAAAGTGCGGGTCTGCGACTTGCTGGGTGGGGCTGTGCGTGAGCGAGTCCCGTCGTATCACGGTGTACTAATTGCCTCAGCCGATGATTCAGCAGCCGACGCTGACGCCCGTCAGGCCGAAGGCTTCTCTCGACTCCAACTCAAGGTCGGTGGTCGACCGGTAGAGGAGGACGTCGCGGCGATTCGGGCTGTGGCTGCCACTCTGCGACCCGGTGTGCGTCTATCCGCCGATGCGAATAAGGGGTGGACTACCCGGGACGCCATTCAGGTGTCACAGGTCTGCCGGGACATCGCAATGGTGCTGGAGCAGCCGTGCGACACCTACGAGGAGAACGCATCGTTGGTCGGGAAGGTCTGCCACCCGATCTACCTGGATGAGTCAGCTACCGACTTGGGCGTGGTGGTGACGGCAATCGGGCAGCGGGTGGCCGACGGCTTTGGCATGAAGGTCAGCCGGGTGGGAGGCATCAGCGCCATGCAAGCCGTGCGCGACGTATGTGCCGCGACCCGCCGGCCCCACACCGTGGATGACACGTGGGGCGGCGATCTGGTGGCCGCCGCATCCCTGCACTTGGGTGCCACCGTGGATCCAGCCATCTTCGAAGGAACGTGGATAGCTGAGCCCTATGTAGACGGCCACTACGACGCTGAGCATGGAATTCATTTGGATGGTGGTTGGATTGATTTGCCACCTGGTCCCGGCCTGGGCATTTCGCCCGATGAGTCGATCTGGGGCGACCCGTTACTCAGTTTCTCCTGACCGGTTTAGCAGATTGTTATGGCAGTTTGATGATGTAGGGGAGGGGCCCCCGCTGGCACAGAATCACTTCTCCATGGGTACATAGAGGAGTCTGTTGTCTAGGCAAACTCTTTGTCCTGCGCTGCCAGAGGCTTGGTCTAGAGGAAGTGGGTTTAGGGGTCTTGAATGCAAGGGTGGTGTGAAGTTGGTAGAGGTGGTTGAGGCAAGCAAGGTTGGAGTATTTCCAAATCCCAGCCACAGTATTTCTGGCTGGCTCTCAGCACCCATCGACTGAATCAGCCCCATCGGCCCGCCAGCCCAGTGCTGTTGAAAGCCGCCGCAGTCCGTCATGCAGATCGCTGCGATGCTCTCTGTCTAGAGGTCCTAAATCGAGATTGAGGCGGGCAACTAAGTCGGCGACAACCGCTGTGGCCAGGTCACGGCCTTCCCTGGTCGCGTCGACAAGGGTGCGTCGTCCATCGGTGGGATCTGCCACCCGATGTGCCAGCCCACGGTCCACTAGCCGCTGAATCGTCTTGGTAGTGCCGCCCGAGGTCTGCACGGTCCATCGAGCCAAGTTGCCTGCAGTAAGGGTGTGCTCGCCAGCAAATGCCACTCCGGCTAGAGCGCCGAATTCTGATGTAGTTAGACCGGTGTCAGCGAGCGCGTCTGCGAGCCAGACCTCTAGTTGGCGGCCGGCGAGGTAAGCCCAAACAAGGATTCCGGCGGTGGTGGCTTCGGGGTCACTCGGCCCAGCCTCGGGAACCAGACGATCAACGGCTCGGTCCACCAGTACGGCATGGCCGGGGAGTCGGGATGGGGGCCCCGAAGACACAGTTGGGTGCTGATCAACCATTCCCGCAGCCTACTCAACAAGTTGCAATTATCTTCCGGGGAAGTTATCTTCCTTGGAAGATAACCTACGGAGGACTGCCGTGACCACACTCGCTGACATTGATCTCACTAATCCGGACGTCTTTGCTCAGCGAATGCCACATGATTGGTTTGACCTACTCCGTAGCGATGCTCCGGTTTGGCGGCATCCGGCCACGGATGAGCACCCGGAGCCGTTTTGGGTGGTGTCCTCCTATGAGCACATCACCGAAGCGCACCGATCGGGGACGCTGTTCTCCCATCAGACTGGGCCGGGGCGGAAAGGCGCTGGCGGAATAGCGCTTAACGACATCCAAGAGGGGCGCGGGCCGGGTCTGCAGATGGTGATGACAGACCCACCGCAGCACACCCGCTACCGCAAGTTGGTTAATACGGGGTTTACGCCTCGCATGGTCCGGCGGATGAACGAGGTCATGCGGCTGCGTACAGAGATCATCTTGGATCGTATCTGTGAGCAGGGTTCGGCTGACTTCGTGCTGGATGTGGCTGCGGAGTTACCGCTAATGGCGATCGCTGACATCATCGGTGTGCCTGACGAGGACAGGCACCTTCTTTTGGATTGGAGTAACCGCACAATCGGTGGGAGTGATCCTGAGTACCAAGATCAGCCTTCTGGAGATGGATCATCAAAACACGGTTCCACCTACGAGACGGCCATGATCGAGATGGCCATGTATGCCGATGGCCTGACCGGTCGTAAGCGTTCCCAGCCGGAGGACGACCTGTGGACCGTTCTCACCTCAGCTACCGTGACTCTTGACGATGGTACGACGACTGAACTTACTGATTTAGAGAGAGACCTCTTCTTTACCTTGTTGCTGGTGGCTGGAAACGAGACCACCCGTAACGCCATTTCGCTCGGTCTCATGGGTTTTATGGACCACCCGGATCAATGGACCATGGTGGTTGAGACTGGTGTAATGACAGATGAGGCAGTCGATGAGATCTTGCGGTACACCAGCCCGGTTAACTACTTCCGCCGGACGGCCACGGCTGACACGGTCTTGGGCGGCCAGCAGATTCAGGCCGGCGACAAGGTCACCCTCTGGTACCCATCTGGGAACCGAGACGAAAAAGTCTATGAGGATCCCCACCGTCTTGACTTAACCCGAACTGATAACCATCATCTGGCGTTTGGAGCCGGTGGAGCCCACTTCTGCCTCGGTGCTAATTTGGCTCGCCTGGAGTTGAAGCTCATCTTCGAGGGCCTGGCCAACCGTCTACCTGACATCGCGGTAACCGGCCCAGCTGACCGTTTGCGGATGAATTTCGTCAATGGCATCAAGCACCTGCCGGTGGCGTTTACACCCAGCCAGAAGGTGCTGCCCGACTAATTTGCTTCAGTTCGGGCTTGCTCTCACGGTCTTGGTTTCAGCGGCTGGTGCCCGGTGCATTGCGGAACCGGACCCCAGGGGGTCGGGCTTCGTCACATCGTTCCAATGCGGCCGCCCAGGCCGGTGAGGCTCCAAGCGCCGCCCGGAGAGTACGCACTAGTAGTTGGCCGCGCAGAATGGCCCCCTTGCGAATGCGAATTCCCAGTACGTCGAGAATGGGTGCGGGCACAGTGGCAGCTGCTGCGTCATGAATAATTCGATAGGCCAGGCGAATCGGTGGACTCAGGGGTGGTACGGCCAGAAACCGGACAGCGTCGATGCCGGCTGGGGAGGTTCCGAGCGACGGATGGTCCACTAGCCAGCAGTTGAGATCAACGGCGGTAGATGGCAGGGGGCTGGCTCCCATTCTTTCACCCAGACGAACTTGTTCAACCACGTAGGCGTCGGCGTCGGCGGCGGTCATCAGCGTGGGACCGTAGACTTGGTGGGCAACTAGAAACGAGTCAACTAGGGCGTTGTGAACCCAGGCCGCCATCTCTGGATTAGTTGCTGAATAGTTCAGGCCGCGATGTGAGGTACCGGACACGGGAACGTGTCTGTGCCTGACGATATCCACGGCATTTTCCACCTCGGGAAGGGAGCCGTAGGCGGTGGCAGTCACGTAGGCGGCAGTTCTCGATAGCCGGCCCAAAGGGTCGGCTCGGTAGGAAGAGTGGTCGCTTACACCGGCTGCCACCTCCGGGTGGGCGGCCTGGACCAGCAGGGCCCGCACCCCACCTACGAAGGTGGAGCAGTCGGACATGACCCGCCACGTGATGGAGTCTGGACCGAAGAGACCCCGATCGCCGGGGTAGTCAAGGGTTGACTCCAGCGGATCGGGGGCATGACTGAACAGTCCAGTCGTTGCATCGGTAATCCGTTGTCGCCAAGACACTTTCTTCACCAGGGTCTTCCTGTTCTCTTAGTGGAGCCGGGTGGGTGGCATGAACTCCAGCCCACCGGATGCGAGTTCAGCTATTGCGGCCACTGGTTCCGGGTCAGCGAACAAGTCAGCGTCGTCTGGTTGGAAACTCAGGTGATCTTCACCGACCGTCCACCAGGAGGCCTCGAGGGCAATGCCATGGGGATCCTGAAAGTAGATCGACCGCAGGATTTTGTGGTCAACCACCGGGGTTACCTCGCAGCCCGCCTCCCTTAATCGTCGCTGAAGGGCGACCAGAGCTTCCTCATCAGGGACTCCGAACGCCACGTGGTCAAACTGGATGACTCGTGATGACGGCGCACCGGCCGGTTTGGAGAACGTTTCAGCTCCCGTCACCTCGAAGAAGGCGACGGTGGTCCCGGTGCCAAGTTTGAAGAAGTAGTGCCTCATTGGGCCCGCCCGGAGGGTGGCCACCAACGGCATCCCAAGTATTCCAGCGTAGAACCGGACGGTGATATCCATATCTGGAGTAATGAGTGCTAGGTGGTGGAAACCTCGCCAGTCCGGCCCTGAGGCTTCGAGCTCTTTGACAGGTTCCAAGATTGGTACTGACTGAGAAATGACCACACCAAGAGTGTGGCAGGGCGTAGGTCCGAGTACTACAGCGACTGGAACTCTTCTGGGCGAAGTGTCAGGGACGACGAGGAGGGCGACTGACGCGACAGCCGGTGCATAGGCCAGTTGGCTGAGCCGAGGCCCCGGACCGGTCGCAAACGAGGCCGACCACGTCGACTGCTCCCGCTCTGCGACATTGGGTGCATAATCCGATGGTCTTCATGCGAGCCCTCCTCTTTGAGTGCCGGTTTCCGCCCGTCGACGACAACCTTCGCTGACCTTTTCCTCCCCATTTTCCCCGTATAGGAACATTAGATCGGGGATGCTTGCGAAATTACGAGATCTGGAGGTCACTTGTCGGTGGAAGAACTGCCGTCATCTGAGGCAGTGGAAGGATCTCGTGGTGGTGCTAGGCCGGTTTCACCAGGTCGCAGAAGGAGGAACTCGATACGTCGGTTGGTTGCCTTGCCGGACTTTGTCAGATTGTCGGCGACGGGGTCGGCATGGCCCATACCGAGGGCGGCTAGCCGGTCCGGTTCTATCCCTCTGGCGAGTAGTTGGGTACGCACAGCGTCAGCCCGCACAGCAGACAACTGGATGTTGTCTCCAGGGTTTTTCTCATCACTGTCGGTGTGACCGATTATCTGCACTCGGATGGCTGGTTCGAAAAGAAGGAAGGCGGCCAGGCGATCCAATGTGGGTACTGATTCCAGTGTGATCCGGTCTCCACCGCTTTCGAACTGGATCGGAGGATGTGCAGCAACTGCACTCAGACGAGCTTGGAGTACCAAGTCGGCTAATGACGCAGGGAGGTCGGGCGCCGTCGTGCTGGTCGGAACCAGGTCTTCGATCGGAGGCGGCACGAAAAGGCGGTTCTGGACTGTGATGACGTCAGGCTGAGCAAAGGCCACTCGTTCAGCGGCCTCTTTGAGGTCAGAGGTAGGTACTCGGCCCTCGAGGATGACCGTCCAGTCCACCACCTGGACTTCCACAGTGGGTAGGCCAGCCTGAACCATTGCTCCTTGGACAGTGGCTGTGAGGTCTTGTTCCGTCGCTCGCTCAGTAGTGGGCTCATTGTTACCTAGGACGATCACCGCAAAAAAGGCGATGACCAACACACCAAGAGCCCACGCACCAGGGCTTCCCGGCAGGCCACCAGGTGAGCGCCGGATCGATGGTCGGGAACGCCGGCCAATTCCAAATGCTGGCCCAAAATTTCGTCCTCTTGACGAGCGTGGGTCGCGCATCATGCCGGTCACCGGTGGGCTCCAGTCTGGTATTTTGCCCTCTTGTGCACGCCGTCAGGATCTTCCTTTAGTTGGTATGGCCAACCGTCGATAGTCCCGCCAACGGCGCAACCACTGATTCACCGAAGGCAGCCAAACTGGATTCTGGATCTTGCCAAAATAAGTACGACGGGACCATCACTCGGTTGACCCCTTTTGCAGCCAATGTTTCGGCTGCTGCCACCGGATCCTCTCCAGCAGTGAGATCGCCGGCCCAAGTGACCTCGATGGCAGCGGGGTCGCGGCCATGGGCTTCCGCCTCGCGGCACATGACACCCAGCAAATTATCGAGGTCACCTTTGCCCGGCCAGAAGCCGTCACCGAGGCGGCCAGCTCGGCGGGCCGCAGCCTCGCTGTGGCCACCGATGATTATGGGTACCGATCCGTTGAGTGGCTTTGGATTGGATGAGACATTGGCGAACGAGACAAAGTCACCGTTGAACGACACGCTGTCACCGCTCCACAAGGTGCGCATAGCGGCTACGTACTCGTCGGTGCGTGCTCCCCGTCGCTCCCAGGGGATACCGAGAGCGTCAAATTCCTCCCGCAGCCAGCCCACGCCAATGCCCAGTTCGATACGGCCGCTGGTCAATGAATCCATTGTTCCGATTTGTTTGGCCAGCACTACGGGGTTGCGTTCCGGGAGTATCAGAATTCCAGTGGCCAGCCGGAGGGTCGATGTGTGGGCACCCACCCATGTCAGCCAAGTCAGAGGGTCGGTTAGGTCGGTGTCGGGCGCCATCATCATCCGACCCGAGTCGTCATAGGGGTAGGTCGAGCCGTAGTTGTCTGGGTACACGACATGCTCGACGGTCCATACAGATTCGATACCCGCTGCTTCAGCAGCCTGCGCCATGGCGATGGCACCCTCGGCGGCCCCGAACGGCCCTATATTTGCAAAAGCGAGACCGACTTTCATGGAAACTCCCAAAGTGGTTCAGTAGTTGAATGTCGCTGTGACTAGTGCGAGTCTGGCCGGTGAGTCAGCTTCCCCGCCATTCGGGCGGACGCTTCTCCCGCCAAGCGGCACGGCCTTCACTGGCATCGTCGGTGGCATTAGCAACATGGCGCATCGTCTCACCAAACCGGACGGCCTCGGTCCAGCCCATGTCTCGGCTGCGGACGGCCACTTCCTTGGTGGCACGCGCAGCTAGTGGGGCGGCCCGGCACAGCCGATCCGCCAACGTATGGGCCTCGGCTAGGAGCCTGTCATGGGGGGTGATCCGCCACACCAGACCGATATCAAGAGCCCTCTGCGCACTGATGGATTCACCGGTTAATAGGAGCTCCATGGCGTCGGACCATGCCAACTTTCGTGGAAGGCGAATGGCTCCCACGATGGTGGGGATGCCGATGGTCACTTCGGGCCAGGAGAAAGTGGCGTTTTCAGATGCAACTACGAAGTCGCAGGCCACTGCGGCGGTCAGGCCGTAGCCCACGCACGCTCCGTTCACGGCAGCAATAGTTGGTTTGAATACCTCCAGGCCTGATTCGAAAGAGTTCACGGTGGGGATCTCCCAGAAGGTTCCAGCAAAGTCACCGGTGGATCCTTCTGGGTCGCGAAGGTCAGCACCTCCGCAGAACGTGCGGTCACCGGCCCCGGTCACGATTGCCACCCAGGCCGCGTCGTCACCCATGAAGCGGTTCCACGCGTTGTTTAGATCATGACGCATGGTCCCGTTGACGGTATTGGCCGCCTCGGGCCGGTTGTAGGTAATGGTGGCGATGTGGCCATTGCGCTCGTAGGTGGCAGCCTCGCCGTAGGGCCCATCCTGTCCGGTGTCATTCATGGAGGCGACGGTACCTGTCGCGACCTGTGGGGTGTGCAGATCCTCCGGAGCTTAGAATCTGATGGACCGTCAGATTATTCTGGCGAATTATCCTGAACCGACCGGACGCGCTGTGGATATAGACGAGACGACTACTGAGATTCCACCGATCATTAGCGTCGACGACCACATAGTCGAGCCTCCTCACTTATGGCAGACCTGGTTGCCGACGAAGCATCGAGAACGGGGCCCTCGAGTTGAACGTCGACGTCTTGGCGAAATGAAGTGGGTCGGTGGGTCGAAGATGTATGAGTACGAACTTGATGCGCCCGGCGCTCCATGGTGTGACATCTGGTTCTATGAGGATTCAGTCCATCCCAATAAGCGCCACGTAGCCGCTGTGGGATTTGAGCGAGACGAGATGACAATGGCGCCGATCACCTATGACGAGATGCGTCCGGGCTGCTACGAACCCAAAGCCCGGGTGGCCGACATGGCGGCCAACCACGTTGAGGCCTCACTTTCGTTTCCGACCATGCCCCGCTTTTGTGGACAGGCTTTCTACGAGGCCTCTGATCGCGAGCTAGGACTGGCCTGTGTGCAGGCCTACAACGACTACATGATCGAGGAATGGTGCGGCGATTCTGATGGTGCTTTAATACCGCTCATCATCATTCCTCTTTGGGATGCCGATCTGGCTGCCGCCGAGGTGAGGCGTAATGCCGCAAGGGGGTGCCACGCTGTCTGTTTCTCAGAGATTGCACCCAACTTGGGTCTGCCTTCCATTCATACTGGCTATTGGGACCCGTTTTTCGCAGCGTGTGCTGAGACCCAGACAACGGTCAACATGCATATTGGTTCGTCGTCGAAGATGCCAGCCGCTTCGCCGGACGCCCCACCAGCGGTGGCCGCTTCGCTGAGCTTCAACAACGCCATGGCGTCAATGAGCGATTTCCTGTTTTCGGGAGTGCTGGTCCGCTTCCCTGACCTAAAACTGGCATACAGCGAAGGCCAGATCGGCTGGATTCCGTACATTCTCGAGCGGGTTGACGACGTTTGGAAAGAACACCGGGCGTGGGGCGGTGTAGCAGCAACCATTTTGGAACCTCCGTCGACCTACTACTACCGCCAGATCTACGGCTGCTTCTTCCGTGACAACCATGGTCTGCGGTCCTTGGACGAAGTTGGGGTGAACAACATCACCTTTGAAACCGACTACCCGCACACTGATACCACTTGGCCCCACACCAAGGAGGTGGCCACGGAAATGATGGGTCATCTGCCAACCGAAGTGGTATGGAAGATCGTTCGAGGTAACGCAGCTCGCATGCTCAGTCTGGATATTGAGCCCTGTCCAACCGACTGAAGCTCAGCGGCACAATCCAGCCGGGCTAGGTCCGTAGACTTGCTCCATGGGTGAGACCGTTGAGCGGGTTGCCACATCTGATTCTGTGGAATCGTCGGACGGGGAACGACTGAGCACCATTCTTCTGGAAACTGACTGCGTGCCTGGCTTATGGGCCTCAGTTGATTCTGGCGAAATGGATCGTCTGGTGCCAGAACTCCCAGCCCTGCGAATGGAACAGGATCCCATTCATCGACACAAGGACGTTCTTAGCCACACCATTGCTGTGGTGGCTAAGACCGAGCCCGAACTGACCGTTCGGCTAGCTGCGCTGTTCCACGACATTGCTAAGCCTCGGACTCGGAGCTTTGAGCACGGCGGCGTGACCTTTCGCCACCATGAGGTGGTGGGTGCCCGGATGGCCCGGAAGCGTCTTGCGGCGATGGGCTACCCGGATCGTCTTATTGAAGAGGTATCGGAGTTGGTTCGGCTTTCGGGCCGCTTTAAAGGCTACGCCGATGGCTGGTCAGACGCCGCCGTACGACGCTACGCCCGAGACGCTGGACCGCTCCTAGGGCGGCTTAACCACCTCATACGGTGTGATTGCACTACCCGCAATCAGGAGAAGGCAGCAGGAATCCAAGCCCTGATGGATGATTTGGAGCGTCGGATTTCGGAGTTGGCCGAGGAGGCCCGTCAAGCCTCTGAACGCCCAGGTATGGACGGTGCAGCCGTGATGAACCATCTAGGTATTGGCCCTGGTCGTGAGGTTGGTGAGGCGCTGGCATTTCTAATGGAACTAAAGCGGGCTGAGGGTGATCTCGATCAGCCTGAACTGGAAACCCGTCTAGATGCTTGGTGGACGAAACGTTCTTGAAGTTGGTCAGTCCACCCATCCGTGGGTCTCGTTAAAAACTTCATCCACTAGCCAGTCAGCCACCTCGGCCATCCCAGTGGCGGACAAGTGCACCCCGTCGTCGCGCGTAGTTCGTTCGCGCTCTGTGCCGTTGAGCCCGATGAACTTCCGGTAGGGAACTGTGGTCGCGAAGTCGAGATCCTCGATAGTGGCACGGACCAGGTCGTTCAGGCCGTCGATGCGGTCGGGGTGGTTCTGGGGTCGAATCTCTCGCCGGATGTGAGCGCCTTCCAGCCAGTAGACGTGGGCTCCCTTGGCCCCTAGCACCTCGGTACCTAGCCGGTATTCAGCAGATATGTAGTCGTCATAGGCCGGGACACCGATCCAAACCCATTCGTCGCCTAGCGATGGGACTAGACGGTCGGTCACATCCCAAGCGGTGATGTGACCAAGCACCACATCAGGTTGGAAGGCGGCTACAGCTGTCGGCCATGACACCACCTCCGAATTCAGCATTACGTGGGTTGGCACAGTTTCGTTCCACGCCGAGCAGAGTTCGCCCACCGGACCCTCATCGCCTTCAGGAATGCGCTTGAGGCCGTAGCGACCCACCACGCAGCCCAGATGAGACTCGTTGAGCACCACCATCCGACCTGGATTGTCGATAGCCCAGCCACAGAGGGCCTCACCGATCTGGAGGGCGACCGAGTCTCCCACAACCAGCACCCTGAGCTGCTCGTCTTCAGGAGGGGGAAGTAATCCCTGTTGAGCACAGGGACTGGCCGAAGAGGTGAACGCACCACCTTCAGCCGGCCTGGTATTGACCCAGAGCAGCCCCACCAGGATCAGCACCACAGCCGTGGCGACGACTGAGGTGCCGCTCAGCGCTGTGATCCGCTTTTTAGTGAAAGGGAATTTTCGTTTCATCACTGGTTGTTCAACCAGGTAAAAACTGGCTGCCGCAGCACCGAAGGTGATGGCTAGATGCATCCACACAAGGTTGTTGTCCTCAACGACATCAACGCCGGGTACCAGCCGTCCGGCCCGCGTTGGTGTGACCAGCAGGTAGATCGGCCAGTGGTAGAGGTATAGGCCGTAGCTGATCTTTCCCACCCAGCGGATTAATGGCGATTCCAAGAACCAGTGCAGTGGCCCAACCGAAGCGCGCGCTGTTCCATACCAGAACCAGCCGACTCCAACGCCCACGAGGTATGGCCAGTGGTCGAACGCCGGGTTACCTCGAACGACACTGACCACTGCCCACCCGGTGGTGAACAGGACCGTGTACAGGGATCCACAGGCAATGCGGCCGCCCCAAGAAGCATCATCGGCAGACAAGAAGGCTGGAAGTCGACAATGCCACGGGGCTTCTCCCGGCTGGGCAACTCCGTAGATCATGAGGCAGGAAATGCCAGCGACCAGCAGGAAGCCACCGTGCTCGAACATCCAGGCATCTCGCTCGGAGATCTCAAAAATTGCCCATGCGAAGAAGAAGGTTGCGGCGTAGGCGCTAGCCACCCAAGCCAGTTGGCCTGCCCGACTGCGGACGGGACCGTACATGCGGACGGCTACAGCCAAGATTATTCCGGCGAAAAGGGAGTGGGCCCGAGTATCAGTGCCGTAGTAGACACGAGACGGATCACCGCTCCCCGGGTATAGGTGGCTCATCCACCAGGTGGACGCCAAGGTGCCCGCGATCATGGTGATCAGCAAGGCCATGTTTGCCCGCCGCTTGAAGAGCACTAGCACGGTGGTCAAGTACAGCGGAGCAAAAATGTAGAACTGTTCTTCAATAGAGAACGACCAAACATGCCGGAGCGGCGACTGCTGGAAGTCCTCGAAGTACGAGACATCGGAAAATATCTCGTACCAGTTGGCGCTGTAGGTCAGTGTTGAGAAGATCGCGCCGGTCCAGCGGGCAAACTCGCTCGGTGGCACGAGGAGTACCAAATAGAGGGTAAGCAGGCCGAGGGCTACAAAAAGAGCCGGGAGCAGGCGGCGTGCTCGGCGGCCAGCGTATGCCTTTAAATCAATGCGTCCCGTGGACTCAAACTCGTTTAGAGCTATTGAGATTATGAGGTAGCTCGACAGCGTGAAGAACAGGTCAATTCCTAGGATCCCGCCGGTGACGGTGTCTGTTGCGGCGTGGTAGAGGAGTGGGCCAATGACCACCCAAATGCCCCGTATGCCATCGAGGCCCGGGATGTAGGAGAACCGGGAGTGTGCCCCGTCGTCAGCCATAGTCCCGCCGACGCTACCGGTCGCCCGTGTGGTCACACGGGGTGAGTACCCGCCATGTGGCGGTTCCCCCCACATCGCAGAAGTACATGGCAACTACTTCTGCTGCTGAGGGATCGCCTGGTTCAGTCGATGAGTTGGGCTCGGGCCAGCCGTCGAAACGGTTGGTAAGAATGAGCACGTCAGCCGACACCAGTTCGGCAGCCAGTCCACTGCCTGGGCGATTAGCCAGACCTGGGTTCATCTCTATGTAGCGGCTGGCCGGCACAAGATCGGGGAGTAGGAAGTAGATAAACGTGTCGCTGTAGTTCGTTCTGGTCAGGTCGGCTGGACCGACGAATACCCGGTCACCTGGACGAGTCAGTGCATCAACAAGAGCCACCAGACCACCGAGTTCTTTGGCTACCGCTTCAGTACCTGCTCCTCTGCCCAGTGGGATGGTGCGGCCGTCGTGAATCACATTGGTGCTGGATCTGTGCAGTGGTCCGTCGGTGAAGACCTCAGCGGTGTAACGGCCGATGTGATGGGGGGCGATTACGACTAGGCCCCCTAAAACGGCGACTAGGGCAATCAAGGGAGCAGAATGACTGAGGTGGCGAACCGGGAGGCGTCGCAAATGGCGGCCCAGTGGTTCAGCGATGGCGATTACACAAACCGCCACCGTCCATGCGCCTACGAACTTGAGATGGTTGGGGCTGGGACGCTGCAACACCATGGGAATGAGCGCAACGCCAACCAATGCCATCGTGCTGAGGCGTGAGCGAGCCGACCCCCGCCAGCGCCACGCCACCACTGTTAATAGAACAGTGGCTGTAAGGAGGAGCCAGAAGAGGGCGGTGATTTGGGCTGGACGGTTGAGGCCTGGTAGATGTGCCGGACCACGAAGCAGGTCATCGAGTCGCGCAAAGAAGTCACCGCTATCGCTGGGGTCTGGCGGCAGTGGAAGGCGTCGACCGGCTCGTAGTCGAACTACTGGGTCGATCACCATGCCTTCGAACATGGCCCTTGGGCCAACTAGGACCAAGTGAAGGAGAAATGGGAAGAGGCCAGCTACTAAGCCGGTACCGAGACGTGAGCGGCGGCCATCAGTGGCTTTCAAGAAGGCGGGTACCACAACTAATAGAGCAGCGGGTGTTAAGACAATCTGGTGAAAGACCGCCAGTCCGCAGAGGGCAGCCCCCATCGATGCGGTACGGCGGTCCTCCCCGTCTAGCACCAGGGCTGTGCCGGCGGCTAGAAGACCGAGACCAGTCACCCACGGATAGGCGATAAGACCGAACGGGGCTATTACGGCCCACGTCGCCAGCGTGGCGCACGTAGCGGTGGATAGCCCCCATCGGCGGGCCAGTCGGTGGACACCCCACAGAAGGAGAACCCGGTAGCCGAGCCCGACGAGGCGTTCGACAACCACCGAGGTACCAAAGATCGAAAATGCCCCTGCCACCGTCCAGACGCTTCCCGGGGCGTAGATATAGGACACATCGGCATGGGGTAGGCGACCATCAAGGATGCCGGACGCCACTACCAGAATGTTGCCCTCTTTCATGGTGGTGGCACTCGCGCTCAGCATTCGGGCCAGTGGCCAGAGCACTGCTACTAACGGGACCGTGATCGAAGCGATCTCGCCCCAAGAAGCTCCTGAGATCCGGGTGGAAGACCGGGGAACGAGTTTGCTCATGATCGGCGAGTCTAGGAACCGGGGATTCCTTAGTACTGGTCAGCCGATCGTGACTACGTTCTAATCACCACTTGGGTCGGTTTCCTGTCGCCGCCCAAGGAGGACTCGGCGTCGCAGATGTTCTGGAGGGCTAGCGCTGCCTACTGATCAGCCGGGATAGGCACCGTCTCTGTATCGATCCCTGAACGAAGGACCCGACCAGGTAGCGATCCGATGGGTTGCCCATCGACAATGGTGCAGATGCCGTTGACGTAGACCCGTTCCACGCCCAGAGAATCGGCGTATAGCCGTGGGCTTTCCCCTGGCAGATCGTGGCGAAGGTGGAACTCACCTGCCCCGACTGTTTCAGGATCGAAGACCACCAGGTCGGCGTGCCAACCTTCACTTAGCCGGCCGCGTTCTACCAAACCAAAAAAACGTGCAGGTACGTCAGTTAGGTGTGCAATAGCCCCTTCGAGAGTGGTCAAACCTCGGCCTCGAAGGCAATCAGCCAACCATTCGGTGGTGTAACTGGCGCCGGCCATTCGGTCCAGGTGAGCGCCGGCGTCCGAGCCGCCGATCATCACGTGTTCGTGCTCCCATGCGGCTTGTCTCATCATCCAACTGGCCGGGTCGTCATCGGTTGGTCCAGGCCACAGAACAGTCCGAAGGTCGTCAGCCAGCACAATGTCGAGGAGGGTGTAAAAGTCGCGCTGTCCTCGCTCGCGTGCGATGTCACCCACTAGACGGCCAGTGAGGCCCTCGTTGGCTTGCGAATAAGTATCCCCGATCCGGTAGCGCCCCCAGCCGGTCAGACGGGAGAAAACACCGGCGTCGGGGGAGGCAGCCCTACTCTCCAGGTGCCGACGGGTCGCAGGATCGGTTAGAGCGTTCATCTTCTCACCGTGGGGAAGGTTCATGACCGCACCCCAGTCGGGCAGTGAATACAGCGCGCAGAACGTGTGAAAGTGCATGTTCATTCCTACGAGAATGGGCATGGTCAGCGCCATGGCCTTACCACCGGCTTTAGCGACCTCATCGCAGGCCCTGAGCTGGTTCTCGTAATCATCGGGTCGTGCGGCATCGATGGTTAGGACGTTCCAGTTGACAGAGCGGCGCCCGGCTAACGACATGCGAGTCATCAGATCGACCTCGTCATCTCGGAAACCGTTCATGCAGCCGTCAGCCACCCATTCCAGTGTGGTGCCAGGGTGTTCGGACACCACGGCACAAAGAGCTTCAACCTCCTCGGCCGCTGCTGAGCGCGACGGAACGGGCAGCCCATCGCCGTCGCTATGAGTGAATGAGCGACTAGTTGAGAACCCGAGGCCACCGGAGGCTAGGGAATCGGCCAAGAGAGCCTTCATGGCTCCCAACTCGGCGGTGGTGGCCTCCCGGCTCGTGGCATCGTCTTTCATGATGGTTCGGCGGATTGCACTATGGCCGACCATTCCTGCAACGTTGACTGCCAAGTTCTCTTCGAAGCGGTCGAGGAACTCACCGAAGGTTCGCCAGTTCCAGTCGACTCCTTCACTAAGGGCTGCCGAAGACATGCCCTCTACCTTGACAAGCATGGCAGCTAGGTAATCGGCGTCTGACTGGTCGGCAATGGGGGCAATCGTGAAGCCACAGTTACCCATGACCAAACTGGTGATGCCGTGCTGGCTGGATGGAGTGGCGTAGGGATCCCAAAGCAACTGGGCGTCATAGTGGGTATGGGGATCCACGAAGCCGGGGCACACGATGCGACCGGTGGCGTCGTGAGTGTTCGAAGCATCAGGTAGCGATTTGTTGGGTCCAGCAAGGTTGCCGACAGCGACAATGCGACCGTTGCTGATTGCCACGTCGGCTTGGATCCCTGGGGCTCCAGTGCCGTCTACCACCGTGCCGCCGTGGATTAGTAGGTCGTACATGGGTCGAGGCTAACCCTCGACTCCTCCTAGTTTCCTGACGGAGCGTCAGATATTTGACACTGACCGAGCAGGCCCAGACCCCTCCCATGGGGCACTATCAACTCATGGGAGACAGCGCGGATATCGATTGGGCTGAAAAAGTACTCGCTGAGTTGACGCTCGAAGAAAAAGTAGACTTAATGACCGGGCGAGATCTCTGGTCGGTTCGCCCAGTGGAACGCCTCGGTTTGCCGGCATTGAAAGTAACCGACGGCCCAGCGGGCGCTCGTGGCACTGGCTTATTGGGTACTGGAATTCCTGCACTTTGTATTCCGTGTGGCACCGCCCTAGGGGCCACCTGGAATCCGGATCTGGTAGAGGAACTGGGTGGCGTCTTGGCGGCTGAGGCCCGTGCGCGGGGCAGCCATGTACTTCTAGCCCCCACCATCAATCTTCATCGGACACCACTTGGGGGTCGGAACTTTGAGTGCATGTCTGAGGACCCGGTACTGACCGGCCGGATCGCTTCGGGCTATGTGCAGGGCGTGCAAGATGGTGGGGTAGCTACCACGGTAAAGCACTTTGTAGCGAACGACTCGGAGTTCGAGCGCACCACGATTTCATCTGCTGTTGACGACCGCACACTTCGGGAGATATCCCTACGCCCATTTGAGATGGCGGTTACCGAGGGCGGAGCGTGGGGCGTGATGTCTTCATACAACCGGGTGAATGGGGTGTATGCGGCCGAACACCGTTGGCTCTTGACCACTGTGCTGCGTGATGAATGGGGTTTCGATGGTGTTGTCGTCTCAGACTGGTTTGGGGCAAAGTCGACTGCTGATTCAGTGCTGGCCGGCTTGGACCTTGAGATGCCCGGGCCGGGCCAGTGGTACGGAGAGCTCCTGGTTAAGGCCGTAATAGCTGGAGAAGTCCCTGAGGAGAGGATTGACAGGGCTGTTGGGCGCCTCCTCCGACTCCTGGAGCGAACCGATGCCCTAGCTGAACCCCACCACCATCCCGAAAAAGAACTAGAGGAGCCTGCACACCGGGCGTTGGTCCGACGGGCCGCGGCTGAGGGGTTCGTCCTCCTCAAGAACGAACCGGTAGATGACGCCGGACCGCTGCTGCCCTTTGATCCTTCCCAGATCAGTCGCCTCGCTGTGATCGGTCCCAATGCAGCCACCGCCATGATCATGGGCGGTGGTTCAGCAGCGCTAGTGGCCCAGCATGAGACTGCACCGTTGGACGCGATCAGGGACCGTTTAGGTGACCAGATGGAGATTGTCTACGAAGTAGGAACCATTACTGAGCGCTCTGTCCAACCGATAGGTGGGCGCGCCACGCAGACAGTTCATGGAAACCGGGGTTTTGAGGTCGAGTATTTCAACACTGTGGATCGGACCGGACCGGTAGTGGGCTGTAAGACGTTTCGCGACGGCCGACTACTGCACTTCGATACTGCACCTGGGGTAACTGATCTCCAGATGTGCTCATTCCGGGCATCCACTTGGTTCACCCCGGTGGTTGATGGTTTACATGTGCTGGCCCTAGTGCAGAGCGGTCGGGCTCGCCTAGTAGTAGACGGCGAGGTGGTCATTGACGGTGTGAACCACCCGATGGGGCCGGGTGAGGAGTTCTTCGGCTTTGGGAGTGCTGAGCGGACTGCTGAGGTAAGGCTCACCAGCGGTGTGACGGTGGAGATCGCGGTGGAGTGGTCCTCAGAGGGTGCGGCCTTTCTGGGTGGGGTCAAGGTAGGGCTCCGAACCCCGGTAGCTGACGGTCTGATGGACCGAGCTGTTGCGGCGGCGGCGGATGCCGATGCAGCAGTGCTCATCGTGGGTACCAACTTGGATTGGGAGACTGAGGGGCGAGACCGGGAATCGATGGACCTGCCCGGCGACCAACCTGAATTAATTCGGCGAGTCTGCGAAGCTAACCAGCGCACCGTGGTGGTGATC
Source organism: Acidimicrobiales bacterium (assembly GCA_029242745.1). Classification (GTDB taxonomy): domain Bacteria; phylum Actinomycetota; class Acidimicrobiia; order Acidimicrobiales; family MedAcidi-G1; genus UBA9410. Next base: position 6,665 of record JAQWTI010000008.1, on the reverse strand, counting down.
AATACCGGGTCAGTCGTAACCGGTGACTGGGTAGATGTCGCGCCGTCTGTCTTGGCCACGTGGTTCGGGGGTCAGGAGATGGCCGCTGCCCTGGTCGACGTGCTAGTTGGTGATGACGAACCGTCGGGCCGCCTACCCACGACAGTTCCCCAACGTCTGGCCGATACCCCAGCGTTTCTCCACTATCCGGGGGAGAACGGGCAGGTGGTCTACAGCGAGGGGCTGTTTACCGGATATCGCTGGTATGAGGCCAGAGGTATCGAGGTGGCGTTTCCCTTTGGGCATGGACTGTCTTATACGCAGTTCGAGTGGGGGACACCGATAGTGAAAGGTCCGGATGCCGTAGCTGAGCTGGAAGCGGGCCAACCGGTAGTTGTGGTTGTGCCGTTGCGGAATACTGGCGATCGGGCCGGATCCGAGGTGGTGCAGGTGTACGTGGGATGTGACGACCCTCGTTTGTCGCGACCGGTTAGGGAACTTCGAGGCCTAGCCAAGGTGAAACTTGAGCCCGGTGAGGAGCGGGCTGTCGAACTGGTGCTTGATTACCGAGCCTTTAGTTACTGGGACCCCGGCGACCCATCTTTTGTTGAACGTACCGACACGTCACCAGTGGCCGCTGGCGTTGGGAAAGACCGGCGCGCCGAGGCTGGCTGGGTGGTGGATCCGGGTATCCATCGCATCCACCTAGGTGCCTCATCAATCGACACTCGAGCCGTAGTGGTAGTGGAGTTGCTTTGAGTGGATAGAACCCTAAGGAGCCCATTCGCAGGGCCGCTAGTCTCGGCTTCGACAACCGACCGGGGAGCTCGGGCTAGATGCCGGGCTGAGAGGGCGAAAGCCGACCCGACCTGAACCTGCTCCGGGTAATGCCGGCGAAGGGAGATCCCATGTTGCGATTCCGAAGTGACTGTCTGATCCTGGCGGTGGTGCTCCTCTCCGGCGCCACGGCTTGCGGGAGTGATGACTCCAGCACGACGGTGCCACTAATTTCCGATGCCGGCCGCATGGCTGAGGAGCCGGCCATAGTCGTCAGCCCGCTCGGCCCGGTGACACTCATTACCCATGACTCCTTCTTGGTCTCGGAAGGAACACTCGCTTCTTTCACGGCTCAGACTGGGATTGAGGTGATTCATCAGACCGGAGGCGACACTGGTCAGTTGGTCTCATCGGCCATCCTCACTGCCGGGAACCCACTGGGCGATGTCATGTTCGGAGTCGACAACACCTTTCTTCAACGGTCGCTGGATGCTGGCCTTTTCGAATCGTATAAGTCGCCAGCCTTGTCTGGAGTTCCCTCCGAATTGCAGCTCGACCCCGAGTACCGGGTCACGCCGATTGACTTCGGAGACGTGTGCGTCAACTACTGGATCGACCGGTTTGGTGACGACCTGGTCGCCCCCAGTTCGTTAGACGACTTAATCGATCCGGCTTACGCCGATCTGATGGTCGTACAGAACCCGGAGACGTCTTCACCTGGCTTGGCTTTCCTGCTAGCGACCATTCATGAGTACGGGGACCTTTGGGAGGACTACTGGGGAGCTTTGCGCAATAACGGCGTATTGGTGACCGCTGGTTGGGAAGACGCTTACTATGGCGAGTTTGTAGCCGGTGGCGGTGACCGCTCGATCGTGGTGAGTTATGCCTCCAGCCCGCCGGCCGAGGTCATCTACGCTGACCCACCGGTCGACACTCCACCCACCGGAGTTGTCACTGGCACTTGCTTTCGCCAGATTGAGTTCGCTGGGATTCTCGCCGGTACAAAGCATCGGGCAGCCGCTGAGTTGCTAATTGACTTCTTGTTGACGCCAACCTTTCAGGAAGACATCCCGTTGAACATGTTTGTCTTCCCGGCTCTAGCCGCTGCAGAGTTGCCACAGATATTTGAGGACTTCGTCGAACTGGCCGAGGACCCACACCTGCTGAACCCCGCCGAGATCGAGGCTCATCGTAACGACTGGACTGAGCGCTGGACTGAGATCGTCCTGCGGTGACCAGCGTCATGCGGCGGATAGGTGCAACAGTGGCGGTCGCCTTCCCGGCAGCTTTCCTCGGTGTCTTCTTTCTGTACCCGATTGGGGCAATTCTATTTCGAGGGCTGGGGGCCGAGGGCCTGACTCGACTGATTGAACTTCTGAAGAAACCCTCGTTTTGGGACGTGGCTTGGTTCACGCTGTGGCAAGCAGCAGCCTCCACGGTCCTGACCCTGGCCGTCGCCCTACCCGGTGCCCACCTACTGGCCCGGCGTCAGTTTCGGGGGCGGTCGCTTCTGCGGGCCGCAGCTACCGTTCCTTTTGTGCTGCCAACCGTTGCCGTTGGTGGGGCCTTTCTGGCCCTATTCGAGCGTCTTGGTCTGGCTGATGGTCCGCTACACCTAACCCGTACGGCTGGGGCAGTTCTGATTGCTCACGTATTTTTCAACGTGGCTGTAGTGCTACGTACTGTTGGGAGTTTCTGGGAAGGTCTTGACCCACGGGCCTCAGAGCAGGCTCGAGTGCTGGGAGCATCTCCTGTTCAGGCATTTCGGTGGGTCACATGGCCCCAACTCTGGCCAGCAGTGGCTGCAGCCTCCTCGATCGTTTTTCTCTTCTGCTTCACTTCTTTCGGAGTGGTTCTGATTCTTGGGGGCCCCACCCGGGCGACGTTGGAGACGGAGGTTTGGCGCCATGCCGTATTTAGGGGTGACCTTGCCTCAGCGACAGCGCTGGCCATGGTGCAGCTGGCTGCTGTGGTGGCAATAGTTATGGTGACAAATCGCTTGCAGTACCGACGGGCTGTGGTCCAGCAGCCTGTGCGTCGGATTGCACCGCCCCGGGCGTCGCTCCGCCTGCTAGCCGCCAACTTGGGGTTGTTGGCCACGGTCCTTGGTCTGCCGATTGTTGTTCTGGTTGAACGATCACTTACCCGAGGACGATCGGGAGGAGGATGGGGTGACTGGACGTTCGACCACTACGGCGCATTGGCCAGCCGTTCGGTCTTGCTGCCTGCTTCGGCTCTCAGGGCTCTGGGGAACTCATTGCTCTTTGCCCTAGTGGCCACTGGCCTAGCAGTGCTTGTGGGAGGGTTGGCCTCGTTGGTCGTGGTGCACGGACGACGCGCTCTGGGACGGGCGTTTGATCTAGGGCTCATGCTCCCACTTGGCGCCTCAGCGGTGACCCTCGGTTTTGGAATGCTCATTGCGTTAGACGAGCCACCCGTCGATTTTCGTTCATCAAAGTGGCTAGTTCCCGTGGCTCACGCTTTAATCGGTGTGCCCTTCGTAATGCGGACTGTGGTGCCCACCCTCCGCAGCATTGATGTACAACTGCGTGAAGCAGCGGCCACTCTCGGGGCCACATCTGTCCGGACTCGACGCGAAATCGATCTACCGATTGCCGCGCGCGCACTAGCCGTGGGAGCTGGATTCTCCTTTGCTGTATCGCTTGGTGAGTTTGGCGCTACCTCATTCTTGCCCCGGCACCCTGACCAGCTGACGGCGCCGCTCGCCCTGTTTCGCCTATTGGCTCAGCCTGGAGATGCCTTACGAGGACAGGCCATGGCATTGGCTGTTCTCCTGATGCTCCTGACCGCTGCTTCGGTGCTTGCCATTGAGGGGTGGGGTCGCCGGGGTGCTGTCCGGGGGGACCTGTGATGGGTGGTGGACTTGAGACGCCTGGGTTGAAGGTGCGGGACCTGTCTGTGGTTTTCGATGGAATGCCGGTGCTCAACGGGATAGATCTGTCGGTTGCACCCGGTGAGGTGGTGGTGCTACTTGGACCCTCGGGTTCCGGCAAGAGCACTCTGCTCCGCTCTGTGGCTGGCCTTGAGAAGCCGGTCAGTGGTGAGGTGAAGTGGGGCGACGAGGATCTTTCTGGTGTGCCGACTCACCAGCGGGGCTTCGGCCTAGTTTTTCAGGATCATGCTCTCTTTGGACATCGCGATGTGGCCGGCAACGTAGATTTCGGCCTTCGAGTGGCTGGCATGCCATCTGCAGCAAGGGCACATCGGGTTACTCGGTCTCTAGCCCTGGTCGGTCTGGACGGGTTTGAGAGTCGACGGGTCGACACCCTCTCAGGCGGTGAAGCTCAACGAGTTGCCTTGGCCCGATCTTTGGCTGCTGGACCCCGTTTGCTGATGCTCGACGAGCCTCTCGGATCGTTGGACCGAGCGCTGCGAGAACGTCTGACCTCAGACCTTGGTTCACTGCTTCGGCGTATAGGCATGGCTGCTCTGCACGTCACTCATGACCACGACGAGGCATTCGCCCTGGCTGATCGGATTGCCGTATTGGGTGGTGGTCGGATTGATCGGATCGGCACTCCCGATGAGGTATGGACTGATCCGGGCACGGTGCATGCTGCCCGATGCCTAGGGCATGAGAACCTCGTGGAGTTGAACAGTGCCGGTGAGTGCGCTCTTGGGCTCCTAGGTGTGGGCCCGGGCACTGTCCTGGTTCGTGCTGACCGGGTGTTGATCGAACCTTTTCCCGGTGATGGGGAGCTGACAGCTGAGGTTAAAACGTCATCGATTAGGGGAGGGCGGGCTGTGGTGGTCGTCGACGTGTCCGGGGTCATGCTGCGAGCCTGGCCGAGGAATGTTTTGGCTGTGGGGGATCGTGTGGGAGTAACTCTGGGTTCCGGTGCCATCGTCCCGCTCAAGAGTTAGGCCGTTCAGGTCTGATTAAAGGTAGGTTCCAACTCGGCCTTGACTACCTTTCCCATAGCGTTGCGTGGGATGGTTTGCAGCACGAGCATTTTGGCAGGCACCTTGTAGCGGGCCAGGTGGTTTAGACAGTAGGACTGGACGTCGTCGAGCAGGGCTGCGGGATCGCCATCGGCCCAAGCCCCGGGTTCAGCAACCAAACCAGCGACCACTACTTCGCCGAGACGTTCATCTGGTATACCCAGCACGGTCACCTCACTGACCCCCGGGTGATCGAGTATCACCCGCTCAACTTCTGCGGGATACACATTGGCGCCACCGCGCAGAATCATTTCCGTGCGTCGCCCCCTGACTACCAGTTGGCCGTGTTCATCAAGAAAGCCCAGGTCACCAGTGTGGAGAACCCCACCGCGAAGCGATGCAGCCGTTGCCTTCGGTTGGTTGAGGTAGCCGAGCATCGGTGTCCACACGTCGGCCCATGGACCATTCTTGACCGGAGCCAGACAGATCTCACCGGTAGCGCCGTCGGGAAGCGGATTGTCTTTTTCGTTAACAATTATTACCCGTAATGGTTCCAGAGGGTAGCCAGCCCCATCGGGTCGTGCTGGCCGGTCGACGTGTTCGCGGGTGACCCCAGACGGGGCTTCGGTGAGGCCGTATCCCACGAGCGCCCGGCTGCCGAATTTGGCTTCCCAGTCACTACGCAGTGTGGGTGGAGAGTGGCCGGCGCCGATGATGGTTTGCGTCAGGGTGGCTAGGTCGCAGCGGTCGACCTCGGTGTGGGCTACTAGATCCTGGGCCATGGTGGGGACAAGGGTGACCCGGTTGATTCCTTGCAGGCGAACTTCGTTAGCGAAACCGATGGCGTCGGTGTGCTCTAGGAGTACGGCAGTTGTTCCGCGCAGGTACGCCCAAAGAGGTCCAAGCACCATCATGTTGAGGATGGTCAGAGCGAGTGCTGTGCCATGTCGTTCCATGGGCATGGGTGGATAAGAGTGTCGGCTGGAGATGCCTGGCCACAACAGATTGTGCTGGGAGTGCACGGCACCTTTGGGGCGCCCTGTGGTTCCCGACGTATAGGCAATCGCTGCTGGGTCTTGTGGATCGATTGACCTTGATGGTGCTGGGTGCCCTGCGGCCATCAGGTTGGTCCACGATCCTGACCTATCGGTTGGATTCACTGTTAGGGCGGGTCGGTCGCCGGCCATCTTGGCCCTGTCGGTAGTGGTTACTAGCAGGTTGACATCGGCGTCGTTCAGCACCCAGTCGACCTCATCAGCCACGAGGTTGGTATTGATACCGAGCCATATGACTCCTAGGCGTTGGGTGGCTAAGAAAGCCTCGACGAGGGTCGTGCAGTTAGGCAGCGAGCAGGCCAGCACCTGGCCCGCTTGTAGGCCAGCAGCAGCTAAGCCACCGGCTGCAGCATCGACTCGGGCGTCCAACTCGGCGTAAGTGAAGGATGTGGAACCATGGACCAGTGCTTGGCGGTTCGGATGGTGATTGAGGCCAGCATCAAGGGCGGCGCTGGTGGTAGCCGGCCCTTCAGGGAGCGTCTTAGGTCGGTTGCGAATTGCTAGGCCGCGATCGTCCACAGCCGGCCACTTGTCGAAGCTTTGCTCTTTGTCGGCTTCTCTCACGGTTTCGATGCTAGGTCCGAAGTCCAAGAGGTGCATTTTCAGGCCAACTCACCAGACCTTCCTTTATAAGAAACAATCACTACTGGTAGGAAAACCGTCGAATTGGTGACATTTTGCCGATTTGGTTTTGACATGTCGCCTGTTTGGCCTACGGTCCGTTTTCTAGTTGTGAGTGACCTGAGTCACCACGGACTGGGTTATATGGCATCCAAATCTGGAGGAATTGGTTGATGAGAACGCGAACGCGTTGGTTGATGGCACTGGTAGCGGTGTTCACTTTGCTTGCTGGTGCTTGTGGCTCTGATGGTGGGGGCAGTGTGGCCTCCTCGAGTGGTAGTTCGAGTGGTAGTTCTGCGTCGGCGACGACTGCGGCTCCTGCGGCGACTG
>JAQWTI010000037.1 GCA_029242745.1 Acidimicrobiales bacterium | reverse complement strand
GTATACAGGCCTCTACTTCGGGAACGACCCGGAAGTGCTCCTGCTGCCGAGCGGCGAAAGGATCATTTACTACGGGAACTTCGACCCGGCGATTGGCGGCCAATTGCTTTCGGCGGCTTGTACTGAGTGGTGAGCAAGAATTTCACATTGCTTGTTGCAAGAGCGCAAAGGAACCTCAATCGTTGGCCCCGCCGCCCGGCTGTACGTATCTACACCGGGGTGTTAGAGGCACCCACTAGACCTTCTGAGGGTGGGCTGAAAGACTCAGGAGACGATGAAACGATTCGGGATACTCGTTGCAGTTCTGTTAGTGGCTTCTGCCTGCACTACAGAAGACTTGCTGAATGAAGTTGGGTTGTACACGAACCCTTGTCCTCAGGGTGACAGTTTTGCCGATCGCCAAGAAGTCAAACGCCTTCAGGAAGAAGAAGGAGTCAATTGCGTTCGTACCGGGGGAAACGATGGTTCCTCTTCCAAGGCCTCCGACTCTGCTTCGCCTCAAACCACATCTAGGAAAAGTCAGTCCGATTCAGCAGTCTCGTCCTTGGCCCCAAAGGCAACGGTTACGTCGGCGGCTAGCAGTAGTCCCAGTGGGTCCACTTACACCTTTAGACAAGACGACACCCTCTGGAGCATCGCTGAGCGATTCTTGGGGTCAGGTTCGCGCTGGCTGGAAATCGCCGAACTGAACGGGATTGGGAATCCGAATGAGATCCCCAACGGCTTGATCCTGCTATTGCCCGACAGTGGATCGACCTCTCAAGATTCGGCCTCTGTTGCTTCCGAATCGGATGCGTCCGACTGTGGAACAAAGTACGTACAGGAGTTGGTAGAGGAAATCGATCTAGGTGCTCAAGAACTGACGGCATCCAACCAACCCAGCACACCGGAACAAATGCCGGAGTGGTTTGGCGACCAGCAAGATGTGGCCCGCTATCTCTACTCAATGGTTTCCCGATGGGGAGAGTGTCTCGACAGCCGTTCAAGCCGTCTCAGCGACTACCAATCGGCCTACATCGAGTGGGTCGTCTCAGAGGCAGTTTGGCTGGAAGAAGCCGGTAGTTGTTACACCACAGGTTCTGATTGGTATGGGTGTCTTGAAGATCTCATGTACACGTTCGGGTCTTGTCATCAACTGTCTATGGAGATGATGACTAAAGCATTCGTCGAGGGCGGCCCGGCTCTGCCGTGGCGCCAAGACGCAATATTTCCCTACCCGGCAGGGTTCCGTCCTGCTGACTGCGGCTTCTAGGAGCGCCGACGTAGGGACAAAGCGTGAATCAGACTGAGATGCCACAGAGATGAGAAGGATCTTCATTCTTACCTTCGCCTTGTCGTTGGTGGCTTCGGCCTGTGCTGGTGGCGGCTGGTCAACATCAGAGCGAGGCGCTGTTCGTGACGTCTGTTCGAAAAACTGGGGTGGTACTAGGAGTCAGTGCGACTGTGTTGTAGAGGGCACCGAGGCGGCGTATCCAGACTTCGGCGATTTCTCTCGATCTACTACATGGTCAAATGAACTTGTTTCCAACTTGGCCTCCTGCGATGCGGGTCCATCTCAAAGATCTACGGCGACTACTTCACCCACCGCTTCGTACAACTCCTCGGCCTCGTGTTCCTCCGACGAGTACAGGAATGTGGACGGTCGATGCGTTCGACGGCCCACTGTCTCTCCGGGCAGCGGTTATACGGCTAGGTGCCGGGATGGCACTTTCAGTTACAGCAAGAACCGTCAGGGCACTTGCTCACATCACGGTGGTGTTGCCTCTTGGGGTTAGCCCGGACACGCCCACACGTATCTACACCGACGGCGTCAGAGACACCCCCACCCCCCCCTCAGGGGGATGGCAGGGCACTGCATGATCACCGATCAGAAGGGCCTGTCATCCGGTAGCCAATATGTGCAACAAAACGAAGATGGCAATCACGCCTAGAACAACCACTTGTCCTAACTCCAGCCACCTAGGAAAATAGGTGTGAGATGCATAGACGTATCCGAGGAAGCCGCCGTACGCAAAGAGATACCCAACACGTTTCAACAACGAACGTACGCGATCCAGTATCTACGGGGACCCGGCATCACCGAAGGTCTCGTCCCAGACCTTCTCCATCGCCGACCAAGTCTCAGGGTCGATAAGTGTTGCCTTCGTCCCGGGAGGGAATGCCCGGGGCTTGACAATGAGGCCTCGGCCACAAGCAACGCATTTACGGGCAGGCCAGCCGTAGTCGGAACTCGGGTCTCGGCCCCGTGTGGCAAAGAACTCTTCAGTTCCTCGGACCTCTCCTTTGGTCCCACAGGCGGGACATTTCAGTTGCGGCATACGAAGATGCTAGTTGGGACACTTGGCCCAGTTTGAAAGACGTCTATTGGCTGAGGCCGAAGATGAGCATGGCAGCGCCGACTACCCCACATGCCAGGTTGAGGCCGGGAACGTAGTCCGGGACACGATCTGGGTCCCTTCGAAACTCCGAACCTTCTCGGCTTACCGCCCACGACCAACCACAACCAGCCAAAGAAATGAACGGAACCAGTGAGTTCCCACTGGTCGCCAACACGGCACCAATATTGATTAAGAGTGCAAGAGGTAGAGGCATCTCTGGCAGGGTTCTAGGAACTCAGTCCAACGATAAGCATCACGATTCCGATGACTCCGGTTGCGAGCATTAGTGACACGGCGTAGTTGGGCATGTTGTGCGAGTCTCTACGGAAGTTGCTAGCGATTCCGCGCGCCCAGATGGCCCCAGCGAGGGAGACAATTGCTAGCCAATGTCCCCCCGTTGACCAAACTGCGCCGACATTGACAAGTATCACCATGGTTGCCATGGCATCTATCTCCGTTCAGTCGTCGGTCCTAACACTGTCTACACCCCGAGGTTCTTGAGTCGCAATGGTGTTCTCAGGGGAGGGGTGACAGACTGAGAGCGTGAGGAAGTCCGCGGTTGGTCTGACGTTTCTACTGGTCGCTTTTGGGTGTGGCGGTAGCCCAGACACCGCGATACCAGCGACGACGGTTGCTCCTGCGGCAACTCAGGTACCGTCCACGACTGCGGCACTGACGACGACTGCGGCACCGACGACGACTGCGGCACCGACGCCGACCGCGGCACCGCCGACGACCGCGGCAGTCCCACCTGCCACCACGGTTCCGCCTACCACGACAGTGGCCCCAGCAACGACAAATGTTGCAGTCGCTACGACTGCAGTCCCAACCACTACCACCCAGCCCAGAGTTCAGTTCGGCGTTGGCGGCCTAGTTGCTGATCTTGAATCGTGGGCGGTTCGGCATCTCCCTCAGTTTATTACTGCTTCCCACATCGATATTTCGGACGTAGAGCGCATTTCCCGATTTCGGTCCAATGCCGGGCATGACTACTCCGACTCGTTTGAGACGTGTTGTTCGATGAAGCACTACTTCCGCACGACCAACTATTACGAGGCGAGATTCACGCAACCGATCTACTCGCCTGTAGACGGCGTAGTCCTATATGTAGCTGAAGGTGGCGGTTCAAGGGAGGACGAATGGCGAATTGATTATGAGCAGGTGACCGGCCTGTCGCCACCTAGCGACTATCGAGACCTGAAGATGTACATCCGTCCAGATGAAGCCCCCAATCTTTGGGTTCGCTTTCACCACGTGTTTCCAGTCGAGGAAATACTTGACATCGTTCCCCTGAGTTCGGGAGTCGACAGGATGCGTGGTCTTGCCCGTCCCGCAGCGCCAGGATTCCGGGTGAGTGCAGGCGACATCGTCGCCCATGGAATTGGTGAGATTTCTATTGAAAGGCACCTCGATGGAAACGGAGTCCCATCGCCCTGCACCGCGGGGACCCAACGGTCAAGTTGGGGAGGACTGCCGGGCTGTGCCTCCAAGCGTCAGTTCCACTCGATCTTCGAGTTCATGACAGATGAGGTGTTTGCTCAATATCGGGCAGTAGCGGATGTGAACCGCGATGACTTCATGGTCTCTGCGAAAGAACGCTCCGCTAACCCGCTCATTTGTCAGGGCGAAGACTTTGTTAACCGCGACGTTGGCGCCTATGTGTTCCTTCGAGGGAGCCCAGAGGTAGAACAATCGATGCCGACGGAAGAACCAGCTGCCGTAGAGGTCTCGCTTCCGTCAACCGAGTCCCTAGCCGATGGCCGCACTGTGCTGGTCTCTTTCGATGGGTCCGGGGCTTCGCCGCTCAACTCCTTCAATGCTGCCGCTGAGTACGCCCTAGTGATTACTTCCGACGGTGGACCCATAAAGGTCACAGTGGATGACGGAAGTGGTGAAAGAAGCGTTTACCAGCGGCCTGAGAGCACTGGGATTACCAGCTACGAAACTTCCTCTCTGGGTACCGGCGACATTTCTGTCACGGTGGAGGCGACCGAACAGATCGGCTGGCGAATCGTGGCTATCGCCCTTCCCTAAACGGTTAAACCGATGTTTGCGAAGTGTGTTTGTATCTACACCGAGGGTTTCCGAGACACCCACCGCCCCCCTAGGGGAGGGGTGGCAGACTTAGGTCATGAAGAAGGTCTTGGCAGGTGTGGTTGTTCTGACACTGTTTGCCACCGGATGTGGCAGAAGTAATGAGTCTGAAGAACTTGCACAGATCAGAGCGGAACTTGACTCGTTAGAGGAACAGGTCACAACCACGACTGCGTCTGCCTCAAACACGACCACAGCAGCAACGACGCCAACTATGGGCCTTGCGCCGACCACGACCACAACAGTGGCTCCCGGGACTACTGCGTCTACCACGCTGGCACTTCAGGCCACAGCGTCTCCCGCCACCACCGGGGAAACTGGTGGTGAATTAGGCAGAGGGGGTGCTGGACAAGATCGGCCTGCAGACAGATACGCCTGCAATATTGATTCCTTCGGCTACTGCATTTTCACAGGGACTCCACATCAAACAGGATTTGATCCGGGGACTGGAGACATCGTCGATCGTGATGGGAACGTTCTCTATACGGCAAACGAAGCAGTAGCGGTGAATGACCAAGGTGAAGTACTTCCGGCAAGAGGAACGCCAGCACTTGATGGAGATGATCTTCGGAGGTCCTCACAAGATGGACTAAGCGAAGACGAAAAAGCCTTCCATCGGGTTATGGCGATCATGTTCCCAATCCGCAATGCGCTCATGTACGACATCGCAGCAGTCACTCGAACCGATTGGAATCTCTTGGTTAGCGAACTCGAACAGAGAGAAATTAAAGAAACAACCTTCACCTCAGGGCCTACACCCAAAGACAACTACTACGGGCGAGAGGGCATCTTTGACCTGGCGAAAGACCCGAGAGGTAAGGACATCCATCATGACGTCATGAAGTTTCTGGAAGAAGCAGGTCTGTATCTGCTCTGCCACGTAACGACCGATGAGTTCGGGGATTTGCTCCGAGAAACCCACCCTGAAGGACATGAACCCTGCAGGGAGGCAGAGATTTCAACAAAGATTCCCTTCTCCCATCTGGTGATTACGCCCACTACGACCAATGCTGCACCCGCCAAACCGATTTCATCTACAACGGCTGCTGCTGTGTTGATGACGACTGCCGTGCCGTCCACTTCTGCTGCGACAACCACCACAGCAGCAACGACGACCTCCGTTGCACCCGCGACGTCTACGACCACGACCACGACCACGACCACGACCACGACCACGACCACGACCACGACCACGACCACGAACCTCAACTGGATCCCAGACATGCTCGCGACCCTGGTGGTTAGTAGCGCCTCTTCACCTATTGACTACAAGCGCTACGACTGGGGTTCGGGATGGTCCGACGATGACAGCGACTGCATCAACACGCGTCACGAAGTCCTAATCCTCGAATCCCTCGTTGGGACAGGCCTCAGTTCTTCAGGATGCTCAGTCGTCAGCGGGCAGTGGTACGCCGCTTTTACTGGTACATATGTCACCAACCCCAGTTCGTTGGACGTCGACCACTTCGTGCCCCTCGCCAACGCCCACGATTCGGGTGGATGGGCTTGGTCGTCAGCGACCAAAAAGTCCTATTACAACGACCTTGTCGACCCGCAGCACCTAATCGCAGTCACTGCCTCGGCCAACCGGTCAAAGGGATCACGCGGCCCCGAAAATTGGAAACCATCTGATTCCTCCTACTGGTGCCAATACGCCGACTCTTGGGTGGACATAAAAGTGCGCTGGGCGCTGACAGTCACCTCTGCAGAACTTTCGGCGCTCCAATCGATGCTCGGTACCTGTGACGGGCAGCCAACCGGGGCCTACGTCTCGCCTGCTGCCCCATCCACCACAACTAGCACCACCACAACGATTAGCGCGACGACCGCAACCTCGGCAATACCTGACAATCCGGGCAACACGAAGAACTGTTCCGACTTCTCCACCTATCCGGCGGCGAAGGCATGGTTCGATACCTACTTTGCGTACTACGGCGATGTGGCACGCCTCGACGGCGACAATGACGGTGAGCCATGTGAGTCGCTACCAGGCGGACCGTAAGCTTCTGCGCGTATCCAGTAGGTGGGGGCTCGTTGCCGCTAGCCCGTAAGCAAAGTCTTATGAGGTTCGGCAATGAAGAGGTCGCTGGCCCGAGTCCAGCACGGCGACCACGGTGCCCGAAGGGTTTACGGGCCCTAATTTCGTTGTGTTCGCCAGTTGGCTCTTGGTTTGCCCCTTAAATCGTCAGATTAGCGTTACCTATATTCCTTTCCCAAACAGGTCAACTAGTCACCTGCTTAGCATTTGACATTTAGCATGACCTCAAGACTAAAGTGGGGCACGATGGGACCAAATCCGCAAAATCGTTCGTCTGACGGCGCTGGTAACGGTTTTGTGCTCATTGACCCGGCCACGGCAACCACTTTTCGCTTGCCCTTCCCCGCCCAGCAGCGCAATTCACCGAATACGCGGGATAACGCAGAAAGCTGGCTTCTGCTCGACTTGGAAGGGTGGAGCACCTACCAACGAAGGCGATAAGCGCGGCCGCTCGCTCCGTTGGTGTCCACGAATACTCGGGGCGGCAAGGAAATCTAACAACTGATCTGAGCCTCTCGGCACACCATCTATACCCATCCAACAGAGGAGAATACCCAGTGAGCAATCCCAACGTTCTGACCATCCAGAACGGCTCGGCCGATCCGGTTGTCAAGGTCAACGTCGAAGCCAATATCGCACTAGTGCGCGAACACACAACCGATTATCAGCCCGATTTCATCATGTTCAGTGAACTGTCGACCACTCAGTACTTTGCTGGAGTATTGACCGCTCAGCCATTTGATATTGCTGAACCAATTGATGGCCCGACCGTCGCAGCGTTCTCTGATCTCGCCCGCGAATTGCACACTTACATCCTTTTACCCATGTGGGAAAAAGGCAAGATCAAGGGCGAGTACTACAACTCGGTGGTGGTTCTAGACCGCCAAGGGGAGTTGGTTCAAGGCACGCTCCCAGACGGGCGGCGCGTACGCGCCTATCGCAAGAGCCATATTCCAAACCAGTGGAACAATTCCCCTGAAGCGCCTGGCATGAACGAGGCCTACTACTTCAGGCCGGGCCCTGGCTTGGCTACTTTCGAGACCGAGTACGGCCGGATCGGCATCCTCATTTGCTATGAGCGATCGTTCCCGGAGGCTTGGCGAACACACGCTGTAAATGGTTGCAAGATTGTGTTTCTTCCAACCGCGGCTCACTGGTCGGTAAGGGCGGAGACTTGGCCGATCGAGTTGCGTTCCAGCGCTATGCAAAACGGCATCTTCATCTGCGCCTCCAACAAAGGTGGTGCCGAGGTCACCGAAAGGGAACGAGTATTCACCGGGGGTTCGATGACCATTGATCCGTTCGGCAATGTGCTCGCCGAGGCGCCTTACGACGTTGGTCCGGAAGCGATCAAAGCCACTCTTGAAATCGACCAAGTTGAACAGTGGGGCAAGCGCTACACCTTCTTTCGAGACCGTCGTCCGGAGTTGTATCTCCCGATCGTCGATATCGACCGCGACGCTTACTGAGTAAGACAGGATCTGACGTTGCGGGAGCGGAAACAGGTGATGTGGCGTCGGAACCGAGCAAATAGGCGCTTCTCGTGAAGGTGGGTCTATTCGTCGGTGCTCAACACCCAGCGGGTGTCGACATGGTTGAACGCGCCAACGAGACTGTCGCCCAAGTGAGAGCCGCCCGTGACGCCGGCTTCGATTCGGTCTGGTTGGCTCAACACCTCCTAACCGGTCCAGACCAGTTCCTTCAGCCGCTCCCATTGCTTAGTCGGCTGATACCAGAAACTGGAAAGATGCAAATCGGCACGGCCTTACTTCTGTTGCCGCTCGTGAACCCGGTGATGGTTGCTGAAGACTATGCCACGGTAGATGTGCTCTCCGGAGGCCGCCTTGTACTTGGTGTCGGGCTTGGCTACCGAGATGAGGAGTATTCTGCATTCGGTGTTGAGAAGCCGACCCGGGCGCAGCGATTCGAGGAGTCGATCCATCTACTGCGGCGCTTATGGACCGAGGAGTCGGTCAACTTTGATGGAAACTTTTACCAACTATCGGACGCGCGAATCGCCATTCGACCGGCCCAACAGCCGCATCCGCCAATTTGGATCGGTTGTGCCGCTGACGTGGCAGTCCGAAGGGCCGCCCGGCTTGGCGACGCCTGGCTCGCGACCAACATGAGTTCAATTAGTCTGATGGAACGCCAGCGCAAACTTTACGACGACGAACGGGCGGTTCATGGATTAGGTAAACCGGCTGATGTCGTCAAGATTGTCGAAACCGTCATTGGTGCAACTCCGGCGGAGCAGGAACCTGGGCTGACCACTCTGGAAGCAAAGTACCAGACCTACTTAAAATGGGGGATGGGAGACAATGTCCCGGGTGGCATGGGGAGTCCGCGTGATATTTGGGAACTGGGACATGATCGATTCCTTCTTGGCGACCCTGAGACTGTCGTCAAGGGATGCCTAGAACACCAGAAGCGACTAGGGCTGAGCCATCTGATCTTGCGGGTCAACTTTCCCGGGATGAGCCACACAGCCATAATGCGATCAATCGAGTTGCTGGGTACATCCGTCCTGCAAGAGGTCAGGGACGGATCACCATGATTGCCCCACCGTCAGCCGAGACATTGTGGGAAGCTTCTATGCGCTGTGTGCCAGGTGGCATCGTCGCCAGCTATCTTCCTCCCGCGCCCGCCCGGTTAATTATCGAACGGGGCCTTGGTTCGCGCGTATTCGATGTCGAAGGTCGCGAATACCTCGACTGGATACTGGGTTCGGCTTCGATCGTTCTCGGCCATGCCCACCCCGCCGTTGTCGAGGCGGTCTCCAGCCAAGTCGCTTGCGGTACGCAGTTCTATGCCACAACTGAGGCGTCTGCCAGCCTCGTGGCCGAACTAGTCGAAGCGATACCTTGCGCCGAACAGGTGAAGTTGGTCGGCGACGGCGCCGAAGCCACGTTCTACGCCCTTCGGCTCGCCCGGGCTGCGACTCAGAGGGACAAGGTTCTGAGGTTTTCCGGGAGTTACCACGGCCACCATGACTACGCCCAGGTGGGTGCCACAGGTGGAATTCCTTCGGTGATAAACGAGTTGGTCCTTACCTCCCCGTACAACGACCTAGCGTCAGCAGTAGCTGTAATGGAACAACACGCCGACCAGCTGGCGGCTGTGATTGTTGAGCCATTCCACAGGGTTTTCGCGCCCAGCACAGGTTTCTTGGAGGGTCTCCGCGATGCGGCTACGCGGCTCGGAATAGTACTGGTCTTTGATGAGGTCGTAACCGGATTTCGGTTGGCCTATGGCGGCGCCCAAGAGAGATATGGCGTTATTCCCGACTTGGCCTGTTATGGCAAGTCGCTCGGTGGTGGCCTCCCGATCGGTGCAATCGCTGGTACGCGCAACATCATGGAACTGACTATCGCTGGTTCAAATAACCCGACACCGGCTTTCGTGGCCGGCACACTTAACGGTAATCCACTCTCTTGCGCCGCAGCCCTCGCGACGCTGAAAGTGCTACGCGAAACCGATGCCTACACCTATCTCGCCAAGCTGGGTGAGCAGTTACGAGCGGGCCTCCGGGAGGTCGCAGCAATGTCAGCATTACCACTCCACGTCACCGGTGACGCTGGAATAACCGGCGTGATCGTTGCTGACGGTGACCCCACTGATCCCCAAATCTTGGCTTCTGTGGACCGTATTTGCGCAGCCAAGCTCGAAAGTGGGCTATTTGAACGAGGTCACCTAGTTCGGGTCCCGTACAAGTGGCTTGTTTCCACCGCACACACAGTCGACGAAGTCGACCACCTACTCGAGGACGTATCTCAGGTGTGCGCCAACCTGTCTCTACGGAGAGAATAATGAGCCTGACGGACCCTAAACCGAAAACATCCACCAATGATGACGCTGCAATCACGGTCCGTCTTGTTCGCTCGTTCGGTGCTCGCCCACTCAGGCGCTACATCGGCTACGTAGGTTCCGACTAGCGAGGGTTCCGGTATTGGCTGATATCCAAGCGCGTTATGGTGAAATTGTGACTGAGGTTGATACTCCGCGGCCTCTTCGTCGACCACCGCGCCGCTCGCTAGCCGACGACATTGTCAGACTGATTATGTCCGATCACGTCCTCTCCGGATCTGTGAAACTCGGTGAACTGCTTGCGAGCGAAAAGCAGATGAGTGAGCAGTACGACGTCTCCCGGGTGACGGTCCGTGCGGCGATCCGGACACTTCAAGATCGTGGGATCGTGCGGGTTCGCCACGGCGTGGGCGCTGAACTGGTATTCGACCGTTCGCTACCAACCCGACGGCCAATTGATTCGCTGGCTTCGATTGAACAGTTGGCGCGCGCTGCTGGCCAAGTAGTCAAGGTCGACCAACTCGAGATCTCTGAAATCGCAGCTGATCGCAAAACGGCGGAGACTTTCGGGGTCACCAACGGAGAATCCGTACTTCGGGTAAGTCGAGTCAAGACTCTCGACGACGTGCCGGTGGTGTGGGTCGTCGACGTCGTATCTCCTCAAGCGATCTCGTTTGACGTCTTGCGCTCTGAATTCGAGAGCTCGGTACTCGAGGTATTGATCGCACATCCCGAGGTTGGTGTTGCCCGTGCGGATTGTGAGTTACGGCCGGTGCAACTCTCCCATGACGTAGCCAGTCGTCTCAACGTCGACCCAGGTGAACTGGCGTTGTACATCGAATCGCTGACACGTCGCGTCGATGATGACGCTCTGACGTGTACCGAACAGTGGCTTCTACCTGAATATTTCAAATTCTCCATACATCGCCGCCATATCGGCGATGACCTCCCGTTGTAGGGAGGTTGAGGCACTATCGAGTGGTGGAGTCTTTAGTGTCCTCGTCCCGAAAAGATTTACTCACCGGGAGCGATCGTCCTGACCTGCGGGTTTCAACAGGGGTGCAATTTGGCGAGAAGAGTTCGGGCTTGCGGGGGGTCGCGACTGTCGGTTCCCTAAGGCGCCAAGTGAAATTATTTAGCTCACAATTTTTTAAAACGAAGAGCAGCATTGCCTTCATCCTTAGAAAAAGCTAAGAATTCGTACTCATCTTCTGTGAAGACTTCAGTTAATGCTTTGTATTCTCCAACGCTCCAACCTTCGAAATCGTATAGTTCATCAAATACAATAATACATTGATCAACTAAGTACGGTTTGACTTGACCTAAAATAAATTTAGCTGTGGGGTAGGTGTCGGTATCGATATGAATAAAGTTAATTTCTAAGTCTTTACTGTCAGAAATAAATTGCGGCAGCGTTTTTTGAATGACGCCGACAATTGGTACGCAGTTATTTCGCAATTTAGGAATTTTACTGTTTAAATTGAACTGACCTTTTGGCGCATCGGTTCCAACCCAGTCCTCATTAATGCCCTGAAATGAGTCAAAACCATATATTGGAATATCAGTTAGTACTTTTGCAAACTGATTTAAAGTACGACCTTTCCACACTCCAAATTCAAGGTACGAATATTGAGGCTGGTGAACTTGGTGAGCCCTCGTAATTGCATAATGTCTCAATTGCTTTCCATCTAAAAAAATTGCATTGTAGAAGTACTGTTTAAAATGCGTATATGAGTCACGAATCTCATCTTCGCGAAAGTAGTGGAACGCACTAGAGGGAGAATGAAGACGTGTAGACGGTATGGCATGGTGCGCTATCAGTGCTATTAGTTTTCGAATCTGATGAAGCAGCGCAACAAACACGTTTACGAGCAGTGACTTCATTAATGTTTCTCCTGCTCAACAAGATATTTTCGATCTTGTTTAGGGGTCATAGTGTGTGATGTTCTCATCGAACTGCAGGACTCCTTCCCACTGAATCGATTGACCGCGCTGTTGCAGCGCTAACTAATATGAAACTCCTCCACCCGAAGTTTTGGTTACGCCTCGAAGGCGAAAAGTCGCCAGGCCGACTGACTGGAGTACCAATTTGGATCATGGTGGGTGCCTAGCCGATCTGCAACTCCTTACTGATAGAGCCCGCTGGTGCGTGCATGAGGCTACTTGTTCCAGTTGAGTCCAGCCACGACGGTCCCCTGTGTCGCAGGGGTGTGGGCCTGTGCAAAAACTACCTGCCATGCACGTGAGGTTTTCTGGCAACATGGCCCGGTGGCGTCTGGAGTAAAGATCAACTTCGTCGGCCATTCGTGTTTTGTTTACGAGGTAGACGGGTGTCGTATCCTCTGCGACCCTTGGCTGTCAGGTCGAGTGTTCCATGACGGGTGGGACCTATACAGCCCGATCGACATCACGATGGCTGATCTAGATGGCTTCCAATACCTATGGATCTCTCATGAGCACCCGGATCACTTCCACGTCCCGACGCTTCGGGCGATCCCTGAAGGTCGGCGAAGCGAGATCACTGTGTTGCTCCAAACGACTATTGACCGTCGGGTTGCCGAGTTCTGCGGCGAGCTCGGATTTCGCGCAGTCCGAGAGCTCTCCCCAGATTGGATCTTTCCCTGCCCTGAAACAGCTCCTGGGCTCGAGGTGCTCTGTGTCCCCGCCGCTGAGGGAAACTCGTGGATCGCATTTCGATCGGGAGGCACCACGGTCCTGAATCTGAACGACTGTGGAGTTCGAAATGCTTCGGAGGCGGCCGTCATCGCTGAGCGAGTAGGGCCGCTTGACCTCTTGCTGACTCAGTTCTCTTACGCGAACTGGGTCGGCAACCCGGACCAAAGAGAACTCCGTGTCAGCGAGGCTCTTAGCAAGCTTGAAATGGTGGCCTTCCAATGTGAAGCCCTGCAGGCCAAGCAGGTCGTTCCATTTGCCAGCCACCTATATTTCTGCCATCCAGAGAACTTCTTCTTGAACGACGGGGTGAATACCCCTGGAACAGCGGTGCGTTTCCTGCGTGATGCGACCTCGGCTGAGCCTGTTGTTTTATACAACAACGAGTCTTACGAGGTGGGTGAGTCACACCAGACCGACGGAGCCTGTTTGCGGTTCGAAGAAGATGTTGAGCGGGCGCTCGCAGCCGGCCCGCTATCGCTCGAAAATCCGAGTGTCGGAGCCGAAGACCTTTCTAAGGCAGTTGAAGATTTTTTGGTCCGGCTCCGACAAGATGCTCCTTGGTACCTTCGAAAGATGCTCGGGACCACAGTTATACGACTCTGGGATTGGGAGCAAAGCGTCCGCCTCACAGTTGACGGTCTAGAGGAGGACCCGACGCCGGAATTTGAGGCTGATATAGCCCTCCATTCGAGTTCTTTGCTCCTGTGCTTGCAGTACAGGTATGGATTAGACACCCTCGGCGTCTCAGGACGCTTCCATAAACCTGATGGTGGTGACTATCGGCGCTTTTATCGTTTTTTCCGACCAGGCCTCATTGCCATGCGGGGCCAGGTAGTGGGCGTTGGCTACATACTTCGCTCAGTGCTAAATGCTGGTTTGGTAAGGATGGGTCGTCGCTACAACTGACTGTCCCGTTGTTCAGACTGCTCTATTGTGAAAGTTCACTTCGAACACTCAACCATCGGGAGGAACCGAGTTGGCGCCGGTAAAAGCATGTGGGCGCCCTCTGGAGGCTGATCAACCACTGGAGCGTGACCCTGCGCAGTGAGGTCCACCGGACTGGCCTCACCCCGATCTCCTTAGGGAAAGGGTGCTACCGAAACGTTGGTCCATTGCGGTCTTTTTAAAATTGGGGTCCAGTAGTCAGGACGACACCGTGGTGGCTAATCGGTCTAGGGCGGTGTCGGACCCGATGGCCACGATTACATCCCCACCGGCAAATGGCCGGCTAGTCACGTCGTCAGTGTGGAATTGCTCGGACCTGTCCCGCACACTCAGCACTACCGCCCCGGTCTCTTGCCGGATGGCTAGATCGTCGATGGTCTGCCCAATGAAGCGGCTTCCGTCCGGTAGTCGAATTTCGCGTAACTTGGCTTCGAAGCTTCCGTCGTGCACGACTACATCAACGAAATCTGCCACGTTGGGCTGGATGGCCAGGCTGGCCATCCGGGAGCCAGCGATCTCATACGGATTGACGGCCCGGTCGGCGCCCACCTGGAGCATCTTCACCATCGACTCCGAGTCTTGGGCGCGCGACACGATGAACAGGCCGGGATTCCCCTTCCGAGCCGAGAGAGTCACGTAGAGGTTGTCGACGCTGGCTCCCAGGGCAGAAACCAGAGTGGCTGCCCGTTCCATGCCGGCTCGGCGTAGAACGTCGTCGCTGGTGGCGTCTCCAACCACGTGCAGGACGTCCTCGTCGGCTAGCTGGATCTCATCGCGATCGATCACCACCACCTCCTGCCCAACCGAGCGGATGAACTCGGTAATGGCCTGTCCGACCCGTCCTGCGCCACACACGATCAGGTGACCGGACAGGTTGTCGATGGAACGTTGCATGCGATACCTCCGAAACTGGCCGGTGAGACGGCCCTCAACAATACTCTCGATCGTCGACGTGGCGCCGTAGAGCATTGATCCGGTGCCTAACAAGATGAGAACCGCAGTGAACGCCTTCCAGGTGGTGTCTGGGTCGCCGTCGGCGATCTCCCGGAACCCCACCGTGCTGACGGTGACAATGGTTTGGTAGACGGCATCCACCATGCCTAGTCCGAGGAGCATGTAGCCGATTGTGCCGCCCACTAACACGCTGATGATTAGGGCAGCGGCACTTGTGAGGTGGCCCCAGGTGTCAGGCCGAATCTTGGCGAACATGCCAGCAGGGTAGGACGCTCCCGACGAGACCGACCACCTAGAAGCCCACATCTAAACGCCTGCCGGCATCTGCAGTGGGGCCCCGGCACTGCACGCCATCCCAAGGGAGAGGTGGCGGACTCAGCCGCAAGAAAGCACACTGTGGCGCTGACGTTCTTCGTGGTGTGGTCGAGGAGTGGTGCTACTCCAGCAAATGGAACCAAGTGGCGTAGCGATGTGGCCACCGACTCAGGTCGGCACCCAGAGTGGTGCCGTTAGGTTGTGATAGCGCCCTTTCCTGCCTTTTTCGCCTTCTTCGACTGCCGCTTCTCTTTGGCGGTCTTGGAGGCAGGAGTCTTACTGCTCCGTCCACCCTTGTCTTTGCCAGCCATGATGGCCTCTCCCCAGCCAGAAGGAAATCCCGGCCAGAAACCACTATCGCATAGATTGAGTGTGGTGCTGCGGACAGGAGTTAATCCCTGTGAGATTACTCTTGCTGTGGCGACTATCTAGTGGGCCAACTCATGCAACTCTGCTCGCATACAAAGTGTCAGCGGGTGATAGGAGATAAACGCTGCTCCTCGTGGGAGAAGGGTCGAAAGCAGTCCGTCAAAATTCAGTTAACGATCCAAAATCGAAAATTGGACGTGGTGTGACCAGGTCCTCATTTGCAGCCGCCTTCGGGAGGATTTCTGAGCTTTAAACGTAAAAGGAGTTCAAATCTGACCAGATGCAGCACGATTGACTGGTGGACTGCGCGTATTTACAACCAGGAATTCAGCGCCGCGCTACCGCCTCCTAGCCGGGTCGTGACAGACTTAACCCACTGTGAGAGAGCATCCCGAAAGTCCTATCTTTGGCCCTGAGGACCCGCGCCTAGATCCGCCGAACCCACCGGAAATAAAGCCGGTACGTTCGGTCGTCAAGGCGATCTCTTGGCGGGTGGTGGGAACACTAGACACTCTGATCCTGTCCTTCGTCATATTGAGCCTCCTCGGATCATTTTTTGGTCTTGAGGAGGCAAGCGGCGCTGAGAAGATAAGAACTGCCGCTGCTATTGCTCTGACCGAAGTCCTAACCAAAATGACCCTCTACTACCTGCATGAGCGGCTTTGGTCTCGGTTGAAATGGAACCGCACCTTGGATGAGGAAGGTCACTATCGGGACGGCCGCCGGCGTTCGGCCACGAAGACGGCAACATGGCGAGTGCTGGCGAGTGCGGACACAATGCTGCTCGGATACCTATTCACCGGCAGTTTGGCTACTGCAATTTCGATTGGCGGTTTTGAGGTCATCACAAAGTTGGTGCTCTATTTCTTTCACGAGCGCTACTGGGCGAGAATCCGTTGGGGCATTATCCCAGGGAGTGCATGAGGTTCAAGTTGGACCCCAAAAAGGACACTACCTGTGGTGTCGAAACCTAGGGCCGGTATCAGTCAAAGAGAACCCGGCCTCAGAAGCCGGTGGAGTCTGAAGGCTTCTGCTCCCCGTCGAAGCGGGTGGATGCAAGAGGGGAGATATCTACCGCAGAGGTGTTCCCATCCCTGACGAGGTCTGCGACGATCTGGCCTACAGCAGGAGCGTGCATCAGGCCTGTACCTGAAAACCCGGCGGCAGTGACCAAGCCAGGAATCGACCGTTCGAGCACAGGAAGATAATCGACGGTTCCCGGATAGAGGCCGGCCCACCCTCTTAGAACCGCAGAGTCAGGTCGAGTGAGGTGAAAAGACTGCGCTGCTTGTGCGCGGACAGCGGTCGACCAGTTCTTGGACACCGACTTGTCGTATCGGTCTGGATTGGTTGGGTCGTTCTGGCCAAGAAAACCACCAACGAGTGCCCGCCCTGAACCATCAGGCCGCATATGCACCTGATGGTCAATGTCGATAAGCCAAGGAACACTTTCGGGAACCTGGGCTGTTTGTTCCAAGATCAGAAGTTCATGACGGCGCGATACGAACGGGATCCTTAGCCCAGCAAGCAAGGAGATCACTCCGGCGTTTGGCCCGGCAGCATTGACGACGGTCTCACCTGTGAACAGGCCTGCCGAAGTTCGGACTCCTGTGACCCTGCCGTCGTCTTGCAGGATCCCCTCGACTCGTGTGTTGAATTCGAAGTGCGCTCCACCGGCTTGGACCTTTTGAACGAATCCCGCAACCACACGATGATGGTTGAGGTATCCACCGGTCTTGCAGTAGTTGCCAACTTCGAAATCCGTAGAACCCAGCGATGGCCACCGCATACAGAGTTCTTCGTTGCTTAGGACGGCGCAGTGGGCTCCAAGTGAATTGAGCAGGTTGGCCTGCGTTGCCAGGCTTTTAGTGTTTTTTGAAGAGAGAAAGAGATGGCCCGTTTCCTGATAGTGGGGGTCGATGTCGAATTGTTTCTCGAAGTTGAGCCAGGTCGGAAGGCTGAGCTGCGTTAGTTGAGCGTTCACTTCGGATCCGTGCGCAACTCGGATTCCCCCACCAGTTCTGGTTGATTGGCCAGCCCCTGGTGAGAATTGTTCAACAATTCTCACGCTATTTCCCGCATCCAGGAGGGCGTAAGCGGCTGCAAGTCCGATGATGCCCGCCCCGACGACAATAGCGTCACTTGTGTTCTGGCTGATCTTCCGAACACTAGGGCTAGGGAGATTCGAGACCTTGCTTTCCATGCATGGTTTGCAAACAGCCCGTCACTTTCCCCTAGGGGCAGCGCGACATCTTCCAAAGGTGTTCTACTCAGCATGAGACCGTGTGGGGTGCCGTTAGAACGCCAGAAGTAAATGAATTTCATATTGGCTCAGCAGCGACACATTGAAACAAAGCAGGATGTTCCGGCGCCTCCAGCCATGTGATGCCGTTGATTGCGGGTCTGAGGTCACAACAATCGGGTGTCGGCACGGCCGCCTAGGAGGCTCTGCGGTCTACGTTCTGGCGGCAAGCATTGTTGAAGCATTTGCACGATTCCCGGACAACTGAAGTCTGCTCTCGCCACCAACTACCAATTCTGTGCTGATGATGGTGAGCGAATCATCTACTACGGCGACTTCTCTCCTGGCATCGGAGGTCAGATCCTCTCAGCGACTTGCAGAAAATGGTGACCGACGTGGAAATAGTCAACACGGTCAGGAACCAGCTTCGTAGAGACACGCCCGAATCCCTGGACATTTCCACGACATGCGGTAGACGGACACCAGTGTCTGAACTCTGAATTTTGGCCTACGCCTCGCCTCTGACCGAGAGTGCTGCGGCGAGGCTGTCTAGGTGATCTAGATCCTGGTCGTCAAGAATTTGCAGGTAGATCCGATTACATCCACGGTTCTCGTACTCCGCGGCCCTTTTTTGTATTTCCTCAGGACTTCCCGCAAACCCGTTCTGGCGGAGCTCATCCGACTGTCGACCAATAGCGGTTGATCGCCGCTCCATTTCGACCTCGTCTTCGCCACAGCAGGCAACCTGCGCACAGGAGTAGATCAGGTCATCGGGATTGCGCCCGATGACTCCACAAGCCTCGCGCACAATATTGCTTAGTTCCGCCCACCTGTCGGGTGGAGAGAAGGGAACATTGAACTCGGTGGCGAAACGGGCAGTTAACTGTGGGGTTCGCCTAACACCGGCCCCACCCATGATTATTGGCGGCCCTGGCTTCTGGTTTGGTTTAGGCAAAGCAGGCGAACCCTTGATATTCAGGACTCGGCCCAAGTAGTCGAAAGTCTCCCCAATTGGCGTGTTCCACATGCCAGTTATGACCTCTAAGGCATCCTCGAGCAGGTCGAAGCGTTCCCCAATTGGTGGAAAGCTCAGACCCTGTGCTTGGTGTTCAGCCTCATACCAGCCGGCCCCAAGGCCGATTTCGACGCGTCCGCCACTCATGTGGTCGATCTGGGACACGGATACAGCGAGAGGGCCGATATGGCGAAATGTGACAGGGGTTACCAGAGTGCCAAGTCGGATGCTTTGTGTGTCGCGGGCGAGACCTGCAAGCGTTGTCCAGGCGTCGGTAGGGCCTGGAAGCCCGTTGCTGTCTCCCATGCTCAGATAATGATCCGAAGTGAAAAATCCGTTAAATCCCAGTTGTTCTGCGTGACGGGCCAGAGCGAGGAGCCGCTCGTATGTCGTTCCCTGCTGTGGCTCAACAAAAATCCGGTAGTCCACGATTCTCCTTTAGGTCTCTTCCGGATTGAGATCCAGAAGGATTCTCGCTAAGTGCAAAATGACTGGAGAGATAGATTGTGCCACCACCGCCTGCCTAATTGGTGCGGGTCTTACAGAACGTGGACCGTAGCCATATTTGGTAGTGGGATTACTCGCTGATCGTGGCTGGACCCATGAAGACTGTGGCTTCGTCCCAATTGCCACCTTCGACCATGAAGGTGGCGGCTTCCGCCCACTGGTTGGGCGTCAGATCGGGCCATCTCCTTTCGGCTTCAAAGTACATGTCGACGTACTTTGGCCCGTTTCCCTCTTCGGAGTAGACCACGATTGGCTCGGTTGTGGTTGTTGGGATTTCGGATTTAAGCACAGGACGTAGATCTTCAGATTCACCACAACCGGAACTAAGTAGTGCCATTGTGCCGAGGGCCACTAAGCCACGCGCGCGTGCTCTCATCATCCGAAGAATAACTGCTGGTGTCACTTGCCCAGAGTCACCAGTTGGTTGCGGAGGGGAGCGATCACGAGCACTGTCCCAGCGTCGACGGCGACCTCAGCCGATACTCCACTCATCTGGTTGGACATTCCTAATCCCACACTGGGGTCCAGCTTCGCATTCTGGAGAGGCCATGCCAATCCTCGTGTTGTAACCCCCCTAGCAGGACCATTTACCGCTAGCAGGCTGACTAGGTCTCCCCGGTCTCCCTCAAAGGAGACCCGGTCTCGGACTACCCAGGCCCGGGCGGTATCGATCAGCATGTCGATCCGCAGATTGTTCCACCTGCTATTGGCCACCACCAGCATGTTGCCTAAGGCGTGGTCGAGGCGGCCGGCAAAGGTACCCACAATGGTCGCTGAGGTCGCTCCTGCGGCTAGTGCAGCGGTGAGCGCCAACTCTAAATCCGTCTCGTCTTTGTCTACCGGATGGCTTTCCACAGCCTGCGCACTCTCCTTGGCTCTGGAACTAGCCGAGTCCAGGTCACCGACCAGAAGGTCCACTGTCGAGCCAAGACGCTGGGCATTATCGATACCAGAATCAGCGGCGATGATGAAGTCGGCGTCGGGAAGTGCCTGAAGATCTTGAGGAACTGGCCCCCCAGTGAAGATTAAAGCGTGTCGGTTTGCTGGATCAGCAGTCACTGGCGATCACTTCGTACTTGGACAGACCAGCGGCCAGCTTCACATGTGAGGGATAAGTCAAGCCCGTAGCAGTCCGATAACACTTTGGCGGTAAGGACATCGTTTAGTGAGCCAGCCGTAATGGCCCGACCTCCTTCCATGAGTAGTGCGTGGGTGAAACCCGGTGGAATTTCCTCAACATGATGTGTGACCTGAACTATCGGGGGCATCTTGGGATCAAGGGCTAGGTCTGCCAGCGTGGTCACCAGTTCTTCACGACCACCGAGGTCCAGCCCCGCTGTTGGCTCGTCCAGTAGTAGCAGGTCGGGATCAACCATCAACGTCCTAGCCAAGAGAACCCTTTGGCGCTCACCGGACGAGAGTGTGCCAAACCGGTGATCAGCGCGGTGGCTGCAACCGGTCCGTGATAGCAACTCGCGTGCACGGCGGTGGTCCTCCGGGGCGTAATCGTGCCACCAGGGTTCCAGCGCTCCGTGGCGAGCGGTCATCACCACGTCAACCGCCGGCAAGTCAGAACGGAACGCGTCGGACAAGGTGGCCGATGCGTAACCGATTCGCTGCCGCAGCGATCGCACATCAGTCCGACCTAGTTCCTGACCCAACACCCGCACCTTCCCCGTGGTGGGGTGGAGCCGAAGAGCCGCAATGCGTAACAGGCTGCTCTTGCCTGACCCGTTTGGGCCGAGCACGACCCAATGTTGACCTCGGTCGACTCGCCAACTGACTTGATCTACCAGAGTCGTCCCCCCGGTCCGGCGACTCACTCCGTCAAGGTCCAGAACTGTTTCCACGGGTGATTCTGACACGGTGAGGACCCTACGGGGCTCCTGCCTAGTAGGTAGTGGTTAGACCAGTGATCGGATGACAAGGATCACAGCAAATGAGCTGGATAGTCCATACACCGCTGGTGCGAGCCAAGCGCGTGTGAGCACGTCTCGCAGACGGCTGCTTAGTGCTACGCCGATAAGCACAGAAGGAATGAGGCACACGGCTAGGAGGAGATCAGAGACACCGAATTCGCCGACGATGGTCAGCGAGATAACCGAAATAGTCGTTCCAATTAAGAAAAATGCATTGAGAGTGGAACGCAGCTCTGAACCTGAGGCATCGTTGAGTACCAAGGCGATTGGTGGCCCACCGACGGCCACAGAAGTGCCCATGAAGCCGCTCAGGCCGCCGGCTCCCACCAGTGTCCATGGGGTTCGACTGGTGCGTACACCTGAGATTCTGAGACCTACACCGAGTAGCAGCAGAGTGCCAAATAGCAGTCCCAGTCGGTCTTCAGACACTTGAGTTAGCGCCCAAACGCCAAGCAGAACTCCGGGGACGCGTCCGACAAGTGCCCAACGGAGAACTGGCCAATCGATAAAGCTGTACTCGCGCCATGCAACCAATGCACAGAGCAGCGGGTTGACCATGAGTACAGGCCCTGGGATGAACTCTGGGGCGATCACTGCGAGAATTGGTACAGCAAAGAGGCAAGCCCCGAACCCCAACAGGCCCTGAATGGTGTAGCCAGTCGTCAAGACCAGCAGTCCGAGTATGAACTCCAACGGATTCACTGTGCTGCTGCTTCAGTGGCTGGGGAGGTACCCGATGCGTGTCGTTCCCATGTTTCGACCATCGAGGCGTACTGGCCACCGAGGGCAAGCAACTCGCGGTGGGTTCCATGTTCGATAATCCGACCGCCGTCAACGACGGCCACTCGGTCTGCTCTCATAGCAGTGGCTAGTCGATGGGCGATGAGGATGGCAGTGCGGCCCTGGAGAACTCGATCCAGCGCCCGTTCGATAACTGATTCAGATTGGAGGTCTAGGTTGGAGGTGGCCTCGTCGAGCACAAGCACCCGGGGTTTAGCTAAGAATGCGCGTGCCAGGGCAACTAATTGGCGCTCACCGGCCGACAGTGAGGCACCCCGTTCGTGTATCGGAGAATCTATTCCGTCAGGCATCCGCTCCAGTAAGGGACCTAGGCCAACTATCTCGCAGGCGGCGACCAATTCGTCGTGGTGCGTATCGGGCCGGGCGAACGACACATTGTCGGCGATGGTTCCATTGAACAGGAACGGTTCTTGGGGAACTACACCCAGTTGACGACGCAGTGACGTTATGCCGACGTCGCGCAGGTCGTGGCCATCTATGGTGATTCGTCCGATTGTGGGGTCGTGGAAACGGGCCACCAATTTGGCGATTGTTGACTTGCCCGCACCGGTCGGGCCGACTACGGCCAACACCTCACCCGGTTCTACCTCCAACTCCACATCGCGTAGTACGGGGTTATCGACGTCGTAGCCAAACGTCACCGCTTCAAGCCGGATCCGACCAACGATGGGAGGCAACTCCGTGGCGTCGGACTTTTCGACCACTGTTGGTTCTGCGCCCAGGAGATTCTGCAACTTCAGTACTGCTGCACTGCCTTGCTGGTACTGATTGTAGAGCTGGACCAGGGTTTGGACGGGGGCGAAGAACGAGGTCAAAAACAAGAGAAAGGCTGTTAGTTGACCGATCGTGACTTCTCCCCGGAGCGCCATACGACCGCCGATTAGGAGAACCACGGCTTGGGCAATGATTCCGATGGACTCAGTGCCCGGCCCGAATAACGCTTGAGCTCTGCCCATCCGGAGATTGGCATCCAGATGAGCGTCAATGATCTGCTGGTGTCGAGCTACGTCGTGATCCCGTCGACTGAACGCCGCAATAACTCGGATCCCAGCGAGGCTCTCGGCCAAGTTGGAGAGAACTTCGGCGATCCGGTCTCGTACCTGCAGATAGCCGACGTGGGATACCCGACGGAACCACAGAGTTAGCAGCAGGTTGATGGGAATGACAGTGACGAGACAGACGAACGCCAGGCCGGGGTGGAGGATTAGAAGGTAGGTGGTGATCACGAGCAGCGTCATGCCCTGAACGATGAAGCTCACTAGACCCTCTTGAAGCAGGGTGGTCAGGGCCTCGATGTCGCTGGTCATCCTTGTCATGAGGACGCCCGACTTCTCGCTGGTGAAGAAGTCCAGCGATTGACGTTGGAAGTGGCTAAACACCCGGATTCGCAACTCGTAAACCAGTCGTTCCCCAAGTCGTCCGGTAAACCTGGTGCGAAGGAACGAGGCGATCGTCGAGAGTGCAATGGCGCCCAGGTAGGCCATGGTTACGGCCACCAGTACGCCGATGTCGCCTGCTAAGACACCGTGGTCGATACTCAGTTGGGTAAGCAGTGGCCCAACGTGTAGCAGCCCTGTCTCGACGATGACGAGAAGGAGGGCCACTAGGAGGCCTTTGGCATGGGGGGTCAGGAATACCCGGAGCCCAAATGGTCGACGGTCCCAACGCGAGTGGGAGAACGACACATCCGGGGTGGGGTGGTCGGGCTCATGGCGTAGGACTTCTTCGATCCGGGCCCGCAACTCGTCGGGAACCTCAGCGAAGGGTAATCCAGCTTGTGCATTGGCTTGCATCGATGTTGGCCCACCGAAGAAGCCGTGACCACCCATCAGTCGGCTTCTCCCAGCGTCTCAGTGTCCGTTGTCTGGGTGAGGATGGCTGCATATCGAGGCTCCGTGGCCAGCAGGTAAGCATGTGTACCGTCGGCAACAATGCGGCCACCTTCCATGAGCACAACTCGGTCGGCAAGCCTGATGGTGGAAAGCCGATGGGCAATCACGATGGTGGTTCGGTCGGACATGAGGCGGGTAAGCCCCCGGTGGATGGCTTCTTCGGTTTGGACATCGATGGCGCTGGTGGCGTCATCAAGAACCAGTATCCGTGGGTCGGCGAGTACTGTGCGCGCGAGAGAGATGCGTTGGCGCTGTCCTCCTGAGAGCGTGTAGCCCCGCTCGCCAACCACTTCATTGAAGCCGTCGTTCAATTGGTTGATGAAGTCGTCGGCAGAGGCAATTCGCGTTGCAGCCTCGACCTCCGAGCGTGACGCACCGGGGCGGCCAAAGGCCACATTGTCATGCAGACTTTCCGAGAATAGGAATGACTCATCTGGCACTTGGTTGATGGAGCGCCGTAATCCAATGAGTGTTCGATCACGTACGTCTAGACCATCTACTAAAACAGCTCCGGACGAAACGTCGTAAAAGCGCGGCAGTAAACGAGCCACTGTTGATTTGCCGCAGCCAGTGCGTCCCACGATGGCGACGGTTTCTCCAGGGTCGACTACGAGATTGAAACCATCGAGGACGAGGGGCACCTCCCCTTCGACGCTGGAGGCACTGGTAGTGGGATACGCAAAGGTCACGTTACGAAATTCCACTCGGCCAATATCGGGCGCACCGGGTACTGGTTCCCGGGCTCCAGGCCGGTCCACGATGGCTGGTGCTTCGTCAAGGATCTCGTAAATCCGCATAGATGAAGCCGCCGCCCTTTGGGCCTGAAGTAGGACGAAGCCAAACATTCGGAATGGTACGGCGATCATGGTGACGTAGCCGCTGAAAGCCAGCAGCGAGCCCACTCCAACCTGGCCGTCGATAGCGAGGTAGCCGCCGTACAGGAGTACGAGAGCCATACCTAGGCGCGGAATGGCCTCGATCAATGGGTTGAACCGGGCCCTTGCCTCAATGAGGGCAGTAGCCGACCATCGGAGACGATCAGCAACCCTGGCCATCAACGTGACCTGTCCAAACTCCGCAGCGAACGCCTTGACTACTCGAGTTCCGTTGATGTTCTCGTCGACGACCGTAGCCACTTCCGCCATCCGGCCCTGAGTCACCCAAGAAAGTGGGAAGACCTGATCACGTAGTTTCTGGCCGAGTACGTAGACCAGTGGCATCGTTGAGACAGTGACCAGCGCCAGCGGTACGTGGATGCTGAGCATGAACCCGAATGCGATCAGGAAGCTCGTTGCAGAGAGCCCAGCGAGTGGCCCAAAAGCCAGCAGCAACTGGATGGACCGAATGTCGGAGTTGGCTCGAGAGATCACTTCACCGGCTGCGACACGGTCATAGAACGAAAAAGAAAGGCGGGTTAGGTGTTGGTATACGGCGGCCCGAAGATCGGTCTCGATGCGATACGCCGCTCCGAACAGTAGGTAGCGGTATGTGAATCGAAGGCCGAAGGAGGCGACGCCCATACCTACTAAGAGCACTACGTGCCGTCTCAGATCGGCGAAGGCCCCTGGATTACTTATGTCGGCAAGAGACTCATCGATGGCGCTTCGGAGGACCATGGGGACCGACATTTGGATGGCTAGGCCAGTCAGGCCTGTAAATACCACTATGGCGAAAGTCCTCCGTCGAGCAGCGATAACCGGGAGGAGACGCCGAAACCAGCCCCTGGAGGTATCGGGGTCGATTTGGGGGGTTGTACCTGTGGCGTACACGGATTCAGGTGATGCCAGCGGCTCGGGCCGCCCGGATGGCATCTCCAAATCGACTCAGGTTCTGGATCAGAGGAGTGGGGTCGCCAGCGTTTACGTGCGCACCTAGGCGTAGCAGGCGACCCGCTACAGCCTCGTCTGCTAGCTGGAGGGCGCTCCTGCCTGATTCAGTGAGATGGTGAACCACCCGTCGACCATCGTCGGGATGACGGTGGCGTTCCACGAGGCCTCGTTCAGCCATGCCATCCATGAGGGCGGTGATCGACGGGCGACTGACCGACAGGCGCTCAGCGAGATCGGATGGTGCTGCGCCACCTTCGTCAAGAAAGATCAACACTCTGTATTGGGAAAGGCTGAGTTGGTGTTCAGCTAGAGGAATAGTGATCTGACGGGCCAATTTCGCCGCTGCACGCCCTGCTGCAACTTCTTGGCTTATGGAACGGTTACTAGGGGTATCGAGAATTCTGTCTCTAGAAGGGTGCAGCACGATAATTAGTGTATCTAACTACCTTAGGAGAGTCTCATTGGGGAGCGTCGGTAGCCTGCAGGTAGATGTCCATTCCCATGGGTTTGATGGCTGTAGTTGGCCTACTGGCGGTCAATGCGTTTTTCGTGGCGGCTGAGTTCAGTCTCGTGGCTGTGGATCGTGCCCGGATTGAGGCAGCGGCCGAAGATGGAGATCTCGGCGCTCGTCGAGTTGGGGCACTATTGCAGCGGCTGACCGGTCACCTCTCCGGAGCCCAGTTCGGCATCACCCTGTCGGCACTATTGCTCGGCTTCGTAGCCGAACCCACAGTCGCTCGGATTCTTACAGGAGACAGCCATCCCACTGGACCTTCAGTAGTCGTAGCCATCATTGTGGCTACGATCCTCCATTTGGTGGTGGGTGAGCAGGTCCCTAAGTACCTTGCGTTGGCGGCCCCTGAGCTCTTAGCCCGTCGCCTTGCTCCTGCAATAAATGCAATAGGGACTGTGGGTAGGCCGGTGGTGAAGGTGCTAGATGGACTGGCCAATGCGGTGGTCCGACGCATCGGCGTTACACCGCGCGTTGATCTGGAGCCATCCCACACGTTGGGCGAGATCAGCGACTTAATTCGAACCTCCTCAGACGAGACGTTGGACTCCGATGATGTGGCTCTGCTTACCCGTTCTATTCGATTAGCCGAAAAGGTAGCCGCTGACGTTCTCGTGCCCAGACTGGATGTCCACGTGCTCGATATGCGGGCGGTAGGTGGAGACCTGCTTGCTGAAGCGGCGCGCACAGGTTGTTCCCGTTTCCCGGTGGTCGATGGTGATCTCGACCATGTGATGGGAGTGGTGCATGTAAAAGCGTTACTCGCTATCGATCGAAAGATTCGACACCAAGTGGCGGTCACGGACCTGATGTTCCCGGCGTTAGTAGTCCCAGAGACCCGTGCGTTGGTGGGGGTGATGGAGGATCTTCGACAGGCTCGAAGTGCCATGGCTGTGGTCGTCGACGAGCATGGGGGGACGGCCGGCATAGCCACCGAAGAAGACGTGCTGGAAGAGTTGGTCGGCGAGATCGATGATGATTTGCTTGAACTGACTGGCCTCCCCGCGACGGTTCCCTTTACGCAGGTGGACAGCCTCGACAGCACCGTGGTTTCGGGCAGCCTTGGAGCCGATGACGTGTTGGAGATCACGGGATTTGCCATGCCGGACGGTCCCTATGAGACGCTGGCTGGTTACGTGCTTTACCGGCTAGGAAGAATCCCTGAGCCCACAGCGATGGTGGACGATAAGGGCTGGAGAATTGAGGTGCTGGCCGTTGACGGTCGACGAATTGTGACTCTGCGAGTGGTGGCGCCGCGCAAAGATTTGAACCTCACCGAGGATGAGAACCTGTGACGGCGTTAGCTATATGCAGCGTGATGGC
Source organism: Acidimicrobiales bacterium (assembly GCA_029242745.1). GTDB lineage: Bacteria > Actinomycetota > Acidimicrobiia > Acidimicrobiales > MedAcidi-G1 > UBA9410. Next base: position 82,102 of record JAQWTI010000037.1, on the reverse strand, counting down.
CTTGGTTGGGGTCAATGCTCTATTCGTGGCAACCGAGTTCGCTCTCGTAGCCGCCCGACCAGCGCTGCTAGTTGAAGCAGCCGAAAACGGATCTCGAACTGCATCTCGGGCCCTTCGAGCCCGCAGCGATCTCCGCCTCCAAATGTCAGGAGCACAATTAGGGATTACGGCGAGCAGCATCGCTCTCGGTGTCCTTGCTAATCCGGCAATCGGAGGAATAGTGGGTGACCTGTTCGGAGTCTTCGGACTCTCTAAACGCACGGTTGAGGTGGCGTCATGGTCGGTGTCTATTGGTTTGGCAGCTGTAGTCCAGATGCTATTTGGCGAGCTTGTGCCTAAGAATCTTGCTATAGCAGCACCCGAGCGGACGCTCCGATGGACGGTTACACCTCATGCAGCTTTTGTGGCGGTAGCGCGTCCGGCTGTTGTGTTACTTGATCGCGTTTCTGCCCTGTTGGTTCGCCCATTCGGGATAACAGCAGTAGATGAGATCAGTCGAGTAGTAGGTGCGCCAGAGTTGGCGTCGATGTTTGAAACCTCGCGTCAGCGGGGCCTAATCGACGGATTTGAACACGACCTACTCTCTGGTGTACTCGATTTAGGGCACCGTACGGTGGAATCGGTCATGGTGCCGAGGTCTGACGTGGCGACAGTCGACCGGTGGGCTCCAGTAACCGAGGTGGAACGGGTACTGGCAGCGTCCGGACACAGCCGACTTCCACTCACCGGTTCCGATGGCAGTCTCGTGGGCGTAGTTCATGCTCGGTCGGTTCTCCGCCTTCCGCCGGAGGCAGAGAATGAGACCTTGACCCTCGAAGACATCAGGACAATGGCTGTACTGCCGCCAGACCTTCCGCTGGACGAGGCTCTGCATCTACTGCGCCGGAAGCGCATACGGCTTGCAGCAGTGGTCAGGGAAGATGGCTGGATTGGAATCGTTTCTCTCGAAGATGTCTTGGAGGAACTAGTTGGTGACATTCTTGACGAGACCGACAGCGAGATTGATGCAGAGCCACAGTAAATGCCCATCTCCTATGGCGTGCTTATTGATCGGGCGGTCGGGGCGTCAGAGGTAAGATTCCCAGGTGCATCGTCAACCTTGTGTACTCGTCGCGCTTGTCGCGCTGATCGCTTGTTTTGCTTCCACCGCTGCACAGGCTGCCCCCAGCAACGAGACATCGAACGGTGCTGTGGAATCGGTTGTTTTCACAAGTGACGCCTCGCAGAATCTGGTAATTGATCGGGCTACCGGCCTGCTGCCTTTGATCTCCGCTGCAGCGGACCTGTTCCCGCTGACCAGTCTCGGTATTGCGTCTGCTGAGCGACGCCTACGGGTGGTAGTTGACCTTCTAACCCAGGCTGGTCTTCGCCACAGGTCGGCGGTCAGTGCGTTGGCTGCTGCGAACCGGTTGGTGGGAGACAATGTGCGAGATGCCACTCAACTTGAATCAAGTTACGGCGACGTGCTTGCTGGTATATCGACAACCCAGCGAGCGCGCCTAAAGCGTGAATCCCATGCCCGGAGGAACCACTCTGCTGTGGTGCGCCAGGCGACCTCGTCGGATTGGGTCTGCCCGGTCGGTGGTCGAACTAAGTTTCGTGATTCATGGTGGGAACTGCGTTCCGGTAACCGGCGTCACGACGGCGTCGACCTAGTGGGACATCGGAACGTACCAATCCTCGCTCCGGTAGACGGTGTGGTCAGCCACCGTTGGGACACCCTCGGAGGATGGTCGTTTGATCTGGTGGCCACCAATGGCGACTTTTACTTTGGAACCCATATGTCGGGTTTCGGTAAGTCTGGTGAGGTGCGGGCTGGTGACATCATTGGATTGATGGGCGATACCGGCAATGCTGAGGGAGTGCACCTCCACTTCGAATATCACCCCGGTGGCCGGGGTAACTCCGTGAATGCTTATCCAATCGTGGATGCACAATGTACGAACCGGGTGCCTATGGGAACGTCCCTGTACGACTAAGGGCTATTTGTTGACACGGCATCAGTTAAGTCGAAGAAGTGCCTTCTAGGCGCCAATAGCGTGGTAGCCGCCGTCTACGTGAATCATTGATCCAGTCGTCGCCGGAAACCAGTCCGAAAGTAGCGCAACGCAAGCCCGGGCGACTGGTTCGGTGTCGTTTACGTCCCATCCGAGAGGGGCTCTGGTTGCCCAAGCTTCCTCGAAATCTGCGAATCCGGGAATGCTCTTAGCTGCAATAGTACGGATAGGACCGGCGGCCACCATATTCACGCGTACGCCGTCTGAGCCGAGGCTCCGTGCCAGATAACGCGAAGCCGATTCGAGGGCTGCCTTAGCCACCCCCATCCAGTTGTAGGCCGGCCAGGCAAACCGAGCATCAAAGTCAAGGCCGACGATTGAACCGCCACCTGTCATCAGTGGACTGACAACCTCGGCCACCGTCTTGAGCGAGTAGGCAGAGATCTCCATTGCGACGGAAACATCTGACCATTGGGCGGCCATGAAGTCCTCCCCGAGACACACCTCGGGTGCGAATCCAATGGCGTGTAGTGCGCCATCTACTCGGCCCCAGCGGTCTCTTAAGTGGTCATGAAGAGCCGTAGCTTGTTCTGCCGAGGTGACGTCGAACTCAAGCACCTCAGCTGCGACAGGCAATTTTTTCGCCGTCCGGCGAGTGAGACTAAGACCTCGCCCTGCACCAGTCAGGATTATTTCGGCACCTTGCTCTTGGGCTAGGCGTGCTACAGCAAACGCTATTGATGCGTCGGTAAGTACACCGGTAATCAAAAGTTTCTTATCGTCCAGAATGCCCACAGAAATGTTTTCCTCTCGTTGGAGAATTGATTCGGAGCGTACCTGAGAGTCCCTGTAGCCTCACGGAGTGGAAATTGGACTCCTTGGAGCAACAGGTCCAGCTGGTAGAGCTTTGGCAACTCGCTTAGCTGATATTGGGCACGATGTGCTGGTTGGGTCGCGGTCAAAGTACAGGGCTATGGAGGTGTGTGACCGGATTCTAGAGAAGTGGCCCGACCGCTCGCTCTCGATTCGTTCAGCCGACAACGCGGGGGCAGCGGATGCCGAAGTGGTGGTTATCGCTACTCCTTGGGATGCTGCAGCAGCGACGGCACGATCAGTTGCTGACCACCTCCATCGGAAGGTCGTCATCTGCATGTCAAACGCTATTGCGCAGGTGGCTGGAGAGTTTCAGCCCTTGGTGCCGCCGCGCGGGTCGGTATCCGCCAGTGTGCAGGCAGAGGTCGCTGATGCGTATGTGGCAGCTGCTCTTCACCATGTGCCCGCTACTGAACTAGGAAACCTCAACCATGAGGTAGCCAGCGACGTGCTGGTCTGTTCGGACCATCCGCGGGCCACTGAGACGGCGTCGGAAATCATCGTGGGAATTCCGGGAGCGCGCCCACTTGACGCCGGCGGCCTGTCCAATGCCATGGCTATCGAAGCGTTTACCGCAGTGCTGCTGCAACTCAACAGCCGGTACCAAACTAGAGTTGCGGTTCGCCTCACTGGAATTGAAGACTGAATCCTGCCGACTCTTACTTAGCGCTACGGGAGAGCGGGTCCGGTCGCTAACCTCGGAGACACATGTCCGAACTCACCATCATCCTTCCCGACGGTTCGTCGCGTACGCTCAGCGAAGGGGCAACGGGCGCCGACCTCGCTGCCAACATTGGGCCGGGTTTAGCAAAAGCGGCGGTCATCGTTACCGTCGACGGTGAGGGTCGAGATCTGATTCGGCCACTGGGTGATGGCGACTTGGTCTCGGTGGTTACAGCCGACAGCAACGAAGGCCTCTACACGTTGCGGCATTCCACGGCCCACGTACTGGCACAGGCCGTGCTGGATCTTTGGCCAGGCGCTACTCATGCTATTGGTCCACCGATTGAGCACGGTTTCTATTACGACTTTGAGTTGCCTGGTGGTGCGGCTTTTACCTCAGATGACCTGCTGGCCATCGAGGTTCGAATGAGAGAAATTGTCGATGCCGACCAGACTTTCGAACGCCATGAGGTAACTGCAACCGAGGCACTCGACTTGTTTGCTGCCCACCGGTACAAGGTGGAAATCATTGAGAAGGTCACAGCGGGTGACGTGGTCGTTGACATGGCGGGTGAAGCCTCTGCGGACGGGACTGTTACCTACTATAGAAACGGTGACGGTTTCATTGACCTGTGCACTGGCCCTCATGTGCCATCTACCGGGAGACTTCGACACTTCGCGCTGCAGAAAGTGGCCGGCGCCTACTGGCGGGGTGATGAGAAGCAACCCATGCTCCAGAGGATCTACGGCACCGCATGGGCAGACAAGAAGGCACTTAAAGGTCACCTTCACCGTCTGGCTGAAGCGGAAAAGCGTGATCACCGTCGACTGGCCACCGAGCTTGACTTGGTTTCTTGGCCGGAAGCTCTCGGGCCAGGCTTGGCAGTGTGGCACCCGAAGGGCGCCCTAGTCCGCAAGTTGATAGAGGACTACAGCCGGGCTCGACACGAGGCCGGTGGCTATGACTTTGTCTTCAGCCCACACATTGCCAAGTCGATTCTGTGGGAGACCAGTGGGCATCTTGATTTCTACGCTGATGGCATGTACCCACCCATGGAAGTGGATGGTGCGAGTTACTACCCGAAGCCAATGAACTGCCCCTTCCACGTGGCGATCTTTCAGAGTGGTCAGTGCAGTTACCGTGATCTTCCCCGCCGATTCTTCGAGTTGGGCGCCGTGTACCGCTACGAACTTTCAGGGGCCGTACACGGTCTCTTGCGTAGCCGAGGGTTTACCCAAGACGACAGCCACATATTCTGCGCACCCGACCAGATACCTGGTGAGTTGGCTTCGCTGCTGGCTTTCACACTGAGCGTGCTGCGGGCTTTTGGCTTCGAGGACTTTCAGGCCAAGTTGTCTACACGACCAGAAGAGAAATCAGTTGGCGATGATGCCTTATGGGATTCAGCTACTGATGGGCTTCGCGAGGCGTTAAATGCTGCTGGCTTGGAGTACGTGGTGGATGAAGGTGGTGGGGCTTTCTACGGCCCGAAGATCGATGTCGATGTAACAGACGCCATTGGTCGGCCGTGGCAGTTGTCGACGATTCAGTTGGATTTCAATCTGCCGGAACGGTTTGACTTGGAGTATGTGGGCGCCGACGGAGCCCGCCACCGGCCAGTCATGATCCACCGTGCTCTCATGGGGTCCATCGAACGTTTTTTCGGCGTTCTTCTAGAGCACTATGCAGGAGCCTTTCCTCTGTGGTTAGCGCCGGAGCAAGTGCGGGTGTTGCCGGTGGCTAACGAGCATCAGGCTTATGCCACATCGGTGCGGGAGGCTCTCGTTGATGCCGGTTTACGCGCGACTGTAGATCCGGCTGATGAGCCGTTAGGGAAGCGGGTCCGCACTGGGAAGGTGCAAAAAATTCCGCATATTTTAGTTGTGGGCGACGACGACGCTGCCCATGGAACGGTAGGAGACAACGCGCGCGGCGCAGAGTCTCCGGAGCGCGATCTGCCGCTGGACATGTTCCTCTTACGACTGGCTGCTGCCGTTGAGTCTGGCGGCCTAGTAGCTGGCCCTGTGGAGGAGGTGGCGTCCTGATCGGCTTGGACCAACTATGGGCTGGTTGGCGGCGCGCCTACGTGTCTGCGTTAGACGAGGGGGCTGATGTGCATGCGGCCAGCGACGATGGCCGAACCCTTTTCGAGGTGCTAGCCGATGGGGATTACCCAGACGACGAGACTTACGTCGTGCACCGAGGATTGACCTGCTTCTCGGTAATGAATGCCTACCCTTATACCAGTGGTCATCTGATGGTGTTGCCTCGGAGGGCCGTACCTGATCTCAGCGACCTCACTCCTGGGGAGCATGATGAGTTGTGGGCTACGGTCCGCGATGCGGTGGCTGCGGTTCGGGCAGCGTTTCAACCCGGTGGAGTCAACGTTGGGTTAAATCTTGGCCATGCCGCTGGGGCTGGGATCCCCGACCATCTCCACGTGCATGTGGTTCCCCGTTGGCCGGGAGATACCAACTTCACGACTACCGTGGCCAATGTACGTATTCTGCCTGAGTCCCTAGCGGACTCGTGGTTGCGGGTCTGTGACGCGTGGCCGGTATGACAACTGGCGCTTCTCTGGCTTAAAAGGTGGTGCCGAAGACAGCCAATTGCCAACTTTCTGAAAGTCTGGTGTGGTTTGCCACCGATGTGATCCTCGTGCTTGAAAATCTGGAGGAATCCGATGAGTCCTGCTGAAGGTTGGGACGTCAGGTCTCAGGTACCAAGAATCCCTGCCTGCTCGGTGGTGAGATGGCCTGTGGTGTGCAACCACCGAATGGTGTCCGCCAGGGTCTCATCGATAGACCGAGAAGGGAAGCCAAAGGCCTGGGAGGCGCTGTGCTGGTCTACGGATTGCAGGCCACCGGCCCGAGCGTTTGTCACGGTCAGGTAGGCCGTCTCGCGAGTAAGCGGCATCTTGTTCCCGGTGGCTCGACCAACTAGATCGCAGATCGCGCCTCCCAGAGTAATGACCCACAGTGGGCTACTTAAAACTCGGACCTTCCGGCCGGTAAGCCTGCTGGCCATGTTCAATATCTCGGCCATGCCGTGTATGTGGCCGGCGAGAAGGTGTCGTGCTGGTGCCACTCCATCGGTGAGCGAGCCCACGCAGGCTGTTGCTACGTCCCGGACGTCAACGAAGCTGAAACGGATGGATCGAGGCATTGGTGCGGCCCGCAGTCGGATCCAGTCGCGAATAGCGGCCATTGAATCGCTGAGTCCGGGGTTGGGATCTAAGGGTCCAAGGATTCCACCCGGGCAAACAATAACTACCGGTTGGCCTGCTTCTTGGTGCGCTGCTGCGACAGCGTCGGCAGCGATTTTGGAACTTGTGTAGGGCCCTGATTCGGGACCTACCGTACTCTCCGGGGTGATGTCTGTCAGGTTGGCGGCGTAGACCCCCATCGACGAAACGTGGACGATTCGATGAAGTCCAAGATTGGCGGCCTCATCGAGAAGTACTTTCGTCGAGGTTGGATTTACCTCACGCATTGTTTGTGCATCCCGTGGATCAAGGCTGAAAACTGCACCGGCGTGAATCAGTCCGTCGATATCAACTAGGGAGGCACGGAGGCTGTCGTGATCAGTTAGATCCGCCTCAAAGACCTGAATGGCATCGTCGTTCAAGCCATGGAGCCCCAAAGTGGCCTTCGCCTTGGCAGGGTTTCGCACCACCATGCGGACCTCATGGCCGGCTGTAAGTGCTGCGGCGACACAGTGTGATCCGACCAGTCCCGTTGCACCCGTTACGGCCACACGCATATTTCACCCCCTAGCTGCTGTCGGATATTCATTCTATGATCGGGTTGGGCTTGGAGGATCTGCCAACATGTCCGGGTGAGACGCCTTCCACGGGTTCCTGTCCTGCTGATTGGTTTGCTATTGGCTGGTGCAGCAAGTGGCGTGATCGCTACCAGCGCGATGATCTTCTTACTAGTACTAGCTGGTTTTACAGGAGGTATGGCGATCTTGGCGGATCGGCACCAGAAGCGCTAGACGCCCATTTCACCGTGTTCGAAACAGTTCTGCTGGTCAGACTCAGGTTGCCATTCTGTTTTGCAGCGATGTCGCAAAATATGAATCCATATTTTCAACAAGGTGTTGGTTCGGCAATTTGACTGGTCGGTGCTGGATCGTTCAGTTACGTGGAAGGTGAAGAGAGGCCGACTTGGCTAATTTGCTCTATCATCGACCAGCAGTCCTACTGGTCCCGGTGGCCAGAACCAATCATCCAGCCAGCAAGGGGAAATCTGATGCCGCACAGTGTCCGGGCCGTGGTGGCCCGATCCAAAGGGGCTCCAGTCACCATCGAAACTATTGAGGTGCCAGATCCTGGCCCAGGTGAGGTCCTGGTAGATGTGAAGGCCTGTGGGGTGTGCCACACGGATCTCCACTATCGGGAGGGCGCCATCAACGATGAGTTCCCGTTTCTACTCGGCCATGAAGCAGCAGGCACCGTCGCTGAGGTTGGACCGGGAGTCACAGAGGTGGAGGTGGGTGACTTCGTGGTGCTTAACTGGCGTGCTGTCTGTGGCCAGTGTCGGTCATGCCGTCGAGGGAGGCCGTGGTATTGCTTTGCCACCCATAATGCTGCCCAGAAAATGAAGTTGGACGGTCAAGATTTGTCTCCAGCGCTAGGTATCGGTGCGTTCGCCGAGAAGACACTGGTCGCAGCGGGCCAGGCGACCAAGGTTGATCCAGCGGCTCCCGCCGAAGTAGCAGGGTTGATTGGTTGTGGGGTCATGGCAGGCCTCGGCGCTTCTATGAACACTGGAGGGGTGGGCCGCGGTGATTCGGTAGCGGTATTTGGCTGCGGGGGAGTGGGCGATGCTGCGATTGCTGGAGCCCGGTTGGCCGGCGCTCATACCATTGTGGCCGTCGACCTTGACGATCGGAAGTTGGAGATAGCTCGGGAGTTTGGCGCCACCCACACGGTGAACTCTTCCAAAGAAGATCCGGTGCTGGCCATCCGAGCGGCAACTGAAGGTAATGGTGTGGATGTGGCCATTGATGCAGTTGGCCTTCCGGTTACCTATCAGCAGGCCTTCAATGCTCGAGACCTAGCCGGCACGGTGGTCCTAGTGGGAGTACCCAATCCTGAGGCCACTCTTGAGTTGCCGCTGATCGAGGTCTTTGGTCGGGGTGGATCCCTGAAGTCGTCCTGGTACGGCGACTGCCTGCCCAGTCGAGACTTCCCGATGCTTATCGACTTGTACCTTCAAGGGCGTCTAGACCTCGACCGTTTCGTGTCTGAGACCATCGCCCTCGATGAGGTCGAAGAAGCTTTTCACAAGATGGAACGCGGTGAGGTTCTCCGTTCAGTGGTAGTTCTTTAACCTGATTCAAAGAGACGCTGACTGAGGGGGCGGCCAACTATGGCGCTGCGCATAGACCATGTGGTGACTAGTGGAATCTTTTCGCTGGATGGTGAAGATTTTGAGGTCGAGAACAATGTCTGGTTGGTCGGCGATGACTACGAGGTGGTGGTGATAGACGCCGCCCACGATCACCTGCCCATAGCGGAGGCCGTGGGAGGTCGCCAGGTTCGCAGTGTTCTCTGTACTCACGGCCATAACGATCACATCAATGCGGCAGTCGAGTTGGCAGACCAGACCGGTGCCCCGATTTGGTTACATCCTGACGATGGGATGTTGTGGGACGTTGTTCATCCTGATCGGCGCATCGATACCCCACTCGATGATGGCCTCCTTGTCAGTCTGGGTGGTGCTGATCTAAAAATTTTGCATACACCAGGCCATTCACCGGGGGGCTGTTGTATTCACGTACCCACGCTTGGGGCTGTGTTCTCGGGTGACACACTGTTCAACGGAGGCCCAGGGGCCACGGGCCGCTCATTCTCGGACCGGGGACTACTAGTCGAGAGTATTCGATCGCGTCTATTCGTATTGGACCGCGCGACTCTGGTTCACACTGGCCACGGTGCATCGACGACGATCGGGGCTGAAGTAGATGGCCTAGACGTCGACGTTGAAGGTTGATTCGCTGTTTCAGAGCCTGGCATGGAGGGAGATAGGTGTCCTCCTCAAAAGTTGCTCGCTATCCGAAGCGCTAGTTGAAGTTGAGTCGTTCGGGGGTTTCAGCGAGAAAGCGCATGACCGCTTCGGCTCGTGTCGGTTCGGGTCCGCGGGCCACGTCACGAAAGTCGCGAACGAGAATCATCCGGTCGACGCCCAAATCCCTATAGCAATTGACAAGGTCTTGGTCTACCGGTTCGGCTGGGGATACTGAGATGCAGACTGGCCCCATTCCTGCGGGGCGGCCGAGTTCGTTCTCAAGGGTCCGGATGCTTTCCACAGAAGATGCGGTCGATTCCAGTGTGGTCAGAAAGCCGTACCAGCCGTGGGCCCGCTGCACTACTCGAAGAAACGTGGCTGGTGCGCCGCCGCCGAGGTGGATTGGAGGACCACCGGCTTGGATTGGACGGGGTGACGCTTCCACGCCGCTCCACGAAGTGAAGGGTCCTTCGAAGGACGTTTCACCTCGCCACAGGGCAGTCATGGCGTCAAGATGGTTGTCGCTCCGGACACCCCGCTCAGAGAACGGAACTCCAATGGCTTCAAACTCGACGGGGACGTAGCCCACTCCGAACCCGGCCTCAAGGCGACCACCAGAAAGCACGTCCAGAGAAGCCAGTTCCTTGGCTAGAACTACTGGATTACGTTGGGGCAGGATCACGATCCCCGTACCAAGACGGATAGTTGAGGTATGGGCGGCTAGGAACGCTATCGACGTAATCTGATCCACGAAATGGGTACCTGGGACGACTGGTGACGGTGGTCGCTGTGGATCAGCAACAACAACATGCTCACCAGTCCAGATTGATTCCCAACCGTTGGTCTCAGCGGCAACAGCTACCGAGACCATGGTGTCTGGGTTTGCAAGAATCCCACTATTGACTCCAAAGAAACCGAACTTCATTGCTGTACTCCAGTCAGTATGTGACTGGCCACCTAATTGGCCAGTCGTCCGGTGGTGGTTCGGAAGGCAGCGACAAGTTGACCGAGCCTGTCTTCAGCGGCTGACGGGTCGGTTGGCAGTGGAATCGATATTCGACAGTCGGTGACACCGGCTTCTACTAGTGGGGGGATTCCTTCCATGGTGCGTTCGAGGTTCATCACACCATCGTTATTTTTGACAATGGGTACTGGCCCTTGAACTTCGAGCGGAACGGAACCAAGCCCTAGTTCCTCGAACTGACGCTTCATCCGTCTGATCCCGCAGATGATGTCAGCTCGGTCATCTCCCCAAGGAATCCATCCACATCCGAAGGTCGCCAGGCGTTTGGCTGTTCGGCTATTTGCTGTTCCGCTGACCCAAATGGGTATCCCACCTTGTTGCGCCGGTGCAGGCATGGCGTGAACGCCTTCGAAGGTCAGTTCGTTACTGGTGTAGAAAGAGCGGTTTGTGGTCCAGACCACATGACACACTTCAAGACTGTGGTCTAGGAGGCGGCCCCGTTGGCTGAAATTGAGGCCGGCTGCGGTGTACTCGGTGTCCTGCCAGCCAACTCCGACGCCCAAGTCTAATCGGCCTCCGGAGAGCACGTCGAGGGTGGCGGCGGTCTTGGCTAGGACAATGGGGCGACGAAGGGCTGCTAAAAGGATTCCTGTCTGGAGCCGGATTCGGTTCGTTTGAGCGGCAAGCCAACTGAGCGTTGTGAGAGGCTCTAACCAGGCTCCGTCTGGTCCGGTGGGTTGACGGCCACCGGCTGTGCCACCCTTAGACGGGTCCGCATAGTCGTCAAGGTTGTCACCGAATGCCACGTGGTCAGAGATCGCCAGGCGATCCACCCCGGCCTGATCGGCGGCCGTGGCGTGGTCTGCCAGGACTTGCCAGTCAGCAGAGGGAGCAGCAGAAAAATTAAGTAGCTGAATGGACAGGTGGGGGAGGGGAATCACCGTCGGAACCTCCTGAGTGCTCCACGCCGACGGTCGCGCAGGACCACGGCGCGCTCACCGGGTGTGATCAGTTTCCATCGGTCATCGAGATAGGAAGACAGAGTATCGAAGGCAACTAGTTCGCAGGTTGGGATGGGCTGGCTAACAGCTTGGTTCCATCGATATGTGATGCAGCCCTGGGTGGATCCAGTTGTATCAAGCCAGTTAGCCACGCCTGGATCATGGTGGGCGATTATCGCTCGGAAAACTCCATCACTGGACACGACGGCCTGATGGCCGTTCAGGCTGGACTGACGATCCCACCAGTTGAGGGACTGATACCAGACGTCACCCAACTGGATACCCCAGTAGACACAGTCAGGAATCTCCACCTCCAACACCAGGGCTTCGTGGTCGGCTATTCGGTACCAGGTTTGGCCGTAGCCTTGATCCACGCTGCCGCCCAGGTTTGAGTTGACGCCCTGAGCCGCCTGGACGTGACTAAAAGAGTTGATCTCGTCACGCTCGAGGTGTGCGCCACCAAATTCAGCCCAGAACGCTGTCATGTCCACGACCTGAGTACTCAGCTGGTTGAGGTGGTGGAGCAATGTTCCTGCATCCATACGGGTTCTTACCGATTCCGGGTTCAGGCACTCAAGATGGAGGTCGGCGGGAACCTCATTCTCCCAGTCTTGGAAAAACTGACGGATCATAAGACTGCACTCTTGTGGGGGAAGTGGAAACCAGTTTCTGTTGGAGACTTCGTCGGGTGCGGGCCCAGCTCCGAAGAACACTTCAAAACGTCCATCGGCGTCGAGTATTAGTTCGTCGCCCTTGAGGGTCAGAAACTGTTGCACTCCCTGCGTGGCGAACTTAGTGGTCATGGCTGTGATTCCGAGATAACTGACAGTCCCTATGGAGCCTGACAGTCGGTAGGTCGCCGCCAAGTCGATTTCCGCTATCTGGTAAAGTCCATCAGGGTTGTCTTGGCCGTTCTTGAAGGGGTGGCACCACGCCAACTGGGGATGGAATACGTCTCCACCTTCCAGTCCCCGGCTCGTATCGCCGGCCAACCGACGAAGCAGTGCCTGGATTCCCTCGACTCGATCAACGTCGTCGATCTTGCGGTCGGGGTCCAGAGCGATCTCCGCGCCGTCCTTTAGGTCCTCGCAGAAGGCGTGCCATGCCGATCGAAGTTCAGCAGCAGACATAGGTAGACCCTAATTAGGGTGTCGTTGAGAAGTCGGATCGGCCCACTGAGTTGGCGGCTGGGCCACTACCGTTTCGCTATGGCCCGATTACGGATCCTCAAAAGTTGGTTTCGTTCCTTGGAGGACGTGCCACAACGAGCCCATACCGTTTTTGTCCTTTCTGGTGGGTCAGTCCGGGGTGCCGCCCAAGCAGGAATGATTCGCGTGCTGTTGGAACATGGAATCGTGCCTGACGAGGTTGTCGGTGTTTCGGCGGGGGCGCTTAACGGGACCTTCTTGGCTGCAGACCCGACCGTCGACCAAGCGCGATATCTGGAGAACGTGTGGCGAAATGTGGCTGATACCAGGCCCATTCGCGGCAACGTGGTCCGTAACCTTGCAGCAATTTTACGTGGCAGACCTAGTTTCGACAATGGAGACCGGCTCCGGGCGCTAATAGTTGAGCATGCGCCACTAGACGACCTATCTGATGCTTCCGTGCCATGTCATATCGGTACGACTGATTCGTCAACAGGTCAGGTCACTTGGTGGACAAGCGGACCGGTGGTCGATCTGTTGTGCGCAACCACTGCCGTGCCGGGCGTGTTGCCCGCTGTGGAGTTAGGTGACGATGAACTGCACATTGACGGCGGTGTGGTGTCCAACATCCCACTTCGGCGGGCCCTGTCGTTGGCGCCGACACGGCTGGTCGTCTTGGACGTAGCGGCCAAGTTCACGCCAGCCACCAAGCAGACGGCACTGTCGCTAATGATGGTCGGAGTCCGAGCGGCTGCTGCGGAACTAACTAGACAGCAATGGTTGGACGTACCGTCTGATCTTGACGTCCTCCACCTGGAGCTACCCACCATCGACGATGCTCCAGATTTCGAGTTTGAGCTGGTACCTGACTTGCTCCTCGAAGGCGCCCGAGTGGCTGAGGAAGCATTAGCCGCGGTGGATATTGCCTCGAGTTGATGGGGTGACCTCACTGCTGCCGACGTCGTCGTTTTCGGGCACGTCTATCGGTGTTTTCAACTGTTTCTGATCTGGCGGGTGGAGGAACATCAGGTACTGGAACTGAACCGTTAAGAACACTCCGAATGTAGGCAATGTGTTCCGGGGTGCTGCCACAGCAGGCGCCAATCGCGGCCACACCAGATTGGTGGAGCCGGTAGGCGTGGGCTGACATGATTTCTGGAGTGGCGTCGTACTCGAGGGAGTCACCTTTCCAAGTTGGGATCCCTGCATTGGCCTTGCAGATCACGGGGATGTCGCCACAAGTGGAACGAATCGCAGCCACCGCTGCCTCGGTGTCAGCGAGATTGGCGCCACAGTTGGCGCCGACGCCGGCAATGCCGAGTTCGGCCATTCTTCTCCCGACGTCCTCGCCAGTTAGGCCCATCATGGTACGACCGGCAGTATCGAAGCTCAGAGTGGCGATGATGGGGAGTTCACAGACTGAGCGGGCACCACGCACTCCTGCTTCGACCTCGGAGAGGGCGCTCATAGTCTCGAGCCACAGTACGTCGACCCCACCGTCGGATAGCCCGGCCGCTTGCTCAGCGAAGGCTTCAGTTGCAGCTTCTTCTGAGAGATCGCCCAGCGGAGCGATCAACTCGCCAGTGGGCCCTATCGATCCAGCGACAATGATTGGTCGGCCAGCCTGATCGGCTACGGCCCGGGCAGCCGCAGCAGCAGCGGCATTTAGTATGTGCACGCGGTCATCTAATGAGTGCAACTTAAGCCGGTGGCGATTGCCACCGAATGAATTAGTGAGTAAAACGTCTGAGCCGGCTTCGATGAAATCCTGATGAATGGTTTGGATTCGATCAGGGTGATCAAGGTTCCAGATTTCCGGAGGATCACCAGCAGTTAGGCCAGCAGAAAAAAGTTGAGTGCCCATGGCCCCGTCGAGGATGAGGTACCCCTTGATCGTGAGCAATTCGTTGAACTGGCTCATCGCGTCGAAAGTTGATTCGGGAATCAGTTTTTGAGACGGTCGGTGCACGTTCTGCCAGCGTTGCCGACAACGATATCTAGGGTCTCGTCACCCATCATGGTTAGGTCTATTACCTCGTAGTTCTCGGCAAGGAGATCGACGGCACAACTGCAGGCGTCTTCGATCGTTTGCCCCTCTTGGGTGAGTGCCGCAGCCGTGCCGGCCCGTTTCTCGAGTTCGACCATGCAACGGCTATGGAGGATTTCTGCTACTTCATCCTTAAAGGCAGGCTTCTCACCGCACGCAGAACTAACCAGCAATACGGCGATGAGGGTCGACAGTGTTTTGAGGGAAGAGATCGACTTCATGGATGGACAGAGTAGGTCGGATCAAGGCCTAAACGGTTGACATGTTGTCGATAGCCCAAGGAAGAGCTCCGGCCTTGCATGTAGCAGACAACGGTGCGAGCATTGCGAGGACAGTGCGGCTGGGCGCAGGTGTTCGACGGAAACTCGAGCAGTGCCGTAGGGAGTTGCTTGTTCGGGGAATCCCGGGATGCACCCGCCTCAAGTTGGAGGCGGGTGTTCCGCGTGGCCCAACCGTCCCAGATTCCCATTCAGGATCTACGCTTTCGGTGTGTCATCGATTGCGCTAGACAACGTCGACCCCCTGCAGGCTGAAATGGCAGCCCGAGATGGGCTACTTCGCCCCGCTTCGTATGTCATGAGACCAGACGTCCTAGGTGCAGCACGTCTCAGCCGCTACAGCTTTAGCCGGACTATGTTGCGACGGGCCGTGGCCGATGGTTGGACTGCTAAACGCGTTCGCCAAGACCTCGACGACGAGGGTCGAGGTGAGTCGATATACGCGGTTGATACTGGAAAGCAGCGTTTTAGTTTTGTTGTTTTCACCACGACGATTGATGAGTCGGCGCACACCGACCGGGTAATCGCTGATCGGTGGGAGGTGGCTGGGGTTCTAGTCGACGGCGACGTAGACGACGAACTTCTTACTATGTTGCGAATCGAGGTGCCCGAGCAAGAGAGCGGCCGTCTTGATCCACGAATCCTGAGTCTCACTCGAGGTAACCGTAGTGTTCGATTTTTTGGTTACTTGGTAGATGAATTAGCGTCTGGTCGTCAACCAGATCCCGAGCGAGTGGGTGATGCCGGTTACATCCTCCGGAGTACGGCTTTTTACGCCAACGGAAAGTTTGGGATGCGGTCGTTCGCCGGTTATTCCGATGACCATCCTTTCCGGGTGCCGTATCGGGCCCAGTTTGTTGCCGCCTGGATGTTCCGTGAACTTGGCTACGACATGGTTGAGCACTGTGCCCGAGCAAAGGGTGGGGACACGGCTGTCAGATTCGACGGAGCGTGGCGTCGCTACTTCGGCCTCGGGAATGCAACGGGACTTGGTCTTGTGCCTTACGCCTTCAAGCATCCACGAGTACTAGATGCATGGGTGGGAGTTCGTGAGGTGGCCCTGGCGGATGTGCGTTGGCAAGAAGCAACACCGGCTGGTAGGAGTTTGCTGCACGATTGGATAGCCCGTGCCCGTGAACACTTTGCCTCAGGATCCGGAGACGACTGCACCCCATTCCTTAATTCGCAGGCTTTGGTGCCGGTACTAGACAACGTGTCTGAGGCGTGGGTCAACGTTGCTGAAAGTGAACACCCTTACGATGCGCTATACCTCTGGGCGGAGAAACAAGGTCCGGAGACTTCGGAAATGGTGGTCTCCTTGCTTATTGAGCTCCATGATGGTGACGACGACCTATTCGATCAGTTGTTCTTGGTCAATGAACAGGCATCTGCTGATCCGACGGCCTCCGTTGCTGATATTCGCTCGCTGCTGGACGAGCGTTTCGGTTGGTTAGATGAACTTGGCTTAGACGAATTGACTGCTGAAGCTTTTTGGTGGGTGGTGAGCGATAACACGGAGGAGCCCCGCCGGGTACGGCGTCATCGGTTGGCTCCTGAGGGTCGAGATGTGGCCGTCGATATGGCCCTGCGGCTCTGGCGCTTTGGTCAGGTGCTGGCCGATCGAGACCCCGGCGAGTCAATCGCTTCTGTCCTTGCCGACCACCCCGAACACCGGGCGGCGCTGGAACGCTTGACTGCCAGTGATCGTCGGTATGGGGAGCCACGCGATAATCCGTGTGCGGCTGATTACCTTCCTTTACAGGTCCAACGTTTCCAGTTGGCTCAATATGGAATGGACGAGTTCAAACCTAAATCAACTGACTGGCTCAGAGTCACTCTTTTTCAGGGTGCGCCACGTCTAAGTGAACTGGGTCCAGCCACCACTGACGATTGGGTGCTGCCAGTTCGACCTAGCGCGTCGGTAGTGGTTTGATGATCATCGACGGGCTGCAGATCAACGACTGGTCTCGCGATGTCGTGGAGGAAGTGCGGTCTGGGGGAGTAGATGTGGTGCATGCCACGGTCGGCGTGTGGGAGGACATGGCGGGTGCCATGACCCGGATCGGGGCCTTTAGGCACCTGTGTCGCCAAAACGATGATCTCATTCGGATTACACGATCAGTTGACGAAATCCTCTTGGCGAAGGCGGATGGAGTTCTAGCTGTTGTTCTGGGTTTTCAGAACAGTTCGATGCTGGGAGACGACCCGGAGATGGCTGGGATTTTCGCTGACGTTGGCATCAGGGTCGTCCAGCTTACGTACAACATTACGAATCACTTGGGGTCTAGTTGCTGGGAACCGCTCGACGGTGGCTTGACCCGAGTTGGGCATCGGATGGTTCGTGCCCTTAATGACGCCGGTGTGCTGATCGACATTTCTCACGTCGGTAACGTGACGGGTCGTGACGCTGTGGATGTGTCGTCTCGACCCATCGCTATCACTCATGGAAACCCAGTGGCTTTTTGTGACTCACCCCGCAACAAACCGGACGAGCTCGTGGCAGCGGTAGCCAAACGGGGTGGCGTTATCGGTTGCACTCTTTACCCGCTGTTCATGGGTGGGTCGGATGTGAGTCGCTCTGAGTACTGCTCGATGGTCGCCACGTTGGCTGAACGGATAGGTGTAGAGCACGTTGCTATCGGGTCTGATGCTGTCCTTGGTTGGAGTCCTGATTCGCTCGGGTGGATGCGCAATGGTCGTTGGGATAGGGCAGCTGCGCCCTCCGAGGCGCCATCGTTTCCGTCGTGGCCAAAGTGGTTTGATGGGCCGAAGGACTTTGGGAGCCTGTCCATCGGGCTTGATGAGGCTGGATTCTCACCTGATGAACGCGACCTGGTACTCGGCGGAAACTGGCTGCGCCTCTTTGGTGAAGTATTTTCGACGTGAAAGTCACTGACCATGAGGTTCTGGTCGCTCCTCGAGAGGTCCACGATCTGGTGTTCCGATGTGCCCGGGTAGCCGGCCTAGATGTCGGAGCGGCCGATCGAGTGGGCCGAAATGTAACTTTTGCTGAGGTGCATTTAGGGGAGGCGGTCAATTGCTTCGTGTCAGTATTGAATGACTCGGTGCGATTGCTGACTGAATATGACCTGGGCCCAGATGTACTGGTGAGCGCCGAGGTTGAGGCGAAGAATGCTGGTTCCGCCTCGGTGGTCTTTGGTGTGCCGACACCCTTGGCGGCGTTGGCATCAGTTATTGCCGACATTGAGGGTCGTGGAATTGGGGTGGACGGCGTGCCGGAGGGTGCGACGGGAGCCACGGTGGTGGAGAGGCTGCAAATTGGTGGTCCAGCACTACCTGCTGGTCTTGCGAATACGACACGTGCCGCACGAGACGGTTTGGTCATGAATAGTGAGACCTTTGATGCTCTGAATGTTGCAGCTAGAGAGTTCTTGGTGGCCGAGTCGGTACTCGATGAAATTGAGGGTTGACGGACACAGTCAGTCGCCCGCCAGTTCGGTCACACGATTCCACAGCGCAACCTCGACCCTGACTGGATCCAGCGGTACACGGTTCGCCCCTGGTAGGCGGGAGTTGGGTTGAGCGGCGATGCTCTCACCTAGGGCCAGTAGTCGGTCGTAGAAGCCGTCTCCACTATATGAGTCAGGGTCGATGACGATATAAAATTGGCCTAGGTCGTGGGGTTCCCCT
The DNA here is from genome assembly GCA_029242745.1 of Acidimicrobiales bacterium. Classification (GTDB taxonomy): domain Bacteria; phylum Actinomycetota; class Acidimicrobiia; order Acidimicrobiales; family MedAcidi-G1; genus UBA9410. The sequence goes on along the minus strand of JAQWTI010000037.1, from coordinate 63,465 downwards.
TCAGTAGTCTTGAGAGGTGGGACGTCGACGCTGAGCCGACAGCCGGTCATCGCGCCAGCTAGAACCTCGACCATGAGGCCGATGCCGTAGCCTTTGTAGCCACCTGCTGAGACCAGAGAACCACCTAGGGCGGCATGTGGATCAGTGGTTGGGTGGCCTCCTGCATCTAGAGCCCAACCAATAGGTATCTCTTCGCCGGCAGCTGCAGCCATTGTGACCTTTCCGAGGGCGACGGCACTTGTAGAGAAGTCGAACTGAAGAGCGATTCCTCCATCTCCGTCGGGAACAGCCATAGCAATAGGATTTGTACCCAAAATGGGTACTGACCCGCCGGGTGGTGCGACCCGGGGCGTGGCATTGGTGGCCCCGAGAGCCAGAAGGCCTTCTCGGGCGAATTGTTCGGTGAAGTAGCCCAGTGAAGTGCAGGTGTGGGTGTGCTCAACAGACATTCCACAGATGCCGTTGGTGCGGGCGGCGGCGACAGCGGTTGAGAATCCAGCTGCAAACGCGGGTTGGGCAAATCCGAGCAAACCATCAACACGAATGGCGCCCGGACGGGGGATGGTCACGACGGGTTGGGCGACACCGTTGATTCGGCCCGACTCGAGTTGGAGGCAATAACTTTCCAAGTAGTAGAGGCCACATATTCTGTTGCCGTTACTTTCAGCCACGCGAACAGCATGTGCAACTTGAGTGGCCACCTGTTCGGTTGCCCCGTAGCGAATAAGGCAACGGCGGGTGTACTCCGCAATTTCGTCCAACGTAAGGCTCAGTGGGGAAGGGGTATGGTCCAGCATTCCAGCACCGTAGGGGACCAATACCTCGGTGGACCTACAATTCGCCGTATGACTCTGGGTAGCCAACTATCTGGTGATTTGGTTGAAGCACTCATTCGATGCACCGGATCTGCGGCAAGTGGACACTCTCTGCCCGTCGTTTGCTATGTGGATCCCGAAATCGCCTCACTCGAAGCAGAAGTTCTATTTCGGCGGGGATGGGTTGGTATCGGCCGGGGTGACCGTTGGTCTGACCCGGGAGATTACGCTGCGATAGAGCTTGGCGGTGTGCCAGTTGTGGTGGTCCGCAACGCTGACGGCGACCTGTGTGCCTATGCCAACACGTGTCGACATCGGGCATCTCAGGTGATGGAGGGCGAGGGAAACTGCACGCGAATGCGTTGCCCGTTTCACTTCTGGACATACGGACTAGATGGACGGCTGGTCGGAGCGCCGAGCATGCAGCGAACTGAAGACTTTGAACGTTCCGACTACGGCATGCACCAGTTTGCAGCAACTGAGCGTTACGGGTTCGCCTTTGTGAGTCTTGAGTCGTCGCCCCCGCCGATCGACCAATGGCTTGGCGATTTTGGTGAAGTCCATGCACGCTGGGACTTGGCCTCGCTCGTTACCACTCGTCGCCGTGAGTTCACGGTCGATTGCAACTGGAAGGGCTTCGCTGAAGTCTTCAATGAGTACTACCACCTGCCCTATGTGCACCCAGGAAGCATCGACGACACTTACAACGAGCCCGACGACCCTGAGGATGTGGATGGCGCGTGGGCTACTCATTCCAGCACGACACAAGGCACCGGAGGCCTACTGGAGGTCGATCAGCTCAAAGCTCTTCCGGCAATAGGTTCCCTGACTGAGCGGGAGTCCCACGGTGTCCGCTACTCGTGGCTTTTTCCAACGTTGGTGATAGCGACGGGCGCTGAGGGTATGTGGATGTACGAGGTCTACCCAGATGGCCCAGATCGATGCAGATGTGCACAGGTGGTTTGCTTCCCGCCGGAGACAGTGGGCCTCGACCAGTTTGAGCAGGTGGCGGAGGCCTACTACCAACGCTTCGATGTTGCTATAGCCGAAGATATACCAATGCTGGAACGACAGCACCGGGGGATGCAGTCGCCGTTTGCTGAACAGGGGCGATTTTCGTACCTTGAGCCCAACGTGGCCCGATTCGCTGGTTGGTACGCCGATCGGATGCTCTCTGTCGGTTAGTCCCTCGTAGGTGTGGAATCAGTTGCCTATCGGTGGGCGACGTAGACCCACTTCACTAAGACACTCCCGGGCTTCTTGGCTGTCGCGCGGATCGACCGCAGCAGACTGGAGAGCAGATCGAAGATTAAGGCCACCGACCTCGTCCTGAACAGGATCGATGAGGTCCTTTCCTTTGGCCCGCAAACACTCAACTACTTTCAAGATTGCGTTGTTCTCAGCGAGGATCTGATCAGTCGTTCGACTGGAACGAGACTCGGCGAACCCTGCGCGGAGCAAAGCAACCCCCGACTCATTGGCGCAACGCTGCAGAGCGGCTTGGTACCGAGAGTCCTCAATGACGATTGCATCGCCTTCGCCTCCGGCAAAGCCACGAAACTCATAGCCAGCCCGATCTATGCAGGCATTGAAGCGTTCCTGAGATGATTGCATCGCTTCACGGCGATCTGGCTCCACCTCAGCAAGAGGAATCTTCTCCTTAGAGGTCTCAGGGTGGACATCCAAAGACCCACAGGCTCCGGCGATCAATCCGACTAAGCAAAGGTTGAGGGCCAGATGCACGGAAGGACAGCCGACTATAGGCGTTTGATGTAACGGTCGAGAATTAGGCGGCGTTTCGACGGGTGTTGCTGGGCTTACCGTTCCGGCGTTGTCCTGGCTTGGCGCCGTGCCTTGGGGCGCTGGACCGAGGCCCATTGGTTTTCTGACCTTGACCCTTCCCACCGGTTTTCTGTCCGCCGTGCTTCTGGTTGCCACCCTTGGGGTGGCTGGAGGAACTGGCGCCAGAATCACCACCACGTGAATTGGGCTTACCGTTCCTCTTGGGACCGCCCTGCCGGTTACCAGCACCGTTTCCGGAGCGAGAGTTTTCGCTCCGTTTCTGGGAGTTGTGGCGATTGCCCTGGGAGCGGTTCCTGCGAGACTGATGGTCGGCGGAGCGGTCGTTGTTACGGCCTTCTCGACGTTGAGGGCGATCTTGAGGTGCAGCCAAGGTCTTATCGCCTGTAGTGAGGCTGCAGACAAGAGCCAGATCAGCGGTCGTCACTAGTTGTTCGAGGCCGATATCACGCTGGAGCCGACGCACGTCCTTTTTTTGATCCGGTTGAACGAGTGATATAACCACACCACCCTCGCCTGCTCGCGCGGTCCGCCCGGACCGGTGGACATAGGCCTTGTGGTCCTCGGGTGGATCGAAGTGGATCACCGCTGCCACCCGATCCACGTGGATGCCGCGCGCTGCCACGTCGGTCGCAACCAGGGCATGCACCCGACTGTTGCTGAAGTCGGCAAGCGCACGAGTTCGTTGACTCTGGCTTCGGCCTCCGTGAATGGCCGCCGCTTTGATGTCGGACCGTTCGAGTTGTTTGGCTAGGCGGTCAGCGCCATGCCGGGTCCGACAGAAGATTATCGCTGGCCAAGCGGCAGCAACGGCCTTGGCGGCCAAGTCAACTCGTTCAGTCTTTCCCACGTTCCAGAACAAGTGAGTTGCGGCAGCGATGTCGGGCGTTTCGTCTCCCACCTCGTGGCGTACCGGATCGTTCTGGTAGTCGCGGGTTAACTTGGCGATGTCTCCATCGAGTGTGGCTGAGAATAAAACTGTCTGACGGACCTTGGCCGTTTGATCAAGCAGGCGACGGACGGCAGGCATAAAGCCCATGTCGGCCATTCGGTCGGCCTCATCGAGCACGACACGGTCAACGTCTCGAAGGTCCACGGCACCCTGTTCGATGAGATCTTCCAGACGCCCAGGGCAGGCAACAAGGATGTCGATACCGTCGCGAAGGGCCTTTAGCTGCGGGCCATAGCCGACACCGCCGTAGACAACACCGACACGAACTTTTCCGGCAAAAGACCGAATCTCAGTACGGATTTGCTCTGCCAGTTCTCGGGTGGGGGCTAGCACGAGTCCGCGTGGACGTCGAGGGTCGGCGCGACCGACTGAGGCGACCAGCGGAATCCCGAATGCCAAGGTCTTGCCTGAGCCTGTCGGGGCTCGGCCGCAGACGTCGCGGCCGGCCAGGGCATCGGCGATGGTGACAGCTTGGATGGCGAATGGCGAGCTGATACCTCGGGCGTCAAGCGCCTGGTAAATATTTGACGGCACGCCGAGATCGGCGAAGGTGGGGGACGACATGTGAACTCCAGGCCCGCGGTCCGCCGGGCCTGCCTATGAGAGGCTTCTAATGGGATCGCCCGGCACGGATTGGCGGGGCGGACGGCTCACCTCTACCGGGGAACCAATTCCCGTTAGCGAACCCACCGACTATTAACAGACGGCGTCGTTACATGGTAGCGCACCAACAGTTGGGAACCGGGATACGTGACCGGAGGCACTGTCTAGCCTCGTATTGAGATATCCGACTGGAAGCAGAGTTTCGGGCCTATCGTTCGTCGGCGATAGGCGGTGTTACTGGGTCACTCGGCAAGGAGTTGTCTAAAGTTGCCTACCTTCTCTAGGTTCCAAGCCTCTGTGGTTGTCCTTATGTGTGGGATGGCATTCAGTTTTGGGCCCTTGACCTTTCGCTCTCTGCGTGAGGCCGACGAATGGCAGTATTTGAGCCACCGGAGCTTCTCAGTGGCCTTAGTTTCTCTTCTGGTGATCCTGGCAACTGGCCGTAATCCGGTCCGGGCGGTTCGTGATGCCGGAACTCGGCAGGTGGTGGCAGGCCTGTTGCTAGGAGTATTGTTTACTCTCTTTGTGGTGGCATTGAGTCGGGTGTCGGCTGCTTTCGTTCTCCTGATGCAGTCAACAAGTCCCCTTTACGCAGCCATCCTCGGCAGGGTAATTCTCCGCGAACCAGTTACTCGGGACACCATGATGGCGATCGCGGCTGCCGGCGTTGGTGTCGTCGTGATGGTGGCCGGCAACGTAGGGGCAGGAGACACGCTGGGGATTGTCTTGTCGACGGTCCTCCCCATAGCCCTTGCCGGGTACGCGGTGCTGATCCGCAGCGCCCCGGCCCGTGATCCCGCCGTACCGACAATGATTGGTGGTGCAGCCGCTGGAGTAGTGGCTGCTTTGGTGGCTGTTGGAGGGCAAGGTTTTGGTGCGCCTGTGTTTGACGTATGGATGGCCTTTATCTCTGGTGGGTTACTAATCGGCCTGTTTGCCCCTATTTGGAACTACGCGCACCGTTTCGTTCCTCCAGCCGATATCAGTTTGCTTTTGATTTCTGAAATCGTTTTAGCCCCGGTTTGGGTATGGATCTGGATGGGCGAACAGCCCGCAGGAGGCACTCTTTTGGGTGGGGCTATTTCCTTAGGGGCGATCTTGTGGTTAACAATTCGGTCGGCCCGGTCGAATGAGGAAGAGTTTCCAGATCCCGCTGGTCGGGTACGGGGCTTGCATGTTGGTGCTGTGCCCGGGTACCGGCGTTATGGGACCGTCAAAGATTGATACAGGGTTGATACGCGAAAGAGCCCGCTCCAAAGAGCGGGCTCTCTGCCACCTCTCCTAGAAGGAAATGAGATGGCAGCGTGTTGGGCTGTGGTGTTGGGCTAACGCCCGTCCTTGCCCACCAGTTCAGATTTAGACCTTGCGGACGCTAAGAGCCTCGGGACCCTTACGGCCGGGGCCGACCTCAAATTCGACGGCCTGACCTTCGTCAAGGCTGCGGTAACCCTCGCCCTCAATGTTGGAGTAGTGGACGAAGACGTCTTCTCCGTCAGTGACGGAGAGGAATCCATAGCCCTTTTCGGCATTAAAGAATTTTACGGTGCCATTCGGCATTATTCGGTATCGCTTTCTTTTGAAACTTTTGAAAAAACCAGAACCTGATCGGCCCGGTATAGCAATCCTACGCATATCTGGACCGGACCCGTCGCTCGGGGACACAGTTGACTTAATTTGCCTCAAGACAACTCTCGTCTCAATACGGAATTTTGTATATGGATACTGGCTTTATTGGACTCGGATGAAGAATTTTGTCTGTATTTCACGCTGAAAATAATAAAGAGGCAAGTTGGCGAATTTGTGTTGCTCAGTGCGTGCTGACAGTTTCGACGTGTTGAGCTTTGTCAAGCCAAGTACGGTTTCTCAAATGGCAATTCGACTGCGGCAAGTAGCCCTAGTGGCGAGAGATCTCCTTGCGGTGGAGAGCGACGTTGTTGGTCAATTGGGCTTACAGGCCTGCGTGCATGACTTGGGGGTCGCCGCATTTGGCCTCCGCAATGTTTTGTTTCCGGTGGGAGAGCGACTGCTGGAGATTGTCTCTCCAACGGTGGGCGGGACTGCAGCGGGGCGTCAATTGGACCGGCGAGGTGGAGATGGCGGCTACATGGTGCTGGTGCAGACTGACGACTTGGCTGGCTTCCGCCGGCGACTACGGGACTTGGATGTGCGGATTGTGTTGGAGGCGTCTATGGCGGGAGTCGATGGTGTCCATCTGCACCCAAAGGACATCGGAGGCGCAATCTTGTCAGTTGATGAGACCGACGACTGGAGTGACTGGCCATGGGCTGGTTCGGCCTGGCGAGAGTCTGTGCGAACTGATGTTGCAACTGATCTCGTTGCAGTCGAGGTGCAGGCGGACGATCCAGACAGCATGGCTAGGCGCTGGGCAAATGTTCTCGGAGTGCGTCCCTCGGGCACGGTGGTGCCGTTGGACGAGGGGGAGATACGTTTCGTTGTGCCTGAAGATGATCGAGGTGAGGGCGTTTCCGGGCTGGAGTTGAGGTCTGACAGGTCAGCCAATTTGAATATTGGCGGGGTTCGTGTGAAGTTAAGGCCTCTTTGAGGCGAGCGGGTATAGATCAGTGAGAATGCGTATGGAAGTGCACCCACGTCTTAGAAGCGCCACTTTTTCTGAATAGGTCACCAACGGCTGCACATATTTCGCCAGTTCGCTCAGTTGAGGTACAGGGGTGACGCCGGCCGGTTCAGGTGCAGCAACTGTTGGTTGTCGGCACCTCTCACATCCGGGGTCTGCGCAGTCGGCATGGACGACTCTGTGCAAGGTGATGGCGTCAATAATCGCTGAGGATGGCTAGGCAGAAGGTAAACCTGACGGTCCCCGCCTGTTGGCGCCGTTATTTACATTCCCTTAAGTCTGAACGCAGCAGCCGGTGGATGCTGGGAGACGACTACCTCTACACATAGCATGCCGCCGGATGGGTGTCCTCCTTGGAATGTTGAGTTCACTATCTGTTGGCGCATCTGAATACTTCGGTCGCCGGGCTATGGGTTTTTCTGGGGTTCTGACCTTGGCCATCTTGGGCCAGGGAACCGCAGCGGTGGTGTCCATCGTGCTCGTTCTGGTGGTGCCTGGCACTTTCAACCTTCACGACGTGTTAATAGGTGCGTTATCGGGCGTTGGCGTCGGGGTTGGGATGGTTGCCTACCTCATTGGATTGAGGCGGAGTTCGTCGACTGTAGTGGCGCCGGTAGTGGCTGTTTTGGTCGCTGTGTTACCTGCCGGTTACGTGATCATTGCCGGTGATCGGCCATCAATCTTCGTGTTTGCTGGGGTGGTGCTGTCCACTCTGGGGCTGGGCCTCGTTGCTTCTGGTGTAAGGGTTGTGGGGCTTTGGAAGGGGTTATTTTGGGGAACAGTTTCCGGCTTGGCTTTCGGTATCGGAATGACCGTCCTTGTGGAGACCTCTGCGGCCAGCGGCGCCTGGCCTAGTCTGATGCAACGGGGGACAGCTTGCTTGGTTTCGGTTGCTCTGGCCCTTGGCGGTCGGGTCTCGATTAAGCCGACAACTGGTTCCCGATTATTGGGGACGCTTATGGGCGTATCGGCTGCCGGGGCCACATTTCTCTACATTCTTGGCGTACAGGCTGATCCGCTGCCCGCTGCAGTAGGGGGGGCGATGTTTCCGGCGGTCACTGTGGCTGTCGGTCGACTTGCGTTTAATGACGAGGTACGGGGGTGGCAGTTCGCTGGGCTCAGTTTGGTGCTGGTTGGCATCGCTGGCGTTGTGGCTGGCTAAGCCTGAGAATAGTTGGCCAGTGGGAGGCTGGGTGTCGTGAACAAAGTCAAAGCCGACAGGCAGATGATGCCACACGGAGAGTCCACAGGTTGGTGGTTGTCGCGATCGACGTCGTTGGGGCGGGCCAAGGTTGGAGACAGTGCCGACTTGGGCTGAAGGTTCCTAGGCTGGCGGTACTGGTAGATGGCTGAGGAGCCGCTATCGGACACGGTTTTCCCACCGTGCGGACAGCCCCCGCTTCGGTGGGGGCTGTTTCGCTTACTGAATCACGGACGCGCTGCGAAGGCCTCCTGAAGATTGGAGTTCTCAAAGCCTTCCGGCATGGAACCGGTTGTGGCGTAGAGGTAGAGGGCGGTTTGGAAGATGGCGCCGAGGGCGGTAAGGACGACCACAACCAGTGCTACCCATGGGACGGCAATCACTAGACCGATCGGCCCGGCCACCATCACAAGGAGGATTGCCGGGATTGTGGACACTAGGCCAAGGAGGCCGAATCCTATTTGAGAGGCAAGGTTCTCGCCCCAAGTTTTCTTAAGTAGTGATGCTGAGGCTTTGAGGCCGCTAACTGCCCGGTGGTTGTCGACCACGATTGCTGGGATAACGAGAAATGAAGCGGCCTCCCAGGCCATGCCGATCAGATCTACGGCAAACCTGCCGAGACGCCCAGCTCGTTCCTTTAACACAGAGAGGATGAGTCCAACTGTGGCACTGAGGAGAGCCCACGGCAGGAGGCCACTCAGACGACCCACAGCACGGTTTAGGGCGGACCGTATTGTTGGATCACCGCCGGAGAGTCGTTCGTATGCTCCGGCCACGAGTGCTGCTTTGAAAAACACCCCAACAATGCTGAGTATTAGCGCGCTGGCGATTCCAGCGAGTGCGAACACTGGATCAATTTGGCCGTCTTCGGACGAGAGGCCTGATAGACCGCTCACCGCCGCGATTGGTACCCAGAGCGCAACGAGTGCCACGACGGATACGAGGAATGAGAGCACCGGCAATGCCAGAAGTTCGCGGTCTCGGCGGAGCACCTGCCATGACGCTTTGGCTAATCCAATAGTTCTAGATATACGACCCATGGCACGAACGTATCTGAGGTCTGTGGTTATCAGAAGCTGAGCTAGGCAACAGGGTTGAGAGTTGCGAGGATCTCAGCAAGGTCATCCACTGTTGTTCTCGGGTTGATGATGCATACCCGCATGGCTGGCTGACCGTCAAACGTGGTGGGGGTGAGCAGCGCCATCCCTGCGGTAAGCAACTGGTCACACCACGCCTGATAGTCCTGAGCGTCCCAGCCTTGGCGACGGAACGCTACGACTGATAGTTCTGGCTCGATTACTAGCTCGAGATGAGCGGAGCGTAGGACTAGATCTCGAGTGGCCCGAGCCACGGTAAGGGTCTGTTCGATGGCATCCCGGTAGGCATTGGTGCCGTAGACGGCTAGCGAAAACCAGAAGGGCAAGCCGCGGGCCCGGCGGGTTAGTACGTGAGCATGGTCGCTGGGGTTGAACACGGTCTCATCGATTAGTGGATCGAGGTAGCCAGCATGCTGTGTATGCGCAAGGCGGGCTGGCGTTGGGTCACGATAGATAAGCGCAGCGCAGTCGAACGGTGAAAACAACCACTTGTGGGGGTCAACAATCAGCGAGTCACAGCGTGAAATTCCCTTAAAGCGGTGTTTGACTGATGGAGCGGCCAGTGCTGCGCCACCGTAAGCGCCGTCAACGTGAAACCAGATTCCATGAATATCACACACTTGAGCTATCGAATCGAGCGCATCAACTACACCCACGTTTGTGGTGCCGGCGGTAGCTACCACGGCGAAGATCTCAGTGTGATCAGGCCGATTTCTTATCGCTGCGGCCACTGAATCTCCGGTCAGGCGTAGTTCCTCGTCTAGGTCGGCGACAATGACATCTATATCCATAACACGGGCAGCAGAGCCGATTGACGCATGTGAACTGGCTGACGCGACTACCGCCCACCGTTCCGGACGGGTGGTTCCAGCGCTGACGCGGCCTCGGTTCGCTGCATCACGGGCTGTGACGAGTGCAGACAGATTCCCCATAGTTCCACCAGTGACGAAACAACCGCCAGCGGCTTTGGGAAGTCCTGCCAGGTCGGCAATCCACCGGAGCGCCTCGTTCTCGGCGTGGACCAGACCAGCACCGTCTAGCCAACTTGATCCAGCGACCGCCGATGAGGTCACAGCGAAGTCGAAGGCGGTTGCGGCAGGGGTCGGTGCACCGGCAACAAAGGCCAGGTAGCGAGGGTTGTCGGCAGCGATGGTGCTAGGAGCGAGATGTTCGGCATAGCGGGATAACGCCTCGTTGCCACCCAGTCCCTCGGCCGTAATGGTTTTGCCGACTAGTGCTTGCAACTCATGGGCGGTTTTAACGGGTCGGAGAGGCGGTTCTTCGACCAAGCGTGCCAAGGCGTAATCAACTACTGATCGGACGAGGGCCTGATTTTCAGTGTCGTACTCATGCATCGCTGGGAGGTTACGAGCCAGTGCTCATACCTCGTCAATCCAGTCTGGTGTTAAGCATCAAGATTGCCTCAGAGTACGCCGACGACCATCGGCTCTGAGTTCCACGGTGGTTTCGCCGGAAACAATTTCAATCGGCACTTTGGAGTCGTCAGGTTGTACAAGGATCCATGGCCCATCTGCTGGGAGTGCAGTGATTCGGACTGAGGTTGGAGAGTCGACGAGCGACTCGTTCCGAGCCTGTGCCGCTACATGCAATGCGTCACCATCCCACTGGGCTTCGCTCAAAGCGGTATTTGGGAAGTCGACACCGGAGACCGTCGGCTCGGTAAACCGGTCATTGCTGCAGGCATCAAAAAGTTTGCTCCAGGCACCGGGCGTGCAAACCCAGCCGGCCATAGCGCGTGCGTTCAATTGACCCCGTGGATATGGCTCACCAAGTCCGAACCCGAAGGTGAATTCGCCGGTGTTGGGGTCCCAGTTGGGCTCGTGGATGTCGTCGAGGACCTCCCAGAGGCGATCCTGCACTCGTCCATTGTCGAACTCACCGGTTTGCATAGCCAGAAGCGAAATGAATGCTGGATCATTGAGCCCGGCAGGGTCACCTTCGCCGTCCAGACCAGTCAACATGACTGCCAACTCCCAAGCAGAACGGGCGACTTTCGGCCTCTGGGGGGCTAGATACCAAACGGGCGCCATCAGGCCCAGTGGATTGGCCACGTGCTCGTCGATCACTGGGTCGTAGTAGAGGTCCATGGCGACGGGTCGTCCGTCCTGCCAAGTGATGTAGTTGGCCTCAGCGTGGTCCCACCAGCGGTCAAAGACTTGGTGGTAGTTGGTGCCAAGAAGAGAGTCGTGCAGCCTCAGACCGAGGCCGGCGCCGCTCAGTCAGTAGGGCCAGATCTTTGTATTTTCGCAGTGCACCCCAATTGGTCGTTTGCGCCACTGGTCGGTCAAGTGGGATGCGATAGCCGAATGTGACCAGGTAAAGGTGTGCTCACCGTCCTGGATCATTTCGAAGGGCTGATTCCAACGACCATCGCCGGTAACGCGACGGTGAAGGCCTAAAAGCAGTCCGAAGAATCCTTTAAAGAAGAGCATTCCATCGGCGGCGATGGGATCCATTTGAGTGCCGTACGGCTCGATGCCGTTAGCGGTCCAGCCGGGCACGTCGTAGTCGCCCCACCGTTCGGCAGGAACAAGGGGTCTCCACTCTTGTGGATAGTGGGAACGATCGGGATCGGGGCCGAATTGGGTTAGCCAGTCAGATGCCGCCCACCACGAGGTATGTCTAGTAATGAGTTGGTCGAGGATCTCGGCATACACCTCTCTCCAGGCAGGGGTGCGATCTGCCATAAGAGCTAACGCGTAGCTCGAGTCCACGAGGTCAAATCGGTGCCAGGAAAGCATCGGTTCCCCGGTGCGGTCATCCCAGTGGGGGTGAGGCTGGCCGTCACGGTTCCAGTTGTCTGGTGTAGTGGCCTTACGGTGGAGATAACGCAGCCAGCCGAGTGACCGTTTATCCAGCGGGAGAGGGGAGTTGGTGAGGCTCATGCAACAGATACGTCAAATAGCAGGCTGCAGCATGTCAGTGCGCCTTCAGCCTTGGCTAACTCTGATGCATCTACTGTGACCACCGCAAATCCGGCAGCCTCGATAAGCGCAGCGGTCCGAGGAAATGCTGAGGCAGCGACAATGGTGCGGCCTGCCCGAAGTGCGTTGGCAGCCTCCGGCTCGGACGGGTCAACCTGAATACATCGCTGGTTTTTGAAGTTACTCAAATTGACCCTGGCAGGGTTCACCAGCACGGTCGTGTCGTCGAGTGCAGTTACGGCGGACTTTAAATGCAGGCAGTCGCGTATCTGCACACTGTGGACTTGGTAGCCGTGGTAATCCACGTGGGAGCGGAACTGGCCGATGGCATCGACGTTGCTGCGGCTAGAAACACCGATCCAAATGTCCCGTCCGACTATTAGGACATCTCCACCATCGAGAATCCCCGTGGACGTTATGTGTTCCAGTTCACGATAGGGCCTCAGTGCACTCTCGATGCTGGGGCGTTCATCTCTGCGCGACAGGGCACCCGGCCGTGTAATGATGGCCACCTCGTCAAGGACGACCGCCACGTCCTCCACAAACACCGAGTCCGGCATATTTGGTTCGGTGGGTAAGCGTTCGATCTGATAACCCAAACTCGTGAGCACGGCCTCGTAAGCAGCGTGCTGATCTCGGGCGGTGTTGTGGTTGATTGGAGTCCGTTCGAGGTGGGTGAGTTCGCAGTCCCCGATTGACTGACTGACCTCTCGGGTGATGGCGATGTGCATTGACCTGATGTCCCGTTCAGATGGAGTAAACGCGTGATGCGGTACCAGCAAACATTGCAGCGCGTTCGTCTGCGCCAAAATCGGCGACCATTTTTTTGAATGCGTTATACAGGGTCCTGTACGACATCGACACCCGGTCAACAGGAAAATTGCTCTCGAACATGCACCGATCAGGTCCGAACTGTTCGATGGTGTGGAGGAAGTAGTCCCGGTGGGCGGTTACGACCTCGTCGGAGGTCGGGGGGCGTGTACCTAGGTGCCAGCCGTAGCCGTTGTCTGGCATAGCGAGGCCTCCAAGTTTGGCTACCACGTTTGGACAGCTTGCCAACTCAGCGATATCTGTTTTCCAGGCATTAAAAATTTCATCCCGATAATTGGTGTATGGCCCGACACCCAGAGGTGTGCCGAAGTGGTCGAGAATGATCGTGGTTTCCGGTGCAGATCGAGCCAACTCAATGAAGTCGCGCAATTGGTAGTGGTAGTGCCAGCTCTCGTACGTATAACCGCGCCGACCCAGGAGACGTACGCCCTCGCGAAAGTTCTCATCAGCGAACAACCCGGCTGGTGCTCGACCTGGGATCGTGAGAAACTCGCGATTTTCAGCATGGGAGCCAGCATGGCGGATGCCCCGGAACAGGCCGCCACCGGCTCGAACGTGGGCGTCCAATACTTCGGGTAATCGGTCGCTCATGCGGAGGTCTGCATGGGCAACTATGCCTGCGATATATGGCCCCGGACCGGTTCTGCTTTGGTTGGCCAATGTTGCGACGAACTCAGTCTCGCCGACAGGTTGAAGGTGGTTTGGTCCGTTGTCCCGATAGGAGGAGTGGCACTCGATGAAGACGGTCTTAGTGACCCGGTGGCCTGATTCGGTGTCTGCCCATAGTTCTTCTATGAGGTAGTTGGCGCCAGGGAGATGCCATAGGTGGTGGTGGGGGTCGATAATTTCTTGATCCGGGTCAATGACTTCCTCGTCGACTAGGGCGTACCAGTCCTGCCGATCACCGGTCAAGTTCAAGCGTTCCATCATTGCTTTCGCAATCTAGTCTTGGCTGGAAAGAGTGGCGATTAAGGGCCCGCAGTTCTTTCCGGACACGGTAGGCAAGCCAATCCACCTTTGCCATGGAGTGTCATCGGTGCGCCGGAGGTCTTCCGGAAGACACCTGAGGAATTCGCCAGAGTTCGGCTTTACCGAGCTCTCGTCAGTCTCGGTAGGCCTTGAAAAGTTCTGAAACAATGCAGTCCAAGACCCCGTGTGACCTGCATGCACCGCGATAACGGAAATCTGCATTTGCCAGGACTGAAATCGCAAGATCCAGGTCTGCTGAGTAGAGGAGTTGCGAAACGTAGCCCGCACCTCCGCCTTGGTGGCCAATTACCGAGATAGCCGTGCCGTCACTGTATTCAAAGCTTTTCTGGGCTGCGTAATAGCCGTATCTGTGGGGAAGTCCACCAAAGGTGACAACTTCGTCTCCTGTGGATTCAATCAAGGTTGCCCGGCTGGAACTTGACAATGCTGCTCCATTTGGGCTGTAAAGCTCGAAGCCCCAGTGGGCAATATGTGCAGGAGTGGAAACGAGTCCTGCGGAGGCCCAACTCAATTGGCCACAACTATTGTTGCTACTGGACCGGGCTGAAGAAATTGTTACCAGTTCGGACTTTACTGTAGGGCAATCGATACCTGGCGGAACTACTCTCAGTCCCTCACCAGTGAGACGATTCGTTACGGAATTGGGCCATCATCCCTTTGGTTTTCGGCTCTCGGGGTTGAGTTGAAGAACTCCCCTTTGGCTTAAATGGAATAGTGAAGAAGCGGGCTCATCCAGCAAGTGTCCCGGCGAAAACCTGCCAAGCCAAAGCAGACTTCGCGACCAGACTGAGAATGATATAGCGACGCTCGCCATGGAGGTAGTTGGCCCACTTGCCAAGAGCGCGGTACTGCTTCCATTGAATAATTGCAAAGCAGTTGAACAAGAGGAACAGCGAGATCACGATGCCGTACACGAAGCCGGGGGTGGGATCTGGAGTTGGGCCCTTGGGTGAGATAAGGCTGATTGTGACCACCAACCAGGGCACCATTCCGGCAAGGCTTCCAAAAGTAAAGGGCAAAAGGTCGCCATCACCTGGAGAGGTGTACCTCTCCTGCAGCCATCCAAACAAGATCATGCACGCGTTGACTGCAAAAATGCCGGTAAGGGCGATGTAGTCAGTTGTTCCATTGAGTTGCAGGATCACCACGATCATGATTGAGGATGAAATCGAGTATTCAACCCAACGAAATATGTTTTGATTACGGCGAAGGCCGTCTGCGTAGCGAGGGAAGAACTTTGGTGAGCAAACCAAGAAATGAAAGAAGGCTGAAAGCCCGAAAAAAATGGCGACCGAGTAGCCGATGTTTAGGTTGAATAAGTTGACAGGATCAGAAAATGAGTCGGTTGATGGGGCACCGGTCATGTAGGTCGCTCGAATAGGGAGCGATACGTCGTTTGAGAGCAAAAGGATCCCGATGAGCGACACGAGGTGTAGTAGCCCTGCGGCCAAGTTGAGTTTGCGTAATTTGCTTATTGCAACGTCCACAGTCGTTCCTTGTTGGTTGGTGCTGTCGGCAGGTGGCTATCGTTCCTCGATGGGGATTTGTTGTGCATGTCGAAGAACGGCCTAGCCAGCCGAGCCTAGGGGGAGTCGCCAAGTTGGAGAACGTGCTTCAGGATTTGGTTGGCCCCTCCCACTTAGGTGGTAGGTGAAGAGGTGGCTTGTTGAGGTCATGATGAGGGGAGCCTTGGTATTGTCTGAATAGTCCGCGGAAGCATGGGGAGAGAGTCGTGAGTGAGTTAGTTGGATGCCATTACGTAGTAACCGGCATTTCCTCAGGGATTGGAGCGGCAGTCGGATCGTCTCTACTGGATGAGGGAGCCAATGTAACCGGTGTGGATATCAACCCGCCGGAAGTTCAAGTAGACAACTTCGTTCAATGCGATCTGAGGAACCAGGTTGAAATTGGAAATCTGATCGCTGGTCTCAACCAACCGATTCATGGTTTGTGTAATGCAGCGGGGGTCCCAACTTCAAGATCTTCTCGTGAGATCATGGAAATTAATTTCTACGGGCTTCGTGCGATCACGGATCTGGTTCTTCCGCTGCTAGAGGATGGAGGGTCGGTAGTCAATGTTGCCTCATGCGCGGGCACTGATTGGCAACTGCGCTCCAACGTCGTCGAGAAACTAGTGGCTTCTTCTGGAGTCGCAGAGGGGCTCCAGTTCTTTGACAGCCTTGCGCTGGAACCGGTAGATGCTTACCGTTTGAGCAAGGAGTGTGTGACCATGTACTCCCTCGATGTTTCTTCTGCAGGGGTTAATCGAGGAATCCGGGTGAATGCAGTTAGTCCAGGTGCCACCTATACCCCGATACTCGATGATTTCTATTCGACTATGAATCGTGACCGGTTGGTCCAATTACGTGCAGCCGCTGGCGGGCGTGAGGGTTACCCTTCAGAGATCGCTGCTCCTATCGTGTTCCTGCTGAGCCCAGCAGCAAGTTGGATAAATGGCGCCAATCTGATCGTTGATGGTGGTGCTGAAGCCGCCATTCTGCTCGGAAAGTTACCGGATCGCAGCGAGTCGGTCAGTGGTAACTGAGGTATTCATTTAGTTCCCAATCGGTGACTGTTCGAGAGAATCGTGCCCACTCGGCTCGTTTCATCGCAACGAAATGTCTGACGATGGGCGAGCCCAGCGAGGCAACCAAATCTAGATCAGCCTCAAGTGCATCGAGAGCCATTGATAGGTTCTCTGGACAGCACCGCTCTGTATTTGCTACTTCCAGACCGTCGCCTTCTTCAGGGGGAGGTGGGACCATTTCTCCCTCTATTCCAAGTCGGCAAGCTTGCAGTAGTGCTGCTGCGGCTAAGTAGGGATTTGCGGAACCGTCAGCTAGTCGACTCTCAATCCTTGTCCCTGTGCCGCGGTCACCCGGAACTCTTACAGCAACGGACCGGTGGTCGTGGCCCCAGTTGGCCCAGTAGCCGGATAGCTGGCCGGGGAACAAGCGTTTGTAGGAATTGACGGTGGGAGCACAGATCGCTGTTAAGCCTTCATGGTGTGCTAAAGCACCAGCAATTGCTTGATAAGTCAACTGAGATATACCCATTTTCTCATCAGGCTTATCGAAAAGATTTACACCATTCGAATCTGTCAGGCTGATATTCAGATGTATTCCACTGCCACCTCGGTCGTTAAAAGGGCGACCAAGAAAAGTCATCATCAAGCCGTGTTCAATAGCGCGTTCGCGGGCTAGTAGTTTAAGTAAAAAGGTATTATCTATGGCTACTATTGGATCATCGTAATGAATAGTAAATTCAAACTGTGCTGATTCATATTCAGAGCTAACTGTTTCAATAGGTATACCCACTTTTGCAGCTGTGGTCATAATGTCGTCGACTAGTCCAACGGGGTCTGCTAACACCCCAGTCCCATAGCAATATGATGTCGGTGTGTTCCAAGGAACCCACTGGTTGGTGCTGTTTCGCTCCAGAACGTACCCTTCGACCTCAACGCCGATCTTTGGCATGTAGCCGATGTCGACTAGTGATTTGATGGACTCTTGAAGTGCTACACGAGGCGATATGGCGAGGGGCTGGTCGCCTGCTTGGAGATCGGCTATCACTATCCCGGTCTTTTCTTGCCACGACGGGCGCGCCGTAGCGGGGTCGTAAACCGCCGTCATATCAGCCATGCCTTCCAGGACAGCAGCCCCAGGTGCAGGTATGAGGCCCCTGTCGTATCCAATTCCAAAAGCAGTTACTGAATAGTTTAAGTTTCCGTCGGCTGCCTCAATCGGAACATACTTGCCTCGGGCAAATCCGAAAGTATCCGGATATAAAACTCGAAGACGTTCAAAATCAACAGCATTCATTGCAGCCCCCCGAATGGTCATTAAAGCGCACTAGACGTAGTTAACTATGCTTCAGTTGATCGGAGTTTAAAATATCAACTAAACTCCATAACTTCAATATATAGCTCTGATGAAGTCTTGACTTTCCTTCAGTTTGAAGCAACACTATCGTATTGTGACGACAACTATATTGCGTGATATTTCTTACTTGGTAACTATGGATGATGCAAGTCGAGAGTTGACGGGTGTTGATCTTGCTATTTCGGGTAATCGAATTGAGGCAGTGGGTAAAGGGCTAAAAGCCGGCCCGGAGACTGAGATAGTCGATGCTTCCAATTTGATTGTTACCCCAGGGCTCGTCAATGCACATCAGCATCTATATCAAGTTGGAATGAGGTCGATCACCGAATTGGAGCGGGCTCGTATCCATCCTTGGCTGAACGGTCTTCATGTCAAGACGCATTACTGGTGGAAGCAAGGCTATTACACGCCCCAAACAGTTGGGGCTGTGGCTGCTGCTGGGATGGTTGAATCACTGTTAGGTGGTGTGACAACCGTTGCTGACCAGCATTACGTGTTCCCCGGAGGTACCACGGAGCCGTATATAGAGGCAATGATTGAAGGTGCATGTGAAACGGGAATCCGTTTACATGCCGGTCGCGGCTCAATGACGAAGGGTAGGGCCAAAGGGGGGGTTGTTCCGGATCAGGCCTGTCAGACCGTTGACGAAGTTCTCAGGCACTCGTTGGAACTGATTGAGAATTACCATGATCCTGACCCAACAGCTCAAATTAGAATTGATCTAGCGCCGTGTGGCGTACACACTGACGAACCTGAATTATTTCGAGAGTTCGCTCGAATGGCTGCAGAAAACTCTGGGGTGGGGCTCCATACTCACCTTTATGAGGTGATTGATACAGAATATTGTAAAAATACTTATGATGTCACACCATGGGGCTTTCTTGGGAAAAATGGTTGGCATGATCGTCATGTTTGGTTAGCACACATGGTTGATCCTCCTGAAGAGGAGATTCCAGAATTTGCAGAAGTTGGCGTTGGTATTGTTCATCTAATTGCCCCTGACTTACGAATGGGCTTTGGTTTGGCCCCTCTGCGAAAATATCTTGATGCTGGCTGCAAGGTAGGTTTTGGTACCACTGGATCGGCATCGAACGACGGTGCAAACCAGTTAGGTGATTTGCGTATTGCAGCGTTGGTTCATCGTTTACCGGATGCACCAACCTCGAAATGGCCGACTGCCCGAGAACTGCTGAAGTTGGCGACCCGTGGCTCGGCTGAGTGTTTAGGTCGAGAGACTCTTGGTGTCATTGCGCCAGGTATGACAGCAGACCTAGCAGCCTGGGACATGTCCACTGTAGATCGAGTGGGTATCCATGACCCGGTAGTAGGCCTGCTACTGGCTGGACTATCTGATCGCGCCAACTTGGTGATGGTTAATGGAGAAATCTTGGTTCGAGATTCGCAGTGTCTCAAAGTCGACGAGCAGGTCATTGCAGAAGAGGCGCGCAACGCTTTTCCTCCGCGTCCCATTCGGGGATAGGAGAACGCTGTGTTGCGTGTGGGGAGAAACGAATAAGGATCAGTTCCAGGTATTGCTGGCGTCGGGGGTAGCAAGAAGGGAACTGGCTCATCTAATTAATTGGTCTTGTCAGACTTAGTTGGGCTGATTATGAGGCATTGCCAGAATGTTGGCCTCATATTCGAACAAAGTGGTCGAAGTTCTGGTTAACTAGGGATCACATTAAGAGCGACACGTCTTGTGGCGTGTCCAGCAACCTGGGATGGACACCCAAGGTGCTGTCCGCTTATGGCGGAGATGTGGCTCAGTTCAGATGGCCAGAGCAACCAAGTGTCTGAGGTGTTTGGGCCCCGTGCTCTAAGCAGTTCTTCGCTGGCAACTAGGGGTGTCCCTCTCCGGACAAAGCCGTGTAGGGCGGGGAGAAATATTGATAAGTAATAAGTAGGAATTGAAACAAGGAAGTTTGAGTTGGTTCAGTTTAATAAATCATGAAAGTTCTTAATTCTCAATTATTAAAGAAAACTCTCAAGAATTCAGAGCTATTTCAAGCAGGATCAAATTAATACTCAATCAATCAAGTAAATTATTGACGTGGGCTGATTGGCGAGGCACCATCACGGTGCGGAGTAGACTGCGGCATACACAGTTAACAAAGCCCAAATGAAATTTATCTACTGGTATTCGGGGGGAAGTATTCATGTTGAAGCGGTTTATTGTCATTCTTACCTTGTTGACGCTGGTGGCGTCGGCCTGCGGCTCAGATGACGGCGGTGGTGCCTCAAGCAGTGGTTCGTCTAGCTCGGCCTCTGAGCCGACGGCGACGGCGGCTCCGGCGACAACAGAAGCTGTTGCTGAGGAGGTTGTTGCTCCGGTTGAGGATTCGATCAAGGTTGCTTTGCTTCTGCCGGGTGTCAAGAACGATAATTCTTTCAGCCAAGCCGGTTATGAAGGTTTGATTGCTGCAGCAGCGGCGGATGGAAATATCGAGTATCAGGTAATTGAGGAGATTGTTGACCCGACTGATTCGCTTCCCGCGATTCGGGACTTTGCGAGCCAGGGCTATGACTTGATTATTGGCCATGGCATTGAATATGTCGATCCAATCCAGCAACTTTGGGCAGAGTTCCCAGACGTTGACTTTGCTATGGCTGGTGGAATTCTTATTCCTGGTTCGGTTACGACACCCAACGTCGCTGACTGGCTTTACAACACCCAAGACATGGCTTGGCCTAATGGAGTGTTGACAGCAAATGCGCTTGTTGGGGACACGATTGGAATAGTCGGTGGGCCGGAGTTTGACTTTGTTAAGGGTATGCACCAGTCCTACCGAGACGCTGTTCTGTCGGTTAATCCGGATGTCGAGTTCCTGGAAGGGTTCGCAGGCTCGTTCATTGATGTACAACGTGCCGCTGAGGTTGCCCAGCAACATATAGATCAGGGTGCAGATCTGATCTACTGCTCAGGAGATGGCATCTGCATTGGCGCTGCTCAGGCTGCAAGTGCTGCGGGTATACCTATTGCAGTTGGTTTTGGTTCGCAGGAGCAAGCCGCGCCTGATGCTTATCTGTCGGCCACGGTCATTCGTCTAGACGGGCTCTATGGAACTTGGTTCGACCAGGTCCGGGACGGAAGTTTCGGCACCAGTGAAGGTGAGCTCACGTTCGGTGAAGAGGGTTATGCCTTCTTCCCATCGGGAATCTTCAATGGACAAGTGGAAGTCATGCCGGTGAACATGAACGCCACTGTGGAGACCGCATTGCCACTCGCAGAGTTGCAGGCGATCATGGATGACTTCGTAGCAAGTGTTCAGAACGGTGAGTTCATGATTCCCTTCGCGGGCTAGGAACTAAGCCTGATTTACCTCATTTACGGGGCGGGGAGCCGAGTTTGGTGGCTGCCCGCCTCTTAGGTGAGATTCCGTGGTTGACAACGTGCGTCTTTAGGTGGGAAATAGATTGGCAGAAGAACCTGTGTTAGCCAGTTCCAGCCAGTCCTCTCTTGAGGAACCGGCGTTTTTAGCCGATGCTGTATCGCGCCGATTTGGAGAGGTTCAGGCTCTCAACAAAGTTGAATTTTCACTAAGACCTGGTGAAATCCATGCACTGGTTGGAGAAAATGGCGCTGGTAAGTCAACCTTAGCGAAGATTATTGCTGGTGGGTTAAAGCCTGACAGGGCCTCGATGAGTCTCTTCGGTCAGCCTTACGCCCCTGAATCTCGTCGAGATGGGGCGTCGTCTGGCGTGGCCTATGTGCGCCAGCAACTCTCGCTGGTTCGGGGTCTAACCGTGGCAGAAAATCTTCAACTAGGACGCCCAGGGGCCTCTCCAGTGTTCAACCTCAAGGCTGCGATAGTGGAGATTGATCACTGGTGCAGGGAGTTGTCGATGGAGGTCCCTGCGGAGAGCCTTGTCGATGATTTGCCTCTGGCTTTGAGGCAACAAGCAGAGATCTTGACTGCCGTTGCATGGGGGGCTCGTTTGTTGATTCTTGATGAGCCCAGCTCCAGTCTCGGCCCGCGTGAGACAGCGGCATTAATCAGTCTTTGCCACAGGCTCCGAGATGAGGGCACACCAATTATCTACATCTCTCACAGGCTCCCCGAACTTACAGAGTTGGCTGATCGCCTCACTGTTTTGCGACAAGGAGAGGTTGTAGTAGGTGGCGCAGATGTTAGTGAGGCAGATCTTCATGAGATTGCCGAGATGATGGTGGGGGACATCTCTTTACTTGAGGTCGATCGTCCAAATCGAGAGTATGGCGAGACGCGTCTAACTGTGGACTCAGTTGCAGTCCACACGAGTAGGGGTGTCGGTTTGGAGAATGTTTCTTTCCAGGTACGCAGCGGCGAAGTGCTCGGTGTAGTTGGTGTTGCCGGAAATGGTCAAAACACTTTGGCCGAAACGCTTACCGGTCAATCCCAGTGTGTCGAAGGGCAGGTAATTGTTGACGGTGTTGAAATTGCCGGTAAACCGCGAGATGCGATCAGTGCCAGAGTCGCCCACCTCTACGAGGACCGATCGGTTGGACTTGCTGCGGAGATGTCAGTTGCCGATAATGCCCTAGCACGACGAGTCCGCGACCGCGACTTTTCAAGATACGGAGTTCGACTTCTCTCTCGGATACGAAGTCACGCCACCCTATTGGCTGACCGCTTCCAAGTTCGGCCTCCGGACCCCACAAGTAAGGCCGGTTCACTGTCTGGCGGCAACCAGCAAAAGTTAATGGCAGCGCGAGAACTCGAGAACAACCCCGCAGTTCTCGTTGCCCATGGACCCACTAAGGGACTTGATCCAGAAGCATCAAAAGTTATGAGGGATCGATGTTTTGGAGTAGCCGAAGCAGGTGGTGCAGTGGTCGTAATCTCAGCAGATCTGGAAGAAATCATAGAACTTGCCGATCGAGTTATCGTCTTAAGCTCTGGAAAAATTGTAGACAGATTTGATATTGCAGATATGACCGCTGCGCGTCTCGGAACTGCGATGGCTGGCTTGTCAAGTAATGAATAATTTAGAAAGAACTCAGATGCCTGAGAACGCTGCGCATCCAAAGACAGAGATCGAACCAGTTAAAGGTTCTTGGCGCTTTCGTTTTCGTAGCGCAGTGCAACCAAGCTCTTTGGCGCTGGGAGCGGCGGTTCTTCTTGGGGGGCTTCTCTTGTTGGTCTTCGGTGAGGACCCAGTTTCAGCCTACTCGGCGATGATTAAGGGCTCCTTCGGATCCCGATTTGCAATAGGGGAGACACTGGCGCGCGCTGCTCCACTTGCCTTGGTTGGATTTGGTGCAGCCGTGGCCTTAAGGGCAGGATTGGTGTCAATTGGTGCACAAGGGCAGGTGATGACTGGGGCCATAGGAGCCCTCCTCACGGCATTGTTGTTTGAGGATGCTCCGTCAGTCATCGCACTACCTGCAGCTGCCATTGGTGGAGCTGTCTTCGGAATGGCCTGGGTTCTGCTGCCAGCGCTACTAAAGGCCTACTTCCGAGTTAATGAAATTTTATCGACTCTGTTATTTACCGAGTTTGCATTTCTATTGCTCAAGTTTCTCCTCAATGACCCACTTAAACCACCTTCTGCAATTACGCCCCAGTCAGTCAAGTTTCCTGCTAATGCATCGTTAGGTTTAATCTGGGGGGGCACAAGATTTCATTATGGTGTGTTGGCAGTACCCGTAGCTTGTCTCATCTTTACTTGGTGGATTCGTTCTACTCGGGGTTTTGAGTATGACCTTTTTGGAGAAAATCCCTCTCTGGCTAGAGGTCTGGGCATTTCAGATAAGCGGGTGATTGTCAACTCACTTCTGATATCTGGTGCGGCTGCTGGGTTGGTTGGTTGGATACAGACAGCGGGCCTTTTAAATCGCGTGTATGTCCAAATTGCTGCGGAACTTGGATTTTTTGGACTTGTTGTGGCATTTCTCGGTGGGGCTCGGCCACTTGGTGTTCTTGCGGGCGCTGTTCTCTTTGGTGCCTTGCAAAGTGGTGGCCTTTCGATGCAATCGGCAGAGGGTATCCCTGCCTCACTATCTGACATCATTCAGGCGATGATTCTGCTGGGATTCTCTGTCCGCTATGCGCCTCAAATTGCTGATGTGTTTGGTCGGATAGCCAGTCGAGCGAGACCCAAAGGACGAACCGTGTCATGAGCCGGTTGGCTGAAGCGACGTTTTGGAGTGCCACATTTGCTGGTGGCCTCCGGCTTGCGACTCCTTTGATATTTGCATCAATTGGTGAAACGTTTGCTCAGCGTAGCGGTGTGCTTAATATTGGTCTTGAGGGATACATGATCGTGGGAGCACTGGCTTCGCTTTACGTAGCGGACCCAACACTGACACCTATTGGTTTTGTGGCGGGCGGGTTGGCAGGCTTGTTGCTTTCGGCGCTGATGGTTTTGTTCTCTATAAGACTTCGCGCCAATCAAGTAGTCGTTGGCTTTGGCCTAACAATTCTCGGAGTGGGAATAACCGGTTTCATCTTCCGTCTCACCACCAGCGTTGGGGGTGTAGACCGACAAGTTCCCTTGCCAGGGAAAATCAATATTCCAGTGCTCTCGGATATTCCTTGGTTTGGTCGTGCACTGTTTCTTCATAGTTGGTACACCTGGTTTGCAGTTGGACTTGTTCCAGTTGCTTGGTGGATTTCTTCGAGAACTATCTTTGGGCTCCAAGTGCGATCAGTTGGCGAGGACCCTGATGCGGCTTCAGCTCGCGGAATCGATGTCATAAAAGTACGTACTCACGCGACCCTCATCTCGGGTCTGCTTGGCGGCTTTGGGGGGGCCGCCCTCATGCTGGGAGCTGTTGGGCGCTTTCAACCTATGGTTACAGCCAATCGCGGCTTTATCGCTTTGATAGTACTAATAATGGCCAGTTGGAAAATTTGGGGAGCAGCATTAGGCGCATTTGTGTTTGGATTTTTTGAAGCTTTAAGTATAAATCTTAATAATGTCTTCGTCGACATGCCAACTGAACTTCTTGAGGCCATTCCATTTGTTGTGGCATTAGCAATTCTGACAGTTGGTGTTCGGTGGTCTCGAATGCCTCCTGCTCTCGGAACCAACTATGAAGCAATTAAATGAAATTATTGATGTGTCAGGTATTCAGGTGTTTGAAGAGTTCTTAAAGATCTCGTTGGTAAAATATTTACTGTGAAATTTAAAAATTAGGGGGATGATGTGTTTAATCGTTCAGTTATAGATGTTGGACTAGGAAGAACTTCTGCTCATAAGATATTTAAAGGTGGCAAACTTGTTAATGTCTACACGGCTGAGATCTACGACGCGGACGTAGCAGTATTTGACGGAAAGATTGCATTAGTAGGCGATGTTGATTCTACAATTGGTGCTGATACAGAAATTATTGACGTAACAGGCTTCCATCTGGTGCCAGGGCTTATTGATGCTCATGTACACACTGAAGTCACAAAGATGTCTATTACAAATTTCGCAAAAGTTGTGAACCTGCATGGAACCACGTCTGTCTGCACTGCATTTGATCAGATCGCGCCAGTTAAAGGGATAGACGGTATTCGGTACATGCTCGACGAGGCTGAGAGCCTTCCATTGCGGGTCTTCAACCCGCCGCCGTGCAAGATTCCGTACACAATTCCGGCCGGGACCCTTGGGGCGAGTGTGGGACCAGAAGACCATCGGATTGCATTTGAATGGCCCGAGGCCAACGGGATAGCTGAAACAACAATGGACTTCATCGCTGCCGGCGACGAAGACGTGTTCAAGTCCATCCAACTCTGCGCTGACCACAAACTTCCGATTCATGGACATGCGCCATTTGTGGTGGGTCCGCGACTTGGTGCTTACATGAACTGTGGGGCTCGTGACGACCATGAGTGCTATTCGATGGAAGAGACGATCGAGAAGTTACGAAATGGCCTCTACTGCGTGTTGCGGCAGGCAACGATGGCTGCAAACTTGGTGGAATGTATACGCGCTGTGACGGAGGCAGGCCTGCCGACTCGACGTATATGCCTATGCTCAGATGACACTGATACTTCGACTCTGCTCCGTCTGGGCCACATGGATCACATTGTGAGACTGGCTATCGGGGAGGGTGTGGATCCAGTTGTGGCCATTCAAATGGCGACCATCAACGCCGCAGATGCTCTTCGAATTGATGATCAGGTAGGAGCAATCGGGCCTGGTCGCTATGCCGACATTCTCCTTGTTGAGAATCTTTCAGAATTTCAAGTTGCGGCGACCTACGTGGGTGGTGAACTGGTAGCAAACGGGGAGGAAGTCTTGTATGAGGCGGAACCACCAAGCCGACCAGTGGAGATGGTGAACACCTTTAACCTGACACCTGTGACGGAAGACGATCTGCTATTCCGGACAGATCTAGAGGATGGTCGCGCTCAGGTTATTTCAATGTTTGTACCGCCAGATATCCCGCTGCGCTTGCGCCGCGATGCTGAACTGGAAATAAAAGATGGTGTCATTCTTCCGAATCCTGAAGACGATGTCCTCTACGTTTCTGTAATCGAGAGGTACAACGACACTGGTTCACGGTCAACCGCTTTCATGTCTGGTTTTTCTTTGAAAGAAGGGGCTATCGCTTCATCACTGTCTCCAGATGATGAAAATATTGTTTGCCTTGGAGCCGATGTCCAATCCATGGTTACCGCTACCAATCGAATCATTGAGATGAACGGTGGCCAGGTTGTAGCACGGGGCTCCGAAGTGCTCGCTGAGCTCGCACTTCCTATTGCGGGCATCATGAGCGATATCGATCCCGAACAAATGATGGCGGCCGAGGATCAACTAATAGCAGCATCTCATGAATTGGGTTGCCAACTTCCGAATCCGTTTATGTGGCTTATATTTCTGCCCATTACTGCGATTCCAGAGTACTCACTAATTGATCGAGGATTTGTTGAGCAAGCAACATTGTCGTTCTGCAGCCCAGTGCTTGCTCGGCTATAAATATTTTGTTCTGCTATTAAGCGTGATATAAAGAAGTCATAAGTTTACAGTGAGTCTGTTGTATTAAAGTGAAATAATAAATAACGAGGTTTTTAACTAAAGACATAAAGTGTTTCTATTATCTCATTTTGACTCAAGTACTTAGACGTATAATTGTTTCTGAAATTAAGGAGTAAAGCTAGCAATGGTTTGCATCAGAATGAACCGTATTTGTGTACACATTTGCAATTGTGCATTTAAATGGGTGCGTAACTCCTGATGGTAACCGCCCCCGTTTCTCATCTAGATCTGCTGGATTGCACAATGGTGGCTGATATTGCGACGATTGGACCCTCGGGAGAGCCCCACTGCACGCCAGTGTGGTTTGACTGGGATGGAGTCACAATACGTTTAAGTTTGACTACCGCTAGGCAGAAATACCGCAATGTCTGTGCGACTCCACTAGTCGCCATGTCACTTATTGACCCAGATAACCCTTATCGGAGTATGGAGGTTCGAAGCTCAGTTATTGATATTTCAGAAGATTCTGATAATGAGTTTCTTAATGCTCTGGCATCGAGGTATATGGGAATCAAAGAGTACACCTTTGATGCGCCGGGAACTGAGAGAGTGGTTGTGACGTTGGAGCCAAAGCACTTCACCGTATGGGACTAGGCGCAATATTTCGTAATGGAAGAGAAATACAATTGAAGTGCCCAAAGAGCGTGTTATCCACTTGAATTCCCCAACCGGTCGTTGACTGGCTATGACGGGACTCAAATTAGGAGTTAATGCCCAATGTCTAGAACCGGTCCGCTAGAAGGAGTGGTAGTTGTATCACTAGAACAAGCGGTGGCGGGGCCATTTGCTACACGGCAGTTGGCTGACCTGGGCGCGACTGTTATCAAGATTGAACGACCAATAAAAGGTGACTTGGCTCGCCATTATGACTCAAAATTAAAAGGTCATTCAATTTTCTTTGTATGGGTAAATCGTGGAAAACATAGTTTGGTGTTGGACGTAAAGTCAGAATCTGATCGCCATTTTCTGGACTGCTTGATTGCTGGTGCTGATGTATTCCTTCACAATCTCTCTCCAGCGGCTGCAGCACGAAATAATCTGACAGCTAGAGAACTCTCGGACCTCCATCCGTCGCTCATCGCCTGTGAGATCTCTGGGTACGGGCCCGGTGGACCTCGTGACGGCGACAAAGCCTACGACTTGGCGATTCAAGCTGAAGCAGCAGTTATGTCCGTGACTGGTAGTGATGAGCAGATTTCAAAAGCTGGATTTCCCGCAGCTGATATCGCTGCAGCCATGTATGCGTTTAGCGGCATTCTTGCTGCGTTGTTTCAGCGAGGCAGCACAGGGAAGGGAGCGTGCTTGTCTATCTCAATGCTGGAATGTCTCGCTGAGTGGATGTCCGCACCGACATATTCAGCTCGAGAGTCTGGTAGTTCTCCCCAGCGGGCAGGTCATAGACATGCATATATTGCGCCGTATGGGGTGTTTACGCTCGCAGATTCCTCACAGATACTAATAGCAATCCAGACGGAGGAAGAATGGCAACGGTTCTGTGAGGGCGTTATATGTGACCATGAGTTGTCCACGCATCCTTTGTATTCCAGCAATGAACATCGGATAGCGAATGTAGAAACATTAGAAACCTTGTTGGCTCAACGATTCGCAGAAATTGACCCCAAAGTTCTTCGAAGCCATTTACAGGAGAATCTGATAGCTAACGCTCAACTCAATGATCCGATTGATCTCTGGACCCATGAACAGTTGCTATCCCGGGGGTTTCGGATGGATGTTGATTTAGGTGACGGACAGTCAACACAACTCTTCCCCTTGCCTCTCAACTTTGGTACCAGTTCTGCTGAACAGTCTTGGATTCCTTCCTTAGGCGAACACGACAGTGAGCTTGTGCAGGACATTGTGGCTAGAGGTGAGGCGGTGTTGCGTGTGGGGAGACATGAATAAGGATCAGTTCCAGGTATTGCTGGCGTCCGGGGGTAGCGAGAAGGGAACTGGCTCACCTAATTAATTGGTCTTGTCAGGCTTAGTTGGGCTGATTATGAGACATTGCCAGAATGTTGGCCTCATATTCGAACAAAGTGGTCGAAATTCTGGTTAACTAGGGATCACATTAAGAGAGACACGTCTTGTGGCGTGTCCAGCAACCTGGGATGGACACCCAAGGTGCTGTCCGCTTATGGCGGAGATGTGGCTCAGGTCAGATGGCCAGAGCAACCAAGTGTCTGAGGTGTTTGGGCTCCGTGCTCTAAGCAGTTCTTCGCTGGCAACTAGGGGTGTCCCTCTCCGGACAAAGCCGTGTAGGGCTGGGAGGAATACCGATGAGCAATGAATGGGGATTTGAAACTAGACAGATCCATGCTGGTCAGGAACCGGACGCTACGACCGGTAGTCGGACTGTTCCGATCTACCAAACCACGTCGTACACGTTCCGTGATAGTCAGCACGCAGCGGATCTCTTTGCATTGGCTGAAGTTGGAAATATTTACACGCGGATCATGAACCCAACTCAAATGGTGCTTGAGGCGCGATTGCAATCTCTTGAGGGTGGTACTGATACGGCGATCGGGCTTCCCGGAGCCTTAGTGGTGGCTTCTGGCCAAGCTGCAGAGACGATTGCAATTTTGAACCTAGCCGAAGCCGGTGACCATATCGTCTCCTCGGCATCCCTCTACGGTGGGACTTACAACCTGTTTCATTACACGCTTCCGAAGCTCGGAATCACCACCACTTTTATTGATAGTCCGGACGATCTCAACGCGTGGGAAGCAGCAATCCAACCCAACACCAAAGTTCTGTATGGGGAGACAATTGGCAATCCGCGTAATGACTGCTTAGACATCAAGGGCATCTCCGAGGTGGGTCATGCGGTGGGCATTCCACTTGTTGTTGACAACACCGTTGCTACTCCGTTTCTCATCAACCCACTGACTTTGGGAGCGGACATAGTGGTCCACTCATTAACCAAGTTCATCGGAGGCCACGGCAATTCCGTAGGAGGAGTAGTTATCGATGGAGGAACCTTCGACTTTGGAGCGAGCGGGCGATTCCCAAATGTGACAGATCCTGACCCGAGCTATCACGGACTTGCCTACTGGCCAGCACTTGGCGCAGGTGCTTACATCATCAAGGCCCGAGTTCAGCTACTACGCGACCTTGGTGCCGCAGTTTCTCCTCAGAATGCCTTCTATTTTCTTCAGGGACTCGAAACACTCAGCTATCGGATGGAACGGCACTTCTCTAATGCTCAAGTAGTTGCCGAATACCTCGAGAGCCATAGTCAGGTCGAGGCAGTTCAATATGGGGGTCTGTCCAGTAGTCGGTGGCATGACCGGATGACTGAGTACGGGGGAGGGCGAGGTTACGGCTCCGTCCCAGCCTTCATCATTAAGGGAGGACAAGGCGCTGGGTCGCGCTTCGTTGATTCGCTTGAGTTGCATAGCCATGTTGCCAATATTGGGGATGTCCGAAGCTTGGCTATCCATCCGGCTTCGACGACTCATTCACAGTTAACAGAAAAGGAGCAGGCCGCTACTGGGGTTGCACCGGGCTTGGTTCGGCTATCGGTCGGTCTGGAGTCTGTAGATGACATCATTGCCGACTTGGAGAAGGGATTTTCTTCGGTGGGTTCTAGCTGAGTGATAGGAACAGATCTTGGCTACCAGAAAGCAGAGGGGTCTTCAAGAGTGTGAAGTCTCTACTGTTCGCATATCTCTTTTGAGGAATTGTCTACCAGCGTTGGGACTAAGCTCATGGACGCGGTCTCGACGATGCCTTGGTCCGTGACACCTACGTCCGGGATATTTGGTAGGCAGAGAAAGTTGAGGGCGTAAAGCGGCATATATGGAATGGAGCAGTGCAACTCCTCCAAAAGAACTCGTTCAACATCATCAAGTTGACTTGCAAGTTCTTCAAGTCGAGCCTGTGAAAGCAGGCCAGCAATGGGCAGGGGGGCTAGCGCCCTTACCTCTGCCCCTACAACCGCGCAGTACCCGCCTCCTGCGTCAGCAACAGCGTTGGCGGCTATTGCCATCGATTCGTAGTTGTCGCCGACTATGAAGATGTTGTGCGAATCGTGGTTGACGGTGCTGGCAACCGCACCGCCTTGGATGCCGATTCCAGCCACAAAGCCGCGACCGATTGCGCCCGAAGCCTGATGCCGCTCGAGAACTGAGATGCACAGAATGTCCTTTTCGTAGTTTGCTGAGATCACTCCATTGGTCGGTTCTAGGAGCACTTGCCGCATTGTTTTTGGACCACCGAATTCGAGTACGTTTACCTCAAATTGAGCGTCCGACGTGACACGTACTTCGAGATCGGAGGGAGTTACTGGATTCTTTAGGTGGATAGTCGACCTGGACCATTCGGGATATTCGTGATCGGGCATCTGAACTTGATTCTCTTCAAGGGAACCGTTACGGGCAACGATCTTGCCGCCATGTATTACAAGGGTTGGGGCAAAACTCTCAAGATCGTCTAACACGACAAGGTCGGCAAGTTTTCCTGGCGCCACTGCCCCTCGATCTCTGTCGAGCCGCATCAACTCGGCGGCGTTGATGGTGGCCATTTGAATGGCTGCAATAGGTTCAAACCCAGCATCAATTGCAAGTCGAACCCGCTGGTCTAGATGTCCTTCACGGCGCAGAATGTTTGGGTGGATGTCGTCGGTGCACAGAACCAGATAACGCGTGTCGACACCACCTTCGTTAATCGCCGCAGCGAGTTCAGGCCACTCTGCTGCCGGTAAGCGGTCAATGCGAGGGGTCAATAGGACCCTAAGCCCACGGCGAAGTTGTTCAATTACCTCACTAACGCTTTCAGCCACGTGCGTATCCTCAAGACCTGCAGAGACTGACGCGTCTAGAACCGATCCAGTGAAACCCGGTAGTTGTCCACCAACGGTCTTTCCCCGTTCGATGGTGGCTTCGATCTTACGCAGTTGGTCGTGGTCGGCTCGAAAGATAAGAGCAGGATTAATATCGCCCCCAAGACAGACGGCGTCGCTTCGGTCAAGTAATTCGATGGTTGCCGCCAAGTCAATTTCAGCCCCGCTGGTCTCGAGGTGGGCCGGTAGTGCGGGTACTCGTCCAGGGACCCGAAGCAGGACGTCAAGCGGGACGGCCACGGCCTCTTCAAGTAGGAGATTGACACCCGGTAGGCCAAGAACGTTGGCGATTTCATGCGGATCAGCCACCAACGTTGAAACACCTCGGGGCACAATGGCGCGTGCAAGTTCTGTGACGGTCAGATTAGAGCTCTCGATATGGACGTGCGGGTCGATTAGGCCGGGGCAGACAAAGGCGCCGCCCAGATCCAATACTTCGGTGTTGTCGGCGATCAGGTAGTTGTCGCCTCGAGTTAACGCAGCAATATGGCCACCCGAAAGAACAATGTCACCAGTGATGACCTCTCGAGTCGTCACGCTGACGATTTGTGCGTTTTTTAGAATTAGATCGGCTGGATCATCACCCAAGGCAACCCGGACCAGTTTGGCGCGATCTATTGCCGTTCGATACGGGCCACTAATCAAAGTGAAGCCTCTAGGACCGCAAGACAACCCGCTGGAGTTCCTTCTATGGGGTTATTTTTCAACAGATAACTATTCATGGCGTCGTCAACGAGGCGTTGGTGGTCGTCGGGTTTGACGCCTGATTCAGCAAGACCCGTCCCCATTCCGATCCGATCGTTTAGTTGGCGAATCGTGTGTCCTGCTGCTGCTGCTGCACCCTCATCGTCAGGATCTTCTACCCCAAACAATCGGGCCACCCAAGCGGTCTTTGCCAAAACAGCAGAGCGGTTGTAATCGAGTGTTGCTGGCATCAGGGCCGCACATAGGTAGCCATGATGGAGGTCATAGAGATAGCCAATAGGCATGGCAACGGCGTGCAGTATCCCGAGCCCTGATTGTTCCTTCGCTAGACCCCCGAGGGCTGAAGCGATTGTTAGCGCCGAACGAGCCTCGATGTCGCTCCCGTCGTCAACCACTCGTTCTATGTGGTCGGCTACCAAGCGCATTCCTTGCTCGGCCAAAGAATCGGAGAATGGATTGGCCGCCAAACCGAGATATGCCTCCAGTGAATGTGACAGGGCGTCCATGCCGGTCGCAGCAGTCAGCCAGGCAGGCATTCCAACCTGTAGTTCTGGATCCAAGACGGTTATCCAAGGCGCTGTTCCGGGCCCGAATACTCCCTTCTTTTCACCAGTGGTGTGGTCTATGAGAACTGAAACCTTTGCTGATTCAGCACCAGATCCAGCGGTGGTTGGTATCGCTATCTGGGGTACTCCTGGGATCTCAATCGTTCGCTTTCCGGTCATGAAGTCATGGGCTGAGCATTTGTTGGCGGCGGATGCAGCAATAATTTTCGCAGTGTCAATTGGACTTCCACCTCCAAGTCCAATAATTACGTCACCGCCGAACTCACTCAGTGCCTTCGCACCTGCATCAACATTTTCCACTGTTGGATTTGATTTAACATCGGTGAACCGCTCAGAGGTGATGTGGTGATCGCTGAGCATCGCCTCAACTACGTCAACAATCCCTGCGTTGACGATCCCCTCATCAGTTACGATCAGTGCTCGCTGGAGTTCTTTGGCTTGCAATCGTTTACCAACCTCAACCACCCGTCCAGCACCGAAGACAAACTCAATCGGTGAGAAGTATTGGAATGTTTTAAACATGTATCCCCTAAGAGTGGAGCGGGCGTTGTTCGCCCTAATTGATTTGACTGTCGCCCATGTATAGCAAATATCTATGTGAAAGAATCTTCTAATGTTGCCACATGCTGCAGATGAAGCCATCCGGGGACTTGAAGAAGCTGGAATCAACTTTGTGTCTGGACTGCCTGACGGGTGGCAGCGAAACGTCCACGAGTTAGTTGAACAAAACGATACTTTCCGCTACGCGCCCGCCTGCAACGAAGGGGTGGCGTTTTCTATGTGTGCAGGGGCATGGCTCGGTGGCATGAAGTCTGCACTGATTATGGAAAACAGTGGGATTCGAGTTGCCGCTGAGTACATCGCTCGAATCTCGCTGGGCACAGGTGTTCCCGTCACGATGATCTGTAGTTATCGCGGTGATGTAGGAGAAACTGAACACTGGGGCGTCCCTCATGGAATCGTCGCAGAGCCACTTCTCCAGGCACTCCGAATCAAATTCGTGGTTGTCCGGCGCGTGGAAGAGTTAGCACAAGCGATAAAGCGTGCGAAGCTTTTGTCGGAGGCACAGCTCCACCCAGCCGCAGTACTGGTGTCTGGGGACTGTGTCTGGGACGACGGAGCGCAGAAGTAATGGCACTTGATCGATATGAGTGGTTGGGACGATTGGCTGGTGGTCTGACTGAAGATTGCTTGGTGATGTCTACTTACATTGGAGCAGTTTCATTTGAGTGGGCACACCACACAGATGAGCATCATCGGACGGCGCACCTTGGTCAGATGGGTGATGTAATCGGCATGGCTTTGGGGCTGGCTATAGCGCTTCCCCATCGGAAAGTTGTTTGTCTGGATGGTGATGGTTCAGTTCTGATGGAACTTGGTCAGTTGGTCGCCTTGGGTGAGCACGCTCCAAACAATCTCGTGGTATTCGTTGCAGATAACGGCGTGTACGAGAGCATCGGGTGGGCTGAACATGGCCGTCGACCTACGGCGACATCAGGACAGGCGAACCTGGTTGCTATTGCTGCTGGATGCGGTGTGCCATACACGGCTGATGTGAGAACTCCTGAAGAACTTGAATCCGAGATTGAATTGGCTTTCGGTCGGAACGTTTGCAGCTTTATTAACGTTCGAACACGGCCCGGCAACTCACGGGCACAGCCGCGTCGAACCGACGGTATTGAAGATAAGTATCGCTTTGTCCGTTACGTAGAGAAACTGGAAGACATCTGGATCACCGGTGTCCCACCCCAAGACATTGGGCTTATGACCGACTAAACGCTTGCTCCTAAAGGTCTTCCAGTTGGAGTGCAGGGGCTTCTTAGTTGAAGTTACGCAATGAAGCTGACCAACTTTTTTTCCATAAATGCAGCGAGACCATCGTGTCCGCCTTCTCGACCGAGTCCCGATTCCTTAAAACCGCCGAAAGGCGCAGTTGGTGAAGCCGGCATTGGATCGTTAACGCCAACCATGCCGAACTCAAGTGCCTCCGACGTCCGCAGCGCACGTCCTAGGTCGCTGGTGTAGACGTAGGCCGCCAGTCCAAAACGAGTGTTGTTCGCTCGCCGTATCACCGTTTCTTCATCGGCGAACGTTAGGACCGGCGCTACAGGGCCGAAAGTCTCTTCAGACACACAGAGCATGTCGTCGGTACATCCGCTGAGGACTGTTGGCTGGAAGAAGTATCCACCACTAAGGCTGTCCACGCGACTGCCTCCAGTGGTGATTGTCGCACCCCCTGCAACGGCGTCGGCCACGTGAGCGGAAACTTTGGCGAAACCTCTGTCATCTATTAAAGGCCCTACATCGGTGTCCTGACTAGTACCAGGGCCGACAGTTAGTTTCCCGACAGCCTCTGTCAGCCGTTCCGTAAACTCACCTGCGATACTTTCTTGGGCGAAGATCCGATTGGCGCAAAGGCACGACTGCCCGTTGACCTGAAACTTCGACATGAGAACACCTGCGACAGCAGCGTTCAAGTCGGCATCATCAAACACTATGAACGGTGCTTGACCGCCAAGTTCAAGAGAGATTCTCGCAAGGTTGGTTGCGGAAGCTCGGACTAAGAGCTTGCCAACTTCCGTTGACCCAGTAAACGTGATCTTCCTGACCCGTGGATCCTCAAGCAGGGCCGGGGCGAGAGGCTCAGGTTCCAGTGAAGTAACCAAGTTGCATACGCCCGGCGGCAACTCGGCTTTAGCGATCGCCTCAAAGAGAGATGCTGGAGAGAGAGGGGTCTGTTCGGCTGGCTTCACCACGATGGTGCAGCCAGCAGCCAGCGCTGGAGCAAGTTTGCGGGCAATCATTGCCACCGGGAAGTTCCAAGGCGTTATAGCAACTGCTACGCCCAGAGGTTTTTGCTGAACGATGAGACGTTTTCCAGGCATGTGTGTTGGTACAACCTCCCCGTATGCACGTCGCCCCTCTTCAGCAAACCAGTCGAGCCACTGCGTGGCGTACACCACTTCAAAATCAGCCTGACCCTTGGGCTT
The DNA here is from genome assembly GCA_029242745.1 of Acidimicrobiales bacterium. Lineage (GTDB taxonomy): Bacteria > Actinomycetota > Acidimicrobiia > Acidimicrobiales > MedAcidi-G1 > UBA9410. The sequence continues at coordinate 27,704 of JAQWTI010000037.1, read as the reverse complement.
CCCTTGCTCAGCAACGATGAGTGATGCCATCTCATCCTTATTTGCCAAAAGGGCGGCGGAGATTCGACGTATTGCTGCGGCTCGTTCTACCGCAGTAGTCGCAGACCATTCTGGGAATGCTGCGGCGGCTGCATCGACAGCGGCAGTTGCCACGTTAGATCCAGCATCAACTGCAGTGCCGACCACTTCACCAGTAGCTGGGTTAAATACGTCGAACCGTGCGTCCGCCTCAACCCATTTACCGTTTACATAGCACGAGGCATCCATTAGAACTCCTAATTGTTGCAACATCGGGTTTATTTATTCACAGTATTCTTACTTGCTTTTAGTCAATTAAGTTTGTTAGTTGAGAAAAGACGGCACTAGATGAGGGTGAAATCTTCTTTGAGCGCTGAAACCCTTGATTCCTCCTCCGGACGTTCACCGAGGCTCACAAGTCAGCAGCGACGGAGGTCGACTAGGACATGGGAAACCACCAGCCTCACAGTTCCCTTGAGGTTTCCCGACCGCAGGTGATTTACCGAATTTAGGTAAAACATTTTGATTCTGTGGGAGAGCAACTCTCATACGCACAATCCTGAAAGTGCACGGAAAATTTGGCCTTGAATGCCGATTCCGGACTCTTGGAAAGTAAGTGAGGTGAGTGCTGGGCGTCGCGTGGTAAGTGAAGAGTGCTTGGAGGTGACTCAGTCGAGTTGTTTTCTCTTCTGTGCTGCCTCCCACACCCGAGCAGGGGTTAGTGGGGTATGCAGCGTGGAATTATCGGCGTCAGGAAGCGCAGCCATAACAGCATTCACAACACACGCGTAGGCGCCATTAGTCCCACCTTCGCCCATTCCTTTCATCCCACCTGGAGTAAATGGGCTGGGCGTTTCCATGTGCTCGATTCGAATATCGGGAATACTGGCGCTGACGGGAACTTGGTAGTCAAGCATGGTCGAAGACAGCGGTTGTCCGTTGTTGTCGTAGAGGACCTCTTCCATTAGTGCAGCCCCAAGGCCTTGGGCAACGCCACCGTGGATCTGACCCTCAATGATGGTGGGGTTGACCATGACTCCGCAGTCATTAACGACGACGTAATCTTCGACCACCACCTCACCTGTAGCGACGTCGACTGCTACACGACATGCGTGCGTAGCGTAGGAAAAGGTTGCATTGGGAGGATCGTATGCGTGACGGGCATGAAGGCCGGGTCCGACGCCTTCGGGCATGCCGAAGCCCTGAGACGCACGTTTAGCCACTTCACGGATCAACACGGAGACATTGGTGCCAGCAACGGTCGCCGCTCCGTCAGTTAAGCGAATGTCATCTGGGGAGGCTTCTAGCATTGTCCCTGCGACCTGTCTGATCTGCTCAGCCACTTTTTGGCTAGCGAGGACTGCGGACCCACCTCCTAGAGCGATTGACCGCGAAGCAGCAGTTCCATATGCCGAGTAGGGGGTGGTCTCAGTGTCGCCCCAGATCAGTTGAACATCGTCGATATTCACTCCTAGCTCGTCTGCAACCAGTTGGGGAATCGTGGTTTCTAGGCCTTGACCATGTGGTGACACACCGGTTGCAACACAAACTGTTCCGTCGGGTTCCAAGCGCACGTCGGCAGTTTCGAAACCACCAATATCGAGACCGATGGCACGGTTTGTATCACTATTTCCGATTCCCGTCATTTGGACATAGCAGCAATACCCAACACCTCGGACCTTTCCGTCCTCTGGCCAGGCTGGCTCCATGATCAATTCGGCGGCTCGCAGGGCGGCACTTTGATAGTCGCCGCTGTCATACTCGATGAAAGTGCGTGTTCCATAGGGCAACTCCTCAGGGCGAATCATGTTCTGCACCCTTAGGTCGATGGGGTCTCGCCCGAGTGCTTCTGCCACCAAGTCCACGGCACGTTCGCGGACAAGCGCCGCCTGCGTTTGCCCAAAACCACGGTAAGCACCAGTACTCATGGTGTTTGTGGCGACTAGGCGCCCATAACCGCGTATTGCATCCCACTTATATGGGCCAGGAAGAACTCCGAATGCCGCAAAGAGGGGTCCACCACCGAAGATCGAAAATCGCGCACCAGCATTTCGTACGGCATCGACGCGGAGCCCCCTTAGTTTGCCATCGAAGTCAAACGCGACCTCAACCTCATGAACTTCGTCTCGGGCGTGGGTTGTCGTTAAAAATGACTCGTTTCGATCTTCAATCCACTTGACAGGACGGCCGATCACCACTGCTGCGATGACTGTCATGATCTCATCTTCGTAGCCGTGATCTTTTAGTCCGAACCCACCACCAACGTCTGGGGCTACGACCCGGACAGCGTTTTGGCGCTTGCCTAAAACTTCGCAGACCACATCTCGAACTGCGTGAGCGGTCTGGGTGGAAGTGGTAATGATGAGCGACCCACTGGGACTGGGGACAACAACAAGACCGCGATTCTCCATAGGAACGCCGTGAACACGACCAATGTGGATGGTGGTCAATAGGGTTCGATCAGCGGCAGCGAACACTTCCTCTATATGGTCTTCCGTATCGCCTGCTTCAAAAGCAGCGAGAACATTCGAATTCGAATCGGGATACAGAAGTGGAGCGTCTGGGGCTAGGGCTTCCAGCGCGTCTACCACGATGGGCAGGTCGACTATGTCCAGAATCACCTTCTCTGCAGCATCTTCTGCGAGCGCCCGAGAGGCTGCAACAACAATCCCTATTGGCTGACCGACGTACCGCAAGTGCGTATCGAGCAGCGGGGTTCGTTCCTGCCACTGTCCTTCAAGTTTCCATACGACTGGGAGGTCCCCGACTACGTGCTCTGCCAGTTCGTCAGGGCCTAGAACGGTGGCTGTGCTTGGAACATCTGCAACATCGAATCCAATCAGGGTCCCATTGGCTACGGGGCTCCGCACGATTGCAGCATGAAGCATGTCTGCTGGGTCCAAATCATCGGTGTATTGACCGGAGCCGTGTAGAAACGACCCGTCATTACGTCGAGCAATACGCTTGCCTGTGTAGAGATTTAGGTCCTTCACTTGTTGTCTTCAAGTTCTACCCACGCGGCATCGATGGCCTGGCGAATGTTTACGTACCCGGTGCACCGACATAGATGTCCGTTTAGTACCTCCTTGGTGACGTCTTGACGCGAGATGCCATTTCGGTGAGCGTGCACCAGGGACATCACGATCCCCGCCGTGCAGAAGCCGCATTGAAGGCCGTGAGCTTGGTGCATGGCAATCTGTACTGGGTGACCTGTCTCGCTGTCGGCTCCGACGCCTTCGATGGTCTCAATATTGGAGCCGTCCGCTTGAACCGCAAGCATGAGACATGATCGCTGCGCCCGACCATCAACAATTACCGTGCATGCGCCACAGGAACCTTGTTCGCAGCCGACGTGAGTCCCGGTGAGTCTGCAGTCTTCGCGTAACGCCTCACTCAGCAACCGGCGAGGTTCACATCTGAGGGAGTAATCTCTTCCGTTTACGTTCATTTCAACGGTGCGCTCGTTAGTCATTGTTTTTTACCAAACTTCGTTCGACAAGAACGGCTGCAAGATTGCGGCGGTATTCAACTGAAGCATGGGCGTCGCCGAGCGGTGTGAGGTGTTCACGAATTTTTTCGGCTGCAGCGGCAAACGTCGCAGTGCTGGGCACAGCCCCAACGAGTGCGGCCTCTGCCTCGGTTACCCTTATTGGTGTCCCAGCCACACCGAACAGAACAATCCGTGGGTCGGCAACCATCCCTGCATAAACGTTGTAAGCAGTGACTACGCCCACTAGAGCGAAATCGCCGGGTCTCATTGCCACCTCGTCAATTGCAACTACACCTTTGTGGCGGGGAAAAGTAACAGAGGTAAGAATCTCATCTGGTTCCCGTGCTGTCCACAAAGGGCCTAGAAAGAAGTCGGCAGCCTCCACAGTCCGCTCACCCCGGGCGCTGCTTTTTAAAGCGACTGATCCGTCTAAAGCGACGAGAAGTGCCGGAAGTTCTGCTGCGGGATCAGCGTGGGCGACTGAGCCGCCGATCGTGGTCCTTGCTCGGATCTGAGAATGAGCTATAAGTGAGAGCGCCGGCACTAGACCTGGAATCGTCGTAGCCGACGGGTGTTCTTCTAGGTCTGCTGCCCGGACCATGGTGCCAGAACGCAAGCAACTTTCATCAACACTGACTTCAAAGAGGTCGTCAATGTGGCGAAGGTCAATGACAAGTTCAGGACGGGCCAGACGGAGATTTAGCAGGGGAATAAGTGACTGGCCGCCGGCAATAATCACAGCGTCATCCCCGTGGTCGGCAAGCAGTGCCAGAGCACCGTCAAGCGTGTCGGGATCGGCGTAGTCGAAGGCTGGCGGCTTCATAGCGCCGACTCAACCAGGCATTGGTGGAGTCGGATCGCTTTCATTGGCCAGACCGAGTCGCACCATTCTTCGGTTGTAAGCGACACGTCCTGCTTGTTCCAGTTCGAAGGTTCGGGTGACACGCTGGCGAACGCGGCCCCGCTGATCTTCTTCAACCGCATATTTGTCGATAAGGGTTTTGGCGATTCGCATATGGAAATGCTCATCCGGGATAATGCGGTCCAGTGTCTTAATGACGTCATTGGGCACACGGGTCTTAATCTCGACGAAAGCATTGCAGGCACCGAGTTCGCCAGCCAGATTGTGGGAAGCAACGCGCTCGATCGTGTCGTCACCGGAGGGGTACCAGGCGTCGATCCATTCCTCCCACTCGGGTTCAGGCTTCCAATCGTCAATAGAGGTCACCCCGCGACGTTCTAGAGCGCGCATGCAGTACTCGTAGTGGAGGCCCTCGTCTTCAACTTGCTGCGCTAATAGAACAAATGCATCACGTTCGGGAGTATCAGCAAGCCAGCGTCCGATGAATTGCGCAGCGCGCTTCTCGTAGTAAGCCTGAAAAGAGAGCCATTCGATTAGTTCTTGCTCGCTCATTGGGCGATTGAAGAAACTACCTCCCTCGTCGGGAGTGAGTTGAGACCTCATGGTCTCAAGTTCGTCAACGAGAGTGTCATAAAAAGATATCTGTTCAGTCACAACAACATCCTTACTCATCCGCAACTTCAATAGTGGAACAACATACGAAGTTCTTATTCATTTGGTTTACTTACTGGTTCTTTCCTAAGTCGGTAGCGGGGCTCGGGGTTGAACCTTTTAGAGCAGCCCGGCGTTCAAACAGGTCTTCTGCCGCCGCCTGAGCGTTACTTGCTATCGACGCCACGTCTACCGAGATGACCTCACCGTCTTCGACTAAGTGGGCACCACGAACCCAGACGTCACTGACGTCGTGGGAACTTGCTGAAAACACAAGATGTGCTGGCACATTGAAGTTTGACCCATGTAGGACTGGCACAAAGTGCAGTGCCCCAAGATCGACCATGACGATGTCGGCGTCCTTGCCCACTTCGAGAGTCCCAGTTGCATCATCCAAGCCAAGCGCTTCTGCACCGGAGCGAGTCGCCATGTCGAGTATGTCCCAGGGGTCTCCAACAGTTGGGTCGAGGGAACTCACTTTTTGCAACAGGGACGCAAACTTCATTTCTTCAAGCATGTCGAGATTATTGTTTTCCTTTTCGCCATCGGTGCCAAGGGCCACTGTCATTCCCTGGTCACGATAGAACCCAACGCGGGCGGGGCCTGAGGACAATTTCATATTTGAACAAGGGCAATGCGTCACTGAACTACCAGTTTGAACCAGCAACTGAACTTCTCGATCGTCGAGCCAGACACCGTGGGCAATTACAGTATTTTCACCAAGAATGCCGCGATTGTAGAATTCTTCAATTGGCCTACGACCGAATTGCCGAAGGCATTCTTGGACTTCCCATATTGACTCGGAGCTGTGAGTATGAATCCCCGTGTCGAACTCCTCGGCCAAGGCCGCAGCGTTTCGGAACATCTCGGGCGAACAATAGAAGATGTGTTCAAGCCCAACCCAAGATCTCACTCGGCCGTCGGCTGCGACTCGATGCGTTTCAAGAAGGCGTCGGTTGGTCTCGAGCGTCTCAAAATAGTCGTAGCGATCAGCGGTGTAGGGAGCCAATGTGGCTCGGATCCCGACATCTTCTGCAGCCTGGGCTGAACCCTCCATGAACCGCCACATGTCGAGCACCGAGGTAGTCCCGCCCATGAGTCCTTCGGTATAGGCCATGTAAGAGGCCGCCTTGGCAATTTCGGGTGTCATTGCTCGGTGAGCGGGGTCAATGTGATTTTCCAGCCACTCCCAAAGAGCCAGAGATTCGGCCGTCCCCCGTAGGAGGCCTGAATGAAGATGACAGTTGTGGAAACCGGGCAGGAGTACACGGTTTGTGGCATCTATCGTCTCTACAGAGGCCGACGCAGGGTGTGCTGCAACATCTGAGACTGAACCGACCGCAGCGATAATCCCATCGAGAACCAGCACAGAGCCGGGGTCATAGGTGACACGGTCACCTTCCATGGGCAAAACGATGCCGCCTTCAAGCAGGAAGGTTGTTTCTCCAGCCCCTTTGTCAGTTGGCATCTATCGACCCCCGTACTACCTGAATGTGAATAACCAGCATGTTGCGGCGACTTATTTCGTGAACTCTTCAGCAAGCCTCAACATACTTGAGAATAGAACACGTTCTACCTCGCAGACATCGATCTATTAAGTCTCCAACTTGCTAACTGAATTTTAAGATAGGTCGCTTTGATATTAACGATAAAAGTTCAAGGGATTCTCCTGGGCTCAGTCTCGCTGGGACGAGAAGGTTCCTACGATGTGGTGGCCTTAACCTGAATCTAAATCTTGAGTTGAGTGATGTAAGAACCTAAGTGAAATCAAATTTGTTGGATCACGCCACCTTTGGGCAGGGTTGGGTGAAGTTTCTTATTTTAGTTACCCAAGCAGAGTCTGATTGGGGCCAGAATGCGAATGTGAAGCAGATCTCGACAGGCGTTGTTGTTCTGGCGGCCCTTGCCGCAAGTTGTGGCGGTAGCGCAACTACGCCCGTTGTCTCGACGTCTATGACTCCCACAAAGACTGCACCTGCGCAGGCGGCTGCGGATTTGACGACAGTTGCACCTCAAAGCACAACAACTTCATTGCCAAGCACCACGACCACCACAACAGCAACTCCACCTCCAACTACGGCTACGCCCAGCACGGTTGTTGATGCGGCGTCCGCTCTTGTCCGGGAAGACTCCAACTACATCTTTGACCAAAGCCAACTACATACCTTCGAGTTGACTTTGTCCAATGAGGCCCTAGAGCAAATTGATCGTAATCCAGCGGCGGAAGTATGGGTTGTTGGGTCACTGGGCTTCGAGGGCGAGACCATCGACCGTGTTGGGATCCGTTACAAGGGGAGTGTCGGAGCGTGGTACGGCTGCCTGTCGGGAGAAGATTGGGCCAACCCGTCTGGCCGCAAGACCTGCACCAAACTGTCAATGAAAGTCAAGATGAATTGGGACGACCCAGACCGAGAGTTCCATGGGCTACGGCGCCTTCAGTTCCATTCGATGAACCTTGACCCGTCGCAGTTACATGAGCGTCTTGGGTACTGGTTGTTTCGTGAGATGGGGGTGCCGGCTCCCCGATCAGTCCATGCCCGTTTGATGGTTAACGGTACCTATGTTGGCCTGTTTGCTCTCACGGAGCAGATTGATGGTCGCTTTACTCGGTACAACTTCGATGACGGTGCCGGGAACCTCTACAAGGAGATATGGCCGACTGGGAGCTGGGAGGGGGTCCCAGACGAGAGGGACTTCCGATTGGCGCTAAAAACCAACGAAGGGGATAACCCCTCGGTCGAGATGCTCAGAACTTTTGGCCTTGAAGTAACTGATGCTCAGCCGGGCGGGGCTCCGGCTGTAGTCAAAAAATGGATGAACATCGAAGAGGTATTGGCGTGGGCGGTCGTTGACCGCTCAATCCGCAACGATGATGGCCCCTTCCACTGGTATTGCTTTGATGGCTTCTGCAACAATCATAATTTTTACTGGTACGAGGACCCCACGACCAGCCTGCTCCATCTAATTCCGTGGGACCTGGACAACGCTTTTCAAAATATTAGAGAAGATCGGAACCCGGTCACTCCGATACCTGATGCTTGGGGTGAGATCACCAAGGACTGCGAAGTATTCAAATATGGCCAGTGGGGTATACCGCAGCGTTCTGCAGCATGCGATCCGCTGTTTGCCGCATGGGGGGCCTTTGACGACGACTATCACCGAGTCCTTGGCCGATTTTTAGATGGACCCTTCGCTGAAGACCAAGTGCAGAAACAGATCACGGCCTGGACTGCTCAGATAAGGGAAGCCACCACTGAATCAGCTGATTCCCACGACGACGCCCTTCCAGTCGCTTATTGGGACTGGGCCGTTGACAACTTGTTGGTTGATCTCGATTACGCCCGAGAGGTTGCCCGTTAACGCAATAATGACCCGGGACCTATTTGCCACTCACTGGTCTCCCTGAACATAGGTAAGGACTCAATGTCGACACACTGGTTAATTGTCTCTGACCTACTTGCTCTGGCGGTACTGGTCTTCGTCCTGTACTTCCCCAGAAACGGACGCCGTGACATGGTGGTGGCGCTGCTAGGTCTCAATGTTGGGTTGTTGGGTATCGCCATGACCCTGACGCGCAGCACGGTAAACCTTGGCCTTGGGCTGGGACTCTTCGGCGTCCTGTCAATTATTCGCCTCCGGTCCACCGAGTTAGGTCAGCAGGAGGTGGCGTACTACTTCACAGCGCTCGCCCTGGGTCTGCTGGGTGGCATGCCGATAGAGCCAGCGTGGGCAACACCGACTCTCATGGGTGCGGCTCTGGTTGCCATCTACATAGGTGATCATCCAAAGCTCTACGCCCGGAACCGGAACCAGACGGTCACCATGGATCAGGCCCATACCGACGAGTCCGAACTCCGGGAGCGCCTCGAATTGATGCTTGGCGGAACCGTGGTCCGACTCAAGGTCCGTCGCGTCGACTTGGTGAACGACAGCACCGTGGTTGACGTTTGCTACAAACTCAATGGCAGTGGGCAGTCCTCGTGATCGACACGTTGCCGCCGATTTCGCAGACTGAGGTCGAGGGTATGGCTGGACTTCAGTTGCGGAAGGACCGCAAGTACGTAATCGGCGTCGAATACTTTGATCAACTTTGCAAAGATTTTCCAGAGGGAGTCTTCGCCCTCAACATTGACGGGCGTCACGACTTTCGTTATGAATCCTGCTACTTCGACACCCCGAACCTTTTGGCGTATCGGGCTGCTGCTCATAGCCGGCGGCGTCGCTTCAAGGTCCGATTCCGGCACTACCTAGATACCAATGATCACATGCTCGAAGTCAAGTTGAGAACTGCTCGGGGGCAAAGCCAAAAGATACGGATACCGGTAGATGAAAGCGAAGCTGATCTGCGTTCACTGGAAAGGCGGAGCTTCGTTGACGAGGCAACTGATAGCAGCATCGCGAGCGGCCTTGAACCCGTGCTAACTACGCAGTACCGACGATCTACTCTCGTTGACCCCACCGGGGCCTCTCGTCTTACCATTGATCGAGAGGTCACGTGCATGGACGTCACTGGCCGCTCAATTTCGCTAAATGGGCTGGTAATCGAGTCCAAAACTGTGGGACCGCCGAGCCGGTTTGATCGTTGGCTGTGGACCCACGGGGTGAGGCCAGTTCGGCTATCGAAGTACTGCACCGGACTTGCTGCGCTGCGGCCAGACCTACCATCAAACAAGTGGCATAGGACTTTGCAGCACTACATGGAGTAAGGACAACCCCCGTTTGATCGCCTAAAAGGTCAAGTCTAGCCCGCGTCATCAATCCTGAAAAAATCAGAGTTGGGGGTTCCGTTAACTGATTTGGACTCTGACGGCCGCAGGGCAACTCTCGTGTTCTCCAACCGTTTCAGGTAGGAGAAACACCTTGCTCAGGAACTGCTACTGGTTCTTATGGCCCCAACGAAGATCTCACCAGAGGCAGCCGCACTCGACGGTTGCATCAAGCGCTTTCCATCGAAATGGTGTGGGTTCGGACATGGCGCTACAGCCGGTGCACTGGAGTACAAATCCGTCTGGCCGTTTGATGAGGGTTACTGGTTGTTCTCCGGTTGAGAGCCTTGCCGCCTTGGCCTTTGCGACTCGTTTGACTCCGAGCGCAGGGAGTTCGGGAATTTCAAAGTCCAAATAGGGTGGAGCGGCGGCGTCGATGGGATCTGAATCCCAGGCATCTTCGTGGGCTTTGGTGAGATTGTTCCAGGCCAGAAAGTTGAGCCATGCATACCTTTCGAAATCATCGACTCGAGCAGGCACGTCTGCCAAGGACGTCATAGGGCCAATTGTTTGTGGGGGTGTAAGAACCTCGGGACCGTGATAGTCCAGAAAGCCATTCAGTTCTGCATGATCCTCCGCACCAAAGATCCATGATGATTCGGCAATATCCTGGATTTCTTCCATGAAACCGTCGCGTTCATCGGTCCGCGGGTCCTCGAGGGTGTCACTCGCGAAAAGGATCACGAACCGGGCCCCGCTGCCGAGTGGCTTGCGTCTGAGAATCCGCCCCATGCGTTGAATCATCTGACGGCGGGTCCTGCTTGCGCTGATGACGATGCCTAGGTTGGCGTCGGGCACGTCGATTCCCTCGTCGAGGACGCGTGGGGCGGCAACAGCGTCGATGGTCCCTACGCGCAGATCATCGAGAATTCGTTCACGCTCACCACGGTTTGTTTCCCCTGTAATGATTTCGATATTTAAAAGTGGATCTAGTCGGTTAATTGCATGGTTCGCTGCCTTCACAGTCTGCGTAAACAGCAAACTTCCTGCCGCCTGTTTGATTAACGGTGCGAAGCGAGACAAAACGTCGTACTTCGTCCGACTAGTGGCGACAATTTCCCGCCGCCTTGAGAATGCCTCAAGATAGGTCACAGCTGCCTTGCCGTTTGGCCCTGCATCATGTTCCGCGAGGTAACTGACTGCTGCGAGGAAGGCGCTGAACGGATCTTGTGGCATATCAGGTATGGCTCGAAGCGACTGGCGCGCCTGGACAAGAGATGTCTCGATCTCGTCATACTCGATACGTTCGTCACGGGCCAGTGGAACAGCAGCGAAGGCAACCCGGGGCTGAGCGCAGACGCCATCATCGATGGCTTCGCCGAAGCCGTAGCGAAAGCAGACGCCCCCAAAGTACGGCAGTAGCGTTTTTTCAACAGCCTGATCAGAGCGCTCTAAAGTTGCTGTGAGCCCAAGGCGCTCTTTGTACTCGTGGATAAGTGATTGTCTGAGGGTCTCACCACCGAAACCGTGGCACTCGTCTGCGATGATTAGACCGCCGGCTTCGGTCGGAGGGAGAGGGCGTCTGGTGCTCGCCGAATGACGGGTCGTCACGAGAACGTCGCAGCCGTCTACTCCATCACTGAAGTTGTCGCCGAGACGACCTATTCGACAATTCGGCAGGGTCTCATTCAGGCGGAGAGCCCACTGGTTCATCAGGACCCGGCTTGGCACGACGACTAGTACGAAAAGGCCCCGCCGGTGCGCATCAGCGGCAGCAATCAGAGCGACGTTGGTTTTCCCAGAGCCGGTAACGGCTTCCACGATCCCGCGACGTCCGCAACGGAGCCAACTGATGAGTGCTTCGAATTGCCAACGGTAGAGACTCTGTTTGGTTTGATTCATGGGGCGATCAGGTTGAGAGATGTTCTGCGAGACCTGACGGTATTGGTGGAAGTTGCTAATGACGCATTGCCGGGCCCTGATTATGTGCTGAGGTTGTGGTGGGTGCGGCTGCTCTCTGGCTCTATCTCGTCGAATATGGTGCGAGGTTCAGGGGTGGAGGCCCATTTCTCAGGGCACTTCCCTTTGCTTCGTTGGTCGTTCACTCAGAGAGTTTTGCGGAACCGGGCTTAGGTCCAGCGAGTTGAGTAGACCTAGTGACACAGGGGGTCTTGTATTAATTTTTGTTCGCCCAAAAAGCAGTACAACCCCCCGAAGGAGGCTGTACCCGGAGTTTCACTAGAGCAGCCTCTCGGCGCATCGACCTCTTCCCCAAAGGGTTGAGGTGTGGTCATCCCGAGGGACTTCCACGTTTTGGTTCCACCCCGAGCGGACCTTCACCGAAGTGTCAACCCGCTGGAGGTCTTTCTACTCGCGACTCAGGGGTTAGCGCAAGCGAAATAAAACTTCCCAAAATGAAACTCATGCAGATTCCAGAAAAGGAAAGATCTACGCATTGTGTCTATTCTGAGCCGATGGAGCACGCCGCTTGAAGCAGTTGATGGTTCCTGTAGATCCAACCTGCGACCAGGAAGAATGATGTGAGTCACAAACCGACAACCATGATGGATCGACTCGGCGCCCTGAGGGGGCTCCTCACCATTAGCGACGATGACTTCAGTGCCTACATGCGGTCCTACGGAGAGTTGTTCGTCGACTCGCCCGAAAATACCAAAGCAGACCATGCCAACGGTGTTGCGCTACAGGGGTATCCGCAGGGCAGTAGTAATGAACTTCAGGAGCTTTACAAGGTCATTCATCTACTGTGCACGCTCGGCTCAGTTGAAAAAATGTACATGCCACCCGAGATTGACCCAGAAAAATCAGTACTCCAGAACCAGGTTCTGTTCGAACAGATCGTTGCGAACGATCTCAAGTTGAGCAGAGGAGAAAAAGTGCTCGAACTGGGGTGTGGGTGCGGCGCCATCGCCGAGCACATCGCTGATCTGACCGGAGCCACGCCCTACGGAATAAACCTCGATGGATCCCAAATCGAGAAGGCTTGGAAGAACTCGAACCTTTCGAGGTCGAACTTCACTATCGGTGACTTTAACAAGCCACTTGAATTTGGCGATGGAGCGTTCGATGCTGTCTATGCCATCCAGCCGATGACTTATGTCAGCGACCATGAGTTCACCTTTAAGGAAGTGTCTCGCGTCCTGAAACCAGGAGGAATATTCGTCATCAATGACGTGGCGGCTCTCGACGCCTACGACAGCGAAAACCTGCATCAGAAGACCTTGATTCAACACACTCGCGAACTAACGGTATTTGGGGGGCTCTGGTACTACAAGTACTGGGAAGATTCGTATAGGAACGCTGGCTTTAATCTGCTTTCTTCTGTGGGAAGACCTGCAGTTGAAATGATCAAGAAAGAGGTTGCGCTTTTTGACAAGTACGAAGCGGTGTTTAAGTTCCTTGCGAAGGTCCGTCTGATTCCAAAAAAGACCAACGCATTGATGAAACGGCTGAATGAAAATAGCCAGTCGTACATCCAAGCCGAGGAAGAGGAGCTATTGACGCTCAATTGGCACTGCGTTGGTCAGAAGCCAGAATGATCTGGAGTATTGCTGAGTTGCGATTCGCCCAGACGCCCACCGGGCCGTCGCAGAGGTTCTCCAAGTGCTCTGTTTGAGTAACGATCTTGTGTCTAGAGGAGTTCAGAGAAAATTCACAGTCGGGCTGGATCTCCCCGGAAGTTAGGTCCTCTTGGGAGCGGTTGAAAGTTCAGAAGGCTGGAATTTCACAGAGCGGTCAAAACTCAGATTTTCCATCCTCAAGCCTGATTGAACTTCAATTATGAGAGGTGTCAGCCGAGAGTCGCTCGTGCTGTGGAACCTCAGCAGGTACTCCTTTGTCGGAGCATGCGCTGATCGCTGTCTGGGAAAGAGGAAGAGAATTTGGAGTCCGCTCAACTGCAATTGGTAGATCCTGCAGACGGAGGCCTCTGCGCCCGGTAGCCTGTGACCTTCCCATGGAGTCGTCCACGCTTACCGTCAACGTTCCTGGCAATGATCTCATGCTTGATCTGGTTGGCGAGCGAGACATCCTGCTCCGGCGAGTCGAAGGGGCCTTCCCCGGTTCTTCCATCCATGTGCGTGGAAACCAAATCACCATCGGCGGTGATCATGCAAAAACCGTCGAAATGGTATTCGGAGAAATGATGGTGCTACTCCAGAAAGGCCTAATTCTTGATGAGCGGACGCTTGACCGGACAATTGAGATGGTACGGGCTGACGAACGCCCTTCAGAGGTACTAACCACCGAGATCCTTCGTACCTCGCGTGGTAAACCGGTCCGCCCTCGATCTTCGGGCCAGAAACGCTATGTGGAAGCAGTCACCGATGGAATTATCACCTTTGGTATTGGCCCGGCGGGTACGGGTAAGAGCTGGCTGGCTGTGGCCCTAGGAGTGCGCGCCCTCCAGACTGGTCAGGTCGATCGAATTGTCCTAACCCGGCCGTTGGTTGAGGCCGGCGAAAGGGTTGGTTTCCTTCCCGGTGACCTAATGGCCAAAGTTGACCCTTACTTGCGGCCCCTCTATGACGCTCTTTTTGACATGGTCGATACAGAGACCGCCGACCGCCTAGTTGACCGGGGGCAAGTCGAGGTAGCTCCACTGGCCTTCATGCGGGGTCGCACACTCAACAACAGTTTCATTATCCTTGACGAAGCCCAGAACACGACACCGGAACAAATGAAGATGTTCCTGACCCGGGTGGGTTTCGGATCTCGGGTCGTGGTGACAGGTGACACCAGTCAAGTGGATGTCCCTGGCGGGCGCAGTGGATTGGCTGACCTTGAAGCGATGCTTACCGGGATCGACGGCCTCTCGTTTGTGCATCTGGGAGCGCGTGATGTAGTCCGTCACCGGATAGTTCAGGACATAGTTGAGGCTTACGAACGCGAGGCCAAGGCCAGCGAGGTAGGTCGGTGAGAAGGCAATGAGGGGTGAGCTTCCAAGACGCCAAGTCGTTGGTTTGCTCACAGTGATCGTGGACGATGAGCGAGAAGAGGCGGAAGCCGAGTGCCTTGTTGACGCCGAAGTCTGCCGGACGCTAGTGGCTGATGTGTTGGACCATGAGCATCTAGATGGATACGACGTCGAGGTTCATGTGCATTTGGTTGACGAGGAAGCGATGGCCGCGTTGAATCTCGAACATATGGGCGTGGAGGGTCCAACTGATGTTCTTTCCTTTCCGATCGAGGACCCTCAAGCCCTCAGCCAGAGCAGACCATCAGAGGTGCCACTACTGCTGGGTGACATAGTGCTTTGCCCTAAAGTGGCCAATCGGCAGGCGGCTGAACACACCGGGGATTTCGACTCCGAAATCGCCCTGCTGCTGGTTCACGGAGCGTTGCATCTCCTCGGCCATGACCATGTGCTGCCTGAAGAGGCGGCCGTGATGCGTGCGCGTGAAGATCTTCATCTGGCCCGTTACATCGGAGATCGTTGCGAAGGGTCCCACCCGTGAGTTTAGGGTTCGGACTTGGGTTAGTCGCTGTCTTAACTCTGATGTCGGGCCTACTGGTGGTCGTAGAGACAGCGATCCTTCATATCCGGAGATCACGGGCTGAAGTCTTGGTGGGGGGGCTAGGGGAAAGGGACGGACACCCGGAAGTGGCGGCGAGAGTTGGCTCGCTGCCCTCGCTGCTAGACGATCGTGTCCGGACTCTTGGAGTCGTTTTATTCGTAGCGATGGCCTGTCGAATGTCGGCTGCTGGGATTCTGGCCGTGCTGGTTAACGGACGTGCTGGGAAAGGTTGGGCGGTCGGAGCGGTGGCACTTCTCCTGCTAGCGGGTTTCACCTTGACGGACGTGATTCCCCGGACCGTTGCCCTGCGTTCTTTGGATCGGGTTGTAGTGGGCTCGGTGGGGGTCGTGGAGCGCCTGTCCCTCATCGCACCGTTGCGCTGGCTAGCCCAGAGCCTCGTTTCTGCAGGTGAATGGCTCTTGCCTCAGTCGTTACGCAGCGGTGCGATAGTTGTCTCTGAGAAGGAACTGCTAGCCGTGGTTGACCGGGCGCTCGCGTCAGAGACCATTGACGCCGAGGAACACGACTTAATCGAGTCGGTGATTGCGTTTGGTGACCGACTGGTCCGTGAAGTGATGGTGCCACGACCGGACATGGGATGCATCGGGTCAGACTTGAACGTGGCAGCCGCAATGAGTGAGGCCGCTCGGAATGGTTTCAGTCGGATTCCAGTCAGCGGCAAAGGTGTCGACGACATTATTGGTGTGGTCTACGCCAAGGATCTGATGCGAGCCCACTTGGCTGGTCAAGATGAAGAGCTGGTCAGGTCACTAGTTCGCTCTCCGCGGTTCGTGCCGGAAACGAAGAAGGCCGACGACCTGCTGCGCGAGATGCAAAACGGCCGCTTTCATCTGGCAATCGTGATCGACGAGTACGGGGGTACCGCTGGATTGGTAACCATGGAAGATCTTCTTGAGGAGGTCGTTGGTGAGATCGTTGACGAATTCGATCATGAGGAACCTCTTGCCGAATCAGTGGCAGGCGGAGGCATACGCGTTCACGGCCGCATGCCGATCGACGAGTTGAACGAACTGCTCGGTGATGCTCTTCCTGAGGGTGACTGGGACACTGTTGGTGGCCTGATCCTTGACGCGCTAGGGCACGTGCCGGTCGCCGGAGAGGCCGTCAATGTGGCTGGACGAAGGTTCGGCGTAGAGCAGGTAGTGGGCCGAAGAATTACGAGAGTACGAATCGGTGTTCCTGGAACTTCGTCGTGAGTTCCACCATGGCGTCGGGTGACGGGTATCGGTCGGGCTTCGTGACCCTCGTCGGGCGTCCCAATGTGGGCAAGTCGACGCTCGTCAATCGGCTGCTGGGCCACAAAGTTTCCATTGTCTCCGACAAGCCCCAGACCACAAGGACAGAGATCCGTGGTGTCCTTACCCAACCTGGAGTGCAGGCGGTATTTTGTGACACGCCAGGTATTCACAAGCCCCGGACATTGCTCGGAGAACGGCTAAATCACACGGCACGAGCAGCGTTGGCTGACATGGATGTTGTCTTGTTCCTTGTGGAAGCAGATGGGCCGATCGGCAAGGGCGATGCGTTCATCGCTAATGGCTTACCAAAGGAACGGACGGTGCTGGTGGTCAATAAGGTCGATCGGGTAGGGCGGGACCGGATCGCAGAACAACTTATGGCTGCTTCGAAATTCGAGTCAGACCAGTACTTTCCAATTTCGGCTCGTACTGGTGATGGCGTCGATGCGCTACTGGCCCATGTGCTTGATCGCCTACCGGAGGGGCCCCAGTACTACCCCAATGACATGGTTACTGACGTGCCCGAGGCGTTTTGGGTAGCGGAGTTGGTGCGCGAGCAGTTATTGACGGTCGTTAAGGAAGAGTTGCCGCACTCCATCGCTACTCGTGTAACTGAATGGGAGTGGCCCCGTGTCCGGTGTGAGATTCTTGTTGAGCGTGACTCTCAGAAGGGGATTGTGATCGGGAAGAAGGGTCTTGTGCTGAAGGAAGTTGGGATTGCCGCCCGGGCCCAGATGCCTGAAGGAGCGTTTCTTGAACTGGTGGTCCGTGTCGACAAGGACTGGCAGCGCCGTCCCAAGGCCCTAGACCGACTGGGTTACTAGAAAGACTCCGCCTAAGAGGAGAATCCTGAACTAAGACCCCTAGTCAAACAATCGAGCCAAGAAGTCCAATGCTTCTTGTCGGTCGCCCGTTCTGGGCATGCCGGGGAGGGCTTCGAGAAGGTCCCATCGGTAAGCCTTGCTGGTAGCCAGCCGTCTGTCCAGCACAGCGACCATGCCCCTGTCGGTAGTGCTGCGGATCAGGCGCCCAGCACCTTGGGCCAGTTCAGTTGCAGCCAAAGGCAAATCGATCTGGCGGAAGGCTTCTTGCTGTCCGACGAGGTCGCGTCGTGCGCTCAGTAAGGGATCATCTGGTCGGGGGAAAGGAATTCGATCAATCACAACTAGTGACAGGCTTGGACCGGGCACATCGATACCGTGCCAGAGCCCCTTGGTTCCAAACAGACACGACGTCTCATCGGCGGCGAACTCAGCCATGAGAAGGGGGAGCGGCAGATCATTTTGATGGAGTATTCGGCAGGGCAAACGGTCCCGAAGAGCCTCCACGGCTGCGTCTAAAGCTCGCCGGCTGGTGAACAGGGCAAGAGTGCGCCCCCCGGCTGCCCTAGTTAGGTGCTCGATCTCGTTATGGCAGGCAGTCAAGAAATTCTCCTCGCGGGGATCAGGCATTGTCGTAGCGCAGTAGAGGAGAGCTTGATTGGCGAAATCAAAAGGGCTGCCTACGTCCTCGAAACTATGGTCGTGTGACTCCAGTCCCAGCCGGATTGGAAGATTGGAGGGCACGGTGGCGCTGGTGAGTATCACGGTCCGTTCCTTCCACAATCTCTGATCAAGCACAGTGGCCACTTCAACAGGTGCCACTTGGAGGCTTGGCTGATTCACCGAGCCTTCGGTCCACGCCACCTTGTGGCCAGGAATGGTTCCAGCATCAAGATCCAGCGCGGACGAGACGTCACCAGCCAGAGACTCCAAGGATTTCAGGGCCCGTGCCCGGCGCGCGCTTACGTTGCCCGCACCATCCTTGGGAACAGCCATTATTTCCGTGTGAAGGACGGCGAGCCGGGTCTCAGCCAGCTGTAGCACTGATCGGAGTTCGGCTGAGTCTGACGGAACCAACCGTTCGCCGAGGTGTAGTCCGAGAGCATCGTCCATCTTCCCGGCCAATGCGGCCACATCTGTCACCGCAGTGGATCTTGAGAGAATGGCACCGGCCCGGCGAACGAGAGCAAGGAAGCGGCCAGACCGGAGTTCGAATCCGACAGCCCTGGCCAGGATGTCCTCCGTCTTGTGCGCTTCGTCGAGGATGGCCACTTCGTGTTCAGGCAGGAGCGCTCCTTCGGCAGCGACGTCAATGCCGTAGAGGTGGAGGTTGGTGACGACCACGTCAGAGAATGCAGCCTTGGTGCGGGCTTGTTCAGCGAAGCATTCCTCGCCGCTGGGGCAGCGGTTAGCGCCGGGGCATTCTTGGGACCCAACACTCACTGCTGCCCAGGTCGAAGGCGAAGGTTCCATGGGGAGATCGGACCGGTCACCCGTGTCGGTGCTTTCGGCCCACTCGACGATGGTGGCCAATTCGTTAGCGTCGGCAATCTCAGCCAATCCGTCCAGTTGCTGTTGATCTCCTGAACCATCACTGACGGCGAGCTCACTTAAGCGTTGCCGGCAGATGTAGTTGGCACGGCCCTTGAGTACTGAAAACGAGAACGATCGGCCAATAAAGGGTGACAGATGCTTAGTTAGAAACGGGAGGTCCTTTCTAGCTAGCTGGTCTTGGAGGGCTTTGGTGGCAGTGGCCACCACTGTGGATTTACCTGAGAGGATGGCCGGAATCAGGTACGCAAGTGATTTGCCGGTCCCGGTGCCGGCTCGAACCATCAGGTGCGAACCTGAATTGATGGTCTCGGCCACTCGGCGGGTCATGGCCTCTTGACCAGGGCGACGTTCGCCGCCTTCTGGAAGCGCACCACAAACTTCTTCTAGGGCAATAGCCGAGGCTTCAGCTAGCCCAACTCCCAAATCGCCGATCGTCTCGTCCACCTTTATTGAGGCTAGGCCTGGTCCCACAGTGTCGAGGGGCTCAGGTAGTTTCAGCGGTGTGTTCCCCTCAGGTCTAGACCGGTCTCGGATTCCGAACCACATTGCATGCGTCATGGACGGCAACGGCCGTTGGGCAGAGCAGCGCGGACTGCCGCGAACCGCCGGACACGAGGCTGGAGAGAAGGCGCTCTTTGAGGTGTTAGATGGGGCCGACGACCTCGGCGTCAGATGGTTCACCGTGTACGCGTTTTCGACGGAGAACTGGCGCCGTCCTCCTGACGAAGTCCAGTTCCTTCTTCGCTTCAACGAGCAAATCCTGCTCAGTCGACAGGAGGAACTTCACCAACGAAACATCCGAATTCAATTTATCGGTCGACGAGACCGGCGGGTTCCTCGGCGTCTTATCCGACGCATGGAAGAGGCTGCGGCTCTAACGCAGAGCAACACCGGATTGACACTCACGATCGCGTTTAACTACGGAGGTCGTACCGAGTTGGTTGATGCCGTGCAGCGAATCCTGGACAGCGGCACCAAACGGGTAACCGAGCGGAGTATCACCCGCCATCTCTACGCCCCGGAGATGCCCGACCCTGACCTAGTTATTAGGACCTCGGGTGAGTACCGGGTCTCGAACTTCCTTCTTTGGGAGATGGCGTATAGCGAACTGGTGTTCAGCGAAACACTATGGCCGGACTTCCGTCGAGAGCACTTGCACGCAGCGATCAAAGAGTTCCAGGACCGTGATCGCCGTTTTGGTGGACTAGGTGGATCGGAGGGCCCACAGAGGTGAGTCTCTATCGAGACGATGGTGTGGTGCTGCGGACGTGGCGCCTAGGTGAGGCCGACCGAATCGTGGTGCTCCTGACTGCTGAGCACGGCAAGGTTCGGGCGGTTGCAAAGGGAGTACGCAAGACCCGATCGAAGTTCGGCGGGCGCCTTGAGCCGACCAGCCACGTGGCGGTCCAACTGCATCGGGGACGGGGTGATCTAGACATTGTCACTCAGGCGGAAACTCTCGACCGGTTTGAGGGCCTGCGCCTAGATGCCGAGAGATTCGCTGATGCCTCATCGCTACTCGAGGCGGTCGACGTGGTTGCGCTAGACCGGGATCCCGATCGTGATCGGTACCAGATGCTCGTCGGTGGGCTGCGAACCTTGGAGGAGCATCCTGCTGCGCTTGTCGTTCCAGCCTTTCTTCTAAAGTTGTTGGCCCACGAGGGTCTAGGTCCAGAACTTGAAGTGTGTGTTCGCTGCGGAATCGACGGTCCGATGGTGGCCGTGGATATCGGCGAGGGTGGTGTGCTTTGCCAAGGTTGCCGGAGTGGCAGATCTGTAAGTACTGCTGCTATTGCTGTGATGCGAGCGGTCCTCGGAGGAGGCCTGTCCAAGGCATTGGCTGTGACCGACCCTTCAGTGTGCGCAGAGGTCGATGCCGTCGTGACTTCGGCAGCGGAGTATCACATGGAAAGGAGACTCCGTTCCCGTCGAGTCCTAGACGGCGCTTAAGTACTTGGAGTCCCGCATTCTTGACAAACCCCGTCGCTGTTTGGTCCTATCGGTGTTCCACAATGCTCACAGCGCCAGTCGAGTGGGCGGTCCGCAGGTCCTGTCCTAGTTGGATTTGGCAACACAATTTCCTCACCGACCCAACCTCGGTCGACCACAACCGTGCGCCCGAGCCGATCTCCGATACGTCGATGG
This sequence comes from Acidimicrobiales bacterium, assembly GCA_029242745.1. Taxonomy (GTDB): domain Bacteria; phylum Actinomycetota; class Acidimicrobiia; order Acidimicrobiales; family MedAcidi-G1; genus UBA9410. The sequence goes on along the minus strand of JAQWTI010000037.1, from coordinate 6,664 downwards.
CCTCGACTCACCAGCATCAGCCCCGCCTCGACGATAGGAATAAACGGTAAGGGAATTATCCACGGCAGTGTTCGTCCCGCAGCACCACGGAATCCTGGAAGCCCACCGTCGGATTGCCGTACCACCCGCAGTCCAGTCACGGCCTTGCCAAGGCTGAAACCAGTGGTCATGGTCAGCGCCACGTGATTTAGAACCATCAATACAGTCACGGTCCAAATGACGGCTGGGTTGATGGACAGACCGCTCTCCGTCTCAAATGCGAGATCCCCGCGATGGATGAGCAGAACGACGATTGCCATGAGCAGGTTGTCGAGCAGCCAGGCCACGATACGACGACCGATAACGGAGGTCGGATCGACGGCCTTTGGTGGTCGGAAGCGATCAGAGATACCCACAAACCCAGTCTGGCCCCGACACGGCGGAGCGCGTCGCTACCCTGCATATGTATGGTCCCAAATGACGACACGCTCTTTGACAAGGTTGTGAACCTCTCCAAGCGTCGGGGGTTCGTGTTCCAGTCTGCTGACATCTATGGAGGATTCCGGTCCACCTACGACTATGGCCCGATTGGAGTTCTGCTTCTTCGTAATGTGAAGGAGCAATGGTGGCGCACGATGGTGCAATTGCGTCACGACGTGGTCGGCCTCGATGCCTCAATTCTCTCACCCCCAGCCATCTGGGAGGCCTCTGGTCACTTGGCGAACTTCACCGATCCACTTGTCGATTGTCGTGAGTGCGGTGCCCGCCATCGGTTGGACAAGTTGGACGACCCGGAAACTTGTCCTTCGTGTTCAAAGTCGGCCACGCTGACGGAAGCCCGCCAGTTCAACCTGATGTTCAAGACCCACGCTGGCCCCATGGTCGAGTCGGCCACGGAGGTGTACCTTCGACCTGAGACCGCTCAGGGAATGTTCATCAACTTTGCCAACGTGCTCAACACATCTCGTAAAAAGCCACCATTTGGAATCGCCCAGATAGGGAAGTCATTTCGTAACGAGATCACCCCAGGAAATTTTGTTTTCCGGACCCGCGAATTCGAACAAATGGAGATGGAGTTCTTCGTTCCGCCAGATGAGGCATCAGAGTGGTACCGCTACTGGTGTGAGGCTCGGATGAGTTGGTATCGCGACCTCGGTATGACGACAGACAAGTTGCGCCTACGTGAGCACGAGGGTGGCGAGTTGAGTCACTACTCCTCGGCCACCGCTGACGTGGAATTCCTGTTTCCATGGGGCTGGGATGAACTGGAGGGCATAGCGAATCGCACCGACTTTGACCTGAACCGTCATTCTGAGTGTTCAGGGGCCCGACTCGAGTATCACGATCCGGGATCAGGTGAGCGCTACGTGCCGCACGTGATCGAACCAGCAGCAGGTGCAACTCGAACTGCTATGGCATTCCTGATGGCCGCTTACGATGAAGAGGAGGTCAACGACGACGTTCGCACCGTCCTGCGACTCGACTCGCGCCTCGCACCGTACAAGGTGGCCATCCTTCCGTTATCCAAGAAACCAGAGTTGATTGACCCATCCACTGAGGTGCTGGGCCTCCTACAGCCCCACTGGATGTGCGACTACGACCAGACACAGGCCATTGGCCGCAGGTATCGACGACAAGATGAAATTGGGACACCCTTTTGCGTAACCATCGACTTTGACACCCTTGAGGATCGAGCCGTGACCGTGCGAGAGAGGGATTCCATGAATCAAGAGCGGGTGGCTATAGCCGATCTGGTGGCCTATCTCTCTGAGCGCCTCCCAGCCTGAACGGCCTGGTGTAATCTCCGGTGGTCTCCGTAGACAGTCTGGAAGGCCTTCAGTTACTTGTTGCCGAGGCGCAGGCACTTGGGACGGCTGAGGCCCGGTGGAGGGCTGTGGCAGCGGTCGAACCGGAGTTGGTCGAGCGCCTCATCCATGGTGGCATCGATCCCGCCGAGGAAGTGAAAGAAAACCCGCCCGTGTTGCTGGCCATGGGCACGGGGGCAAGTCCGGGTGTCGGAGTAGGAGTGCTTTGCCTGACCGCTGAGGATGTGCTGGACGCCGTCGAACGCGGTGAAGACGCACTCCTAGTCTGTGAAGAGACCTCACCAGCTGATGAATTGGGTATGCGGATGGCTGCCGGGATTGTGACTTCGCGCGGAGGTGTTGCGAGCCATGCCGCAGTGGTGGCCCGTGGATGGGGGATCCCAGCCGTCGTAGGGGTGTCCAACATGGTGGTAGGTGATGATCATGTAGAGGTGGGCGATGTTCGGATTAGTACCGGGACGGTGATCTCCATCGACGGTGGATCCGGCCAGGTGTTGAGTGCTGCGGTGCAAGTCGAAGACGGTTCAGGCGCCGTTGACGCGCCGGGCCTTGACGTGCTCCTCTCATGGGCTGATGAGGTGCGCGGCGAGCGGATAAAGGTGCTCGCAAACGCCGACCGTGTGGAGGATGCGGAGCGGGCCCGGTCTTTCGGCGCCGAAGGAATCGGCCTCTGTCGCACTGAACACATGTTCCTTGGCGACCGTCTGCAGCTAGTTAAGACATTCTTGATGGCGACTTCGCCTGTTGGGGAAACCGAGGCGTTGATGGCGCTCGGTGAGATGCAGCGAGAAGACCTCGCTGGGGTACTGGTTGCGATGTCACCGCTGCCAGTAACTGTTCGACTCCTTGATGCTCCACTTCACGAGTTTCTTGGCGATGAAGCTCCAAAAGAGTGGAGAGAGCACAACCCGATGCTCGGTACTCGGGGAATCCGACTGGCTGTTCTGCGTGAGGGCCTGTACCGCATGCAGACGCGGGCGGTGCTGGCCGCTATGGACGATGCCAATGACGCAGGGAGTCACACCCAGGTGGCGCTGATGTTGCCCTTGGTGTCCACAGTGGCTGAACTAGCCCTGGTTCGGGGCTGGGTGCTGGCAGAGATCACGGCTTGGGAGGCTGCTGAACCACTGGCAGTCGGAGCCATGATTGAGACACCCAGAGCAGCCTTAATGGCCGGTGAGATGGCTGTCCATGCTGAGTTCTTCTCCTTCGGGACCAATGACCTAACCCAGATGGTGTTCGGGTTGAGTCGAGACGACGTGCAACAACAGATGATGGGCCCGTATCTAGAGCGTGGATTGTTTCCTGCTGACCCGTTCACACATCTGGATCCAGAAGTTGTTGCGCCGTTGGTGGCTGCTGCTACTCGGGCAGGACGTATCGCCCGACCAGGCCTACAAGTAGGAGTGTGTGGTGAGCACGGGGGTGATCCAAAATCAATCCATCTCCTAGTGGAGGCAGGAGTTGACTCGGTTTCGTGCTCACCATTTCGGGTTCCCGTAGCCCGATTGGCTGCCGCTCAAGCACTAATTGCGCGCGACGGCTAACCGCCTGACTGACGGACTAGGCGCGATAGCGGTACCTTCCGACCATGGGTATCGTTGACGAGGACGTCCGGAAGGTGCGCGACGAGTGCGACATCATCCGGATTATCACCGAACACACCCAACTCAGAAAGACCGGCTCCCAGTGGATGGGACTGTGTCCGTTCCATGGGGAGAGGTCGCCCTCGTTCTCGGTCAATGCCGAAAAGGGCGTCTATTACTGCTTTGGTTGTCAGGTCTCAGGAGATGTCATCGACTTCGTTCGGGAGATCGAAGGACTGGACTTTGCAGGTTCGGTAGAGTTTCTAGCCGCCAAGACTGGGATACCCCTGCGTTACACCGACCACAATGAGGGGAAGCGGAGAAACAGGCGAAAAGAGCACGCTGAGATTGTCCAGAAGGCGGTGGACTTCTACCACCAACGTCTTTTGGAGGATCCGGCAGCGCGACCTGCCCGGGACTATCTTCGTTCCCGCGGCTACGACAGTGAAATAGCCCGAAAGTTTCAGATCGGCTGGGCACCGGATGACTGGTCCGTATTGTCGCGTCACCTCCGTTTGGACGACGAGGACCTGCTAGCCACCGGCCTCGGCGGAATCAATAAACACGGAGGCCAATACGACTTCTTCCGGGCCCGAATCGTATTCCCCATCTTTGATCCACAGAGCAATCCCGTGGGCTTTGGGGGTCGAAAACTACCTGAAAGTGAGGGTCCAAAATACAAGAACACCTCTGACGTGGCTGAGTATTACTCCAAGTCTGATGTGCTCTACGGTCTCCATTCAGCGAAGGCTGAAGCAGGCCGACTCAACGAGTTGGTGGTGTGCGAGGGATATACCGACGTCATCGGCTGCCACCTTGCGGGGATCGAACGAGCAGTGGCGACGTGTGGCACGGCTCTCACTCCCAGTCACGCCCGAACCATAGGAAGGTTCGCCAAGCGGGTGGTTCTTGCGTTCGACGCCGATGGGGCTGGCCAGTCGGCCGCTGAACGGGTGTACGCATGGGAAGAAGAGTTTGGCTTGCAGTTCGCAGTAGCCGGCCTACCCGAGGGCGCTGACCCAGGCGATCTGGCAGGCTCGGATCCTGCGAGGTTGAAGCGGGCTATTTCCGAGGCGAGGCCGTTTTTGGAATTCCGGGTTGATCGAGTGCTGGCCCGTGGAGACTTGGATTCAGCCGAGGGTCGGGCTCGGTCGGCCACCGAAGCCATGGTCTTGGTCGCTGAACACCCTGATTCGTTGGTCCGAGATCAGTACGCCATGAGCATTGCCGATCGGTGCCAAGTTGGAATCGAAGAACTACGCCGACGGGGAGCAGCTGCGACGGTGGCTGCTTCACGGGGGCGGGCGGTCTCCCCCGACCTCAGAACCAATTCTTGGCCCACCGGTGCAGATCCAACCGGTACCAGCCACCTGACTCCTGAGCTTCAGGCCCTACGAGTCCTTGTTCACCGCCCTGAAGAGATTATTGATCGTCTTTCACCCAGTCTTTTCTCAGACCAGCTCAACCGAGCGTCATACGTCGCACTAGTGGCGGCTGACGACCTCCACGGGGCCCGTGCGGCTGCTGGGTCAGAAGTTGCTGACTTGTTGGGCCGGCTCGCCGTTCAGGAGGCATCAGATGATGATCCTCTAGGTGTCTTAAACCGACTGGCCTATCTAGCAGCCCAGCGGGCAGCGGCCTCCTTAGAGGCTCGAGCGCGTCAGTCCGGCGACATAGCGGCCTACCAGTCGGTCATCGCATATCTCCGAAAAGAAGTAATCCGGCTCCGAGACGTGGTGCCCTACGACGACGAGCTTAAAGGGTTGTTGCAGTGGCTCCGTGATCACGGGGAGGGAACGGCCAATGGCTGACACTAACCCCAAGACGAAAGCCCGGAGTGAGGTCTTGGAGTTCGAGTTGACGCGACTGCTTCGACGAGGGCGCGACCGGGGCCGCCTTGGTTTAGAAGAGGTGATAGAGGTGCTGCGCGATACAGACCTCACTCTAGAACTCATCGCTGATGTGCGTAGACGGGTGGTCGCCCAGAATATTGAGTTCGATGAAACAGTGGATTTAGAGACAGGCGTTGGAGCAGGAATAAGGCCAAAGACTGCCAGCCTTTCCTCGCACCAAGTTCGGGCAGGAGCGCCAACTGGAACCAGTGAGACTACGGACTCGACACACCTATACCTGCGCAAGATTGGAGAGGTGGCGCTACTGACTGCTCGAGAGGAGGTGGAATTAGCGAATGGAATACGGAGAGGCAACGAGGCTGAAGCTCGGCTGGCGGATCTGGTTGTGTCGGGGGAACTCGGCCATGCCGACGTAGTGGAATTGGCCACACTGAAGCAGCTTCAGCAGCATGGTGATCGATCGCGCGACCGTCTAACTAGGGCCAACCTTCGGCTCGTAGTGTCGGTGGCCAAGAAGTACAGGGCTCGGGGTTTACCCCTGCTGGATCTTGTTCAGGAGGGGAATCTTGGCCTCATGCGGGCGGTAGGAAAATTCGATGCTAATAAGGGATTCAAGTTCTCGACCTACGCCACTTGGTGGATTCGTCAAGCCATCAGTCGAGCGATCGCCGACCAGTCCAGGACCATCCGGATCCCCGTACACAAGGTGGACGCCATGAACCGGGTGCTGCGAGTTCAACGGGATCTCGCTCAGCAGTTAGAGCGGGAACCGTCTCACGCTGAAATCGGTGAGTGGGCTATTTTGTCGCCTACAGAGGTGGAGAGCCTGCTTCGTCTGTCACTAGAGCAGGACAATCTGTTGTCGTTGGACTCTCCGATGGGGGAGGATCAGGACGGCAGCCTGGCGGAATTGGTGGCCGATCCTGCGGCCGTCGCACCACCTGATGCGGTAGCCCGGCGCCTTCTGGGTCAGGACGTGTTGCTCGTCCTCGACGAGTTGGATGACCGGGAAAAGGATGTCGTCCGGATGCGATTTGGGCTTGATGGTGCCGAACCGCAGACTCTTGAACAGGTTGGCTCATACTTTGGGGTCACCAGAGAGCGAGTGCGGCAGATTGAGGCTCGAACTATGTCAAAGTTGAAGCATCCGAACCGCTCGCAGCGACTGAGGGATTACCTCGAGGGTGACTGATCATTGCTTGGTGCCGAGTCGGGAGAAACTGACGGTGTTGGTATCGTTGCGTTCGCCCATTCCGGGGTAGCTCAGCTGGCAGAGCGTCGGACTGTTAATCCGCAGGTCGTGGGTTAGATCCCCACCCCCGGAGCCATAAAGGTGCAGGTCAGGGCCGGTCTTTCGGGGCCGGCCCTGTTCGTCTTAAAGCGCCACAGGCCACTTAGCCGGCAGTCGTCACGAGCGGAC
>JAQWTI010000034.1 GCA_029242745.1 Acidimicrobiales bacterium | reverse complement strand
GAGAATCGGCTCCTCCTTCGACAAGGCCGCCCGTTGGAGATTCCGAGTGGCCTGATTGGGTCCCATGGCTCACGCCCAGTCGAGGGTTCGTTGGACAGCCTGGCTCCAACGGTTGGTGAGGCGGGCACGTTCGCCCGCATTCATAGCCGCTTGCCAGCGGCCCCCTTCTTGCCAGTTGGTCCGAACGTCGGCCAGGTCGGCCCACACGCCCTCGGCCAGCCCGGCGGCGTAGGCGACACCTAATGCCGTGGTCTCGGCCACCACAGGGCGCAGGACGTCGACGTTCAGTAGGTCAGCCTGAAACTGCATTAGTAGGTCGTTGACGACCATCCCGCCGTCGACCCGCAGTTCGGTCAAGTCCACGCCGCTGTCGGCCCGCATAGCGGCCAGCAGCTCCTGGACCTGGAAGGCGGTGGCCTCTATCGCGGCTCGGGCCAGGTGCCCACGGTTGGCGAAACGGGTCAGACCCACCACCACTCCCCGGGCGTCGGATCGCCAGTGGGGGGCGAATAGGCCGGAGAAGGCGGGTACGAGGTAGACGTCGCCGTTGTCGTCGACGGTCCGGGCCAGGGCCTCCACCTCGGACGCATCGTCGATGACGCCCATCTCGTCTCGCAACCACTGGATGGTGGCGCCGGCCATGGCCACCGATCCCTCTAACGCAAATGTGGGGGGTTCGCCGGCGACCTGGGAGGCCACGGTGGTCAGCAGGCCGTGGGTGGACGCCACGGCGTCGCCACCGGTGTGCATCAGGAGGAAGCAACCGGTGCCGTAGGTGTTCTTGGCCTCGCCGGGTGAATGGCATCCCTGCCCAAACAACGCGGCCTGCTGGTCTCCGAGAATGCTCGAGATCGGGACGCCTTCCAGTGGGCCGACGCCGGTACCCAGGCGACCGATCGACGGCACAATCTCCGGGAGCATGGCTAAGGGCACGTCCATGGCCGCCACGAGGTCTGGGTCCCAGGAAAGCGTGCCTAGATTCATCATGAGGGTGCGCGATGCGTTGGTGACATCAGTGGCGTGACGGCCACCGTCGGGGCCACCGGTCAGGTTCCAAAGCAGCCAAGAATCGACGGTGCCGAATAGTGCCTGGCCAGCCTCGCCACGGGCCCGCAACCCGTCCACGTTCTCGAGGAGCCATGTGGCCTTGGGACCGCTGAAGTAGGTGGTTAGCGGCAGGCCTGTGACGGCGCGGAATCGGTCCAGATTACCGTTAGCCAGCCGGGCGACGATGTTATCGGTACGGGTGTCTTGCCAGACGATGGCGTGACTCAGCGGTTTACCGGTGACAGGGTCCCAGACCACGAGGGTTTCGCGCTGGTTGGTGATGCCCGCGGCCGCCAAATCACCTGTTGACAGATCGGCAGATGACAGTGCCTCGTCGATCACCGCCCTCGTGTTGGTCAGGATCTCGGCTGCGTCGTGCTCCACCCAGCCGGGCTGGGGAAAGTGCTGGGCGTGGGGCCTCTGAGCTGCCGCCACTACCGAGCCCGTCTCGTCGAAGATTATGAATCGGGTACTTGTGGTGCCCTGGTCGATGGCTCCGACGAGGGAGCCACCGCTGACGGAGGCCGCGCCGGGAGACACGATCAGCCAGCCCGGCCGTTGACCTGACCGGGACCACGGGACCAGAAGGCCACGTGACCGGGCACCGGGTCGCCAGTCGACCCCTCGTCAGGCTCTGGTTCACCGATGAACACACCGAGAGGGACGAGACCTGCCCAGGATGGTTCATCGAGATCGTCTAGATCATCAATTGGACCACCGGTCCTAACCTTCATAGAACACTCATCCAACGACAGGATGAGAACCGTTGTGGCTTTAACTTCTTTATCGTGCGCCGGACGTATTTGTTTCGACCGACCAGGAACGGTGTGCTCGACCAGCCGGTCCAAGGCGGCCACTTTCGCATCAGGATCTGTTATCTCAGATGCGCAGCCCATAACAACGACCGATCGGTAGTTCATTGAATGATGGAGCCCGGAACGCGCTAGGACTAAAGCATCCAGGAGGGTGACGGTCACACACACATCCCGGCCACCCTTTGCGTTGCGAAGTAGGCGACTAGCCGGTGAGCCGTGCAGGAGTAACATGTCACCGTCACGTGCGTACAGCATCGGGATCACGATCGGGTGAACATCTGGAGTGTCGCCGGCAATAAGCCCGACGTGTGCGACCAGCCCCTCATCTAGCACCGCATAGATGCCGTTACGGTCGAACACTGCCCGTGACGGCTTCCGATTAAGCTGCGTTTTGGCGTTCACACCAGCAGATTACCGCGGGCCACCGTTACCGCCTGACCGGTCAGGTAAACCCGGTCGCCCACTAATTCGACATCGAGCTCACCACCGCGAGGCGAGGCTTGTTCCGCTCGAAGTTTGGGACCAAGCCGAGCAGCCCACCATGCCACCAAGGTGGTGTGCGCTGAGCCGGTGACGGGATCCTCGAGGATTCCGACCTTCGGAGCAAATACCCGTGAAACGATGTCTACGTCATCACGGTCGGTGCACACTGCAGTCACAATTACGCTCCGGTCGGCAAGACTGGCAAGCAACCTAAAGTCAGGCTTACATCGACGGACGTCAGCTGCTGATCCGAGTTCCAGCAACAGGTCGGTAGATCCAGTTGCCGCAGCCTCCACCGTGCAGTTGACAGCTGCCTCCATGGCTTCGACCACAGGCACCGTCAGTAGGTGGTCCGCTGGAAAATCAAGTCGGAGGCCATAGTCATTTTTCAGGGCGGTCAACTGTCCTGACCGAGTATTAAACGTAATTTCACCAACTATGTGGTACTCGGTGGTCAGAGCGTGCGCTGCTGCCAGTGTTGCGTGACCACACAGCGCCACCTCCGCTATAGGTGTAAACCAGCGGAGGTCCCACTCCCCTTCTGCTGAACTTGACGGATAACAAAATGCAGTCTCAGAAAGGTTCATCTCAAGGGCAACCGCCTGCATCCAGGGGACTTCAGCTGGTCCGTCAAGGACCACGACGGCAGCGGGATTACCAGCGAAGGGTCGATCAGTAAATGAGTCAATCTGAAAAAACTGCAAACCCGTCATTTTGTTTTGCCCCATCTGTTCACTTCAGGATGGGCAGTTCAGAAGATGCTCGGCGCGACAGCATCTCAGGCCCATCTGCCCTGACCACGAAGTTCTCTTCGTGCACCATCATCCGACCAGGCGCCCAAGTGAGACCCGGCTCCAGGGTTAGCACCATGCCCTCCTGCAAAACAGTATTGTCATCTGCCGTGTTGGACGGCCATTCAGTTACCTGCATACCGAGGCCGTGGCCCAGGCGTCCAACTGAGTTACCAAGGGATCCGCCGGCATCGAGTACGTCCGCCATGGCCCGCCAAAGGTCACTTGTGGTCGCCCCAGGACGTGCCGCTGCCAGACCAGCTTCCGTGGCCGCCCAGACAGTCGAGTAGGCCCGCTGTGCATCCGCACCCGCCCGCCCAAAGGCCACGTATCGATCGAAGTCGCTGGAATACCCGTCATACAGCGAGCCGGTGTCAAACATCAATAGATCACCACGTTCGATAACCCGATCGGATGGTTGCTTGATGATGTCATCGAAGCCAGGTCCCGATGCCCCTACGAGATAGGGAACATCGTCAGCACCACGTTGCAATAGGTCTATACGGAATGACTTGAACGCCTCCCGTTCGGTCATCCCAATCGACAGGAGTTCCCCCAACCCCTCAAACGCTCCGGATACCACGTCACAGATATGAGCCATTTTGGCGATCTCACGGTCAGATTTCACCATCCGCAGAGTCCGGACCACTTCAGTAGCGTCAACAAACCTGGCTGGTGCCACCCGTTCTCTGAGCACATCTAGGTCGGCAAGTGGCATTCGTACGTGAGTCTCGTGACCCATGGGCAGGCCAATAGAAACATTTTCGTTAGAGGAAGTTTGACCTACCAATTCAGCGAGTGTCTCAACTAGTAGCCCTAGGCCGTCGTCAGATGGTCGGGGTGAAGGCCAGGTCCGAATGTCGTTCACCCAGGTGGCGTTCATTGCTGACGCCCCAATACTTGGTATTACGGCCACTGGTCGCCCTTCAGCGGGCAAGACCACAAACCAAGGTCGAGTTGGGCTTTGCCAGAATGGCGTGTGGAAACCGGTCAGGTAGCGAACTTCAGGTTCCGTACAGACTAGGAGGACATCCAAGCCAAGGTCAGCCATCAGGGCTTGGGCACCGGCAGCTCGAGCTTCGAACTCACTGTCGGGGAAGCCGCGCTCCAGGAGACTCACCGCTCAGCCCCTGGTAGGCCGAGCGAGTAAAGCCGTCCAAGGCCACCCAACCTGTCGTCAATTCCGGCCAAGCGAAGAAGATGCCAACCGAAGGCAAGATTGCTCGACAACACTGGCATACCCAACTCCTCCTCGAGTGGTCCAGCCACGCTGAAGGCGCGGAGGCTGGTGCAAGACACGAAAACAGCGTCTACTTGACCGGCCACATCCTTCACGACCGTTCGTACGGCATCGGAAACGGCTTCCTCGGTGATGTGTGCAACGACGGCGTCACTCTCCTCGAAGAAGGAACCGATAGTCAGAACCTCGAGGCCTCCAGCAGTTAAGAGATTGGCAATTCCTGACGTGACTTGAGCGTTGTAAGGCGTGACAATGGCGATACGACGGGCCTCGAGCGCAGCAAGGGCTGCCTGAGCAGCGGTGATCGGATTCGTATTGGGTGTCTTGGGGTGGGCACAGCGGATTGCTGCCGAAACCCGATTTTCGCCTATCAGGGTCGCGCCAGAAGTACAGCCGTAGCCGATGACGTCAAAATCGAGTATTTCCGGTAGCAGACCTGCAGCCTCAGGGATGCGAGCCTCCATTGATAACAGGGCTTCTGGAGTTACCCGGTCCTCCATCGGGATACGTGTGACAAAGGCAGCCACTCCACTTGGCCACAGTGAGGCCAGTTCGGCTTCCACCGTCTGGTCATTCTCTAAGACGACGAGACCGATGCGAGCCCGGTCACCGAAACCATTGTCGGTGGTGAAAGCCAACTTCTGAAGATCTAACGCGGTCACGACTTGGATCCGCTTGCCTGCTGTTCAAAGAACGATGCACCGGTCGGTTTCTCACCTAGCGCCATTTCATAGGCCGTTGCGCGGACCCGACCTGTAACTGAGCCCCGCACTACTTCTCCTTCGTTGACACTAGGTAGATGGTTTGGGTGCAAAATTCGGCTGTCCTCCGAGCGGTAACTAAAGATCGAGAGTGTCCGCTGTTGATCAGAAAGGTTCGGCCGGGATCCGTGGATCAGCCGGGAATGCATGAGGCACGCAGACCCAGCCAATCCATGGCAGGCCACCGGACTATCCAGTCTTTCTAGGACGTCGTGCGCGATGGTTCCCGTGAACTTTCCATCCTGCCAATGGTCGTGTATTGGTCCGCGGTGAGTACCTGGGATGACTTCCAGCGGCCCGTTGTTGAGAGTCACGTCGTCTACAAACAGGAGCACGGCTACCAAATCGTCATTACTGTGGGCCTCGTAGGCAAAATCCTGATGGAACCTCACCGAAGTATCGCTCCCAGGCTGTTTGCAGTTCGTCTTGACGTTGTTCACAGCCAGGTTTGGGCCCACCAACTGTGCTGCTGCATCCACCAACGGACTGGAACGCATGATTCGGCGATGGACGGCACAGACCTCTTGGGGCGACGCCACCCTGCGTAGGGTCGGATGTTCGAAGGTGTGTCCTGGCTGGATATCAAATCGGGGTCTGCCGTCTAGTGTCTGGCCCCAAGGCTGGGTGTAGCTTCGACTTTCAGCGACCCAGTCCCCGATCACTGCCTGCAGGTCGAATAGATCAGCAGGCGTAATGGCCTCATCCATCATGATGTAGCCATCAGTCCAAAAGGCTTCGATCTGCTTTGCAGTAAGTGGGCCCGTCGTTGGTGGTTCGTTTGCGTTCACTTGATTTCTTTTGTGTCCGTATTGATCCGCTCGTAGTGCTCGATAGGCGGCGGTTCGGATCGTAGGTCGTCGATGGCACGTCGAACATCAACGATTGCTGATTCGAGTTGATCTGCAGCACTGTTGCTGTCGATTCCGAACTGCAATTCATCAACCAGTAACCCGAGGCGACCCATTCCTCGCCACGCAGCGTGGCGGGCCCACTCAGTGGCGAGGACTCCGGGATCGTCAACACCAATCAGATCTCGAGATCGTGACTGGTCGTCAACCCGCCGATCAAGTCCTACGTAGCCATTAACCATCGTGATTCGCTCAGCGGCTTTCGTGAGCGAGGCGCCACGGTGTACAACCATGTTGCCATGAAGCGCAATAGCCCATCCGGGACCAGGAAACTTGGGCCTAAGAATCCGGTCATCCGGTGGCTGTCGGCCCTCGGCGGCCAGAGCTGACGCTTCACCCTTTGTGCCAAGGAAGATTTCAAAACGCCCCCCGGGCAAGTTTGCTGGATCGGTCACCATCATCACGTAGTCCAGCGCCAAGGTGTCGTGGTGCCACTTGTCCACTGGCTCTCCAACGGTTGTTGGTGCAAAGTTCATGTGGCCTAGGTGAACTGGCATGGAGTGTGGTGCAACCGGAACACCGTAGATCTGCGCCATAGCTTCAGTCACCTCAGGACTCAGACATAGGTCGCGTAGCCAGCGGGATCGATAACAACCCCCTCGCACCATGTTTTCGATCCGCTCTCGTGCTCGTGCCTTGAATGGTTCTAGTCGGCGAGCCGTATCCAACATCACTGAAGCGCCCAGTGGCGACAGCACCCGAAATGGTTCGGAGAAAGCAATTGGCGTGGCTGTTGAAGCAATATCGGTTTGCTTATACCCAAGGTCGGTCAACCACGTAAGCACCTTCGGTGGTTCTATGGCTAGATGAATCCCCGGATCAAAGCCCGGTTCGTCGTCCAACCACTCGTAGCCCGCGGGCTGCTCAGATGGAAACGGCACGGCCAGATTCGCCATTATCCCACCCGATCAGAGATGCTGGAGCAGGCGGCGGGAATCGAGCAGAGCTGAGGCCACGTCCCGGCTAGCCACACAGTCTCCTACTCGATAGACCAAAGGCTCTGGCCAGGCATCAGACGAAAATACTGCCTGTGGTCGGCCGTCAGAAAGTGCATCAAGATCGATTATTCCATTGTTGAATGACCGACTGAGCAGAGACTGATACAGGTCGTCGTCTGGCACGACACCGTGTTCGACAATCACTGCGTCCACTTCTCGCACGATCTCTTCACGGGTGTACTCGTTGCGCATCACGGCCCTCAAGGTCACATCAGAGTCGACTTTACTCCCATCCCGGGACTCACCCCTCCGCACCTTAACCAACCGGTGATCTGGCGTCATGGCCACTTCCTGTCCGTAGAGCATGCGCAGGTAGGCCGGTCCAAGTGGAGTGGCCAGATCAAGTCCAGCGTGTCTATCCGGCGTAACAAGTTCCAGAGTCGACACCCCTCGCACAGTCCTCTCCGTAGCCAATAATTCCAACACCGAAAGGCCACGTTCGGCACCGTGGTCATCGTAAAAAAGAACTCGACCTTCGGGTCGGGCGTATCCACTTAGGACATCCCAGGCTGTCACCACTAAGTCGGCTCCGGACTCCATGTAGCCCACTTCAGGCCAACCACCGGTTGCCACCACAACCACATCGGGCGATTGCGCCAGTACGCCCTCCATATCGATTGGTGTATTCAGTCGAACATCAACTCCTATCAATTCCACCTCGGCAATCAACCAGTCGACAAGCCCTGCCACCTCCTGTTGGCGTTTGGTAGCACGGGCCATGAGGGTTAACTGCCCACCCAAACGATCTTGGGCCTCGAACAGAACCACGTCGTGGCCCCTCTCGCCGCAAGTACGTGCCGCCTCAAGGCCCGCTGGCCCACCCCCAACAACAACGACTCGGCGTCGAGGTCCTGAAGTTCGGCTTACGAGTTGGGGTACCGAGGCCTCTCGTCCGGTTGCCGGATTCTGAATGCATACCGAGTCAAGGCCTAGGTGTAGCCGGTTTATACACAGCGACGCACCAACGCAGGTACGAATTCGGTTGGGTTCACCACGCTTTAATTTTTCAACTAGGTGCGGGTCAGCCATGTGGGCTCTCGTCATCCCCACCAGATCGACTGCGCCGGATTTAATGGCATGTCGGGCTGCGGACAGATCGTTAACTCGGGTGGCATGCAGGATCGGAATATTGACGGAGCGACGTATAGCGGCCGCCATCGCCAAATAAGGCGACAACGGTGTTCCAGCTGGTGGTATCGCCTTGGAGAGGCCGTCGTCCGTGGCAATCGCTGGCCCAGCGACGTTAATGAAGTCCAAGAGGCCAGTGGAAGAAAGGGTCGCGGCAATCTCGCAGCAATCACTTTGGTCGAGCCCCCCGGGCTGGTCCTCAGTTCCTAGCATCCGGAGGCCTATGAGGAGTTGTCCATCAACTGCTGCCTGAGCCGCTTCGAGTACCTCAATGGTCAGCCGAAGTCGGTTATTCAATGACCCTCCATACTCATCTGAGCGGTGATTCACCAGAGGCGACCAAAACTGGTCAAGTAGATGGCTGGTTGCCAATAACTCGATTCCGTCGAGACCAGCGGCTGCTGCGCGTCGAGCTGCGGCGGCAAAGTCTGCTACGACACGGCGAAGATCGGATAACTCCGCTTGCTTTGGCCAGAAGCGGTGCATGGGCTCACGTACCGGCGATGGAGCAATTGTGGGCAACCAGTCGCCGTCGTTGGAGACGTTACGCCGACCCATATGCGTGAGCTGACACATAATGGCTGCACCGTGGTCATGAACTCTGTCAACCATCTGAGCCAATGGGGCAATTATTGCATCGGTGGTAAAACTGAGTTGCCCCCACAAAGAAGCTGAATCGCGTGAAACATTTGATGAACCACCGATCATGGTCAGGCCGATTCCACCGGCTGCCTTTTCTTCGTGGTAGCGGACATATCGGTCACTTGGGGTACCGTCCACGTTGAAACCTGGCGAGTGGCTACTCGAAAAAATCCGGTTGCGAAGTTTGAGTCCAGCTAGGTCGAACGGCTGAAGCAAAGGATCTAGCACTGTCCCGACTCCACCGTGTCGTTAATGCGCCACGGGACAAACATGCCCGAAGTCATATTGCTAGTCCGTCCTCGGTGCAACATCTAGAATCAGTGAATTCACTACCTGCGCCACACACAAATCAAGAGATTGGCTCGTATCAATACGCAACTCGGGCGCAGTAGGTGCCTCATACGGAGCTGATATACCCGTGAAATCGGGAATTTCACCAGATCGGGCTTTGGCGTAAAGCCCCTTCACGTCACGCTGTTCGCAAACCGCTAACGGCGTATCTACGTGCACCTCAGTAAAGGCCCCTGCTGGATGGAGGGCCCGTGCGCCATCACGATCAGAGCAGTACGGCGAAATAAAAGCAGTCAAGACCACGAGACCCGCATCCTGGAACAGGCAGCAGACTTCGCCAACCCGACGGATATTTTCCGAGCGTTCTTTCGGTGAGAAACCCAGATCTCGGTTGAGCCCCATACGTACGTTGTCGCCATCAAGTACATAAGCCGCTACACCACGCCCGATCAGAACTTCTTCTACGGCAAACGCCAAAGTTGACTTACCTGATCCTGAGAGGCCCGTAAACCAGACGGTTTGTCCACGGTGCCCGGTCACTTCCGCACGCTGCATGCCATCTACACGGCCGTCTACTCGGGTGACGTTGCGCGAACCTGCCGAACTGGGCGTGAGACTAGGCATTTAGGATCCCGCGGCTTTCGAGCAACGCCAGGATGGAGTCCACGCATTTCTCCACACTGTCGACCGACGTGTCCACTCGTAGATCCATATCGGTGGGCCGCTCGTACGGGGCCGACACTCCTGGGAACTGCTGGATCTCTTCCGCCTCGGCTTGTTGATACAAACCCATGGGGTCGCGCTCACGGCAGACAGCCAAGGGAGTGTCAACAAAGACCTCGATCCAGCGATCAGCTCCCACAAGTTTGCGTGCCCTTTCTCGTACGTCAGCCTTTGGGGCGACTAGAGCCGCTATCGCTATCAGGCCCTGATTGTTGACTAGCCGAGCCACTTCAGCCACACGCCGAAGATTCTCAGACCGGTCTTGTGCACTAAAACTCAGGTCACGACTGATTCCGAGACGCATGTTCTCACCGTCTAGGCGAACCGTCGCACGACCACGATCGAAGAGCCGTCGTTCGAGTGCCGTGGCTATCGTCGACTTACCCGCCGCCGTCAGCCCAGTAAGCAAAACTGTTGCCGGTAGTTGACCGTACCGTGCTGCCCGTTCGCTGGGCTCGATCTCTGATGACTGCCGGACCAGTCCAGCATCGGGGCGTCGGTCCCAACCCGAGGACACCCCAAGAATCATTCCAGCGGCCAGGGTGGAATTGCTCATCCTGTCAATAAGGACAAACGATCCAGTTTGGCGATTTTCTACGTAAGGATCAAAGACCAGAGGCCTGTCAACCGTGATGGCGCAGCAGCCAATCTCGTTGAGGGCCAGATTGTCAGCGGAGACCTGCTCAAGCGTGTTGACGTCCACTCGATAATTAACTGCCGTAACCGACGCGCCACCAAGTCCAGCGACCGACTGAAGCAGGTATTGGCGACCTGGTTCCAGTGTCGAGTCGGCCATCCAAACAATCACGGCGTCGATGTCATGAGATATGTTTGGTGGGTTCTCTACTCCGACCAAGAGGTCTCCACGGCTGACATCAATCTCGTCTGTCAGTGTGACGGTGATGGCGTCCCCCGCTCTAGCTTCGTCTTGGTCACCAACAAATGTCACGATGCGATCGATGGTTGACGAGACCCCGGACGGCAGCGCTACGACGGCGTCTCCAGGGTGCAAAACACCAGCAGCCACCGTGCCCGCGAATCCGCGAAAGTCCAAGTCTGGACGGACTACCAACTGAACGGGAAAGCGAAGATCTTCAAGGCCATCTGCCCCGCCGACCTCCACCGTCTCCAGGTATTCCATCAAGGGCGGTCCGTCAAACCAGGTGAGATGACCGCTTTGTTCAACGACGTTGTCTCCCAGCAGCGCCGACATAGGTACAAAGTAGGTGTCGGTAAAGTTCAGTTCTTTAGAGAAAGCCTGATACTCATCTTTGATTTCGTGAAACCGCTCAGCAGACCAATCCACTAAGTCCATCTTGTTGATAGCCACCACCACATTTCGGATGCCCAGCAAGCTCGAGATGCAACTGTGGCGACGAGTCTGATTCAACACCCCACTGCGTGCGTCAATCAGAATCACCGCTAGTTCGCAGTTCGACGCGCCGGTCGCCATGTTCCGGGTGTACTGCTCATGGCCAGGTGTGTCCGCCACGATGAACTTGCGACGAGTGGTGGAGAAGTAGCGGTAGGCAACATCGATGGTAATTCCTTGCTCCCGCTCAGCCTTAAGCCCATCCATAAGTAGAGCCAAATCGAGGCGATCACCTGCTGAACCCATGATTGCGGAGTCGGCCCTTAACCCCAGCAACTGGTCCTCGTAGATCAGCTTCGTATCATGGAGTAAGCGCCCAATAAGTGTGGATTTTCCGTCATCCACACTGCCGCAAGTGAGGAAACGCAGAAGGCCTTTACGTTCGTGTTCGGAAAGGTACGTCTCGATATCGGTGGCAATCAGGTCCGAGGATTCCAACATTAGAAGTAACCCTCGCGTTTTTTCTCCTCCATTGAGTCCGACTGGTCATGGTCAATTACTCGACCCTCGCGTTCAGACCGAGTCGCTAAGAGCATCTCCTGAATTATTTCAGGAATCGTGACAGCCGTTGATTCGACAGCACCCGACAACGGGTAACAACCCAACGTACGAAAACGCACCGAGCGCATCTCTGGCTTTTCTTTGTCCACAAACTGGAAACGGTCATCATCGACCATGATGAGTGTTCCACCGCGCTCCACCACTGGCCGGATGGCCGAACGATAGAGCGGAACAATTTCAATACCCTCTAAGTGGATGTACTGCCATACGTCCAACTCGGTCCAGTTGCTGATCGGAAAGACCCGAATGCTTTCACCTCGTTCGACCCGACCGTTGTAGAGGCTCCAGAGTTCAGGACGCTGAGCCTTCGGGTCCCACCTATGGTGTCGATCTCGAAAACTGAAGATTCGTTCCTTGGCTCGAGCCCGTTCCTCGTCACGCCGGGCCCCACCAAACGCTGCGTCATATCTTCCGGCATCCAACGCTTGGCGTAGCGCCTGAGTCTTCATGATGTCGGTGTAATTCCTCGAACCGTGGTCGAATGGATTAATTCTGTCTGCCACTCCCTGAGGGTTTGAGTGGACTATCAAGTCAACACCCAGGCTGGCAGTGATCCGGTCACGAAACTCGATCATCTGTCGAAACTTCCAAGTGGTATCGATGTGCAGCAGTGGAAAAGGGATGGGGCCCGGTGCAAATGCTTTACGGGCGAGGTGTAGGAGCACCGAGGAATCCTTGCCAATGGAGTAAAGCATCACCGGGTTGTCGCACTGAGAGACGACCTCTCGCATAACGTGGACGGCCTCAGCTTCCAACTGGTTCAAGTGAGTGCGCGACACGCTTCAGCCTCTGCCCAGAGCGAGGGTTTCACAAGAATTCAGCGCCCACTCCAAGACACCTTCGATTGAAATTCCGCACAAAGGCATTGTCTCTGCGCTTACCGCAGCACTTCGTGTCAAATCTGCCATGAGTCCACCCCACCCTCTACCGCAATAATCGTTCAATGCTATGGCGTCGTCCATGGGCTAGGTAACTCCATCCAACTTCAACAGGGATACTCAACCAACACCCATCCCCGCTTCCCTTGCTCCCCCACTGCTTCCGTAAGGTCATGGCTATGGCAACCACAGCCGACTTGCAATCGGAATACCCCGTGTCTGATGTTCAGCAGGCGGAACACGTGACTCAAGAACATTTAGATGTCCTGATTGTTGGTGCCGGTATCTCGGGTATTGGTGGTGCCGTCCATCTTCAGGAGCGCTGCCCCAACGCCAGCTTTGCCCTGCTAGAAGGCCGGCCTGCGCTTGGTGGTACGTGGGACCTATTTCGCTACCCCGGGGTACGTTCGGACAGCGACATGCACACTCTCGGCTACCGGTTCAAGCCTTGGAAGCACGAGAAGTCGATTGCTGACGGGGCGGTGATTCTCGACTACCTCAACGAGGTCGTGAGCGAAAACGACTTAGCCCGACATATCCGTTTCAGCCACAAGGTCTCCAAGGCCCAATGGTCCAGTACGGAGGCACAATGGACGGTGACTGCAGAGCGCACAGACACAACTTCAGGAGCGGTTCAAACCACCACGCTCACCTGTGGCTTCTTGTTTATGTGTTCCGGGTATTACAGCTACCGCGAGGGTTATACCCCGGCTTTTTCTGGCCGAGATGACTTCCAGGGGACCATTATCCACCCTCAGAATTGGCCGGAAGATATTGATTACAATGGGCAGCGCATAGTGGTCATCGGATCAGGAGCTACGGCCATGACTCTGGTTCCAGCCCTAGCAGAAACTGCAGCACATGTAACGATGGTCCAGCGCTCTCCTACCTACGTAGTGGCCCGTCCCGCTCGCGACGCAATCGCAAACCGTATACGAAAGTTCCTGCCCGATCGGCTTGCATACGCCGTTATTCGTCGGAAGAACATCTTTAACCAAGGTCTCGTATATCGCAAGACACGCACGGAACCCGACAAAGTCAGAAAGCTTTTGCTGGCGGGAGTCCGTGAAGGGCTTGGCCCCGATTACGACGTTGATAGGCACTTCAGTCCCTCCTACAACCCCTGGGACCAACGACTCTGCCTCATACGCGACGGCGATCTGTTTAAGACCATTCGCTCAGGAAAAGTGTCCATCGTCACCGAGCAGATTGAAACCTTTACAGAAAAGGGCCTTCGCCTCTCATCTGGACTAGAACTGGAAGCTGACCTCATTGTTACTGCTACCGGACTAAATCTCGTGACGCTTGGGGAGATGGAATTTGAAGTTGATGGCCAGTTGGTGGATTTCAGCCGCACCTGGACTTACCGGGGTCTGGCATATTCGGGAATCCCAAATCTGGTTTCAACCTTCGGTTACGTCAACGCATCTTGGACGCTAAAGGCTGATCTCACCTCTGAGTATGTGTGTCGGTTGCTCAACCACATGGCCGCCGTTAAAGCCACACGTTGCACCCCCAATCTTCGACTCGAGGATGCCGAAATGCCAGAACGCCAATGGATCGAGGACTTTCCAGCCGGCTACATGCAACGCTCGATGCACTTGCTTCCCCGACAAGGGGATAGAGAACCGTGGCTGAACCCTCAGGACTACCGGCGCGATGTCAAGATGATTAGACGAGGGGCGATTGACGACGGGGTCATGTCGTTCGACGCTCCCAACTTGCGGACCAAGTCCACCAAATGAAAATTGAATCGAGGCCGTAACACGATGCGCATTGCTGCTGTCCAAGACTCGCCAATGTTTCTAGATCGTTCAGGCACGATTGAAAGGGTGTGTGAACGCATTATTGAGGCTGCCGCCGGTGGTGCCAATCTGATTGCCTTTCCAGAGGTTTTCGTCAGTGGTTACCCAGTGTGGTTGGATTTGACGAACGCATCGGCTTGGGAAGAGACCGCCCAACAAGAGGCTTTTGCCCTATACCTTGACCAGTCAGTTGACCTTGACGGAGATGAGTTCACTTCCGTTGTCGGTGCCGTTCGTGACTCTGGCGCATTCACCTACTTAGGTGTGGTTGAGCGCGCAGCCTCAGGCGGATCTGTGTACTGCTCCCTCGTGGCTATAGACCCGCACGTCGGTGTCATTGGTGTCCACCGGAAACTGAAGCCCACCCACGGTGAGCGCCTGTTATGGGCCGACGGAGACGGCGCTGGACTCGTGGCGCACAGTCACATGGGCACCCTGATTACCGGCCTGAACTGCTGGGAGAATTGGATGCCCTTGGCCAGAACCGCTATGTATGCCACTGGCTCACAGGTTCATGTAGCGGCCTGGCCTGGTTCAGTTGGCCTTACAGAAGATGTCACGAGGTTCGTAGCGAAGGAAGGGCGTATGTTCGTAATCAGTGTGGGCGGCGTCTACGAGAACAACATGATTCCCCGCGACTTCCCTCTTCGAGACCAACTGGAGGCTGGACAGGAATACCACAACGGAGGAACTTGCATAGCGGGCCCAGACGGCAAGTGGATTGTGGAACCTGTGCGGAACGACAAGGGAATCGTTTGGGCTGATCTTGACTTGGAGGAAGTCGCACGCCACCGCCAGAACTTTGACCCCACAGGTCACTACAGCCGACCCGATGTCCTACACCTAGAGGTGAACCGTTCCCGCTATACAGCCTGACGATCTTGTCAGGAGCGTTCGGCTCGTGGCCCAATCAAGAAAACTGCAAAGAGCTCCAGACGGACCCAATCCCTGGACCTACATTTCCCGGCTGATTTCAGCCGGGAAATGTAGGTCCAGAAATACTGTTGGTCAGTTCCCGGGGGCACGATAGGTAACTGCCCGGGCCATTTCGGCGGCGGCGTCAAGGGCCGTCGGATCGAGTAGCGGGGTCATTCTCACACCAACCTTGCCACTCGACGACACTGCCAAACTCGCCCCAACAGCCGAGGCATCGTCAGGTTTTCGCATATGCCCACCACATCGTCGCTCCCCCAAACGAAATACAAGCACTCAAGGGTGCTACCGAGTTCCCTGATCAGCGCAGCGGCCTCCGTGATGCGGCTAGTACCTCCTTCTGTTACAAGCCCCGTGGTCCCACTGGTGTTGTAAGTGCCTTGGATTAGGTAATGCGACCTGATCCCTCTCTTCCCATCACTTCAGTCGTGAACGCTGGATCTAATAAATCGCCAGCAACTCGACGATTACGAGGATCGCAGAAAATGCTATTCCCATGACTCGCATTGCTCCGATCGGCATCCGGGCCCAGTTGCGGCCAAGATTCGAAGAGGCAACGCTCTCGCTCATGTCCTTGGTAAGCGCGTCAAAGTCCGCAAAGACTGAATCAAAGTTGATGGTGAGCCAGAGGGTTCCAATCACTGTCGATGCAGCAAGGACCAGCTGCACGCTCGAAGCGTCGAGGGCAGCGCTCTCAAAGGCGAGTATCACCAACACCACACTGTGGAGGATTACAAAAGGAAGGACAAGAGAGTTTCCCGCCCTGCTCCTAGTAGCCATGATTGACGCCCATGTGGATTCCTGCATTCTTGTTTCTCCTTTATTGGCCTTGCCGAACTATTTGATCGGTCCGCAGTAAAGGT
This sequence comes from Acidimicrobiales bacterium, assembly GCA_029242745.1. GTDB lineage: Bacteria > Actinomycetota > Acidimicrobiia > Acidimicrobiales > MedAcidi-G1 > UBA9410. Next base: position 48,787 of record JAQWTI010000034.1, on the reverse strand, counting down.
AGACCCCGGCTACGGTCAGCGGATGGAACTCGTGATTACCGCCACTGCGCGCGACGGCGCAGGAGTAGCTCGGGCCGAAGATGGGCGGGTGATATTCGTAGAAGGAGGACTTCCTGGCGAAGTTGTGCGGGCCCGTGTAGACCACATGGATAGGCGCTGGGCACGCGCACAGATTGTTCAGATGCTTGAACCGTCCCCACATCGAGTCGATGTGTCGTGCAACCACCGAACTGCTGGTTGTGGTGGCTGCGATCTGCTCCACGTCGCCAAAGACCATCAAACTGCTATGAAACTGAGCATGGTCGTCGACCAGCTCGAACGCTCTGAAGTTCTCGCACCTGACCCCGAGTTTCACGCGCTCATCAATGATGAGGGTCGGACCACCGTACAAGTAGGCGTAATTGGCGGTCGGGCCGCTTACCGAATTGCCGGATCTAATGAACTGGTTGTCCCTGAGGACTGCAGCGCTGTTGATCCCATCTTGGAAGAGTTGCTTGTTGAAGGCCGGTTTGGTGATGCGTCCGGTGCAACCCTTCGAGTGGGTGCTCGGACCGGTGAGCGGCTCGTGCTCGTGGATGGTGATACCGCTGAACTAACAGTGCCCTCCGACGTGTTGAAAGTCAGTAAGGCTGAACTTGCGGGCGGAAAACGTGCTTGGATCCATGAAGAAGCCGGTGGGCGACGTTGGAGGGTCTCTGCTCGGTCCTTTTTCCAGAACCGGCCGGCGGCCGTAGACGCCCTCGTCCAAATAGTCCAGCAAATGGTAAGCGACTACGGCTCGGACGGACCAATGATTGACGCCTTTGCAGGGGTTGGAATATTCGCAGGCACGGTTGGAGTAGATCGCCCTGTCACCGCCGTTGAACGCAGCGCAGACTCGCTTGCTGACGCCCGAATCAATCTTGCGGACAGTGGTGCTCGTATCGTGGGTTCTTCTGTTGAAAGTTGGCGGGCGACTCCTGCCGCGACTGTTCTAGCAGACCCAGCCCGGGCGGGCTTAGGGCATGCCAGCGTTAAAGCCCTTCTTGGCTCCCAACCAGATTTGCTCATCTTGATAAGTTGTGATCACTCTTCGTTCGCTCGAGACGCGGCCTTACTGGCAGTGGCTGGACTAACCCTCACTCGTTTAATTATCGTTGACCTATTCCCCGATACGTCTCACGTCGAAACTGTTGGGGCGTTCTTACGAACTTAAGTACCACTCATCATGCTGGCCAGACATAATCCGATGCTTCCGCTGGCAGCCAGCCGAGAGGTGGCGGCCCATCGAATATCTCCACGAGAAGTGGGTGGCATACCGCCACATCAGACGAGTGTTCTTCGCTGCAGTCACCACCGGGACAGGCCGACAGGACACCGAGCAGATCTACGTCGGCGAGGAACTCAAGATGGTCACCAGGTCGGGCAGGGCTGGCTTTCATGAAGTATTGGTGCAGGTCCAGGGAGAATCCAGTGCACATGAAGACATTCAGCACGTCATGCACCAAGTGCTCAACTTCGCGCTCACTAGTGCCCGAGTAAGCCGCCAACGCTCGGGTGAGATTGGAATGGCAGCAGTTGTGGTACTGGCCTCCCCCTAGAAGTCGATGCGTGTACGGGTCGCAACGAGTACCAATTACGTCATGGACACCACCTCCGTCAGCGTCATACCCATACCAGTCCAGCGTGTCATCAGTGATGGTGGCAAGGGGGCGTAAATGGGGAAAGGTGCTCCACAGCCGGTCTCCGGTCGTCAAGTGGGTGCCGTGTAACGCCCGAGTTTTGCCAGAAAAGAACCGCTCGGTCAGGTCAAGGGCATGGTGAAGATTGAGGTCACCGACTTGTGAGCCTTCGATACTTACAATCCGGAAGAACTGACCCGCCTTGACTTCGAAAACACGGGCCTCTCTTGGGGGAACCACTACCTCCGCAACTCTTTTTTGGCCTGCCCGCGCAGCGGCGATTGAGATCCAATCAAGTATTGGAAGTTGATCGGGCGGATAACAAACAACTGGTTGAGCAGCACTCCGTTCACCAGAATCAACTGGTGCAGGACGCGGTGTTGGAGTCTCCACTGGAACGACGTTAGATGCCTGCTCCCTCGAGGACACATTCCTGCAGGAACTGACGATTCATGTCCTGCGAGTGGTCGCAATTCGATAACCGGAGTTGCGATCCGCTCACTTTGGTTATCCAGCTGGACAACATTGCTGGTGGTATCACTACTACAGCCAGTGATTTCGCGTGCTGTAAGTACGGAGGCTTTGCTCATGGTCGACGGCGTCGCTGATGCAATAACCGACAACACATTCTGCAGATCAACAAGTAGCGCCGTTCATGACACGCCAGACCCGTTCAGAGGTAACGGGAATATCGATGTGTTCAATTCCGAGGTGAGCAATCGCGTCGACCACTGCATTCTGAACTGCGGGAGTCGCGCCGATAGTACCAGCTTCGCCAATCCCCTTCACGCCGAGGGGATTCAAGTCAGTAGGTGTGACGTGCTCTACTCTCTCAAACGACGGCAACTCTGCGGCGGAAATAAAGCCGTAATCCATGAAGTTGGTCGTCATGGGCGTTCCGTCATCTGCGTACTGAAACTCCTCCATGAGCGCTTGAGCAATGCCACCAGCCACACCGCCGTGTACCTGTCCGTCGACAATGGTTGGGTTTACGATTACTCCGGCATCGTCACAGGCAACGTGACGCAGGATGGTGACTCCGCCAGTATCTCTATCGACCTCGACAACACTGGCGTGAACCCCAAATGGGAAGGTCGCCCCCGAGGGCTGGAAATCCACCTCAGCTGCCAATTCGCCACCACGCTTTTCCACTTCGGCTGCCACGGTGGCCCATCCGACCCGAACCGAAGGTGACCCAACTACTACGAATCCGCCAGCATCCTTGTCCCCGATGACGTCTTCCAAGTTTGCCTCCAACAGGTCGGCGGCAATACGGCGTCCTTCGTCAACGACGGCCTCACTGGCCCGATTGACGGCAGATCCCCCGACTTGAACAGACTTCGAGCCTCCGGTCCCGCCCCCGCGCGGTACCTCGTCGGTGTCACCATGGCGCACTTCAATCTGATCGAACGGAATCCCCAGAGCATCCGCCGCAAGTTGGGCAAACGTAGTGTGGTGTCCTTGACCATGCGCTGAGGAACCCGTCAAGACCAGTGCTGAACCATCTGGGCGGATTGCCACCCGACCAAACTCAGAGTTCCTCAGGGGGTTGGTGATCTCCACGTATGCGGCGTAGCCGATACCCAGGAATGGTTCTCTTCCGTCTCCCGTTCGGCGTCGGGATTGTTCTTGTCGTAAAGGTTCGATATCCAAGACCCCGAGGACTGCGTCGAGTGCATCTTCATACGCCCCACTGTCGTAGACCTGTCCGGACAACGTTGTATACGGAAAGGCTTGAGGGGAAATGAAGTTCCGGCGACGCAGCTCCGCAGGGTCCATGCCGATTTCCATGGCGTACCTATCGACAATTCGTTCGATTCCGTGGGTCGCCTCTGGCCGGCCGGCACCTCGGTACGCACCCATAGGGACCGTATTGGTGACGTACGACGCCGCAGTGAACTCGACTTTTTCGATGGTGTAGGACCCAGTAACCATCATGTGTCCAAACATAGGTAAGACAGCCCCGATCCCCGGATAGGCCCCACCGTCCTGGTCCATGTGAAGTTTGTAGGTGGAGAGTTTTCCGTCTCGATCCCCACCGAGGGTTGCCGTAAGCCGTAAGCCCCGTCCATGAGCGAGGTTGAGCATCGACTCAGATCTGGTCTCAGTCCAGCGGACCGGCTGACCGATCTTCCTCGCAGCCAGAGCGACAACAATGTCTTCGGGGTAGGCCCCGTTTTTAGCACCGAATCCGCCCCCAACCTCCGGAGTGATCACGCGCACTTCTTCTGCAGTTACTCCACACCCAACAGCCAGGGCTTCCTGGGCCCGGTGGGGAAACTGGGTGCACGACCACTGTGTGAGCCGAAGGCCGGCGTCAGATTCCGACCAGGAAGAAACAGCGCACCGCGGTTCAAGAGGCGCACCACTGAGACGCGGGTTGTCGAACTCAAGACTTACCACAATCTCACAATCACTAAATAGATCGTTGTCGGGCTCACCTCCCAGTGTGAAACAGCGATTCGTCCCGGCTGCTGGATGGAGCAATATCTCATCTGTGCGAGCAGTGTCCAGCCCCACTACTGCCGGGAGGGGCTCCACATCCACGACTACAAGTTCGGCCGCATCAGCGGCAAGAGCTATCGACTCGGCGAGCACAATGGCAACCGGTTCTCCGACGAACCGAACTCGGTCGGTCGCCAGTGCGGTACGTGTCATAGCTGTGTCGAGCCCTGGTAGCGCCGGAGCAACTGGTTTGATACCAAGGTCGCTGGCAGTGAATACCGCAGCAACTCCGGGGAGTGAGGAAGCCTCTGCGGCGTCAACGGTCTGGATCTCACCGTGCGGAATCACGGAACGTACAAACACTGCGTGAAGAGCACCTTCTGGCGCCACGTCACCTACGTACGTGCCCGAACCCACTAGCAGCGCTCGGTCTTCGCTCCGCCTAACCGGCGATCCGAGTAGTCCCACGATTGTTACCTACCAAACTCTCAGTATCAGGCTCACTGCTGTTCCAGCCGCCAACTACGCCGACACGTAACGCAGAATGACCACCTGTTATTTGCGGTAGCGGGTGATCAGACCTCGACGAACGCCGACGTCTTTTCGCTGCCGAACCCCGCCACGTTGGCGGCCCGCGCCCAAGCATACCAACCGTCACCCACACCAATCCCCAACTCCTGACCGCCACTGTCAGTCATGAACCCACGACAACAACAGACAGGCTGGGTCACCTTTCGAAACAACTGTCCTCGAATCGGTTGATGCACGGCAGAGAGATCGGACGCATTGGAAAGTTCTCCATGCTCAAACTGACTACAGAGTGAAACCCCCATTTGCTTTTTCCCGTGGACCGTCGAAGCCCTCTGAAGCCACATTTGGGGAACCGCAACACAACTGACCAAGTGCATACTTTCGTTTAGTGTCCATTATTTTTGCGCTGCTCTCCACGTGTTCCATTGGCCTGAGCGACTTCTACGCATCCAATGTCACTAAGCGAACGCGCGCCAACGAGGTTAGTTCCACAGTGCTGTTTGCGGGACTGATAGTGATGGCGGCCAGCTCTCTTTTCTGGACTGGTCATCCGACAAACTCTGATTTGCTGCACGGAGCACTCGCCGGTGTAGCTAACGGACTGGGTGTTCTATTGCTGCTGTTCGCCTACTCGCGCGCTTCGCTTGGCTCCACAGCACCAACTGCGGCCGTAATCATGTCGAGTATGCCCGTGTTGTGGGACGTACTCGTTTCGGGCAACTCACCTTCGACTATTGCATCCATCGGCTTGGTGCTGGGGGTCATCGCCATCGCTATGACGTCCTACGAGCGTCGAGGGCCGGAGTCCAATCGCGGAGGGCTAATCTTTGCGATTTTATCGGGCCTCGTTTTCGGCGTGATGTTTGTGCAGTTGAGCTATATCAGCAACGACGCCGGTGGATCACCGCTCTTAGTCCAGCGAGGCCTCGCCTTCCTAGTTGCTATGGCGGTTACCCGTTCCACCGGGCCACGAATCTTCCCGGCCAAACGGCGAGACTTCTTGGTTGCCTTTGCGGCTGGCCTTTTCGCTATCGCCGCTGTGATTGTTTTCGTCCTAGCCCTGCGGGGAGGCAGCCTCGCTGTGGTAAGTATTCTGGCCTCGCAGTATGCCGCAGTTGCCGTTCTACTCGGGGTCTTATTTCGTGGCCAAAGACTTTGGTGGTGCCAAGGAGTCGGACTGGCCGCTTCAAGCATTGCGGTCGCTTTGATAGCTCTCGGCTAATTTGATTGAGAGAGCCGACACCTCCGCTATGACGCTGGCTGTAGCTACAGAGAAGGCATGACAATGAGTCGAAGCGTCGATTGTGTGACTGGCTGGCCGCCACATCGCTCCCCTGACTATCGCCGAGTACTCCCCTGTGCCTTTTCAATTGCCCTATTTGTCATCACTGGCGCCGGTTGCGGTAGTCCCCCTGATCTCCACAACCTACAAAAAGAGTCCGTGGAGTTAAGGAGCCGACTGGATGCTATGTCCGAGCTCTTGGAAGAATCATCCAACACTGCTGCTGCCGCTACCTCTACTACCTCTACTACCTCTACTACCTCTACTACCTCTACTACCTCTACTAGTAGTCCAGTTCCGGCATCTTCGACACCCTCAACCACGAGCCCATTGGACCAGAACGACGCTCTTGCCATCAGCAACCAGATGCTGCGCAGCCCAACACTCGGAGAACCATTGCGAGTGATGCTGATCGGAGACAGCGTCACTTTCGAAATCGAGCCCGGGCTTACCGCAGCCCTTGAACAAACGGGGCTCGCTGTCGCCGCCAACCGGACACAGGTTGGCTTTGGCCTTAGTCGGTGGCCCGTCTACCCATGGGCGGAGCTCTGGCCCCAGTTCATTGCTGCGGCAAGGCCTGAGGCCATAGTTGTGCAGACAGGCACCTGGGATGTCGACGACGTATGGGGGGGAGATGATCGCATCCCCCGACCCGATGACCCAGACTGGGAGGAATCATTCATGTCCCTGATTCACATAGCCACCGATGTGCTAGCGGGTGACGGCGCTCACGTCTATTGGCTCACAATGCTTCCATCACCGCATTCAAGTTGGCCTGAGAAACTGAACCAACTCCTATTTGACGCCGTTGACGCACATTCCCGTACGTCCATTATCGACTTGACTACCGGATTTACTGACTCGGCTGGTGGCTATGTAAGCCACATTGGTCGCCCACCAAACAAGTTTCCGATACGTAAGGTCGACGGTGTCCATATCTGCCGGGAGGGCGCCCGAATAGCCGCCCAAATTATCGCAACCTCAATTCTGGGCGATGCTGGTCTGTCACTTCAACCAGGATGGGAGGCCGGTCCCTGGCGCGCAGACAAACGCTACGACGTGGATCCGTGTGATCCCGCCGAAGAGGAACTACAAATGCCATGAGCAGCCCTCTGGTGATAAAAACGTCCCACAGAAACATCGGCTTCGCGAGAGCCACTTGCAATCTGTCAGACTCCTTTCACCCCAGCCACACGCTGCCTTGTTGCGATTAGATGGCGCCCCTGTCGACTCTGCTCCACCTAAGGCGCGCCACCACAAAACCTGATTCCGAATAGACGGACAGAAGTAGGACAACCCCTTAGCCGGGGGCGAGGAAGGTTTCTTCTCAGTCAGGTAAGCATGCCCAGTTAAATGGAGTCCAGCGGTTTGGCGACTTGGCAAAGGCCCCAGCAAATCAAACATGTTCGGGCAACACCCGGGAAACACATTTTTCTTCGACGTAGTCAGTGGATTAGACGTCCCGCCTCTTGTCGGCCCAATAAGGATCCCGCAGCAGGCGTTTGAGTATCTTTCCCGTCGTCGCCTTCGGCAACTCATCGATGAACTCGACCAGTCGCGGCTTTTGGTAAGAAGCGAGGTGAGTTTTGGCAGTCTCAATTATTTCTTCTTCGGTAACGTTGGTCTCCGGCTTCAGAACCACGTACGCCTTTACACGTTCACCCCACTCGTCATCCGGGATACCGATGACCGCTGTTTCAAGCACAGCCGGATGTTGAGCGATGGCATCTTCAACCTGCACCGAATAGATATTTTCACCGCCTGAGATAATCATGTCCTTTGCTCGGTCCACGATGTACACGTACCGTTCACTGTCCATGGTTGCGATGTCGCCGGTGTACATCCAGCCGTCACGAATTGTTGCGTCCGTGAGATCAGGGCGCCTGAAGTAGCCCATCATGTTGGTGTCTGACTTCACAATGATCTGTCCAGGGGTAACTCCGTCAGTAGGTACGTCACTACCGCGGTCATCGACTACACGTACCGACGTGATCAATCCCTCACGCCCACACGACTTGAGCCGCTCCGGGTGATAGCCATCCTTGATAGCCCTCAGATGATCTTCTTGGGACAGGAATGTCATACCTGCACCCTCGGTCTGCCCGTACCCCTGAATTAGCGTGCAGGGAAATTTTGCCATTGCCTCTTCGATCACACGTGACGGCATTGGCCCACCTCCGTATTGAATATTCCGAAGGCTCGACAGGTCATAGGTGTCAAAGTCGGGTAGAGCCATCATCCAGTTCAACATTGTGGTCACACCCAGGAAGGCAGAGACTCGCTCTTTCTGAATTAAATCCAGCGCCAATCGGGCATCGAAGTTCATCAACACCAGTGGGCAGCCGTGGCCTAAATAGTTGAGCGCCAAGACGATCGGGATGTGAAACATCTGACCAGTGAGGAGGTATACATCGCTAGGGACTATGCGTTCAGCCGTTGTCTGGTTGAGCATCATTGCACCGACGCTCCGGTGGCTGTGGAGCACCCCTTTGGAATCACCCGTCGTGCCTCCCGTGTAGAGGATCAGGAATGGGTGGTGGTCTTCAACGGCGTCAGACTCTCGAGGCTCTGTGTCGGTCGCCGCTTTGACCAGCCTCTCGTAACTTCCGTCACCACCGTCGCCGTATTGGAGCCAGTGGTCCACGCCGTTGACCAGATCCGAGAGTTCTGCGGTTACCTCCGCATACTGGCCTTGCGTAACAACAACTTTCGGTTCACCATTGGCCACAATCTTCACCAACTCGGATACCGACAAACGCCAATTCATCGGCTGTGCTACTAATCCCACACGGCCACACGCGAAGAAGATGGCGCAGTACTCGATGCTGTTTGTGCTGAGGACACCAACGCGGTCTCCGGGTTTTAGACCTAATTCGAGAAGCCCATTCGCAAGCTGACGAACTTCCTTGTCCAGATCCGCAAAGTTGATCCGTCGGCCAGTGGTGGAATCGAAAATCGCCTCGCTATTCGGGGTCTGGCGCGCCCACTTGGCCGAAATTTGACCAATATTCATACTCCATCTCCAACGCAACTATTTTTAACCGTAAAGATGACCACTTAATAACGATACTTAGACCAGTAACTTTACGGAAAGTCCTACATCCGGCTTTTCGATCACAGCGACTAACCGAAGGTTACGAACTTCACACAATGCTTCATGACCTCACCAGCGGGCCCGTCTTCGAAGCGGAGATTACGCCAGGAATGAGCCCGCTTGATGCGGTTGACCTTGGCGTACAGGTAGAGGCCGCTGGCTTCCATCGGATTGGAGTTTCCTGTGTGGCGTTATGGCCTGATACATACCAAATACAAACGCTTATCGCAGATAGGACCGAGACAATTCAAATCGGCTCCATGGTCACGAACCCGTACACCCGACATGTTGCGGTTCATGCAAGCGCCGTCGCTACGTTGCAAGAGGTCTCAGAAGGGCGAGCCTTTTTAGGCATTGGAGTTGGAGCGGGCCTCGAAGAACTGGGCTTCTCCTACAACAAACCTGTACAAACACTACGCGAGACCATCACAGCCTTCCGTCAACTATTGAGTGGAGAAAGCACCACCGTTCAGGGTGAGTACGTATCCATTCAGAACAGCCGGTTGCTGCGCGAACTCAATAAACCCGTTCCAGTAGCAATCGGTACACGAAGTCCAGGAGTCATGCGCCTCGCTGGTGAGCTGGCCGACGTTGCGCTAATTGGAGCTCGCCACCTTACACATGAACTCCTCGAGGAATACCGGGACTGGCTGGCGTTGGGGGCTAGCCGCACTGGGCGGAACCTCCGGAACCTCGAGATTCTTCCGCGTGTCACCTTGTGCATTTCATCCGATGCGGACTTAGCCATCCACAGCGTTAAGCGATACGCCGCCCACTACTTATCGATTCTTGGTGAACAAGGCCCGAAAATTGATAGCTCCCTGAGAGATGCCATCGAGACGGCTCTAGCGCAAGCGACAGGCTGGTACTTCGACACAGATCGGTACGACCCCCCCGAGCTCATGCGGTTGATTGATAACGAACTCGCCCAACAGTTTGCAATTGCCGGAACACCTGAGCAGTGCGCTGAGCAACTTAAGACTCTCTTGGCGCTGGGTGTTGATGGCGCCAGTTTCAACCTTGCTGCGGTGGCACGGGGGTCCATGTTTGAGGGCCTTAGCGAAACCATCGAAGGAGCTAAGAAAATGTTGGACTTGATCGCAGAAACTTAGTTTCAACTTGTCGCGAGAACTTGGTTCCTGAGCTGGACCAGGTCGGCGGCCCGCCCGCCGCAATCTAGTTATGGGTAAGGAAAATCTGGCGCTCCGCCACTTCTGCAAACCGTCGGCACCAGGGCAACCCGTGGTGTCCCTCTTCGACAAGTATGAACTCCGCGCCAACTATCTGGCCAAGAGCGCTTACCGCATGCTCAATAAGGGGGAATGCATCATTAGCGCCTTGGCTTATGAGAGTTGGTGCTTTGATATCCGCAAACGGGAGGGGGTCAAGGTTGATCTCATTGCCTTCGTCATTCTTGTGTCCTGAGTGTCGAAACTTTCGTGGAGCAAGGGAGCTTGTCAGACCTGCAGCGCTTTTCAGCCGGGCTGGATGGGAGGTGATCCAATCAACCGCAGCCTTTCTGCTAGTTCTGGTTAGGCCACTTGAGAGGGCGTCTACAAGTAACGCAGTCGACAGTTTCGGCCACCGCTTAGCTATCTGACACGAGGCCCATGTGCCTGCGTTGGACTCAACTATTGTTCTCTCAATCCAGTTGTTGTCCGGAGTTATTGGCAAAAGAACTGCCGCGTCAAGAAGTAGGGCGACAGTTCGATCTGGATGCCGGGCAGCAAAGTGAACCGCTGAAGGACCACCCGACGAAATTCCGAGCACTGTCACCTTCTCAATGAGGAGGACATCTAGCATCGCCGCATATAGATCCGCTCGCTGGGCTGGGCTCTCACCAGAGTCCAGCGGTGTCCGAAGGTACCCTGGCCGCGACGGCGCGATTATTTCACAGCCACCGGCTTGCAAGTGTTCAGCCCACAACAAGCCTTGATCAAACCCGCCAGGAGACCCATGAATGCTCGACACCTGGGGTACGGCACCTTCTTTAGGTACCTGAACCAGTCCGTACTTGGTGGAAATGACGGTAGCCCGTTTATCCAAGGACGCAATTAAAGCCTTTGACCAACCCGACACTACGGTGCGCCAACACTGCGGGCTCGTTCAAGTAGTTCTATAACTGCTGGTCGCGCTTGAGCCGGATCTGAAAGGACGTCACCGAACGGCACGCGAGCCATTCGCACCCCTGCGAGAGAATTCGTCCGGAGGGTTACTCCGTACCGATCAATCCCCATCATTTCAGCATCAATCGCTTCAGTGAGGCCCGCCAAATGACGTGCATAGGCGAGGTTGGCATCTGAATGATCTTGGTTCATGTGTTCCAAAATAGAGACCGCAACTCTCTGTATGGGATCAACACTCGCCGCCGCATAGGCCGCCGCTGGCACCCCAGTCCTTTGGCCAGGCTCGCTAGTAAGGTCACATTGTTCGACACTAAGTTGCCAAAAATTGAAGTCACTACAGTCGGCGTAACGGTAAGAATCCGGATGGCAGTCCAAATAACAGGTTCGCGCCTCGTGCGGCTCTTCGAGCACCTTCACACAACCACTGAGAGCAATTTGGGCCAGCTTAGGTAGGCCCCCGCCGTCTGAACTCTCAGCGGTGACCAGCAGCACAGCCCATCGATTCCTACGAGCGTTCACAGCGTGCTCGTCTAGTTCAGAGATAAGAATAATCGGTTTACCATCATCTCCTACCGCATAGGACACGACACCTGCGTGGGGAAAAGCTTTATTGCCCAGAGTGTGCAAGGTCGCTTCGGTTCGCGTAGCGACGAGGGTACGCGCCAGTTCAGCATCACTTGGAAATGTCGATGGATCCCCTGCGATTAGCTCGATGGGTTCCCCATCGATGTGTGCACAAACTTCATTCATCAGGGGCGTTGGTACGGTCCGCTAGTCGGGTTGGTACGCGCCAGATTAGATACCAAACACCCACTATCGCCACCACAACAATGCTTCCCCTAACAACTAGTGAGTTAACTAGGACGCCAGCGCTCACACCGCTCATCACCAGGATTGTTGTCACTGCTGCACGTTTAGCCCGCCTTGGCATCCCGAGGCCTCTCCGGTAGTCCCGGACCAAAGGTCCGACACCCGGTAAGGCCAATATCCACCGTTCGAAGCGGGGAACAGAGCGAGCGAAACAAGACGCCGCAACAATCATAAACACCGTGGTGGGAAGGCCAGGAACCACCACCCCGATGCCCCCGACAACAAGCGATAGGCACCCGATTAGCAACCAGAGAATACGTGCCGGGCCGCGACTCAGGGTTCGTCCCGGACTGTCCCCCCCCGGATCTAGGGTTGCTGGTTCTTTATCCATTGAGGTCAGCGATATCCAATCCCATCAAAACGACAAGAAGTGCAATCACTGAGACATTTATTGGGATAATCAGCCACTTCAGTCGATGTCCCGCGCTTTTGAAACGAAGAATACTCGTCACGTTGAAATAGATCGCCACCACGGCAATTGGTAGACCTATTGCTGGACCAATACTCGTAGCAACCCCGAGAGCCGGCAGCAGCCACGGGAACAGGACGTAAGTTAGGAGGCAACGAATTCCAGACACCACCATTGATGTAGAGAATGTTCGGGCCTGGACGTCGGAAGGCGCTCTGGAGGTCGGGGTGGGACACATAGTTATATGGTCTATCGAGTAAACGTTCTCCCTGCTGACGTCGGGGGATATTCGTCATCGGCGACCGAACTGCAAACCACTGTTCTAGTGCCCGTTTCTCACGAGATGTTGACTCGATTCGACCACAAACTACGACTCGCGAAATAATTTGGATTCGGCCGGCCAACGCGTCAAACCAGAGACACCGCGCCCACAGTTCAGCTTCCAGTTTGCTACTTGAGAGTCAATTGGCATACCAGCAATACGATGAAGCAAACTCAGGAAACACCTACTTAAAGAGGTTCACTCTTGTCCAAGACCACCGTTGTCCATAATTTACATGAAGACTTCGACGTCTATATAGGCCGGGAAGTAGCTGAGCACGGCCGCAGCGCCAGCAAGTGGGGCAACCCCTTCGTCCTTCAGGACGACAGTGATGACGAACGTGAACGAGTGCTCGACGCTTACCGCGAGTGGATAGTAAAGCAGCCAGAGTTGATGGGGTCACTCCAGGAACTTGTTGGGCAGCGTCTGGGCTGCTGGTGTGCGCCACTGAGTTGTCACGGAGACGTTCTCGTTGACCTAATCCATTCAACCAGAGAACTCGATCAACTGTAGGTAGTTAATCGAGTTACGTCTGGCAACCGTCGCACGTCGGCATGGGTGCAGCGAGCAACACTTCTGGAGATTCTGTCAGGCAATAGGCTCCGACGGTGTCCAACACACTGGCGCTCTCCTCGGCCTTTCTCTGGGGATTTGCAGCCTTCTTTGGCGGCCAAGCTGCACGTCGTTCAAATCTCTTTGCGGTGCTTGTGCTGGATCAAGCGCTTGCCGCATTATTCGCACTTCCCTTCGCATTCTTCCTCGCTGAAAGTTTTATCTTTCGGGACTTCCTAATCGGAGGAATCTCTGGAATTTTCGGCTCCGCCGGAGTGGCATTTTTCTACCTCGGGTTGCGGAGCCATATGGTTGCGGTTGCGCCGATCACGGGTGTAGTGGGCGCCATCCTCCCAGTGATCTGGGGGCTCGGCGTCGGCGATCATCTTTCGGTCTGGCAATTCATCGGCGTGGCCCTTGGGCTTATCTCCATTCTTCTCGTGTCAGGCTCTGGTTGGAGGGGTTCCGACTTGAAGTTTGGCGCCATCATCAACGGCGTTCTGGCGGGTACGGGCTTCGGTTTCGGCTACATAATCATTAGTACCACTGACCCAATCTCTGCTCCATGGCCCGTCCTTGGTGCCCGGCTTCTACCGGCCATCGTGGTTCTCTTGGTCGCTGCAAAAATGCCGTGGCCCGCAATTGCCTCTTCTCGAGCGCGACCGTTCATCGCTGGCGCCAGTTTTACCGATGTCCTCGCCGCCGTTTTATTCTTGGAGGCCTTGAACATCGGCCTCCTCAGTATTTCCTCGGTGCTTAGTTGCCTTCACCCTGCCGTCACTGTTCTTCTAGCCCGCTTCTTTCTGCGTGAACGCGTGTCAGGGGGGCAGGCAATTGGGCTCGCAGTTGCAGTGACTTCGATCTCAATGATCACTGTCGGGTAAAGGAGCCAAACGGCAAGAAGGTCAACAGCGGGCTTTGAGCCTGGTGCGTGCTTCTCGCTGGATCGCACAGCTTCCAAGTCAGATAATTACTGGCCTGGACTCACGTGTGGTGCCTTTCTTCACTGCACTGCACTTATCCTTCGGTCACACAGGCGGGTCACATCTTCTACGATCCGGTTCAACCCCATTCATTGAATCCACCCTTGACTATTGGTGCTACCACATTGCCCACGAGGCTGCTGCCCCCGAGTAGCCATTCAAAGTAAAACCTAGGCGGGGTAACTAAATGGTTGTGACCTAATGAGAGTTGTCCAAGTTGGAGCGTTTCGTGAACTCGTGGTTGTTGAACGACCGGACCGGACCCTGACCCCTGGAGAAGTGCGCATCGACGTCACCTTCTGTGGCATCTGCGGGACCGACCTTCACATGCGGAAAGTGGTCAGGCCAGGAGCGGTATTCGGTCATGAGTTTGCTGGGACAGTTCGCGAAATCGGCCACGAAGTGACCGGCTGGTCGGCGGGAGATACGGTCGCTGTCCTCCCGTATACAAACTGCGGTCAGTGTCCATTTTGCCGCGTAGGAAATGAAACTCAGTGTCTTAACGGCGGGCACAACGGTCGCGTTTTAGGAGTTCACATGCCGGGAGGGTACGCAGATACTGCCATCGTGGATTCGGGCTCCCTCTACCCTCTGCCTGACTCCATGCCGCCGCAGCACGGCGCCTTCACCGAGCCGGTAGCAGTCTCGGTCAGGGCTGCTGCGACCGTTGCGGATCTCGACCCGCAAGAGCCGGTCCTGGTCATTGGCGCCGGCCCTATTGGCGTCCTGACCGGCGTCGCTCTAAGGGCACAGGGAAGCCAAAATGTCGTCATCCTCGAGCAGAATCCCGCTCGAGCGAAAATCGCAGAAAACCTTGGGTTTAACACTGTGGTAGACGAAGACCCAACCAGCAGTCTCAACGTCCTTGGGGCAAGGGACCCAATAGCCGTAATCGAGTGTGCCGGTTCAGCTAACGCAACCAATACCGCTCTCAAGTTGTTGCGACGGCAAGGCAGATTAGTGCTCGTTGGCCTGCCTATGAAGCGCTCTGAAATCGACATCGATACTTTGATAATGAAGGAAATTCACGTGAATGGTGCTGCGGGCTATACCCGCGCTGACTTTGGGAGGGCAATCGCCCTATTGGCCTCTGGCGTCATCCCGGTCGGGTCTATGGTCACTGGCGTCGTCTCGTTAGACAACGCAGAAGAAGCGTTTAACGAGTTAAGCGCCGCCGAAACTACTCATATGAAGATTTTAATCCAACCATCCGCTCGTTAGCAGCAACACGGAACACGCAGGAGCCAAGACTTCTTTACAAGTCGGAAGTTGACGCTCATTCTTGGTCTTCAAGCATCGACATGGATTTGGCGGTAATCCACTTGCCTGAAATCACCGGTTCGTACCTCGAGGGACGGCTAGTCGTCACCGTGGTCGGGATTGTCTCTATGAGCGCACCGTAGGAGGGCTGAAAGAAGTACGGCACCGACATGCGATCCCGTTCCTGATCAGCCCCGTCAGGGATCACCACCCGGTGAAGGGTGGAAACCCAACGATCGTTGGTCCAACGCGCCATAAGATCGCCGAGGTTCACGACGAACCCACCCGGCACTGCCGGTACATCCACCCAGTTGTCGTCAAGGAGAATCTGCAGCCCTGGGATCTGCTCAGCAGCCACAATCGTGAATGCGCCATAGTCGGTGTGTGCGCCACGCCGGAGCTGTGCTGGCCGGGCCGCACCACTGACTGGCGGATACCAGTTCAGCAGCAGCAACGCAGTGTGCTCTGCCACCTTGTCGTCGAACCACGTTGAGGGGAGGTCGAGCGCTCCTGCGAAAATCGGCAGCAACCCTACGCACAGTTGCTCCATTTCTGCGTAGTAACGCTCCAGCACAGGTCGCAACTCCGCCGGGTTCTCTGGCCACAAGTTGGGGTGCACGGCGGCCTCTGCCCCCTCAACGTATGCCCGACTTCGAACTGCAGGGTCGTCGAAACGATTGATGTTGAACGACTCGCACAGGTCGGGAGGCGCCTCATTGCCGAGGGTCGCGGCAAGCGAGGTCGTGTCCATACCGAGATAGCCCCGGTAGTGTTCAGGCCCCGGTGGAGCCACTCGCTGCTTTTCCTCGAAAGGCAAACAGAAAAATTTTCTTCCTTGAGCCATCACCTCTTCGACCAGTTCCGACGGGACCCCATGACCGGTGAGTACGAAGAAGCCGCTGGTCGTGCACGCAGCGTCAAGGGCGGCAGCCGCTCTGGCTACTGCGCCGGGCTCCCCGGCCAAAGCGGGACCGATGTCAACTGTCGGAACTGAAATCATTCGAACTTTCCCCTACAGAGCTTTATTCATGTGAACGACCCGTGCATCTCCACGGAACAACGGACCGAGTCGATCGAGCAGCCCTTCCTCAGTCCGCCATGCCATGTAGGCGGCATGATCGTGAGCCGCATCTCAATGCTCCCAAAGCAACACCAAGTCAGGGTCGTTGCAATCAACATAAGTATCGATTGAACGACAGCCAGCGAAGGCTCTCGTTTCATCCAACGCAGGCAGGAGCGACGAGAGGAGCTTTTCCCTCTTTCCTGGCTGACATCTAAACTCTACGAAGACAGTGTGGGCCACGGCGCCATCCTACGGTTCGGTGTGGTGCGACCGATACGCAGTTTCTACGCCAGGAGGGGCCAAGTGTGTCAGCCGAACCGTGGCAACCCTATGAGCCAGTTGCCTCGCAACTATTCAGTCTTGGGTACCGTCCCATACGACGTTCCGCGATCGATGAGCCACTTACGGTAGGCAAGGCTTCCAGCGTCGGCTGGTTGGTGCACTTCGGCACGTAAGTCCAGTGGCAACCTCTTAGGAAGCTGCGATTCCACCACGTTGATGTCTTGCTCAAAGATTGTGCGATTGAAGGCACGCTGCGCATCGGTGTCTACTCCAGGATCACGAACTGTTACGACGCGCCAAACTAAACATTCGGTCTCGTTGACGGGACTAGCGACCAAAAGAATTGAAAAGCCACTGCGCTCCCCACCATCAACCTCGCTCGGGGTCTTCGCAAGGGTTGCCGCATAAGGATGTGAGACGGTGTACTCGTAGGACACTGGTCCCCCACTGGTCGCCAATGGCCCTGGATTTGGCTGCCAAACCGACACCTCACTGAGGCGTAGCATTCCGTCTACGACTTCAACGACGTATCTGTCGATGCCGGCGATTCGCGGATCACCAAGGTATCCCTCGTGCACAAACGGAAAGTGTGCGAGGTCAAGGAAGTTCTCAATAATTCGCGGGCCTGAGCTAGCGAACGGGGCTGCCTTCAGCACAAGGCTTCGACCAGTGCCGTCCTCGTATTCCGGGTACGTTGGCAGACACTTTGGGTTATCGCCTAAACATGCCCACAGCAATCCGTATCCCTCACGGAGCAAATAAGACGGCAGAGTTGAGGCCGCCGATGGGTCACGGCCAGGATGGGCCGGCTGGTGCAGGCACCGTCCATCGAGCCCGAACTCCCAACCATGGTAGGGGCATTGGAACTTCGCACCGTCAAATGAGCCGAGACTCAGTTGAGCCCCACGGTGAGGGCACGTGTCAGGAAACAGTGATGGTTGACCATCTTTCCCGACACCCAGAAGCAACCGATTTTCGAGCAACGTCAACGCTGAACACGTTCCTGGCTGCAAGTCGGCAGAACTAGCAATGGGGAACCACTCATCACGGATGTTGCCCACAGCAATGACCTCTTTGCCCTACCGTTCCTCACGGGAGTAGGGGATGGCAAGTGCCGCAGGTGCGGCAGTGGAACGAACCCTTTTCCCTATCTTGGCTGCACCAGCAGGCAGGAGAATGGCCGCCAGGGTCACAAGAAATGGCAACATCGAGAGGAAGAAAGCGAGGTCCGTAGCATTGAACAGAAAGCCCCAACCTCGTGCCTGTGCTGTGAGTCCTAAGGAGAACATCGTGCCGTAGAGCAGTGCTCCGAATACAGCCCGGACCGGCCGCCAACCAGCGAAGATCACGACTGCGAGAGCAACCCAGCCTCGACCTCGTGCTATATCAGGTGACCAGGTAGGCGTGAATGAGAGCACCATATATGCGCCTCCAGCTCCGGAAATCGCAGCACCCAGAACGCTGTAGCCGATACGGGACCAGGTCACGCTGACACCGACAGCATCTGCTGCAGCTGGATTCTCACCTACTGCCCGCATATTCATCCCGTGCCGGGTGCGGAACAGGATGAACCAAAGAGTAAGCGGGAGTAACACATACGCGACGTAGACCATCGGGTCATGTGCGAAGAGGGCTTCACGAACACCTCCATCGACGAGGCTGCCGCCAAGACTGAACTCGCTGAACTGCGTTCTCACCTGAACGCCATTTCGGTTGGTTCCCAACTGATTTGACAACCCGATCCCGCCTAGCGCCAGAGCCAGACCAACCAACACTTGGCTGGCTCTAAATACCACAACGGCAACAGCGAACATCAGGCCAGCAATACCTGCCGCTGCCATGCCTATGGCAAGTGCGACCCAAGGGCTACCCACACCCCAAGTCACAACGGCTATCACCGCGTAGACCCCTCCTATGCCTATAAGGCCTTCTTGCCCCAAATTTAGGACCCCCACCCGTTCTCCGACTAGGCAACCAAGAGCTGCAAGCACAACCACGGTGCTTGCAGGAATAGCGGAGCTGATGAGACTGAGGAAGCCGTTCTCGATGAGAGCAAAGGTCATGATGCAACTCTTTCGCTACTAACCGCATCCCCTACCCGAACCAGTCGATATCTAGCAGCCATTTCGCCTAACGCGACCCCGGTGAGAATTAGGCCATATATGCCAAAGATGATGTAGACGGATAGGCCTTTGGTCTGAAGCACCAAGCCAGCAAAGAACATCGAGGCAATGAAGGTTCCACCAACTAACACGCCCATCATTGCCCCTCCGGCAAGGGCCGCAACGATGAAGCCGGTTAGTCCAAACTGCGCTTCGTATCCTGGACCGAGTTGCCGTGCCCCCGGGGCACTAAGTTGCAACATTCCACCAAGGCCCGCTATCGCTCCGGTACAGAGCATCACCAGCAGTATCCGGCGGCGAACGTTTATCCCGGCAAAGGCCGCAGCCCGCGCGTTGCCTCCTATGGTGTCGATCTCAAAACCAATAGTCGTCGAACGAAATATCCAGAACAGCACTAAAGCGATGACGAACGGCACCAATAGAGCAATAGTCAACGAGTCGGTGCCTGGCAACTCAGCAAGCCTGTAGGGCACCCGTTTGGTGGACTGAATAACAGCTGCCTCAGTATCACGCCAAAATCCAATTGAAGCCCAGGTCACCAACTGTGCCGCGACGAAGTTGAGCAGCAAGGTTGTGATGATCTCATTGACGTCCCAATAGGCGCGGGCAAGCGCTGGAACTAAAATCCATAGAGAACCAGCGACTAGCGCTGCAAGTGCCATCAAGATCAAGACAAGCCAGCCCGGGCCGTTCACATGGATGCCGACTCCAAGTGCCGCGAACGCACCCATAAGAAACTGACCACCCGAACCAATATTCCATATCTTCATGCGAAGCGACAACGCAACGGCGAGTGCTGTCATGAGAATCGGAATGGCCCGGAGCGCTACACCTTCTAGGCCTCGTTGACTGCCGAAGATCGCTTCGAGTCCATCAAAAAGAATTTTGAACGAGTTTCGACCTGTCAGCAACAGAACGAGCCCGGCTACGGCCATGGCAATTAACGCGCCAGCAACTCTTGTGAGTGCTTGCTTCTTCGTGTCGACTTCGAGTCGGCGCTCCAAACGATAGGTGCTCATTTAGCCATCGCTTCTTCGAGCGTGTGGCCGCCCATCATCAAACCAATCGCCTCACGATCTGCATCTACCCGATCGAAGATCCCCATGATGCGCCCTTCGTACATCACTGCAATCCGGTCACTCATCAGGAGAACTTCATCGAGATCGTCCGAGATGAAGAGAACAGCTGCACCTCTATCGCGCTGTCCGATTACGGCGGTTTGCACCTCTTGAGCAGCAAGCACGTCTAGACCACGCGTGGGGTGAACGGCTATCAGCACTCGGGTCGCTAATAGGGCCTCACGTCGGGCTACGAGACGCTGCTGATTCCCCCCTGACATCTGACCGGCAGTGGCAGTAATTGATCGGGTTTGCACGCGAGCAACTTCGACCAAGCGGGTCGCAAAGTCGACAACTGCCTGGCGAAACAGCGTGACGCCACTCGATAACCCCTCAGTCCAGTAGTGCCTGAGAACAGCGTTGTCCTTAACGGAGGCTGACCCAACTATGCCAACACCGATGCGATCCTCTGGTATATGACCAACTCCAAGGTCGGTGACCTTCCGGACCAGGCCATTGGCAACATCTTCGCCATCAACAGTGATTGTCCCGCCGTCCACTCTGCGCATAGCTGAGATGACCTCAGCAAGTTCAGTCTGGCCGTTGCCAGACACCCCGGCTATTCCAAGAATTTCACCTGACCGCGCTACTAGATCAACGCTGCTGAGAGCAACAACGCCGCGGTCATTGCTCGCCGTTACACCCTCGAGCTGCAGAACAGTTTCTCCCGTAATCTCTCGATGTTCAACCTCAAGAGTTCTTTCCTCACCAGTCATCAACCGTGCCAGCTCTCGCGGTGTCGCTCCTTCAGCCGAACGTGTGACCTCATGAACCCCGTCGCGGAGAACTGTGATCTGATCGGAAACTTCGAGCACTTCATTCAGTTTGTGACTTATGAAGATGACTGTCCGGCCGCCCGAAACGAGGTCGCGCATGACCTTGAACAAGTCTCTGGCTTCGTGGGAAGTCAGGACCGCCGTGGGTTCGTCGAGGATGAGTATTTGGGCTCCTCGCGCTAACACTCTAAGGATCTCAACTCGCTGTTGTTCTCCAACCGACAATTGCCAGACCTTCGCAGTCGGGTCGACATGAAGTCCGATTTCTTCCATCAAATGGTTAGTCCGGTCTACCAACACCCGCTGGCTGACCAAGGTTGGGGTATCAGGCCAACCGAGGTGGACGTTCTCGGCCACTGTCATAGTTTCGACGAGCTTGAAATGCTGGTGAACCATTCCAATTCCAGCTTCGATCGCCTGGGCAGGCGTGCGAACCTCATGGGTGAGTCCATCAACGGCAATCTCACCTGAGTCCGCCCGATATATGCCAGCAAGAATGTTGGAAAGTGTGGTCTTTCCAGCACCGTTCTCACCTAGGAGAGCATGGACCTCGCCCCAATGAACTTTAAAGTCGACACCGTCGAGGGCGGCGACACCTCCGAAATACTTGGAAATGCCCCGCGCCTCGACGGCATACGAATGATCCGGTTCGATCACTCCAGTCCCGACACGCCTTCAACTGCCCAGTTGATTTCGTAGGCGCCCAGAGAGTCAATTGTCTCGCCGGCAGCCAAGACCTGGTTGCCCTTGTTGTCCATAAGCGGACCTTCGTAGACGTGGAGATCGCCACTCTTCAGCGCAGCGTCAGCTGCGGCGACCGCATCTTTGACGTCCTGAGGAACCTTTGGACCCCAGTCGCCCAGTGGCGTGTCAAGAAGTGTGGCCACGCTTGGAGCGACCCATGAACCATTAAGAACCGCTTGGCACTGCTGGGTGTAGAACGGGCCAAGGCCGTGACCGATATCGAAACCGGCTGTGTACATGTTCGGCGCCTGCTCAGGGAAGTCGCCGTTCCAGTAGCCAGTCCAGACGCCAGCCTCTTCTGCAAGGTTGAGGAAGGTTGGTTCATCCATCACTCCAAACAAGAAGTCCACACCGTTGTTGAGCAGGGCGTCAGATGCCTGCGCAGCCGCCTGAGGGTCATAGAACGTGCTGACCATAACCGTCTCAACGGTTGCCTCGGGGTTAACCGATCGTGCCCCTAGGAGCATGCCATTGACATCGTTGTAGGCAGTCGCAGTCGGAAACGCTCCGATGTAACCAATCCGCCCATTGTCAGCAAGATGAGCTGCTGCAACTCCGAGCAGATAGGCAGTGGTTTCGTGGGCGAGGTAGTAACCAAAGCAGTTCTCAGTGAAATGATGGCCGTTGGTCTCAGCCCACTTCACCTGAAGGTTGGCGTCCGCTACCTCACTCATGAGTCCGGAGTATTCCGTGTTCATAAAGATGATGTCGTTCTTGTCATCTACCAGTTGCTGGAAGAGCTGAGTGGTGCCTGCGTCGAACCCTATGTTGGGTGTGTACCCGGAAACCATCTTGTCCCCCATCGCAGCCACAGCAGCCAAGTAGCCCTCATGGTGTCGCTGGGTCCAACCCTGATCGTCAGGCGGTCCGATGTAGACCCAATGTGCCTTAATGCTCTCCTTGGCTCCGCCAGAGGCGCCTGTGCTAGAATCGTCCGAGCCGCAAGCAGCCAGAAGTGAACCACCTATGGCGAGGCCACCAACACCAATGGCTCCTAGCCGAAGTGCATCTCGCCGGCTGTAACCAGGTCCACTTGCAGAAGGTGGAAGGTGCAATCCTCCCGTTTGATTCTTATTCATTTAGTAAGCCCCATTCCCCGTTATCGGTCGTATCTCTAGTTTGTCAACTACTTAAATCCCTATTGCACATATTACTTCCGACCTTAGGCCAAATTCGCAGCCAGGTCATCAAACTCTGTCGACCAATGGCGTCTCATTGACCGCTTGTCGGGTTCGTCAATCCAAGCCCCGTCGATACCGTTAAGCATGCACTGTCGGAAGTCCTCTACTTCGAAGCCCATGTGGTTGTGGGCCATGACCAGGTCTTTTGTTGGATCCGTCTTGAACATCGGTGGATCATCGCA
Organism: Acidimicrobiales bacterium; assembly: GCA_029242745.1. Lineage (GTDB taxonomy): Bacteria > Actinomycetota > Acidimicrobiia > Acidimicrobiales > MedAcidi-G1 > UBA9410. Next base: position 25,783 of record JAQWTI010000034.1, on the reverse strand, counting down.
ATCCAAGCTGATTTTCAAACCAAATTCGCGCATGCGTTCGATTGGGTGGTTGTCAAAGTCGTTATCAAAGTAAACCCATGCTGTCGAAACCGGGGTGCAGGTGAAAACAACGCCTTCGTCTCGGCAGCGCCGCATCACATCTTCACTTTCGACCACGTGATAGCCGTGGTCAACGCGCTCACAGCCCAATAGATCTAAACACGTCTCGATGTTGCGAGGTGGTTCAGCCTCAGATGCGTGTGCTGTCAACCGGTATCCAGCGCGGCGTGCCATCCCATAGGCCTTCCAGAATCTCTCGGGTGAGGTCCCTGAGTCCTCCGCGTAGTCCAAGCCAATTCCGATTACCTCGTCTCGGGGATTTGCCAGCATTGTCTCGACCATCTCGACGGCGAGTTCGGGACTTTCCATCCGGTTCACTGCAGCGACCAGGCGACACTCGATGCCATAATCGGTCCGAGCCGCGTTGATGCCATCAATGAGACCGTCGACGCAAGTCCCATAATCCACGCCGGCCGCCATATGCGTGGTGGGGTTAAAGGACATTTCGCGGTAGCGAACGTTGTGGTCCGCCGCTTCGCTTAGGGTCTCGTAGCAAATTCGCTCAAAATCTTCTCTATCGACCACACCAAGAGCAGTGTTGTCATACATGTGGAGAAACTTGTAAATGTCTGGATAGTCGTAGAGATCCTCTGGCTCCTCAAAATCCGGCAGTACCACCCCATGTTTCTGACACAATTCCACAGCGGTACGCGCCTGCACCGAACCCATCAAGTGAAGATGCAGACTCACCTTTGGAATGGCTTTTAGAAAGGCCTCCATGTCCACAGTTTTGTTTCTCCAGCCTCTCGCCCCAAACAACATTGCGCACATTAGCAGTGGCAGCGCTCTGAGGCTTTCTCGGCCCAGGGGCCATAGGAAAAGGCCAAAACTGGACCGATTCAAGACATTGAGGCGATACTCGATCTAAAATCTCAGCCCTGAAGATGCGGTCTCCGCGGCGAACTCGTGGATCAAATTAATTCCAGTCTTTCCCCTGAAGATCAGACCACCTGACTAAGGAGGCCATCAATTTCGTTGCTCCAGGTGGAGCGCCATTCTCGTTTAGTTTGGTCATCGATCCACGCCGCATCGATGCCGTTGAGCGCAAACGTCTTGAGGTCGTCTGGAGTGAAACCCATCTGGTGATAAAGGGTGCAGTACTCCATTGCCAGATCGATACCAAACATTGGCGGATCGTCAGAGTTGATGGTGAGTTTTAGACCTGCATCGGCCATTTGACGAATTGCGTGGTCAGGGGCTCCTAGATCACGAAAGGCACTCGTGTAAGTGGTCGTTGTTGGACATGCAGTGAAAGGAATCTGGCTAGCCGCGCAATCTGCAAGCAAACGAGCGTCCTCCACGATGTTGTAGCCATGGTCGACTCTTTGGCAATCAAGGAGTTCGATTCCGGTTCGAATGTTCTGCGCGGGTCCGACCTCACCAGCGTGGGATGTGCGATGTAAGCCGACTTGGCTGGCCAGACGGAAGGCGTCCACGAAGGCTTCTGGTGGGTGGCCCAACTCGTTGAAATCCAGCCCCACACCAATTATTCGATCGTGGCGGTGGTCCGCCACCATCTGAACAAATTCCACGGCCCTATATCCGCCAAGTTCACGATTAATCGCGGGTACGAGGTTGCTAACCAAACCGAGGTCTACTTGGATATCTTCCACACCCTGGAGCACGCCCTCAAGCATTGTCTCGTAACTAACTCCAACTTGAAGGTGCGACTCGGGGCTAAAAAATAATTCGACATACCGTGCACCGCTGTTCACGCAGCGCTCAAGACATTCGTAGGTCACCCTCTGGAAATCATCACGATCTCGTATCGAGTGAGACACCAACGAGTACACATCAAGGAAATCAGCCAAGCTGTCGTACTCGTAAAGATCTGACGCCACGGCATGAGGCGGCAATTCAAGTCTGTGTTTCGCTGCAAGTTCAGCGAACGTAGTTGAGTCCACCGCCCCCTCAAGATGGAGGTGAAGTTCCGTCTTTGGCATCAGGCGGAGTGCTTCGTCAATGTTCATCGAGACCCTCCTAGATTAGACAGGCAATGCTGGTCGCAGTTGGCTTCCCACGGAACTCGGCTCGCAGGTTGAGGCTTTGTCGCACTGTAAGCCATCTCCAGAGGGTCAATTCAACTCGGAGCCGAGTGAGTTAATCGCTTCTTCAAACTCATGGCGTAGTGCCTGTTTGTCGGCACCATTCATCCACGCAGCATCGACGCCATTGAACACGATTTTTATCACCTGGTCCAGACCAAGGCCCATCTCCACGCAACCCTCCTCGTACTCTTTCCCGATGTGGGTGTTCATCATTGTCGGGTCGTCGGTATTGAGTGTCACATTGAGCCCCGCGTCAATCATGTGTCGAATCGGATGATTTGCGAGATCGTGCCAACCGGAGAGAATCCTGCTCGAGAAGAGACAGCACGTGAAATAAACATTGTTGTCACGAGCCCGCTTTAAGAGTTCTGAGTCTTCGAGAATCTTGTAGCCGTGATCAATGCGCAAACACCCCAGATCAAGAGCCGCTGCGACATCCGCAGAGGTCGAGGAGTCGATCTCACCGGCATGAGCGGTGATGTTTAATCCATTTGCTACAGCGAGCCTGTACGCCTCAGTGAACCGGCCTGGATTTTCCTCGTTGTCAGGGGTCAGATGGTCCTGACCAATCCCGACTACCTCATCGCGCGGTGAATCGACGACCTGCTGAACAAGGGTGACGGCATCACTTGGAGACTCCGCTCGATTGATGCCGACGATCAGTCGGCATTGAACCCCATAATCCCGCTCTGCCTGCCGAATCCCATCGATAGCCCCATCGATCACGGTGTCGTAGGACACGCCGTCGGCATAGTGGTTCGTCGGGTTCAGGAACATCTCCCGATAACGGAGGTTGCCAAATGCCACTCCATCCGCCAGTGCTTCGTAGGCGATACGGGCAAAGTCCTCACGGTCAATAATGGCATGAGATATCTGGATGTAGCGTTCGAGGAACTCAACGATTCCTTCGTACTGGTACAACTCTTCCGGCTCGTAGGTCGGAAGGCGAACTGAGTACTTCTTAGCAAGTTCGACGGCCGTTGTTGCTCGCACGCTCCCCTCAAGGTGGCAGTGCAACTCGACCTTTGGGATCTTCCGTAAGAACTCGGCATAGTCCAACTTGTCTACCCCCCAGTCTTTTCTGCAACAACTCGCTGCAAGTCAGTACGCAAGGTCAGAGCAAAATAACTCTGAAGCGATACGGGAACGATAACAACTCTCCACTAGCAGAGAGGTTGAGCCGCCCTCTGGTATCTGACTCACCTGCTTTGCGTTTGTAGAAAGAGTTTAGGAATAACCGCCAACTCGCATCAGCGAAGCCCGCCGCCTGCCTTTCAAACGACCGAACGGGAAAGGAATTCCTTCCTGCGGGCGACCGGTCAAACTTCGTGAGATAGCGGCCGAGCATCAGCTGTTGGGAAGATTCCCGGCATAGGCAGGAACCCGGGAAGTCGTTTCACCCGATCGGTCCACCTTCGAATCGCTGGGTAATCGATACGGGCAATACCCCCTTCCTCGGAGAGGATTACATCAGGGAATATCGCGATATCAGCGATGGTGGGGTGTTCGCCTGAACACACCCAGTCCCGGTTTTCTTGCTCTCTGAACCAAAGATGCTCGTCGAGTACGCGAAACAGACGGTGGGCTCCCTCTCGACACGAATCAATGTCGAATTCGTAACCGAGGTTCACGTGCAGACGAGCCGCAGAAGCCGTGTTGGTGGTTCCTTCAGCAAAAAGCATCCACTGGGTAGTTTCGCCAACGAGCTCTGGGGAGTTAACTGGGTACCAAAGGCCGGTTGGGTCGTACTTTGACGCGAGATATACGAGGATTGCGTGGGCATCTCGCAGCATGAAGCCGTCGTCGTCGATGACCGGTATATGCCCAAGTGGATTGATCTTCTTGAACTCCTCACCCTTGTGTTCCAATCCCGGGTAGAAGTCGACGGGTATCGACTCAAAGGGCACGTCCAGGATGCTCATTATCAATCTCTGCTTATAGCAGTTCACTGAAAGGATGTAATCGAAGAGTTTGATCATCACCACGCCCTAGATGTCTAGAACCAGACGGGGCGACTTCGCACGAGAGACACAAGTCATGATTCTCTGACCTGCCGCCTTCTCTGAGTCGTTGAGGTAGACATCTTGATGTTCTGGGTCACCTTCGACCACCGGTACTTCGCACGTGCCACATGCACCTTGCTCACAGGACGACATCAGTGTTATGCCGTTTGCGCGAAGAATCTCGAGAATAGTCTTGCCGCTCGGAATCTCAAGTGTGAGGGCTGATCTGGCCAAACTGACTTCGAACGAAGATGAACTGTCAATCTCGATGGTGTTCCTGAAATACTCAAAGTGCACGGCCGTATCAGGCCAACCCTCCTCAGAAGCAATACGGCGAGCGGCCTCGAGCATGGGTCCAGGTCCACATACATAGACGTGCATTGCTGACTTGTATCCCAAAAGCAACGCAGTCAGTTCCTTGCTCGTTGCCTCTGGCGATAGGCCGAGATGGAGCACTACTGCATCACCAAACTCCTGCAGTACCTCAGGAAAGGCGAGATGCCCATCGGTCTGTGCGAAGTAATGCAGTTCGTAGTCTAATTTGTTGTTTCTTAGCGTGTGAGCCATTGACAACAGGGGCGTCACTCCGATCCCACCAGCCACCAAGAGCGTCTTCACGGCGTCGCGGCGTAGCGAAAAGTTGTTCCGCGGCTCAGAAATGGCTAAGACGTCTCCTTCTTTGACCGTTTCGTGGAGGCAGGAAGAACCACCACGTGAATCTGATTCAAGTTTGACCCCCAGCCGATATAGCGATCCCTGCCCTGGTGCATTTGTCAGCGAATACTGCCGCACCAACCCATTGGGCAGGTGCACGTCGATATGGGCGCCAGGCTGGGGAGTTGGTAGAGGTTTGCCGATCGATTCGAGTTCCAGACCCACAATCCCTTCGGCGGTCACCCATTTGCGAAGCACTTGCACGCGGAGTGATGCCTTACGACCAGAAGAAGGCATCATTATTTCGTAACTGGTGATAGGAACCTGTTCGATAGTGGGCGTCATTGGCTGAATCAGCGGGGCCTTAAGGGCGTCGAGTTCGACTTTCTCGCGGAGGTGAGACAATTCCGTGCTGTGATGTCGCAGCGTCAGGAGCCGCTCAGAATCCGTTGGGCTGCTGCAAAGGACGCCTCGAATCACGGATCGATTTGAGTCAACCGGCTGAACGAAGAAGAGGACTGTCGATTGTTTGCTATCGCAAGTCGCAGTTACCGAAAGAGAACACTGGTCCAGATAGTCCGCAGTGGTCACGGCAAGGTTTCCAGGATCACCGTTGAGGGAAAAGCGATAGTTGGCTAGGTGTTCCAGGACGAGATTCAGCGATGCGTTGACCGCGATGCTCCGCAACGGGAGCGTTCGACCTTTCTCTAAGAGTGAAATCTCAGGAGGATCTCCCGTTGGGTCCTCCCCCGACCAGATCAGTCCGTAACGTTCACAGACCGGGAATGTTCGGTTGCAGATGGTACGAGCCGGTGCGTCCGCTGGATGAGCAGGAATGTAGGTACAGCCAGCCGATCGATTGGCGTAGCGCCAGCCGTGATACTGACACTTAAGCTCAAGCCCCTCGTTCCTCCCGATCGAGAGTCGCACACCGCGATGCAGACAGCGATTCTCCCAGATGTTGACAAAATCGTCATCGGCTCGCCACACGGCAAGCTCACGACCAAGCAACTGGCCCTGGAAGATGTGGCGATACGGCAGGTCCTCAGCGCTCGCGATCGGATGCCAGAGATTCGTCAAACTTTTACTCATCGGCTCAAGTCTTTGGAAGCACGCCATAAGTGACGCCTAGGTCAGAAAGCCACCGTCGATATGCGATTGCCAACTTGTCGGACCGGACAGGCGTCTCGGCCCGAGGGTCGAGCGGTAGCAGTTTTGGGTTCTGATTTTCGAGGATGGGCTTGTCCTGAGCAAAAATTAATTGCTGGAACTGGCGGATAAACGAATCACTACTCGATTCATCAAGCAGGCTCAGAAACATGTTCGCCTCAATGTAGTCAGGAGCAACCGATCGAACAAACAGTCCAATTGCGTCCACACGCGAGCTGTCAAGAGGCGATGTCTTGTAGAGAAGACAACAGTAAGGGTGGGGTACCCGGAATTCGTACCCGACCGTCTTGCCCGTTGTGGAGGTGGCTGCCGCCATTGGTTGAAAGAAGCGGCAGTTAGTAGCCCAGAGCTCATTGTTCTCGGGATCTACATGCACGTCGTATTCGACGACTTCCGTATGAGGCTCAATGCCTAGAACCCCAGTGTGGACGTATGGAAAATGGCCCAAGTCCAAAAAGTTCTCTACTGCCCGAGGCGCCGAGCAGTAGACACCAATCGTCGCCGCGTGGATATTTCTTCTATCTGGTTCGTCATATTCAGGAATTTCAAAGAGACTTTCGCTTGGGTCTCCAAGACTTGTCCAGAGATACCCATACCGATGCAGAACAGGAAGATTTTCAGTTACCACCGACGGCATAAACACTGTTCCTGCGGGAATGGCAGGGTCCGTTCGCCAGGCAAAGTAAGTCCCTGGCGCTGTTAATGAGTAACTGACTGCTTGCCCAAGCAGCACCACCTGCCGCACTATTCCCACTTCGATCTCACTGGTAGGAACCACCGGATGCCAAAGGTCAAGAATGGCTCCGTTCGTACATACCTCTGGGTTTCCTAGAAGGTTCATGACAGGATGCTCCAAGCCCCCGAATCCTAAATTCCGCACATGCCTGTACTTAAGCATCAACAAAAGCCGCCCTGCAAGACTACCCCACCTGAAGTTTGCAGTGAGGCTCGTAGAGCACTGCTTCGGGGCTGGCATGCAACTCTCAGAGCTGAGCGAAGGTCCCTGTTCCAAAATCACCCCTGCAAATCAAGCACTCCTAGGACCATCGAGCGACACGCTGGTAGCACCAACGGCCAGAGAGTTAATCGAGAGGAACCTCTTTTGGTTCTGATCTGTTACTGATTAGTTTGACAACAGCGATGACCTCCTTGTTGAGTTCGGTGACGGGAACGGTCAGGTCCAAGGTGCAGCGTGGATGGTGACCTTGTTGTGATCAGTGGAGGTACAGCAGAGGTATTCCGCCGATCTTCTCGTGCGCCTCGTTGGCACTGCTGAAGGATGGGACGCGACGCTCACCTGTCAACACACCAATTAAACTTCGGTCAGCTCAACAGAACTAGACTCACGCTCTGTATCAAGACGAGAAGGGAAGGTTGCCATGGCAAACGATGAGCCCCAACTCTCCTTGGCGGTCACGCCGTTCACCCCGCGCCATGCCCAGTTGAACAGATCCAGCACATGGTCCGACTGGATGAACGGCGTGAAGGTCTACGTGCGACCGGCTGAGTTTGGAAACCACGAGGCGGCCGTCATCGCAATGCGCCAGCACGCCGTCCTCGAAGACAAGTCACCGTTGTCGATGTATTTCTTCTCTGGACCTGACGCCGCTGCATTACTCCAACGCCTGATTATCCGAGACGTCGACGCCTGGGACGTTGGTGTGTCGAAATACATCGTGTTCTGCGATGAAGACGGTCACGTCATCATCGACGGCGTCCTCTTCCGCGTCGCTGATGATCGCTACTGCTACACATCCGGCCCTATGGATAACTGGTTCGCCGCACACCGCGAAGGGTTCGATGTCGAGATCGAAGAGGAGACCACCGACTGGGGAAATCTCCACCTGCAGGGTCCCGCAGCGTTCGATATCGTCACCGCCGCGACTGGCCAAGATTGGAGTGATCTGCGTTTCGGTCGCGGGGCTCAGACGCAACTGGCCGGTGTGGACGTCTGGCTGTGGCGCGTCGGCTTCGGAGGCGAACGCGGCTTCGAAGTGTGGGTCCCTTCCGATGGGGCGCTCCCCGTGTTCGACGCTCTGGTCGAAGCCGGAAAACCCCACGGACTGGAACACTTGGGCGACGCCTCCGAAGACGTGTGTCGAATCGAAGCAGGTCTCGTCCTACCAGTCATCGACTACACCTTGGCGGGACTGGACGCCCCTAGGCAAGACAGCGACCCCACCGGCCCGCAGTCCGTGCAATGGTTGGCGACTCCCGACGAGATCGGCGCAGGTCGTTTCATCGACTTCGACAAGGGCGATTTCATCGGGCGCGACGCCCTCGTTGCTGAACGCGAAGGCGGCGGCCCGAAGACAAAGCTCGTTGGTATCGAGGTCAACTGGCGAGACATCGTCTCGCTTCAAGAGGCATCCGGCCGCCCGCCCCGAGTCCCCGGACGTGTCCAGCGGTTCCCACTGCTCGAACTGAGACTGGACGGCACTCCGGTCGGTCATGTCGGCAGCATCGCCTGGAGCGCGAACGTAAACGGCCTCATCGGACTTGCCCGGATCGCCCCCCGGGCCGCCAAGCCAGGGACGGAAGTCAAGCTTGCTTGGCGAGAAGCGGGTGAGGAGGTCGGCGAAGTCAGAGCAACAACACGAGCACTACCCTTCGTTGAGAGAAAGCGCACCAATTAGCAGTCGCCGCCAATCTGGCGCCTTCTCGACCGTCCCGAACAGCAGGGTGGAGCCGAACCTAGTCCGTTAGTTGCGTGGCTAGTTCGTCGATCTCCGCACCAAACGACTGTCGCCATTGTTGACGTGTGCTGTCATCAATCCAGCACCCATCGATGCCGTTGAGCACAAACCGCTTGAAATCTGCTGAATCGAAGCCCATGTGGTCAGCCGCCTCGATGTAGTCATTCGTCGGGTCCGTCTTAAACATCGGTGGGTCGTCGCAGTCAATCATGACCTTGAGTCCTCGGCTCACCATCTCTTTGATCGGGTGATTAGCCATGCCATTACCGAAATACACCCACTCTGTCGATTTAGGCGTACACGTGAAAACCACCTCATCCTCCACGCAGCGCTGTACCACCGCGTCATCACCGAGGATGTGGTAGCCGTGGTCGATGCGCTCGCACTTGAGGAGATCGAGTGCTGTAGTGATGTTGGCGGCCGGCCCGTCCTCGGCGCAGTGCGCCGTGCGATGCAACCCGTTCTGGCCAGCCAACTGAAATGCGGCCTCGAACTTCTCAGGCGGGTTGCCAGCCTCGGCGTAATCCAGACCGATTCCTATCAGCTCCGGTCGAGGGTTCTCGGCGATGATGGAAACCATCTCGTACCCATGCTCCGCCGTATCCATCCGATTGATGTCAGCAATTAAGCGGCACTGAATGCCGAAGTCGGCCTCTGCATCCTGCATGCCCTCGATAATGCCGTCGACCGCAGTTCCGTATGCGACGTCCGACTCCATGTGCGCCATTGGACTCCAGAACATCTCCCGATATCGCACGCTGTGATCGGCCGCCTCCTTGAGGGTTTCGTAGGTAACTCGCCGGAAATCGTCGTGGTCCCGAACTGAATGAGCGGCGACGTCGTACATCTTTAAGAATTCGTAGATGTCGGAGTAGCTATACAGGTCGCCTGGATCGTCGTAGTCGGGCAACTCGATGCCATGCTTGACCGACAGATCGATAACCGTCTCGGGCTGGATCGATCCCTCTAGGTGGCAGTGCAGACTGACTTTTGGAATCCGACGTAAAAACTCATGCATTTTCAAAAACTTACCCCTCAATCGACTGGCCTCAGTTTCCAAGCCACGCGAGTTGCTGTCAAGCAGGACTGCCGCCGCACACTCGTCTCATGTTGGACGGAACTCGAACACCCCTCGTCACTGCTCGCGTACTCAAGGGCCACAAGACCGAACGTAGGGCCACCCCGTTAGCCGATCGAAGAGAGACCCGTTCCGTCGGCGTTCAGAGCAGGGATGCAATCACCGCTTTAGTCGTTCCGAAACGAAAAGGCAATCTGTGGGCCGTCCGATGGCCACGCAGATTCAAGAGCTATTTCGTGCTCCATCGTCTGGTAGAGCCATCACAACCTGGCTAGTTCGCCTCCATCGATGACAAAACAGGATCCTGTCACAAAGGACGATAAAGGAGAGACTAGATAGGCCACCAGAGGGCCGATCTCGTACGGTTTGGCCATTCGACGCAACGGAATTTTTCGCAACCGGGCCTCCAGAGTCGCTGGGTCGTCAAGGACAGCGGCCTGCGCATCGGTTTGGAACGCCCCTGGAGCGATTGTGTTGACTCGGATGTTGTGCCGGGCCCACTCGACAGCAAGCGACTCGGTTAATCGAACTACAGCACCCTTTGAGGCTGAATAACCAGACAGCAGCGCCTTGCCCCTCAGCCCAGACAGTGAGGCGATATTAACGACTACCCCTGCCTCTTCGGACGCTATCCAGTGCTTCGCTGCGCTACGTGCCAAAGCGGCAGGACCAATCACGTTTACGGCGAGGGCTTCTTCCATGATGGCGATGTCGGTCTCGACAAACTTGCCCGCCGGCGCGATACCTGCGTTGTTGACAACTGCATCGACCCGGCCGAACCGATCGAGGCACGTACCGACCAGGTTCTCAACTGCCTCTGTATCTCGCATATCGCATGACACCGGCGCGATTCGCTCTGGAGCGCTGGCTGCGAGGACAGCGAGGTCATCCGTTGAACGAGCCACCGCAACGACACTGGCTCCCTCAGCGACCATCGCCTTGGTGATCGCCGCTCCGAGGCCTCGGCTGGCCCCAGTCACGATCACGCCGAATCTGTCAATCTCGAGGTCCATCAGTCGACCTCCCTAGTCAGCCGGGCGGCAACCCCCAGCCGCAGCACCTCTGACGCTCCTTCGTACAAACGCATCGGCCGCGCCTGTCGATAATACTTTTCGATCTTGGATCCTCGAATAAGACCCCACCGGCCCATGCACTGCACACAGCGATCGACCACCCGCCCTGCCGACTCGGTCGCATGGAGCTTCGCAAGAGAACTGTGATCCAGGGCGTCGGCCGGGTTGTCTACCGCCATGGCCGCAGCCTGCCGGGTCAGCAGGCGGGCAGATTCAAGGTCAGCCCACGAGTCAGCCAGCATGCCTGCAACGGGCCCCTGCCGGGAGAGCGGCTTTCCGAACTGCTCACGTTCACGCGTATGTCGAACCGCCTCTTCGAGCGCACCTTCCATCAACCCAACTGCCGCACCCGCAACCGAAACGCGGAACACAGCCAAAGTAGCGAGCACGTGCTTCCACGCTGTCCCCGGTTCACCAAGTCGAGCCGTAGCAGGAAGGACAACCTCGTCGAATACCAGATCACCTAGCACGTGAGGCGCAATGATCTCAGGAGATGGTGAGATCGTGAGACCGGCCGTATCAGCAGGAACGAGCACAAGCGAATAACCATCACCCTCCCTGACAAGCGTGGTGTAGAACGCAGCCGCCCCGGCATTCGAGATGAACGACTTGGACCCGCTGATCACGAGTTCACCGTTGCGTTCAGTTGCCGTTGTGGAAATAGCCTTCAAGTCGGACCCCGCAACCGGTTCTGTCAAAGCCAGCGCCGCGATTGCTTCACAGCGCGCGACTAACGGCAACCACTCGGAGCGTTGCGCAGCAGTGCCGGCCCGTGAAATGGCGTAGCTACCGATTCCTTGGAGTGCAAACAGAGAATCAAGATGTGCGGAGGTCTTCATCAACGCCTCACGTGCCACGCAAACAGCCAGAGGGTCGATCTTTTCGAAGCGACCGCCGTACGCGGCTGGCACCATGAGTTCGCTGAGGGTGCTAGTGCGCAGGGCGTCGACCACCACCGGGTGCAGCGTCGAACTCTCATCTGCCTCCATCGCCACAGCCTCGACACTCGCCGCAAGAGTTCTCGCCTCACTAACGACACTTCGATGGCGTTCCGACAAGCTCGTTAAATCATTCAACATGCTCACATAGTATTATGTCGCACTAGATTCGTTGGACCGGAAAGTTGGGAAGGACGTCTTGGAACTCGACCGGTTCGAATGGCTTGCCTTGCGCCAGGAGCGGGCAATCGATCCTGATCGCGTAATCGTTGATCCACACCATCATCTCTGGGATCGAGGTGGAAGCACGTACCTTGCCCCGCAGTTGCTCGATGACATAACCGGCACCCACAATGTGGTTAAAACCATCTTTGTGGAGTGTCGAGCCAACTACGACAAGGAACGCTCCGAGCATTTCTGGCCCATTGGGGAGACCACGTTCGCAGCCAGAGAGGCGGATCAAACCGACACTGGAGGCGGTCCGATTCTCGCTGGAATCATCGGCCATGCTGACATGATGCTCGGACGAGGCATCGCCGATGTACTCGTCGCACACATCGACGCGAGTGGTGGCCGCTTTCGGGGGATCCGGTACACGACCGCATGGGACGCGAGCGGCGACATCCGCAACGGCCACAGGAAGGTGACCCCGCTCATGATGGCCGCAAGCGAGTTCCGGTCTGCCGCTCGAACACTCGCATCGATGGGGCTGAGTTTCGATGCGTGGTTGTATCACCCCCAGTTGCCAGAGGTCGCTACTTTGGCCACGACGGTTCCCGACCTAGTCATCGTCCTCAATCATCTTGGAGGACCGTTGGCGGTTGGACCGTACGGACGGATCCGCAGCAAGGCCCATGCGGCTTGGAGGGCTGGCATGCGGCGTGTTGCAGACAGCCCTAACGTATTTCTAAAACTCGGCGGGGTGGGAATGGATGATTACTTCGCCACCGGTTGGTCGACCCGCCAAGCACCACCAAGTTCAAGCGAAGTTGCTGACTACTGGGCTGACGACCTTCGATTCTGCATCGATCTGTTCGGATCTGAGCGATGCATGTTCGAATCGAACTTTCCTGTCGACCGACAAACGCTGTCGTACCCAGTAATCTGGAACTCGTTTCAAATCATTGCCGCCGACTACACCGATGCCGAACAAGATGACCTCTTCTCCGGCACTGCGACTCGGGTCTACCGAATCTCATGAGTCTCGAGTTCGCAATGCCTCCCGAATGGAGGGATCTCCAACACCGAGCCCGAGAAATCGCCCAACACGGCGTCGTCGAATATGGCAAGTGGCACGACTCTTGGATCAACGGCTACTCGAAGGACTTCGCCCGGATATTGGCGTCAGAAGGTTGGATCGGTATGACCTGGCCCCGGGAGGTCGGAGGTGGCAATCGACCAGGCATCGAACGCGTCATCATGGCCGAGGAGATGATCAGCGCAGGGGCGCCGATTGCGGCGAGTTGGATAGCCGATCGCCAGATGGGCCCCGCTATTTACACCTATGGCACCAACGATCAGAAGACAGAATTCCTTCCGGGGATACTCTCGGGCGAAGCGACGTGGTGCATCGGTATGAGCGAACCCGACGCCGGATCCGACTTGGCCACACTGAGTACCTCTGCGGTACGTGTGGGTTCGGTTTTTGTAGTTAACGGCCAGAAGATCTGGACGAGTCTCGCAGCAGAAGCGACATACTGCTATTTGATCTGTCGTACGGATACCTCCGGGCCACCTCATGAGGGGGTGAGTGAGCTAATCGTTCCCATGGACCTCGCTGGGATCGAAGTGCGCCCTGTCGTGGACATGGTTAGCAACAAGCACTTTTGCGAAGTATTTTTCACCGATGTTGAGGTGCCGGTCGAAAATCTCGTTGGTGTCGAAGGTGCCGCCTTCAAACAAACCATGGTCCAGTTGGCCCACGAACGAGGAGGTATCGACCGGCTTGTATCGAATCGACCGCTCTACGACCTTGCCCTCGAGCATGCCGACCGCTCTGACCCGAGGGTGCGTCAAGAGATCGCAACTATTGAGTCTGGGTACCATCTGGGGCGTCTCATGGTCTACAGAGGCGCTCTCCAGCAGGGCCCAACCGACTTCAGCGCCGGCACTAAACTATTCTGTACAGAGCACGAGCAACGGGTAGCACGGTTCGCAGCAGAGGTGCTCGGACCAGCTGCCATGGTTGGCGATGACGTGCCCAACGCTATTTGCTACGCGTCGGCGTACACAATTCAGGGCGGAATGTCAGAAATCATGCGCAATATCCTCGGAGAGCGAGTCTTAAAGCTTCCACGCGAACCTCGAACAGGGGCAGCAGCGTGAGCGACGATCGGAGATGGTTGGAGGGCGTTACCGTGCTCGACCTCACCCGGTATCTAGCAGGACCTGCCTGCACCCGCATGTTGGTGGAGTTGGGCGCCGATGTAATCAAGATCGAGCAACCCCCCTACGGAGATCCGAATCGGTCAAACCGCCCACGCATCAATCGTCGAGCAGGCGCGCACATTCAGCAGAATCGTGGTAAGCGCAGCGTGTGTCTGGACCTCAACACCGATGACGGGATCGCAATCATCAAGGCCCTGATCGCACGCATCGACGTGTTGGTCGAGAACTTCAGCCCAGGGGTGATGGCGCATAAAGGCCTCGGGTACGAGGATCTTCGGAGAATCAAACCGGACCTGATTATGGTGTCGATCTCCGGGTTTGGACAGACTGGGCCATTCTCTGAGCGTCCTTGCTTCGACTTGGTGGCACAGGCCATGAGTGGCCTCATGCACATGACCGGTGATCCCGATGGGCCACCCACCATCGCCGGGATCGGAGTCGCCGACACTAACGCTGGTGCGCATGCCTTTGGCGCTATCGGTCATGCGCTGTACCACAGGGAACGAACCAGCCGAGGCACCCACCTCGATATCTCCATGGTTGATGCCCTGTTGCACTTTCACGACATGTCCATTCACACCGTCTCGATGGACCCTGATGGGCCCGAGCCGATTCGCCAGGGCCAACACTTTCCAACCCTGTCACCAGCAGGCGCATTCCGTGGTCCCGTCGGATGGATCGTCATCTTGTCCACCGAAGCGCAGATGGCGAATCTGTGGTCCGCGTTAGGGAGACCGGAACTAGGAGAAGACGACCGGTTCAGGTCCAATCCTGACCGCATTAAACATCGCGATGAACTGACTGAGATCATCGAAACCTGGATGGCGACTTTCGAGACAGATAATGAGGTACTCGACGCACTGACATCGGCACGCGTCCCTGCTGGACCCGTTCTCACCCCCAGCCAGATCGTTGTACATCCCCATTTCGTCGAACGCAAGATGGTGCGCATTGTCGACGACCCGCTTGCCGGACACGTCACAATCCCCGGCTTTCCCATCAAGAGCACCGACCCACTGCCCATCGACAATTATCAGCCGGCGGCTCTCGGCGAACACAATGCAGCTGTACTTGGCGGCCTTCTCGGAATGTCCGATGAGGAACTGAACGCTCTCGAACTCTCCGGCGTCATCGCATCAAAACCGCACTAGCACTGGCACGCTGCTGTCGTCGCATCGCCGATGGAACAGTGAGCACATACGACGTGCTCCTAAATGAACTCGATACTGATCGACATTAGATTTTAACGATTTCGACAAGTCGATACTAGATCTATTGTCCGCCGGCTCTCCGCCACCGCAAACAGCGCCCTTACTCTTACCGCTGCGGCCAGTAGGCGCCCACCAGTAAAACCGGACAGCGGCTAGGAGGACAGTGGTCCCCGTAAAAGTCGGATCAGGGCTGAATCAATGACGGCATGCAGTCATTTGTCCGAATCCGAACATCACTCTGGCGAGCGTGCCGTCTCATTCACGACGCACTTGACGCAAGTCACCACTCTTGTCATGTTTTCGTCTGATCTGCCATCTCCCGACCACCGATGTAGGTAATCCGGATAGTGACGACCACACGTTCAGCGGCATCAGGAACGTTGGTTGCGTCCATGCCGTACCGGACACGAAGCTCTCGGTGGAATTGTGCATCAAGGTCGCTCGCCAAACCAGTTACGAAACCACGAACCTCCACATATCGAAAAGTGTTCGCAGGATCCGTGATGCACAAGCTCACAGCCGTGTTTGCATCCCAGTTGCGAATCTTCTGCCTCGTTGATGTGTGGCTCATCTTTATCTCAGTTCCATCGAAGCGGAACCACATTGGATTGCATTGCAGCGTGCCGTCAGGGCGTTCGGTGGCCAGAGCCGCTACAAGCGGCCGGTCCAAAAGGTCCGACAACTCAGCCGGTACCACTACAAATCCATCCTTAGTCTCACCGGTTAAATAGATGTCTGACCTCGGTCTCTGTCCGTAGATGCCATCGCATCTTCTGCAAACTGAGTTAGACCGGAGAAACCTAGTGTTGACCCGGAGGTGTGCAGATGACACCTTCCCGATACGCCGTGATCAAACTCTGTCCATGCAGGAACCTCCGAGCGACAGACATCCATAGCAAACGGGCACCGTGTATGGAATCGGCATCCCGGTGGAGGCGCTCCGGGCACGGGAAGGTCGCCTTCCAAGACAATTCGCTTGGCATGCTTTGACCGGTCACCTACAACTGCAGGTACGGCAGAAAGAAGAGCCAGGGTGTAGGGGTGGACAGGATCGCGAAACACTCGCTCCGTCGGTCCCTCTTCCACAATCTCGCCGGCGTACATCACCAAAACTCGATCAGCGATACGACGCACGACGGATAGATCATGGCTAATGAATAGATAAGAAACTCCCAAACTCTGCCGAAGAGAGTCAAGTAGCGAGATGATCTGGTTCTGTGTTGACAGATCCAGAGCGGATACAGGTTCATCGCAGATGATCAACGCCGGCCGGGGAGCAAGGGCTCTAGCAATAGCGATCCGTTGTCGTTGACCACCTGAGAATTCATAGGGGTAGCGGCCTTCAACCCCGGCGAGGCCGACGCTGGCA
This sequence comes from Acidimicrobiales bacterium, assembly GCA_029242745.1. Classification (GTDB taxonomy): domain Bacteria; phylum Actinomycetota; class Acidimicrobiia; order Acidimicrobiales; family MedAcidi-G1; genus UBA9410. The sequence continues at coordinate 9,056 of JAQWTI010000034.1, read as the reverse complement.
AGCAACTCTTGGGCGGAGCGCAGGCGCTCCTCACGACTCATAGCAAACCCACGAAGGGGTTCTTCGACAATCTCAATAGCCGTCATCGATGGATCGAGCGATGAATAGGGGTCCTGGAAAACAAGCTGTGCGTTCCGACGGTGCGGCCGCAGGGCTCGTTGTGACAGCGTCGTGATATCCACATCTGCGAGAGTTATCCGCCCATTGTCGATTGGCAACAAACGCAGAACAGCCCGAGCAATGGTGGACTTTCCCGAGCCAGACTCGCCAACAAGGGCCACCACTTCGCCCTTACCCACCTCAAACGATACGTTCTCCACGACGCGTAACGGTTGCGACTTCCCCAACAGGCCGGAGCGTCTGGGAAACGAAACACTCATTTCAGAAACTTCGAGGACCTGGGTCAACGTCAGTCTCTCCCGTTCAGAGAGAGATCATCAGCGAGCGCGCATCTAATTGCTCGCCCATCAGCACTCAGGCGTAACGGAACAGCGTGGGTGTCGCACTCATTCTTGCTGTACTCGCAACGTGGGCTGAACCTGCACCCTGATGACACTTGTCCCGGGAGGGGCGGTGATCCGTCGATCCACCACAAAGGAAGATCGTCGTCAGCGGGAACCGAGCGCAACAACCCCTCGGTATATGGATGACGCGGCCCCTTAATGACCTCTCCTACGAGACCGCTCTCGATCACTTGGCCAGCGTAAAAGACTGTCGTTCGGTCACATATCTCCGCTATTACGCCGAGATCGTGGGTAATAAAAATTACCGCCATCCCATGACGTTCTACTAGTGACCGAATAAGTTCGAGCATCTGTGCCTGAACTGTGACATCGAGCGCAGTCGTTGGTTCATCAGCGATTAGAAGTCTCGGTTCACAGGCGAGGGCCACGGCCAGCATCACCCGTTGACGCATTCCGCCAGAGAACTGATGTGGGTAGTCGTTGCAGCGCCGACGAGCGTCGGCGATACCGACCTCCTCTAAAAGTTCTATCGAGCGTTCCCTGGCCTCTTTTCGCGATGCGCCGAGGTGGTAGCGGATGGACTCTCCGATCTGATCAGCAACGGTGAATGCTGGGTTCAGACTCGTCATTGGTTCTTGAAACACCATGGCAAGGTCCTTGCCTTGGTGTCTGCGGAGGTCTCGATTGGACAGTTTCAGCAGATCGACGTCACCAAGCAGCACCTCACCCCCGGTAACTCGAGCACTCTGGGAATGGGTGATCAGGCCCATGATGGCCATGGCCGTAAGCGACTTTCCGCTTCCCGACTCCCCCACTAGACCGTGGATCTCACCTACATCAACAGCGAGGCTCACGTCCTCGACGACGGTAGCCCAGCCCTCCGGTGTGGCGACATCTACGCACAGCTCTTTGACCCTGAGCGCTGTAGTGGCAGAGTCCTGGACGGTCATGAGGACATGTCTCGCACTTCACGGCCGAGAGCGTCACGAATGCCATCACCCAAAAGGTTGACGCTGAGCACGGTGATCATGATGGCCAAACCTGGCCAAAGAATTAGTGTTGGTGAAACCCTGATAAACCGATATGCCGTCGACAGCATTGATCCCCAGCTCGCTTGGGGGACTTGGACTCCGAGACCGATGAAACTCAAACCAGCCTCGATAATCATCGCCATTCCTGCCAACACTGTGGCAGTCACGACCAATGGCGAAAGGAGGTGCGGAAGCACGTGTCGCCAGATGATTCGGGGTTGACTGAGTCCCATACTTTTAGCGGCTTCGACGAAAGTCTCTTCTCGGACGCTTAACACGGCGGACCGGGTGATCCGAGCAAATCTTGGAGCAAAGATGATCCCGACTCCAATCATCGCGTTGGTCAGACCGGTACCGAGTATCCCTATAACCGTAATAGCGAGGATCAGTGGAGGGAAGGCCAACAGCGCGTCCGTAAATCTCATAAGTAGCCAGTCCCACCACCGCCCGACATACCCGGCAACCAAGGCGGGGGCGACCCCGAGAATCAGGCCAACACTGACTGCCTGGACCGCTGCGACTAACGACACTCGCCCAGCAAACAACAGTCGGCTGAGAACGTCTCTCCCGAGATAGTCGGTGCCTAGTAGGAAATCAGCAGAGCCGGGGGGCAAAAGGGTGTTTCGGAGATCGGTCTTGTTGGGATCAAGCGGGGCAAGAAGTGGGGCAAATATCGCAGACAGGACAACGAGAATCAGAATCACCCCTGATGCTGTCGCGACCTTTTGAGAGAGTAAGCGCCGAGCAAATCGTCTCGAAGGAGACTCATATCGTTTCCTTAGGAATGTCGCCTCTCCGGTAGTTGACCCGGCTGCACCCTCTGAAGGAACCACCGTCATGAGATGACCACTCGTGGATCCAAGTGCGACGTAACGATGTCTACAAGAAGGTTGGTGCTGACCGCCACCACAGTAGTCAGCAGAACGATTCCCTGAATTACTGGGATGTCACGACCCAGAACTGCAGTGATCGCCAATTCTCCAAGGCCAGGCATCCCAAAAATCTGTTCAACAATTACCGACCCTCCAAGAACAATGGTCAGTTGCAGGCCGAGGGCTGTGATGACAGGTATCGCTGCGTTCTTAAGCGCGTGCTTGCCGATTACTATTCGAGGCGGCAACCCCTTCATCCGCGCCGTGCGGATGTAATCGAGGTTCATGGTTTGTGCCATCATGCCGCGCGTCTGCCGGGTGACCTCAGCAGCGGAGATCGCCCCGAGTGCGATTGTCGGCAAAATCAAATGCCAAAGCCATTGGCCTGGGTCATCGCCTATGCGCACATAGCCTGCCGCAGGAAACCAACCCCACTCGACCGCGAGGTATGTCACAAGGATCGCCGCAAGCCAATAATTTGGTATAGCGACTCCCATAGACGCCGATCCGACTGCGAGACGATCCCGCACGCCGCCGATTCTCGATGCAGCAATGATGCCGAGCGGGATGCCAATCAGGCCGGCAAACAGGGTGCTGAGGAGCGCAAGTGACAGCATCACCTCCATCCGTTCACCAATCATGGTACGGACGTCTCGTCCGACCAGGTAGGAGTCGCCGAAGTCAAGGGTGACTGCATTGCCCAGCCATGCGATGTACTGGCCCGGTATGGGGCGGTCCAAACCCAGATCAGATCGAATTCGAGCGATGTCGTCCATCGTGGCATTTGGGCCAGCGATCGTGAACGCAGGGTCGCCGGGGATGAAATACGGTATAGAGAAGATGATCAGCGATACGAGAATCATCATCGGAATCGCGGCCAGGAGCCGCGCAAAGGCAACCCGGATCAAACTAACGACAAAACCCCCTGCTCGGAGATCACCACCATTTCCGCGGTGGGCCACGGAAAGGATCGCTGCCGTCCCAATTATTGCAGACCGCTTTCAGGGCACGGTGTTTAGCTATCACGTCCTCGGGTAGATACTGAAGTTCGATCGGTTCGGGAGGCGAGCCGAGACCTTCGAAGTACATAAACTTGGCGTCACCCGAGTGGCCTTCGAGGATCGGCGTCTTTCCAGATCGACGTAGGTCTTCGATTGCGGCTTCAAAATTGGGCGGATAGAAGGCTCCATGCTGAAGACCTTCTCGACCTGCGTCCAAAAACTCACGGTAAGGAGACGGTAGGTCGTCGAGAGGCTGAATCAGCTCATACATGACATCACCTGACCATGTCAGCCCCCAGTCGAACTTGGTGTCACTCTGCTTGCCACGGTGGATAAACGATTCTGGGGCTTGCCCCCGAGTAACCCACCAAGGACCAATACCGAGAGCAACGAATTGCTCCAGCCAAGCGTCTAAGTCATGAACGGCATGCTTAAGCACTCGAACCGGACCGAAGAGCTGATGTGACGCTAGATCGCTCCCGCCCGTCTTACTCCACTGCATCCGCATGCCACCTGCAACAAGTGCACGCCGCACGCCGTCAGCGTTTGCTGCCGAAACTGCACTGCCAAGATGAGGTCGACGCTCCGGTGATCCCCCCCTTGCAACTCTTACCTGTGCCATCAGTCCAATAGACGAGGCCTGACCTCGTCCGGTTGAATGATCGCCACGATTGCTGCGTCGAGTGGGTAGGCGCGCGGATTCCCCGGCTGCAGAGCCGCCCCAGCCGCCTGACCCTCGGTGATCAACACGTAGTCACCCACGCTCGCCTGCAACGGATCTGCAGCTGCCAGAGTTTCGCCCTCGTCAGTTGAACCAGCCGGAGAAACCAACACGATACGCGTGCCCTCGATTCCGTCGATCTTCCGAGAGGGCCAAGCAATACCTTTGACAAGTGCGAGCCTCATACCAACTACTCTCCGGCATCCGTCTCGTTGGCACTTTCAGCGAAAACTCTCCGCATCGCTCCAGGACGGCTGAGAAGACTTCCGACGTCACCATCAGGTCGTACAAGAAGCGACGTCTTCACGTTGGCATCAGCCTGACGCGCAGCCTCGACACCTGCCTCGAGCGCATACTCGACGGCCGAGATTTCGCCCCGCACTACCCCACAGAAAGTGATACCGCCTGATCGCTGCGATCCGACGAACTCGGCGTCAGACGCCTTGAACATCGCTTCCACCGCAGCAGCCATCGCCACGTAGCCGTCTATCTCGATAATTCCGACTGCGACTGAGTTACCAAACATCGATTTCCGTCCTCGCATTTTTCGTCATTGAATAGACATTCATTACAGACTCTGAGTGAGATCAACATTTACGCCGAGGTTCTCGAACAACTCCCACACCTCCGGACCAGGATGGGCGAAGACTTGGGTTCGAGTCGAATCTTCATACTCCACCGCCGCTGCGTCAGCGGTCTCAAGCGCAACTCGCACAGCGCCAACCTCTCCGCTGATTACCGCCAAAGTGATCCCACCCCCGATTGGTTGGAGGTGGTGAAGGGACACATCGGCCACTTTCCGCATTGCGTTAGAAATGTTAATCAACGGAAGGAGCAAACGACCCTCGATAACTCCGATAGCTCTCACTTGACTTGCCACGACATCCGCCTCTCCTGAGTCATTCCGTACCTCTTCACGTTAGTCACGCGCTCACCGACATCGACATGAACTCACGAACCACGTCGCTGGGAAGGGTGAAGATGCACGATCGGGCCTCTCTCGAATCGGCCAACGCGAGGTACGCCGCATCTGTTGCCGTGTTTATAGCGCTGAGCTCACCGCCTGCCCAGATCGCAATTCGGCCTCCCCCTGTTCGTAGGGATTCTATCAATGAGATATCAGCCGCTTTAAATATGGCGTCGACCACTACGGCCGCATCCAACATTCCTGTCACCTCAAGTACGAGAAGCGTCGGAAAGTCTGCATATTTATCTTCAGTCATCTACGTATCTCTCCTTTTCGATTTCTCACCCGGTCGAGCCTAGTAAACACTCGACGACACCCTTCTAGCCGACTCGGTGGATACCTCGCAGGTTGAATCCACCGAACAGGCGTAGCCGGTCAGCGTTGATCTCGATGCCTGGTGCCGTGACGATCGGCTGAACGGGATGCACCAACACCCCTACAACGGCCTCTTCGTCGACAGCCGCAGCCAAGTCACTGAACTGCTGGGTGCGCACTTCGGGGTCTGTCTCCGAGAAGGTCGCGGCAATTAGGGCATCGATTCCGCCCGGGGCCGTGCCAGCAGGGTTCAGTGCCGAGTCAGCACCGAGCAGAGCGTCATAGGAGAGCGCAAGGTCGGAGTTGCCTGTGAAGTAGATGAGAGAGAGGTCGTAGTTGCCAGTGGCCCACTCAGGGTTCAACTGTCCCCACTCCACCAACGTGATCTCTACCGTCACACCCAACTGCTCAAGCATTGGCTGAATCGCCTGGGCATACGCCTCAAGGTTCGGCACACCAGCAGTCATTAACTTCAGAGTCGACCCCTCAAGACCCGAATCCGCAGCAAGTTGGATTGCCCTCGCGATATCGGGATCAGGACTGACACCGGAGTTGTACGCCGGATCACCCATGGTCTGGACCTGCCCGCCGGCCTCACTGACACCCTTGTGGATCCCCTCAAGGATCAAGGCTCGATCTATCGAACTCTCAATCGCCTGACGAGCCGCGACATCCGGGAGCCGCTCCCAATTGAGTTGCATGACGAATGCGTCGTCACCGACCCGGAAGTGAGTGGTGTATCCCTTCTCCTCCAGCATTTCAATCTGGTGGGTGTCAATATTGGTGGCATCCACATCGCCAGTGAGAAGAAGGTTCACGCGCTGAGCGCTGTCCTTGTTGGTCACAATCTTCAGGTTCGAGACCCGTGCGTCTTCAGGCGCCCAGGTATTCTCGAATCGCTTAAATGTGACCGACTCGGCGGCTAGAACCTGAGTCACCCGGTAGGGACCGGTGCCGTCAGCGGTAACGGAAAGATCCGTATCGAACGCATCGGGGTTAATCATCATGCCACCCATGCTCGACAGGGCACCAAAGATCACACCGGGCCCGTCACCCAACGTCATTCGGACCGTCAGGGAATCGACGGCTTCAACCGACGCTATGGCAGCGGCCAGTGGACCACCTCGAGTAGAGGTCTCCCCTGTGGTGACACGCTCGAAGTTCAGAACCACGGCTTCTGCGTCAAAGGCACGGCCTCCGTGGAACGTAACCCCCTCGCGCAACTTCAGTTCCAGAACGTCTGGTTCAACGAACTCCCACGACGTGGCGAGCATCGGTGAGAACGTCCCATCGAACTCGCGGACAATCAATGTGTCATAAGCCAACCCGATATAGATCGGGTCGAAGTTTGATGGAGTCGCATGTGGATCAAGGCTCCGCAACGGAATCGACCAGGCGTAGCCGATACTGCTGTCTTCGGGTGGTGCCTCATACTCGACCGCTGGAGCAGCCTCAGCCTCAGCCTCAGCTGCAGGAGCATCACTTGCAGCCGCAGCGGTGGTAGCCGGAGCAGCCGCAGCCGTGGTAGCCGGAGCAGCCGTCGAAGCAGAAGCCGACGAACTGCTACTCGTACTAGAAGTGTCACTGCCACAACTAGCAGCCACTACCGCCAGTAGTGCAACAAACAAAATCCGGATGAAGCCTCTCGATGCACGCAACACTGTCGTACTACCCCCTCGATGGATTGCAAGAAATTAAAGGCCAAGCCTTGCCGGATTATGCTATAACATTGTTTTCTTGTCAAACATGCGATTCTGTATCACAGAGGGTGACTTGATAGACAGAATCAGACATACAACCAACAAATAGTCGGCAGTTAGTAGTCCAAACAGCGCTGGCTTCTTGACCACGGAGTCCTGATCGAAGGAGTAAAGAATATGGCAGGCGCTGATCGACCTGGTCAGATAAACCCATCGATCCTGATGCGCAGCACAGGAGATTCTCGGCGTCGACAAGCGGCGTGCTACCGGCTCGAAGACCGTGTTGCCTTCATTACCGGTGGCGGTGCTGGTCTTGGTGAAGCTACGGCACTACGTCTTTCAGAAGAAGGGGCCAATGTTGCCATCGTCGACATCAACAGTGACGAAGCGGATCGCGTCGCTGCGGCTATACCCGGTGCCTTGAGTCTTCAAGTAGACGTCACAGATGGCACAGCAGTCGAGCGTGCCATTGCTACCACAGTGCAGCACTTTGGGAAGATCGACATAATTTTCAACAATGCCGGCATTGCCGGAGAACAACAGGCACTGCACGAGTACACCGAGGAAAACTGGCGAGCCGTCAACGCTCTGAACGGCGACGGAGTTTTCTATGTGCTCAAGCACGGGATTACCGCAATGTTGAAGTCCGGAGGGGGAAGCATCATCAATACGTCGTCCACTGCCGCTCTCACCGCTCAGTTGAACATCTCGGCCTACTCGTATTCCAAAGCCGGTGTGACCGGCATAACTCGGTCAGCGGCAGTTGAGTATGCAAAGCAAGGTATTCGGGTCAACGCGATCGCGCCAACCGCTGTACTCACCCCGATGGTAGAGGCATTCATCGAAACTTCTGAAGATCCCGAAGGATTCAGGGCTGAGCGCGAAAATTGGAATCCGATCCCCGGCTGGCCAGTCGCTGAAGACGTGGCAGCTGTCGTCGCCTTCCTAGCGTCCGATGATGCTCGCTGGATCACCGGCCACACCCTTCCGATGGACGGTGGCTACGTTGTGCGCTAACTCGACAAGTGGGGTCGGTTACTAAATGGCCATCCTTCGGCAAACCGGCGGTAGTCGGACAAATCAAGCAAATCATGGAATTGAAGAGCGACTTGCAGCGCTAGAGGGGGCCGAGGCGGCCCGGATTCTCCTAGCCAACTATGCGGCTGCGGTCGACGCCCAAGACCTAACAGCAATCTCTTCACAACTCGACCGCACGGTCGCCCTGTCTGCGGGCGAAATGACTGTCGAGGGCTACGACAGCGTTGTCGACTTCTTTCAGTCGGCGTTTGCCGCCGACCCGTCGCGTAAGTCACATTTCGTCACGAATATGACACCCCGTTGGCTCGGTGACGGCACCGTGCACATTGATGCATATTTCCTGTGGACCGCTGGAGAGGAATCCAAGTCGATTATCGGCTGGGGGACCTACTCCATGCGGGTGAAGGTAAAAGACGGTTGCGGAAAGTTCACCAAGATTGGCCTTACCATTCGCCATATGGGAGAGATTGGTGAAGGCTGGAAGTTGACTTCGGAGTCGGTGTAGCTGCTTGTGCTTTACGAACTTCGCCACTACAAAACCACATTTGCCGCTGCGACTGAGTTTCAGACCAGGTTTGGACTAGACCTCCTACCGGTGCTTCAGGACAGTGGGTTCGATCTTGTCGGCGCCTGGACCGTCGAAATCGGTGACGGAAGTTCTGCTGATCTCTTATGGATGCTGAGGTGGTCCAATCTCAGCGATCGCGATGCCGCTTATGAGAGAGTGCGTTCAGATCCGAGAAATACGGACTTTCGCGAAAAGAACCTGCCTTTCTTGATCGCCAGCTCAACCGAAATTCTTCGGCCGACCGACTTCTCCCCTCTGGGGTAGCAGTCCAACTTTCCATTGAACTCTCACCCCGATCTTCAACCGTCTGTATGGTGAAGCATGCCTTCGAACCCACGCTCCTGAGAGCGAATGAAAGCCAGCCGCCGCTGGGGCTGGG
>JAQWTI010000010.1 GCA_029242745.1 Acidimicrobiales bacterium | reverse complement strand
AAGCGGCCGGTTGATTCAACTGAATCGCTGAACTGGTTTCCTGTTCCCCGAGAGGGGGACGAGGACCGGTAGTAAGTGCGGAGGCCGGGCCTACAGGGCCCGGCCTTCCACCGTTTTCAAGTCCCAAACCTAGATGGGCGGTTTTTGGCTGTCTCCCACATCACAGAAATATGTTTGATCTACCGGTATACGTATGGGAGGTATTTCGGGCTCAACTTAGACACGAGGGCAAGTTCTTCGGTCGTCGGATTGGGATCCCGCCTCACCAGCGCCTAACGTCCTGCTATCTTCATAGTTCCGCTGGAGATGTCGTGTTCTGGAGATAGAGAACTTAGCGACGAAACCACATAGCCAGGAGGGGGATGCATGTCGGGCGAAGAACCGATTATTGCACTTGAGAACGTTTACAAGATCTTCGGCCCAAATCCGCGTGGCCGGGCGTTCGAACTGTGTTCTTCTGGAGTGGGAAAAGATGAGGTGCAACGCCAGACCGGTCACGTAGTCGGTATGCGAGATATTTCATTCTCAGTGAACAGGGGTGAGATCTTTGTGGTCATGGGCCTATCGGGCTCTGGTAAGTCCACAGCCATCCGAACGGTCAACAAACTTCATGACGTAACCCATGGACGGGTCATCGTGGAGGGGACCGATGTCCAGGAGTTGAAAGGAACTTCGCTGCAGGCCTTTCGACGCGAAAAGTTGTCGATGGTCTTCCAACACTTTGCACTATTTCCTCACCGCAACGTGATCGACAACACTGCCTACGGTCTAAAAGTCCAAGGCATCGATAAGGATGAGCGGCACGAGGCGGCTATCGAGGCTCTAGCGATGGTTGGCCTGGAGGCCTACGCCTTCAACTCCCCCAGAGAACTCTCGGGTGGCATGCAGCAGCGAGTCGGTCTCGCCAGGGCACTTTGCTCCAACCCAGACATTCTTCTCATGGATGAGGCATTCAGTGCGCTCGACCCGCTGATCCGGCGCCAAATGCAAGATGAACTGATGGCCATTCAGGCCAAACTTCACAAGACAATTCTTTTTATTACCCATGATCTCAATGAGGCGCTACGCCTCGGAAACCGGGTGTGCATCCTGCGGGATGGAAAGGTCATCCAGATTGGTACCCCTGAGGAGATTCTTACCGAGCCGGCAGACGGCTACGTAGCAGAGTTTGTTCAGGATGTCGACCAAGGTCGTGTCATCGATGTCGGAAAGATCATGCACCCAGCAGTCGTCCTGGATGCAAACCGGACTCTTACCGAGTCGATTGACGCATTAGGGGGACGCAGGGGTGGCTTCGTTTGTGACGCTGACGGTCGACCAACCGGCCTGCTAGCGGTAACTGATGCGGCGACGGCGCTCGCCCACGGCGCCACTGAATTGGCTTCGGTCCTCCGGACTGACTTCGACACCACCACCGCTATGGCGCGGTTCAACGACAATTACGCAGCAGCGGGTAGGGGTATCTCAATCGCAGTGGTTGATGATGCGGGACGTCTCGTTGGGGAGCTTGAGCCACAGGAGATCATGGAGGAGATGGGACGCGTGGAGCAGTTGGTAGACGGCTTTGAGAGGGAGGTGTTCCTGTGAGCCTTGCTGCTTTGATCTTCGCTGCAGAGACTGGTGAGTGGACGGGTCGAGCGGACAATATTGGACTGGCCAAGACCAAAGTTCTTGATCAGTTCCAGTTGCCTGTCGGTTACTGGTTCGACCAGATGGTTGACTGGCTTGACCTAAACGCCGAGTGGTTTCTTAATGGAGTCAAATGGCCTTTTGACTTTTTATTAGAAAATTTCGTTAACGATTTCCTACTCGTTGTTCCCTGGTACCAGATAGTCATATTCACGGTTGTTCTGGGTTCGCTGGTTCGTACACCCAAGATCGGGTTCATGGCGGGGGCGGGCTTGGTTATGTGCGGCCTGCTCGGTTCCATGTACTGGTTGGAGACCATGCGGACCATTGGCATGGTGCTCGTGGCTGTTGGGCTCTGTGCCTTGATAGGGATACCAGTAGGAGTCCTTTGCGCGCGTGTGGACTCGGTGTGGAATGTCACCAGGCCAGTTCTTGATGCCATGCAGACGGTGCACACCTTTGTCTACATGGTGCCGTTTGTGTTCTTCTTTAGTATCGGGGTCGTCCCGGCAACCATGGTGACCATGATCTACGCCTTGCCGCCCTTAGTGCGTATGGTGAATCTGGGGATCAGACACGTTCCCGAGGACGTGGTGGAGGCCAGCAGGGCTTACGGGGCGACGGAACTTCGTGTGTTGACCGATGTCCAGTTGCCGCTGGCCAAGCCGTCAATCATGGCTGGACTAAACCAGACACTCATGCTGGCCATCGCCATGGTTGGTATCGCCGCCATCATGGGTGCCTCGGGGCTAGGTCTACTGGTGTTCCGAGCAGTTCAGAATCTTGACGTGGGACTTGGAATTTCTTCTGGTCTCGCCCTGTGGACCGTTGCTGTTGTGCTGGATCGCCTTTCCCAACCTGAGGAGGGAGGCGCCAACCTCCTAACACGGGTCAGGGAGGCTATGAGTCAACGCCGCGATCCGGAGGAACTTCTCCGGAAAATCGAGGCGGCCGAGACTGAGGACCAGAAAGCCAGCAAGGTCGTTCATGTTGAGCACGAGGTCGTTGCAACGGGGCGGGAACGTATCGGTATGGCCGTTGTCGGTTTGGGCGGTGTGGTGGCCGTCCTCTCGACCTTGATGACCTGGGGCAGCGATGCTGGTGTGCTCTCTAGCCACTCGCGAGCGGTTGATATTGATCTAGTCGGTCAGTCTTTCAACGGCTACCAGGCTTCCGGAGGTAGTTGGGCGGGCATTGTTGTACTGTTCATGGGCTTTTTCTCTATCTTGGCGGCCGGGTCGTGTATTTTCTGGGCTGGCGGGATCGGCCGTCTCCGTGGACCTGGTGGCTTGGCAGCAGTTGCTGTAGGAGCCTTCACTGCCATGTATGCCTTTCCGATCTTTGGTCAGTTCGATGGTTATGCAACGCTTGCAAATCTTCAGGGCGCCGAGGCACAGTCCATATGGGCAGTTGCAATTGAGGCCATTGCTATACCAGCGATCTTGGCTCTACTTGTAGGTCTGGCAAAGATGCCGGTCCCCATCAGTTGGCGTACTATCGGCGCCTGGGCCTTCACGACCAGCATTCTTGGCTATTGCTTTGAGTCGCCTATTGGATTGGCTGGTGAGATACTGGCTGTAGTCGTAGCGGTGATCGCTGCTGGCGTAATGGCTGCCCTTAATCGCTCCGGCCTATTCGAGGCCTCACGACATACATGGAACGCCCTTGTCGCCGGTCTAGTAGTCGCTCTAGTTGGCATGTTCGTGTCACCGGTTACCGCCCTGCTGGACGTAAAAGACATCGTCGCTCTGGCTGCCGCAGCGGCTATCTACTTGCTCTTAGGTCGAAAATTTGGCCAACAGATTTCCTTGACCACCGGAGTTATCGCTGGGGTTCTCGTGCGATGGCTGGTTCTGGGTAGCGTCGGGAGTGGTGACTCTGCCATTTTCTTGGATACACAGATTCTGTCGACACTGGCCATAGGCATAGTTGTAGCGAGTTCGGTTCGGTCCGGCTCCCGCTGGTTCGGTGCGGATGCGATGGTGATTACTTCAGCGTGCATGCTGGTTGCATCAGTCACCTACTGGGTGGTTTCACCTCACCAAGCGGTTGAGACTTACACCCGCGGCCCTGGGGTAATGGTGGCCATTTTGGCTAGCGCCGTGATGCTTATCGGCTCACTGGTGGCTCTCCAGACAGCCCCCTACTCGGCGTTCCGTCCGCTGGATCGGATTGTGGGATGGGGCCGCATGGCTACTGGTGTATTTGCTGTCCTTCTGGTGATTGCCGGCGGCTACTCAGGTTGGACTTTCGACGAGCGTGGTGGCACGCAACTCCCTCCAGAGATTTTGGAGGAAATGGACATACTCCGTGCTCAAGCAGAGGAAAACCCAGCTATAGCGGCTGCTACCACCAGCAAGATCACCTCGCTCAGGAACAAGTTCCGCAAGTCGGCGAAATTGACGACCGATGGCTTTACTGATGCCGGTGGGGGCTTGTCCAAACTGGCCATCGTGGTCTCGGTCATTGGAGCTGCCCTTACGGTTCCAGCGTCCGGCCTATTGGGTCTGGATGAGAACCGGCGGTGGAGGTGGAGTGCGGCCGTAGCCGGGGTAGGCGGTGGTTTAGCAATTATCGGCATTATCTGGGTGGCAAGTTTGGCCAGAGTCTCCGACTTGAATGTAGTAACCGGTGCCGGAGCCTTTTTGACCATGTTCAGTGGAGCCATCTTGGCGGTGACCTCAAAAAAGATTCTTATCGAGTTTCGCCGTGATAAGACCTACGACGAAGTTGAGGTCGCACCAGTCTGACGCCGTGCGCCGAAGGAAATATGACTTCTCGAAACGCTCTGTGAAGGTGACGTCGGCCGGAGGGCATAACCTGTGCTGATACGTCGAGGGATCTAGGACAGTACGACCGTGTTACTGGAACACCTAGTCCCTCTCTGAACGGAGTTGTGTGAACGCCACCACTGAAGCGTTTGAGTTGGTCGCTAGTGTTGAGTCTGATATTGCCAGCCTCATGGACGACCACCGGAGCCGGCGTCAGCATTGGTACGCCCACGACCTAGTTCCCTGGGAGTTGGGGCGTAGTTTTCGTGATGAGCCGTGGAACGAGTCCCAGGTGACTCTGTCGCCAGAAGTCCGGACAGCTCTGCATCTGAACCTGCTGACCGAAGACAACCTTCCCTACTATCACGCCAAAATTGCCGGTTCGTTCGCTGAGGATTCCCCGATGGCTGAGTGGTCAAGGCTTTGGACAGCCGAGGAAGGCCAGCATGCCATAGCGATCCGCAATTACTTGCTGACTTCTCGCAACTGTGATCCGGACCTATTGGAGGACGAGCGGGTAGCGACTGTGTCGAAGGGTTGGCGCTATGACTCACCGTGTCCGGTGGAGGTCTTTGTCTACACCTCTGCTCAAGAGTTGGCGACGCGAATTAGCCATCGCAACGCTGGGGTTAAGGCGGACTGTGCCGTCGCCCACGAGGTGATGACGCGGGTTGCCGCTGACGAAAACCATCACTTCATGTTTTACCGCGGGGTCACCTCGGCGATGTTGAAGCAGGCGCCGTCGTTGGTGGTCAAAGCTGCCTACCAAGTGCTCTCCGACTTCCGTATGCCGGGAACCGGCATACCAAACTTCAACCGAAGGGCTGTGGCTATCGCCCGAGCAGGAATTTACAATCTGCGGATCCATGCTGAGCAGGTAGTCCAGCCGCTGCTGCGTCATTGGCAGATCGATACGCTTGACGGACTGGACGCCCGGGCAGCTGAACTTCAAGAAAAAATCATGGCTATTCCAGGGGCGCTAGTTGCCCAAGCCGAGGCGTTCGAAGGACGCTTAGCTACCAGAGCTGCACGGGCCGCTGCGCGTATCTAACGGGTTTTTCGGTCGTTCCTAGACGCACCTCGGATTTGGTTCCGGAGATCGTCGAGATTTTGTTGAACAGCAGGAATGTGGGGGGAGAGTGCACCTATATCGGTTGCAGCCCGAATGGACGCTCGGGCTCCCATGGCCTCGGCAGCGCGATACACCCAACGCTTATTGAGTTGCAGCAGTTCGTGGGGTACACCAGCAATGCGTTCGGCGATAGTTAACACAGATTTCTCTAAATCATGTGGCGGATACAACCGATTGGCGTAGCCCGTTCGTACCGCCTCGGCGGCGTCCATAGCGTCGCCGGTCAGGACCGTCTCCATGGCGTTACGGACCCCAACTAACCACGGATGAAAAGCAAAGTCAGGGGGACCGGCTACACGAAGGACCGGATGTGAGATGGTGGCGTCATCGGCTAGATAGACAAGGTCGCATGCGGCTGCTAGTTCCGAGCCTCCAGCCATTGCGTACCCATGGACTTGTGCGATTACCGGTTTAGCGAGATCCCACAGTGATAACCAGCCATCGGTTACGTGCCGAGGCCACCCACCGTCTCCACCGGCCGTGTACGAGGGACGGTTGGCTTTCAGGTCGGAACTCAGGTCGTATCCCGATGAAAAACATGGGCCGGAGCCCCGCAAAATGGTCACGTGCACTTCGTCGTCGTAGTCGGCGTCACGGAGGGCAGCCAATAGAGCACCTCGTAGCTCGTTGTCGAGTGCGTTGCGCTTCTCTGGTCGGTTTAAAGTAAGGCGCCGGATTCCGGGACGAGGGTCGTCAACTAGCAGATTGGACATGGTGTAGATGGTAGGGGCTACCCAACGGGTCAGACTCCCCGACGGGATGGCACGATATGTCGGTGTCTGATGATGCTCTCTTTATAGATTCGATTGTCAACTTCCGCGGAATCGGTGGACTAGTAACGGTCGACGGTCGGACGACGGTGGGTGGCCTGCTATGGCGTTCCGGTCACCTTGGCGGCGCCACCGGAATTGACTTAGCCCGGCTAGACGCATTGGGGATTCATACAGTGGTTGATCTCCGGGCTGATCACGACATAGCTGTCGATGGGTCCGATCTCCTACCTGATGGTGCTGTGTCATGCCGAATTCCCATTCCGGACCGTGGCGGCGCCGGTGCTGGTATTCGAGCCATGATTATGCGGGGTGACGAGGCTGAGATGGCCAGAGCGTGGTCCGATGGGCGGTCGACCAAAATGGCTGTACGCGGGGCGAAGATGATGGTTGTTGAGTCCAGTCAAGTGCGCACTTTCGCCCAGGTATTCAATGTTGTCGCCAACCCGGCCAACTGGCCGCTGGTCTGGCATTGTTCCGCAGGTAAGGACCGAGCCGGTTGGGTAGGAACTGCACTGCTAACGCTGCTTGGGGTGGAGCGTGATGCCGTGGTGGACCACTACATGGAAAGTAACAGTGGGCCTGAGTCCCGGATGGCCGATCTTGTCCGGAGTGGTTTCGTCACGCCCGCTGCCTCTGAGATGATGCGCCCCTTCGTGGAAGTAGTTGAGCCGGCAGTGATAGGTCAGTTGGATGCCATAGACGAGCACTGGGGCGGTGTTGAGAGCATGTTCCGTGATGGTTTCGGCTTCAGCGATAAACGGATAGCTGAGTTGCGAAACCGTTTGCTGGACTAATCAGCGGGCTCGTGGGAGCCCAAGATGTCGCTCAGCCACGTTATTGCGGTTGATTTCAGTGGTGCCGCCGTAAATAGTCATAACCGGTGAGTGTCGGCCGTCGTAGTCGATCCATCCGTTTGCCGCTGCGTGGCTGGCGCCGAATGAGAGTAAACCTTCAGCGCCAGCCATCTGTTGGAACCAGCCCACGGCCTGCTGGTACCTCTCGGTGGCATATAACTTGGCCATGGATCCCTCCAGGCCCGGCAGGCCACCGGTGGCTGCTATCCAGGCCGCCCGCAGGGTAAGTAGCTGGGATACTTGGTTGGCTATCGCTGTGCGGCCCATCCGTTCGCGTAGAAGTGGGTCATCAAGCAGTGGGCCACCTTCTGGGGAAGGTGTGTTGGCCGCCCAGTCTCTTATGTGGCGGAGTAACGGCACCGCAGGGTTTGTGCCGCCCATCACGCCTCGCTCGAAGGCCAGGGCGACACCCATCACGTTCCAACCACCATCAACTTCACCGAGGCGCCACTGGTCGCCAAGTCGGACACCATCGTAGAAGGTGGCGTTGGTGCGCTCGGTGGCCATGGTGGCTACTGGTTGGATTTCAATGCCTGGGAGGTCCATCGGCACGAGAAACATGGTTAAACCCTTGTGCTTGGGTACGTCGGGGTTCGTCCGAGTTAACAGAATTACCCAGTCGGCCTCATGGGCCATAGTGGTCCACATCTTCTGACCATCAATTACCCAGTCTTTGCCATCGCGTATGGCTCTAGTGGTGATGGCGGCCACATCGGATCCGTGGTCGGGCTCGCTGTAGCCAAGGCAGCAGGTGTAGCGGCCGGTGAGGAGCGGTTTGAGCACTTCATTGTGGTGGAATTCAGTACCTACGGCGTGGACGACACCGGCTACCAGCATGGTTACGGCCAGTCCCTCGTAAGGAGCACCGGCTTTTTCCAGTTCGTTGAACAGCACGTACAGTTCAATTGGGTCCCGGTTTCCGTAGCCGGGCACCGCACCTGCAAGGAGTCCTGCCTCGGCTAGGGCGCTGTTGAAGTCTTTGTTATTGAAGGTGCCGGTGGTGTGCATTTGCTGGATCACCGTTGGGGTCAGGTGTTCGCCGAGAAAGGCCCGCACTTCGGTCCGAAAGGATTCAGCTCGTTCACCCAATGAGAAGTCCATTAGTGCTGGCCCGCCTCCTGGCTTGATTTATGGAGACCGTCGGGGTCGTTGAGCAGTATGGAAAACAGTCGGCGGCACTCGCGCGCTGGGTCATCCAGCAAGTAGGAAAGCCCCCTGGCCCGGCGGTAGTACAGCTGGATGTCGTACTCCTCGCTGAAGCCGTAACCGCCATGCACATGAAGGCTCCGATCGGTGGCCACGGTTGCGGCCTCACCAGCCGCCACCAAGGCCATTGCAGCCAGTGCAGCGAAGTCGGTCACGTCGTTGGCATCCACGTCCAATATGCCAAGTATCCCAACTGAGGATCTATCGCCAGCCCAAGCGGCCTTTGCAGTCAACAAGTGGGCACCGTCGATCAACCCTGGGAGGTCTGCCAGAAGGTGCTGGATGGCCTGAAAACTGCCTACTGGTCGGCCAAACTGCGCGCGATGCTTCACGTACTCCACACCTAGGACAAGAGCCTCGCGGGCAATGCCGACAAGGGTGGCAGCGGTCAGCGTACGCCACTCGTCGACAGCCCGGCGGTGGGCTGCAACCGCTTCTGCTCCCTCAGTTAGCACTGCGGCACCAGCAAAGTCCCTGTGGGCCAGGGGTAGGCACCCGTGGTTGGGTAGGTGGTTTCCTGGAGGAGCATTGGTGGCTACCAGCCGGTCGTCGACTAGAGCAATGAGGAAGTTGGCAACAGAACCAGTGGGCACCGTACGGGCTATCTCTCCATCCATTGGACGGACCACTAGACCCGCGATTGTCGCGCCGGAGAGTACATTCGCATCGCAGGCGCCGACAGTGGCCAACAGCCGTGCAGTGACCTGATGGTCAATCAGCGGCAGGGGAGCAATGCGGGCTCCAGCCTCGGTAGCCACCACCACCAAATCAGCCAATGAAGCACCAGCTCCTCCAGCTGCTTCAGGGACGCCCATGCCGGGGGCACCGGTCTCTTTTAGGCGGTCCCAGGCGTCGGAGTCAAAGCCGAACGGTTCGGCAGCGCGGGCACGTTCCGGCCCAGTCTCACGGTCGAAGAAGGCCGCGAATACGTCTCGAATCGTTTCCTGATCTTCTGTCAGG
The DNA here is from genome assembly GCA_029242745.1 of Acidimicrobiales bacterium. Lineage (GTDB taxonomy): Bacteria > Actinomycetota > Acidimicrobiia > Acidimicrobiales > MedAcidi-G1 > UBA9410. Next base: position 16,642 of record JAQWTI010000010.1, on the reverse strand, counting down.
TTCAGGTCCATGAGCTGACCCTACCGATGGGCCGAGGGTGAGCCGGTCCGGTGATCAGTGACGGCTGGTTTACCCATTTGGTTTCCGGACAAGGTTCCAAGAGCGGGACTCGGTCTAGCGTCTGGTCATGCTTGAACATCTAGGTGCTGATGGTCTGGTCGTCGAACGAACCGGAGGTGTTGTTACCGTCACCATAAACCGTCCGGAGGTCATGAACGCCATGACTACCAAGATGTTTGGCGAGTTTGGGCGAATCTTCCGGTCCCTGAACGCTGACGACACCGTGCGGTGTGTGGTCCTTACTGGAGCCGGTGGAAACTTCTGTTCTGGTGCCGACGTGGGTGGCCAGTCCAGGCGGGCCAGTGGTGTCACATCTAGTAACCCTCTCCGGAACCTTCGTCAGATTAAGGCTTCGGCCATGGCCCTACATGATTGCCAGCATCCGGTCGTAGCCAAGGTTCATGGGATGGCCGCCGGGGCTGGCTTAAACATGGCTTTAGGTTGTGATTTGGTTTATGCAGCCGACACTGCGCGGTTTTCTGAAATCTTCGCTAGGCGAGGTCTTACCATCGATTTTGGGGGTTCGTGGGTGCTACCCCGACGGATTGGACTGCACCGGGCCAAGGAGTTGGCTCTTTTGGCTGAGGTCATCGACGCGGTGGAAGCCGACCGTATCGGGCTAGTGAACCGGGTTGTCCACGAGGCAGAACTCGATGCCTATGTAGACGATGTGGTGGCTCGTATCGCTGCTGGGCCTCCACTGGCCTTATCGATGAGCAAGGCGTTGCTGAATCACGGAGTGGAGACTTCGATGTCCCAGGCGCTGGAGGCGGAGGCGGCTGCCCAGGCCACCAATTTCGGCACGGGTGACACCCGGGAGGCCGGCCAAGCCTGGATTGAGAAACGACCACCGAAGTTCACCGGGTCCTAAGACCCGGGTCACGCCCCGGCTATCAGACAGCGAGTTTCTCGAAATACTCCAGATCCAACGTCCATGGGGTGAGATTTTCGCAACCGTTCTCGGTGATAAGAATCTGGTTCTCCAATTTTACGCCCTGGCCCCCGGACCGGGCACCGACGTAGGCCTCCACAGTCAACACCATTCCTGACTCCAGCACACCGTCGTATCCCGAGGCCTTCCAAGACTCGCGAAAAGGAATAGACGGGTACTCGTCACACTGGCCAACGCCATGGGCAAGGACTGAGTAATGGCGGTATTCCGTTACTGGTGGATACCACGCCTGGTGCACTAGGTCGTGGAAAGACAGGCCAGGTTGAAACAGTTCAGTGTTATGTCGGATTTGCTCGAGGGCCAGATTGTGGGCATGACGGGCCTCAGGTGTGGGTGGGGCGTCCCCGGCAACCCAAGTGCGTGAGATGTCAGCCATCATCCCGTAGGCCCCAACCAAATCAGTATCGAAGGCCACCACGTCACCGTTTCTAATCACCGAGGCACTGCACTCCTGAAACCATGGATTGGTGCGTTCGCCAGCTGCCAGTAGGCGACACTCCATCCATTCCCCGTGCCGGGCAAGCATTTCGGCCCAAAGAACACCCCATAGTCGATTCTCGGTCATACCGGGTTTCATGGCTTCGAACATCTTTTGACACGAGACAAAGGTGGCCTCTATGGAGCAGCGCATAGCCCGGATTTCATCTGGGCCTTTGATCTTGCGCGCTTCTTCCATGATCTGGGTGCCTTCCACCAGGGTCAGACCTTGGTCCTGGAGCGCAGTTATCCCAAGGGTGGTGGAGGAGTCGAGAGCGATCCGCTGGCTCCCAGATCCAAAAGTACGAGCCAAGTCGGATATTTCCTGAGCGAATCCCTTAGCCCGCTCTTCGAGGTCTGCTCCAGCCAAGAACCAAGTGAAGGTTTGGGCTGGGCGGACTTCAGACACAAAGGGATTATGGGAAGACAGGAACTCGCAGTCGGGATAGTCAAACAGGATTAGGGTGCCGTCAGCACCCACGAAGGCATAGCGGGCCTGGTTGTGGAGAAGCCACACCTGCATGTTGGGGGCATAGGTCACGTACATGACGTTCATCGGATCGAATAAGACGATCCCGTCCACTCCAGCGTCAGTCAACTGTTGGACTGTGCGATTAAGTCGATAACGCATCATGGCTATCTCGTCGGGAAGTTCTAATCCAGCAGCCTCCCATTCGCTGAGCGCTGGTTCACCTGGTCCTATAGCCATGCGATGGCCCACGGTGGCCGCTCGTCGGATCATCGGGTCGTTTGGGTCGTCGTGGTCCCTTGTGTGTCCATTCATGGCGTGTCAACCTCGTATCCGTGACCTTGTCGGGTCAAAGAGGGGCTGGGCGCGTCGGGTGGCCGGTCGGCATACCCCCAAGATCTCGATTGCGCAGCCGCCGGGCGGAGTGGTTGGGTGAGCCATAGCTGCAGGCAGGTATGGCATTGCACACAAGGCCTTGGACCAGCGGGCATGGTGGCCCGGCGCGCCCATCAGGGGAGTTGCTCCCGGAACGGCATTGGTTTGTTCTGTGGAGTCAGGTGGAGTTCGTTGCCCTCCCAGGGGTGAGCGCGCGCTACCGCTTCATTGAGGACCACTCCGAGGCCTGGCTCGGTAGATGGAATTACCATCCCTTCCTCCCACCGGATCGGGGTCTCGAGTAGTTCGGCGTGGAAGCCGTCCCACCGGCCGATTGATTCAAGGATAAGAAAGTTGGGACTGCAGACTGACAGGGCGATGTTGGCTGCGGCGACCACTGGGCCGCAGTAGCAGTGGGGGGCCAGTGCGGCTTGGTGGACTTCGGCTACTGAGGCAATCTTTTTTCCCTGGAGAATCCCACCACTACGCCCCAAGTTGGGTTGCAGAATTGATGCCGCCCCAGCCCGTAGGACTGCAGTGAACTCCGACACAGTGGTAAGACGCTCGCCAGTCGCTACTGGGATGGTGGTGCCCCCTGCTACACGGGCCATACCTTCAAGATCGTCAGGCGGAACCGGCTCTTCAAACCACAGTGGGTCGTAGGCCTCGAGGCGGCGGGCCAGGCGGAGGGCTCCTGAAGGTGTGAACTGTCCGTGGGTGCCGAACAGTAAGTCGGCTTGGTCGCCCACCGCTTCGCGGATGGCTTGCGTGTAGTGCTCTGAAAGATTTAGGCGTTCGAGTGAGGGCTGGCGGCCGTCGAACACCGTGTACGGCCCAGCTGGGTCGAACTTGACGGCGGTAAAACCCATTTCTACAGCCTGTGTAGCCACCTTGGCAGCGAGGTTTGGATCGGTATACAGATTGGGACCGTCTAGTGGGTCGTAGGCGTCTCCGTCGGGTGGGTACAGGTAGGTGTAGGAGCGCAGGCCTTCGTGGACCCGGCCTCCTAGTAGGTCATATACAGGTCGATTTGTGGCCTTGCCGATGATGTCCCAGCACGCCATCTCTAGGGCACTTATGACACCACACAGGGTGGGGTCCGGCCGCAGGGCATAACCACTTCCGTAGGCGCGCCTCCAAAAAGACTCAATATTGAATGGTTGGTGGCCGACTAGATAGCGTTCGGCTACGTCGACAATCATGTCAGCCACGATGTGGGGTCCAACCGTTGCTACGTAGGCCTCACCGATGCCGCTGATGCCGTCGTCGGTGGTCAACTTCACGAAGATGAAGTAGCGCCCTCCATGACGGGGTGGTGGATTCGCCACTACGAACGTCTCTACATGGTCGATCAACATTAGGCCAAGGTCCTATTTGGGAGTATCACGGTTCGTAGTACATCGCCTCGCCAAACTTCGTCAAAGGCATCCTGAATGTGTTCCAAGTCGTGTTTACTGGAGATCATCCCGGTTAGGTCCAGACGGCCTGCTCTGTGGTGGTCGATTAGGGCCGGAATATCGATGGCCACCCGGGCGGTGCCCATCTTGGAACCCAAGATGGATTTGTTGCTAGCGGCTAGCCAACTGGGGGCGACTTCGATGGTTACGTCATCACCGGCCATTCCCACAATGACGAGTTGGCCCATTGGAGCCAGCAGGTCTATGGCTCCTTCGAGAGCCGCTGGGGAACCGGTAGTCACCAGTAGGTGGTCGGCTAGTCGACCACCTGTGGCATCAGTGATCACTTCTGCCAAGTCGCTGTTGCTCGGATCAGCGGTATGAGTAGCGCCGAAATCCTTCGCCGCAGTCCTTTTGGCGGGCGCTGGGTCGACAGCAACGATCTGGGCGGCGCCGGCGAGACGTGCCGCCTGGATCGCACCGACTCCTACGCCACCACAACCCACCACAACTACAGCATCGCCAGCGGCTACTCGGGCCGTGTTGGTCACCGCTCCAGAGCCAGTCAAGACGCCACAGCCCAGAAGTGAAGCTGCTATTAGGTCTACATCATCGGGTAGCGACACAATCTGGGACTCGTGGACGACTACCTGGGTGGCGAAGGCGCCTACGTTCAGGCCCTGGGCAACTCGTAGACCATTTTTGTCCATTAGAGGGCTTGTTGAGTTCAGGGCAATTTCCCCAGTGCAGGCCACATCCTGGCCTCGATGACAGGCTCGACACTGGCCACAGGTGCGGATGAGTGAAACAATTACAGGTTCACCGGCAGCAAACTTTTTTACCCTGTGACCCACTTCGGCGACTCGTCCGGCAGCTTCGTGGCCGAGCACAAGTGGGAATTCGGTCGCCCACGTGCCGTCAAGGTAGCTTAAATCGGAGTGGCAGACGGCGCACGCTTCGATGTCGATGCGGACTTCGTCAGGTCTGGGGGCATCGAGATGCAGAGTTTCAATACTTGGCGGAAGACCAACTCCTCTGCTTACTGCCGCGCTAATGGAGGTTCCTCGGCCGGTCGACACGGCGCGGAACCTACACCCGGCCGAAGGTCTTGAACAAACGTTTAGCCAAGGATTAATTCGGCTACTTGGGACAGCTGCCCTGGTGATCGAGGGGCGACGTTGAGCATGGTCACTGGACTGTCTTCGAACGCTGCCAGGCGGTCTCGGATTCGTTCCGGGGTTCCGACCAGTGAGATTTCGTCAGCGAAGTCGTTAGGCACGAGACCAATGGCTTCATCTCGCCGCCCTTCTAGGAAGAGGTTCTGAATCTGGTTGGCTTCGTCGGCAAAACCCATCCGGGCCATCAACTTCGTATGGAAGTTCTGACCCTTGGCTCCCATACCACCGACGTAGAAGCCAAGCATGCCCTTTACCGGGGCCAGCGCCGCAGCAATGGTCTCGGGTAAGTTGTCTTCGGTCACGGTGACTGACAGGTTCAGGGCTACTTCAAAGTGGTCGGCAGCGGCTGTCAGCTGATCCTGATATACCTCAGGTCGGTATGGGGAGTAGTAAAGCGGTAGCCAGCCATCGGCGATCTCGGCTGTCTGGGTCACATTCTTTGGGCCCTCAGCACCTATGAAGATCGGGATGTTGGAGCGCAGGGGATGGACCATGACCTTCAGGGGCTTGCCTAGGCCAGTGGAGTCCGGGCCCACATGTGGGTGCTGGTAGAAATCGCCGTCAAAGGCGAGGTGCGTTTCCCTCTGGAACACGCGGCGGAGGATTTCCACATACTCGCGCGTGCGTGCCAGTGGCCGGTTAGACGGTTGGCCGTACCACCCTTCGACAACCTGTGGTCCGGACACACCGAGACCCAAGATAAGACGACCATTGCAGAGGTGGTCCAGGGTGATGGCGTGCATAGCAGTCGCAGTCGGAGTGCGTGCGGACATCTGGACAATGCCGGTTCCTAGACGGATGGTGTCGGTATGGGCGGCTAGGTAGACGAGTGGTGAGAAGGCATCGCTACCCCACGATTCGGCAGTCCATACAGCGTTGTAACCCAGTCGCTCGGCCTCCTGAACGAGACCAACGAGGTTGGTTGGAGGCTGAGCATTCCAGTAACCGAGACTCAGGCCTATCTGCATGTGGAAGATCGTTGCAGCAGACCTGTCCGGGCGCCAAGGCGCGGTGCCGCTCGCCTCTAGTCTGGCTGGTGATGCCAGATTCATTCATGGAGTCATTCCCCCGTCAACACGCGCGTACTCGGCGTTTCACGTGTGGAGTGCCGCGTAACGTACGAGTGGCAAGTGACGGATCACGGATTCTGTTTCTCCGGTCATCGAAAGGTGATGACCCGTTCAACGCACTCTGGTCCATGAATCCCGCGGATGGAAAAGAGCGACTCATCGCCAGTCCGTTGGTCTTGCTGTCTGACGAAAACGCAGAAGGTAATCACCAACGAGTGCCGGCAGCTGAACTGGCTCGACGTGAACGGGTCCGGGAATCAGGTGGCGGCATTGTGGCCTATGACGGTTTGGCTGATCTTTCTCGGGTTTGCTTCGTCCTCGATGGTCGAGTCTTTCTTGCTGAGGTACCGGGACCGGACGAGCACAGTGCCCCACGCGTCGTGGAACTCTCCTCAAGCGGAGATGCTTACGACCCGCGTATCAGCCCTGAAGGAACCGCAGTGGCCTATGTATCGGGCTCTTCGGTTCGACTGACCGGTCCAGGTGGCGACCGGAGGGTGATCGGGGGATCTTCGACAACGGTGTCTTGGGGATCAGCAGAGTTCTTAGCTGCTGAGGAGATGGGTCGGAATCGAGGCCACTGGTGGTCGCCGGACGACCGTCAGTTGCTGGTTTCTAGAGTCGACACGGCCGGTGTGCCTGAGTGGTGGCTATCTTCACCGGTAGATCCGTCTTCGACCCCGCGAGCAATCCGCTACCCGGCCGCGGGAACGGTAAATGCCTCGGTGGGTTTAGTGCTGGTCAACCTAGAAGATGGTGACACAGCGATGAGCCCCCGGACTATCGAGGTGGACTGGAGCCTTGGCGGATCATTTGAGTACCTAGCTGACGTGCAGTGGCCAGAGAAAGGTTGGCCAATGGTGGTTGCTCAGACCCGAGATCAGCGCACGATGGTAGTTGTAGAGGTGAACCCAGATACCGGGGCTGTCCTAGAACGGCACAGGGTTACCGACGATCATTGGGTGGACCTAATCCCAGGTTCCCCCTTGCAACACGACGGATCCCTACTCACCATCGAGTCCCAGAACGGTGCCTACCGCCTGATGCGTGATGGTGTCGCTTTGTCACCTGATGGGATGCAGGTGCAGTCAATCGTCGGCGCTGACAGTGACTCTGTGGTGGTTCGAGCATGGCTTGATCCTCTAGACATCGAGGTCATGCGGATTACTGACGATGGGACGGTTGAGCGGTTGTCTGGTGGAGGGGGACTTCACACGGCGGTCATTGGTGGTGGTGTGGTGGTGGTCTCAGTTTCTGATCTGGACGGGTTGACTACCACTGTTTATCCAGGAGAGCACCAGGTGGAGTCCAAGGCTGAGGAGCCGATGGTTCGGCCCGTCCCTACCTTTCACGTGGTCGGTCAGCGCGCCCTCCGGACAGCGGTGCTGCTGCCTGCTGGTCATGACGGTTCGCCGCTTCCGGTATTGATGGATCCGTATGGAGGCCCGCATGGCCAACGGGTCCAGCGGTTCCGAGGACAGTTCCTAACCTCGCAGTGGTTCGCCGATCAGGGGTTCGCTGTGGTGGTAGTCGACGGGCGCGGTACACCAGGGCGCGGTCCTGCATGGGATCGTGAGATCTGGGGTGACCTGGCGTTGCCGGTACTCGATGATCAGGTTGAAGCTCTGCAGGTCCTATCCGAAAATGACGAGCGACTAGACACGGATCGGGTAGCCATCCGCGGCTGGTCGTTCGGCGGCTATCTAGCGGCGTTGGCTGTTTTGCGTCGACCTGACGTTTTCCATGCTGCGGTGGCGGGCGCTCCAGTCACGGACTGGCACCTTTATGACACTCACTACACGGAGCGTTATCTAGGGCATCCAGAGTTTCACACAGAGAACTATGCCCGGAGTGGGCTCTGTGATACCGGGAGTTGGGCTGCTCCTCAGGATGGTGTGCCCGATCGGCCTCTCCTGATGGTCCACGGACTAGCTGACGACAATGTGGTGATTGCCCACACGTTGGCCTTGTCGCGGGTCCTGCTCGAACAAGGCCGGCCCCATCAGGTGCTGCCATTGTCGGGAGTAACCCACATGACTCCTCAGGAGGAGGTGGCCAAGAATGTGCTCTTGGTGCAATTGGCTTTTCTACAAGAGGCACTTGGGATAGAGGTTCCTAGCTAGAAGTCACATAGCCGGAATCATGTAAGTGCTGGATTTTGCACTCCTGTTGAGAGTGTGGATCGATACCCAGTTCTCAACGAGTTGAGATTTTGGTAATCCGACCAGACGTCAGCTCGATTGTTCGATCGGCTAGCCCCGCAACCTCGTTCGTGTCGTGGCTGACCAAAAGAGTGGATGGTCGACGCTTCCGATCGCCTAGTAGATCATGAATCATCTCCTGGGATTTGGCATCGAGTGCTGTAGAAGGCTCGTCTAGAAGGAGGATCTCGGGACTGGCTGCCAGAGCCCGAGCAACGGCTACACGCTGTGCTTGGCCGCCTGAACACTCCATGGGATGCCGGTCAGCTAGGTGCCGGAGATCGAGGGCGTCCAGCAGGTAGCTGACCTTGTTGGGTGTGGCTCGAGGGCTGAATCCCACGTTGTCGGCCACTGTCATGTGATCGAAAAGCAGCCGGTTCTGGGGTACCCAGCCAACTCGGCGTTCATGTGGTGGGGTTCGTCCTCGGACCGTCCCATCGTCGACGGTGCGGCCTCCGAGGGCAAGCGTTCCAGTGTCAAGGCCGATCAATCCTGCCACGACGTGGAGCAGGGTGCTCTTGCCGGCACCGTTTGGGCCGACCAAGGCCACGAGTTCTCCTGGGGCCATAGTGAGTGCTACTTCTAGATGGAAGTCGCCGATTGTCACCTGACCATCGAGTGATACCGCCACCGGACTCAGCGAATTCATCGCGTAGGGATCCAGCGATCGCGGGTGGGAACAAGTACGGCGAATGACACGGCTAGCAATACAAGACTTAGGGCGATGGCCGCCTCCGGATCTGATTCAAGGGCCTCAAAGGTGGCCAGAGGCAGGGTACGAGTGCGGCCTGGGAGGTTTCCAGCGAAGGTGATGGTGGCGCCAAACTCGCCAAGGGCCCGAGCCCACGCCAGTGCCAGTCCAGCCGCCATGGCTGGCATCAACTGTGGAAGTGTCACCTGTCGGAACACGCTTGTCGGCGGTGCTCCAAGTGTGGCGGCGAGTTGCTCCAGTTGATCACTGGTTGTGCGGAGGGCGCCCTCCACGGTTACCACGTAGAACGGGAGAGCAACGAAGGTAGCGGCCACCACTGCACCTGTTGTGGTGAAGGGAAGTGTCAAGTCGAACCACCGTTCAAGCCACTGACCAACTAGTCCGCGGCGGCCCAAGGCAAATAGCAACGCGGTACCTCCAACAACCGGCGGCAGAACCATGGGTAACAGCACCAGCGCCCGAATGAGCCTCCGAAAGGGCATATTGACACGGGCTAACACCCAGGCCAGTGGGGTGCCTAGGACAAGGACGATTCCAGCGGCCGTAAGGCTTACTACCATCGAGACGCTCAGGGCGTCGATAACTTCCCGCTGTGTCAGGAGATTAACCAGGCTCGACCACGGTGCCCTTTGCAGTAGGGCCAGTACCGGTAATGCCAGAAACGTTATGGAAAGTACAGCGATGAACAGGACTCCCCGGGGAGCGCTACGAGGGGTCGTCACAGCGACCTCTCTTGTGGTTGGTTGGTCATCAACTTGGTTCCAAGGTGAAACCGTGGGTACTTAATATCTGTTGAGCTTGGGTGCTGGACAGAAAGGTCACGAACATGTCGCCTGTCGGCGACAAGCCAGCTGCTGCGTAGGCCACGCAGGGGCACGTGGCTTCTTGTGGCCATGCCTGAATCAAATCAGGATGGCCCACCACATCGGTGGAGTAGACCACGCCGAGGTCTGCTTCGTCGAGGGCGAGGCGGGCTACCACGGCTCGAGCGCTGGGTTCGTGGGAGTCCACTGGAAGATTGGCGAAGCGGGCGTTGGTGGCATCACCGCAGGGCACGCCTGGTGCACATGCCACCAGCACTAGCGACGGGTCGTAAAGGTTGGAGGGGTGTCGGTCTGGGCCGGAGATCGGCTGGGCCACTACTAGGTAGTTATGGGCTACGGACTCCACGAGTGCGTGACTCAACAGCCCTTGGGTCCGGAGATCTGTAAGTAGATTCCCGTCGGCGGTCAGGAACGCATCGGCGGGCGCACCATCGCGCAACTGGGCGGCTAGGTGGTTGGAGCCACCTACCACCAGTTCGATGGAAGTTTCTGATCCGCTAGTCCATTCGTCAGCGAGATCCTCAATGACGTCAGACAGTGACGATGCAACGAACACGCGGATATCCACTACAGAGTCATGGTTGGCTTGCTGGGTTAACAGGAGAATGAGACTGCTGAGGAAGAGGACAAGCAGTACCCCTGTGGAGCGTCTCTTCATAGGTAGTTGGTCCTCAGCGCGGTCGTTCTATGACCACGTTGGTCGCCTTGATGGCGGCCACGGCCAGGACGCCTGGTTCCAAGCCGAGTTCGTCCACGGCTTCGGCAGACAGTAGTGATACCACTCGGTGTGGCCCGGCTTGGATTTCAACCTGGGCCATGACTCCGTCGCGTGTAACTCGAGTGACTAAGCCGGTGAACCTGTTGCGAGCAGACAACACCGCCCCGGTATCGTCGTCTGCCGTTGGTCCTGATTCCGTGGCCAGTTCCTGGGCCAGGCGCGCTAGCTCTGTTCCGGGGATTGTGCGATGCCCTCCTGTGGTTCGATCGGTGATTAGTCGGCCAGCGTCCGCCCATCGGCGCACTGTGTCCGAACTGACTCCCAGCAGTTGAGCTGCTTCTCCTATTTTAAACTTAGACATGCGTGATAATATAGACTAATATCTAGCATATACATTACTCAGGTGAACTTTATCTAGCCGGACTAGCCTTCGGTTGTGAGCATTCAGGTGGCCGTAAACGAGGTCGTTTCTCGGTTGGCTACTTATGGCAGTGCCCCGTTTCTTGTCACCGTGTCGGCTGACGGAATCCCGAAGTTGGTCCACGTGGCCGTTGTCTGGAACGCTGAGGCAGCCACATTCCGGTGTACACCGGGTAAGGGCACGATGTGCAACGTGGCCCGCGCTGGTGCCGGTTTAGGAACTTTGGTCTTCCCGGGGCCTGATGCCGAGACCCACAGTTGGCTGGTGGACGTCATCGGCGAAGTGGATCCCGACGACCCGGACACGGCCGTACTGGCCTACGGCTCAAGTGTCCTGCACCGCCCCGCCCCCGCTTCTCCCGGAGAACAGACTTACTGTTGAGCGTCATCGCCGGACTGGCTTTCAGGTGATGTATTCCTGAGTGGGTTATTCCTCGGCAACCCAGTGCCCAGACTCAACCTCGGTGTGGGTGACCACTTCGGGGCTTTCGCCGGCCGGCCAGACCGGGCTGGGAATTTCGCCGGTTAGCAGGGCCCGCTCGGTTCGCTGCCGGGGGTCGGCGATAGGAACGGCGCGCAGCAGACGCTTCGTGTAGGAGTGTCGTGGGTCCCGAAACACCTGCTCCCGTGAGCCCATTTCCACGATCTGACCGAGGTACATCACGGCTACTCGGTGAGCAATGCGTTCCACGACAGCTAGGTCATGGCTGATAAATAAGTACGAGAGGCCCATCTTTTGTTGGAGTTCCAGCATCAGGTTCATGACCTGGGCCTGGACTGATACGTCGAGGGCCGACACGGCTTCGTCGGCAATGACTAGTTCAGGCTTTAGTGCTAGCGCTCGCGCTATGCACACACGCTGGCGTTGGCCACCAGAGAATTGGTGTGGGTAGTTGTTGAGCATCGACTGCTCGAGACCAACCAACTCGAACAGATGCCGCACCTGGTCTATCGCCTCCTCTCTAGAAGCGACTTTGTGGACCCTTAGGGGCTCGGCCACAGATATCCCGACCTGGACTCGAGGGTCGAGGCTGGCGAAGGGGTCTTGAAAGATAATTTGCAGGGTTTGTCTGTGTACGCGCATCTCTCGAGGATTGAGGTCAGTTATGTCAACTCCCTTAAGGAGGATCCTGCCCTGATCCACGTCGTGGAGCCGCATTACGAGGTTGGCGAGAGTGGACTTTCCACAACCACTTTCTCCGACCACGGCAAGCGTTTCTCCATGATCGATATGCAGAGACACCTCGGTCACAGCGTGTACTCGAGCCTTGTGGTCGGTCGAGAACTGCTTTGAGACACCCTGTACCTCGACAATGGGAGTCTGGCCGTTGCTATGGCCGGTCATACGAGATCGCCTGCCAGATTGAACGGTCTAGGTCCGTCGTAGCCGGCCATGCTTCCCAGTCTGGGCACAGCGCTCAGGAGGCCCTGGGTGTAGGCCTCCCTTGGTGAGTGGAAGATCTGTTCTACGGAGCCCTGTTCAACGATCTTCGCCCGGTTCATAACCACGACCCGATCGGCCACCTCAGCCACTACGCCCATGTCGTGGGTGATGAGCATCACTGCGGTGCCCGTGTCGACTTGCAACTGCTTAATCAGGCCCAGGATCTGGGCCTGGATGGTTACGTCTAGGGCGGTGGTCGGCTCGTCTGCGATCAGCAGGCGCGGATCACATGCCAAGGCGATAGCGATCATCACCCGTTGCCGCATACCGCCCGACATCTCATGTGGGTACTGACCGATCCGTTTGTCGGCCTCGGGGATCCGTACCAAGTCAAACATCTCTCGGGCTCGGACGGCGGCAGCCTTCCTCCCAAGCCCCTGGTGGATGCGCACCGACTCGGCGATTTGCTCGCCCACCGGGTATACGGGGTTCAGACTGGTCAACGGCTCCTGGAATATCATGGCGATCTGGTTGCCGCGGATACTTCTCATGGTGGGCTCGTCCTGACCTAAAAGGTCGAGGGTTGAACCGTCATGCATTTTTAGTTCAACTTGGCCATGGGTGATTTTCGCCCGAGTGCCTGTTTCGATCAGCCTCATGATTGAAAGCGCAGTGACCGACTTGCCGGAGCCGGACTCACCAACTACGCCCAATGTCTCACCAGGCTCGATGGTGAAACTCACTGAGTCGACAGCGGTGAATTCATCGAAGGTGACGGTGAGGTCGGTGACTGAGAGGAGGGTCATCAGCGACCTCGGAGCTTTGGGTTAAAAGCATCTTGTAAGCCGTCACCAACCAAACTGATACTAAGTCCTGTGACCACGATCGCTATACCTGGGAAGAAGACCATCCACCAGGCGGTAAGTGCGTAACCCCGGTTCTTGCCCAACATCGATCCCCAACTCGTCGTGTTGACGTCTACCATGCCCAAGAAGGCCAGCCCGGAGTGGAAGAGGATAGCAATGACCACTGTCAAGGTGGCTGCTACCAGTAGGGGTGGCATGGCGTTGGGCAGGATCGTACGAAACATGATTCGGAGGTCGCCACATCCGATAGCACGGGCGGCTTTTACGTACTCCATCTCTCGTAAGCGCAGGAACTCGGCACGGGCAAGGCGGGCGGCCAGCGGCCACAGTGTTAGGCCGATGGCCAGGGTCTCGTTCCGGGTTCCGGGTTCGAGTAGGAAGATGACGACCATCGAAAAGAGGAGGCCTGGCATTACTTGAAAGATCTCGGTGAAGCGCATCAACAGGGCGTCAATCCAACCACCGAAGTACCCAGCCAGACTTCCGACCACGATGCCGATGGTCATAGTCATGGCGGCGGCTACCGCAGCAACCACCAGAGTTGCCCGGCCTCCTCCAATGATTCCGGCCAGAATATCTCGGCCCAGATAGTCGGTGCCCAGAAGCGGGGCTAGGTCACTGCCGGGGCCTAAGAACGGCTTGGCAACCATCTTGTTTGCGCTTGTCCCGTAGATACTCGGACCGAAGATGGTTATCAAGACAATTAGGGAGAATATGACCAGACCCGCCGCCGCTGCCTTGTTCCGAAAGAACATGCGCAGGGCTCCTCGGCCGCCAGTTTCGACTTGTTCTATGGCTACACCGAAATCGGTCATCTTGATCCTCCGACGCGGATCCGGGGATCAATGAGGCGGTAGACGAGATCAGTCAGCAGGTTGGCCACGATCACCATGGCTGATGAGAAGATCATGATGCCGAGCAGCGTTGGAGTGTCCCGTCGGAAGATTGAGTCGACTGCCAGCCTCCCGACTCCAGGCCACGCAAACACGACTTCCACAAGTAGGGCGCCGGACAATAGGTTCCCGACTTGGAGTCCGGCGGCGGTGATCACGGGAATGACGGCGTTCCGAAGGGCATGTTTGTAGACAACTACCCGTTCTCGGGCACCCTTTGCTCGGGCAGTGCGGATGTAGTCGGACTCTAGGACCTCGAGCATCGAAGCTCTGGCCAGCCGGGAGTAAATGGCCAAATAGATGATGCCTAGACTCAGCGCCGGGAGAATGAGGTGCTGGAGGAGGTCGATGGTTTCGCCGAGCCAGTTCCCGTTGTAGCGGACGTCTTCAATGCCGCCGATGGGCAGCAGACTCCACTTTGCGGCGAAGAGGACGATGACCATGATGGCCGAGTAGAAGACTGGTGTGGAGAATCCAACCAGGCTGGTGACCGTTGCTGCAGAAGACATTGGGCTTTCAGGCCGTCGCGCTGTGTACACGCCGATCGCCACCCCGACCCCCACTGCGAAAATAAGAGAAGTCCCAGCTAGCAGTACCGTGGCGAAGAGACGCTCGACGATTAGGCCGAGAACCGGTTCGCCGAAGTAGATGGACTCGCCCAGGTTCAGTTGGGCAACGTTTCCGACGTAGGTCCCCAACTGGACAAAAAGCGGTTGGTCTAGTCCGTATTCGGCCCGGACCTCGGCAAGAAACTCGGCGTCACCGACTCCCTGGTCACCGGCGAGGTAGAGGGCGGCGTCACCCGGGGCGATCTGGATCAGAATGAACACGACCACCACCACTGCCAATAGCAGTCCGATCGCTTGTCCTAATCTGCTCCCGATGTCCCGGGCGAGCGCCGTCACCTCTCGTCTCTATTTAATTTACGTCTCAGCTGTAAGCGCCGATGCCTACTTGTCGAGCCAGACGTTTTCCATGCCGGTGAGCGTGCCCCACGTTCCCTCTGGCATGTTCTTTACGTAGGCCTGATTGGCTCCGTAGATCGGTAGAGCATTGATGCCGTAGAAAGGCAACTCCACTGCGGTGATCTCCTGGAACTCGTCGTATAGGGCCTTCCGGGAGTCGAAGTCTGTCTCGGCTGCTGCTGCGTAAAGCAACTCGTCTACCTTCTCATTGCAGTAGGCCGAGTTGTTGACAAATATGCCAACCACAATGTTGGCGCAAACATAGGCGCGCTGAACACCGATCACTGGGTCCCCCCAGTTGAAGTAGGCGTTCATTGTCATATGCCACGCGTCTGGACCTCCGAAGAAGATGCCAGCCCATGATGGGAGATCGGCGCTTTGGACGACCTCCACATTGACTCCTACCTCCCCGAGTGCCAGAGCGATGTATTCAGCCACGTAGAGTTGCTGCTCGTTTGGACCCGGGATGTAGTGGATTTTCAATTCCAGACCGTCGGCGTAGCCGGCTTCGGCAAGCAGCGAGCGAGCCTTGTCCAGGTCTACGTCGTAGCGCTCCACGTTCGGGTTGTAGAACGGGCTTGATGGGTGAATGCCACCCAGCAACTCCTGAGTCTGGCCCTGGTGCAGATTTTCAGTAATGAAGTCCCGATCGATGGTGTAGGCAATCGCCTGCCTTACCCGCAGGTCACTAATGATGTCGTTTGACATGTTGAACTGCAGATGATTTAGCGAACCGACGCCACTCAACTCATCAGGATTAGCAATCAAATCTGGGTTATTGGCAACCTTCTCGACATTGGTCACGCTGGCATAGCCACCAGTGTCGAACTCCCCGGACTCAAGACCCAACATCATTGTGTCCTCGTTGGGAGTGATGACGTAGATGATGCTGTCGAGGTAGGGGCGACCCGGAATGAAGAAGTCTTCGTAGGCCTCCAGAACAATCTTTTCCGTGTTGCTCCACTCGGTGAGACGGAACGGACAGGAACCGACGGCCATCAGGTCACCTTCTAGAGCGGCCGTGTTGTTTGGATGTCCCTTCATCTCATTGATCGCTGTGCCGTCATCCATAATGTGCTTCGGCATGATTGGCATCAGCACGTCTGACATGGCAATCCACAGTGCGGGGTGCGGGTTGGCCAGATTGATCACCACGGTGAGGTCGTCAGGTGTGTCAATTGAGGCGACTGGGGCCCACATCCCGGTGAATGGGTGGTTGTTCTTCACCACCTCGATTGAGAACTTCACGTCCGCTGACGTGATTGGCACCCCATCGTGGAAGGTCGCGCCACCTACTAGGTTCAGGGTGACGGTCATCTGATCTTCTGATACGTCCCAGGACTCGGCCAGATAAGGCTGGGGCTCCCAGTTGACGTCAAGGTGAACCAGTGAGGCGAAGACCTTTGAACTTACGTTGCCAATACCGACTCCGGATGCCACGCCATGGTTGATGCTCGCACCCACCTGGGAGGTGGCCATCACCAGTGTGCCGCCGCGACTCGGAATGATCGGGGCAACCAGATCACCAGAACCAGCACTGGATCCGCCTGGTGCGTACTCGTAGACAACGTTGGCGTTGGACGCCGGAATGTCACTCGAGTCGCCGTGACCAATCACCGTGATCTTCTGAGAACCACAGTCACCAAAAGCGTCACAACTAATCAGACCAATAATGCCCGAG
>JAQWTI010000051.1 GCA_029242745.1 Acidimicrobiales bacterium | reverse complement strand
ATCCTCGAAGGGTTCGTCAACGACTACTGGCGTGAAGTCTCCGAGTTCGGCACCAACGTGTGCAGGGCTAGCGTGCCATCCAACGTAGTCAAGGGCATCTGCAACTGGAGGCTCCGGGCCGCCAACGGACACGGCGTCGGCAAGCCATCTAACGAGGCGATCCTGGAAGCCGGCATCCTTGAGGCGACCACTGACCTTCCAATGGCCGCCTGACACCACCACCGAACTGGTGGCCTCCTGGTATTTCGGAGGTCACCAGGAGACGGCCAACTATTCAGCGAAACAGGGCGTCCCACCTTGCCAAGGTGAGTGTCGCGGGTTCGAATTGCGTCATCCGCTCCAAACAACCGACACGTCAGATCTACATTCTGAATGCGGGGCAAGACCTTCTCTGTTTTTCATATGTGGCTTCGACGCTGGAGAAGATACCCGTAGGTGGCTTCCAGACCTTGGGCGAGCATCTGGTTAAAGGCTGGGAACAGGTGCCCGTAGGGGGTGAGAGTCACGGTTTCTGGTTCCCTTAATGCGCTCCAGCCAGACAAGTTATGGAACAGGGCCCCGGCGAGGGACGTCATCGACGGTTGGGGCTATGTAGGCCAGTGGCCTTCCTTTAACTCTTGGAATGGAGGGATTGAAAGGGGAAAAACAAAGGGCTGTTTCTAATCCGTGCCGTCGGGATGCGAAGTAGGCCCGATCACTATCTGTCGCGCGAGGCGACTTTGCTCCTGACCCGCCGAGCGTGAGTGCGGTTTTCTCGGGAAGAGCGCTGGTCCTCGTGCAACCGATGCCGGCGGGCTGATCGCCGTTCGTACGGTGTCAGTTCAGCGTCACTTGCTTTTTTCCAGAGCTGGACGAAGTGTTGGCCTGCGGTTGCGAAGGTCAGGGCCAAGATCACCCAGAGCGTCGCTTCCAGGAGGTCCGGGATCAGGAGGCCGAGGCACAGGGTGAGGGTCCTTTGAGTGCGTTCCATCAGTCCCTTACACAGGTCGATTCCAAGCACCTCGGCACGGGAACGCGTGTAGGAGGCGATCGATACGAGAGCGAGTACGCCCATCGGGAGTAGAACCGGGAACTCCGAGGCATGGCTGTTCGCGTGCCAGGCGACACCGCCCATCAGAATGGCGTCAGATAGACGACCGGTTATTAATCGAAATAATGATTCCCTTGGTAAGGGAAGAAATCCCCCCTGCATCACCACAATTGGACCGTCCAATGCGTAGACAACCAGGGTTAGGGCTACGAACGCAAAGCCAATGAGGGGATAACCAACTCCTACGCTGACGGCGGCGCCGATGTTGAGGAGGAGTCCTGACGCGGTAACTATGTCGGCATTCAGACCTGCCCGATGGAGTCGTCTTGTCGCAGGGTACAAGAAGAGATGCAGGTTAGAGAGGCGGAGGGCACTCAGCGGGGGCATCAATGCCTCTCTGCCGTACGAGCGCGAGGTGAGATCAAGGGGATATGGCTCCGGCAATTCTCGCATCAAAGCCTGCGTCCCAGAGCGTTGCTGAGTCAGTAGATGCCTCAGAGAAATCGGTGTCGTGGAAATGGGTGCCGGTGAAATCTGCTCCGGACAGATCCGCTTGATGAAGGTTGGTTTTGTGAAGATTCGCTGCCCTGAGAATTGCTCTAGTGAGGTTCGATCGGCCGAGGTCGGCCCCGTCGAGGTCTGCTCCGGTGAGGTTGGCGCCTTGAAGGTCAGCGAGATCTAGATCTGCATCGGTAAGGTTTGCTCTGGACATATTTGCGCCGGTTAAGTCGGTTCCGGCCAGGTCCGCTCGCGTGAGGTTTGCTCCTTGGAGGTTTGCCCCGAATAGGAACGCCCTGTTGAGTACTGCATCAGTGAGGTCAGCGTCAACCAATGTGATTCCCTTAAGGTAAGTCCGCTCAAGGTCCGCGCCCGAGAGATTGGTGCTGCTGAGGTCGACGCCGTTCATCTCCGCCATGTGGAAGTGTGCAGCTGCAAGATCAGCCCCCACAAAGGTCGCCTTTTGGAGGTCAGCCCTGTCGAGGTTCGCTCCTGAGAGTTGGGCTCCCCTGAGGTCGGCCCGATCAAGGTTCGCGCCCGCTAGTTGTGCCCCCGTCAGGTCAACGTCTTGGAGGTTTGCCTCAGTAAGAGTAGCCCTAACCATGATCGCCCCAGAAAGATCTGCTCCGCGGAGGTCGGTTCGCCTGAGATCTGCGCCGGTCAGATCAACTCCCGGTGCGAGTTCTTTCCCCTTAATCCTCATGAATTCCTTTTGGTCCTGCCGGCGATCGGTGATGTACCTTACGCGATAATCAGGTGTGGGGGAGTTGTATACCGATGGACGCGTCCAAATGTAAAGCAAGTGCGACCCGGAGGCATGGTAGTAAACGAATGCTCAAGGCGCCGTTTCCCAGAAGAGCGTTATGTGGGCAGTGTTCGAATTGGATGTCCACGTTTAAGGGCGTTTAAGACCCTTGTGCCAACAAATATGGAATCACTGGAGTGGTCTTCGGCTAGGTGTTTGTGCAGGCCACCGAAACAGGTCGACCTACCTTGCCGGAGGGATCGTCCTGAGACAGGCCGCTGGGGGTCAGATCAGACAGACCAGGATGGAGGGCGCTTTTCGAGGAAGGCTCGCATGCCCTCCTTCGCCTCATCAGAGCGAAAAAGCGCAGCCGACAGATCTGCCGTCCAGGCGAAGGCTTCAGAGATTTCCATATCCGGGACTCGGTTCAGGAGTTGCTTGGTGGCAGCCAGTGCTAGTGGGCCACCAGCGAGCAAGTCGGCCACGAACGACTCGACGACGGTGTCCAACTCCTCGGTGGCGACAGCCCGGTTTACTAGGCCGAGGCGGGCAGCATCGGCACCAGTCATTCTGTTCCCCAGCAGCATTGCTTCCGCAGCATCAGTCGGGCGCATCTTCGGGAGGCAGAGAACGGAGATCATGGCAGGGGCAACCCCTCTCCGAACTTCGGTGAATCCGAACTTGGCATCCTCAACTACCACGGCCAGATCCATGGCGGCGGCTAAGCCCATGCCGCCAGCTACGCAGTGGCCGGCGATACGACCTACATAGACCTTGGATGAGGCCCGAAACCGGGAAAACAACAAGGCGGGATCAACAGGTTTCACGGAGGAGTCACCAACATGATTCCTACTTCGTGAGCGCTCCGACAGGTCGGCACCGGCACAAAACACCCTGCCCCGGTTGGTCAGGACTACGACACGAACCTCCGGATCGGCGTCCGTCTCGTCCAGCGCCTCAACTAGTTCGTCCACCAGGGCAGCACTCAATGCATTACGGTTCGCTTCATCGGCCAAGGTGATGGTGACCACACCCTCAGTGGATCCCTTCCCGTGGGTTACGTCAACCAGCGTCATTGATACCTCCCTGAATCTGGTCCATCCGTGGGCGGACCCGCAAACGCCTGAGCTTGAGCCATCCATTCGTTAGCCGCACCGCCACATACATTGAGTGCAGTGTCGTCGACATGGCGACGTTGGGTAACCACTAGGCAGAAGGCTTCAGCTGGCCCCTCAATTGAATCGGTGGCATCACCGGGTCCCCATGTCCAGGTGGCACCTGACGGTGCTTCCAGCACAACATCGACCTCCACCTGAGGTACTTCCTTGCGGCGGTTGGCGTAGGACCACCCGCGAGTTATGAAACCCAACTGCGCTACGTGGCGGAGGCGATCAGTTGGAGAGCGGATTACTCCAACAGCATCAACCACATCTTGGCCATGGGCCCAGACCTCCATAAGGCGGGCTGTAAGAAATGACTTGCCACCCATCGACGGTCCGTACCAGGGCACTCGGTCTCCATCGGAAAGCATGGTCGCTGCTTTGGCTAGATCGTGGCGGCCAGCCCGCCAGGCTGTTAGTCGTTCTGACGGTTCCAGAAGGCGAAAGGCACCTACGGTCAGGGTGTCGACCGCCTCCTGGCCAGAGTGGGCCACCTCCATGAGTCTCCCAACCGCAGAGCGGAAGCCGTCTGGATCGGTGATGGCCAGAGCGGCGGTTACATCAAAATATGTCAGGTGCCCGATCTGGTCGCCAACTGTCCAGCGGGGACTGGCTGTGGCTGCGGCCCAGTGCTGGCGGTCGAGGGTAGCCACGATGTTGTCGAGGGCCTGCTGCTCTTCAGCCAAGTCAGCAGCAAGATCGGCGATGGTTGTAGGTCGGTAAGTCACGGCGCCACAGCCAGTCCCCGAAGGATGATCTCGACCATGGCGTTGGCGGCTTGTTGCGGCGTCGAGTCGATGGCCTCGATGTGCTCAGGAAGAGCAAACATTGCCCCTAACCCAGCGACTACGTGGGCTACTGCAGCGGTATCGATTGGGCGCCCATCTCCACTGGCTAACTCGCCGCGCTCCACAGCGAGATTCAGAAGGGTTTGGGTGACCGCCACTAGGTAGTCAGAGTGAGAGGCAGCTAGTCGGTGGGTTGATGGCGTAGCGGCTTGGTCGCGTGCAAAGGCGGGGGTGGTGGAGGCCACGGCCTTGTTGGCTGACTTCAGATAGGTACGAATCGCGTCCAGCGGAGTCAGGACAGGATCCAGCGTCTCGACCGCTGCCCTTCCGATACGGCGCAGATCACGGTCGAGGACGGTGAGCACCAGCTCGTCGCGACTGGGAGCGAGGTCGTAGAGAGTTCGCAGTGAACAGCCCACTTTGGCGGCAATTTCAGCCATAGTCAGCTCCTTAAATCCATTGCTGAACAGGCCCACTAACTGGTTGAGCACTTCGCGTTGGCGGTCGGTTAGTTGTTCTTCGCGCTCTCGTTCCATGACGGGTCGCGGAGCCGGGACAGCTCGTACTCGTTGGGTGAGCTCCTTGTCTTCGAGAGTCGCTGCGTCAACCATCAGTTGGTCCTTGTGTTCCACCATCGAGTAGAGAGCTGGGCACATCTACGATTCGGGCTCGGATCCACTCTCCAAGGCTCTTGGCCTGACCGTCTTGCCGGCTTGAAGCAGCGACCCCTTCGCCGAGAAGGCCTCGGATCATGAAATTCATGGAACGGATGCCCGGCAGTCGGTGGCGTTCGATGGCGAGGTCAGCAACCTCGGGTAAGAGTGAGCGGAGGCGGTCCACGGTGAGGTAGCTATCCAACCATTTCCAAGCGGCATCGTCTCGGACGAACAGGCCAAGGTTGGCGTCACCACCCTTATCGCCTGAACGAGAACCGGCGATTCTTCCAAGCGGTACTGAGACTGTTGGCCCACTAGGGACAGCCACAGCTGATTCAGGTCGAGGCTGGACCATGACGTCACCCTTTGGTGCTACCGACTCCACGATTGTTCGCGAAGCCAATTGACCCGCCTCGAGGACTACGACTTCCTGGGGAACCAGATTTGCTGGTATGAGGCCTGCTCGGTGGACACCGAACGGTTTGGATGCACTACTTCGTACAGTGAAAAATCCAGGAATGGTGGCCAAAGCCAGTTCAGTCATGGCATTAAATACGCCTCGTCCGACCTTACGTTCGTCTCCATCTTTCAGGGTCAGGCACCACTGGGCGACAGCCTCCTCGTTGGATGAGGGGTCGATCTTGTCGGTCCGGACAATCCGGGACTCCGCGGACTCAAAGTCACAGGCCGCGTGCGGGCAAGCTCTCCAGAAGGCCTTCTCGATCAGTGCTGCCTTGGCTTCGACGTCTAGACCAGTTAGGGCAATTCCCAGATCGTAGCGGTATCCCCCCATGGCGTTCATTGAGACCTTCAGGTCAGGTGGCGGCGGTTCGCCCTGCACGCCATGGACCCGAACTCGGTTTGGTCCGACTTCATCGAGTTCAATACTGTCAAAACGGGCTATCACGTCGGGGCCCAGATAGGCAGGTGAATCGATTTCGTACAGCAACTGGGACGTCACTGTGCCTATCGAGACTTGACCACCGGTGTTTTCGTGCTTTCCAATAGTTGAGGATCCGTCGACAGCAATCTCGGCCCATGGAAAACCCACCCGGTCCATGCCGGGAATTTCAGTAAAGAACGAATAATTTCCGCCGGTGGCTTGAGTACCACACTCGATGACATGTCCAGCGACGACGGCACCGGCCAATGCATCCCAGTTATCGCGGGCCCAGCCGTGATGCCACGCTGCGGGGCCGCAAACAATCGCTGCGTCAGTAGCCCGGCCGGTCACCACGATGTCAGCGCCTTGGTTTAGGGCTTCTACAATTCCCCAGCAACCTAGGTAGGCGTTGGCGCTTACGAAACGATCTGGGTTGGTAAGTGGTTCACCGGTGACTAAGTCGCGGAGGTCGACGCCGGCGGCCAGCAGTTCATCGAGACGACCGAGCAGATCGTCTCCTCTCACGTAGGCAACTGTTGGCGATAGACCAAGGCGTTCGGCTACTTCGACGAGGGCCTCGGCACAGCCTTCAGGGTCGAGGCCGCCGGCGTTGCTCACTATCCGGATTCCCTTGTCTAGGCAAGTACCCATGACCTGTTCCATTTGCGTCACAAAAGTTCTGGCGTAGCCACCGCCCGCCCGTTTTGCTTTACTGCGAGCCAGAATCAACATCGTGAGTTCAGCTAGCCAGTCGCCCGTCAGCACGTCGATGGGGCCGTCTTCGACCATCTCAACGGCCGCTGAGAGGCGATCACCGTAGAAGCCTGAGCAGTTGGCTATCCGAATGGGTTCAGTCATTAGTGAGCCCGTTTGTTGCTCCAGATTCCTCGTCGGATTCAATCACCAACAGGACAGCACCGTTGTCCACCTGATCACCAGCTGCGACCCCGACCTCAACCACTATTCCGTCAAAAGGAGCTGTCATATGGTGCTCCATCTTCATTGCCTCGAGCACGACCAGGGCCTGTCCAGCGATTACCCTGTCGCCGACTATCGAGTGCACATCAAGGACTTTTCCGGGCATAGGTGCCGTGAGGCCACCGGTCGGTGCTTCTGCACCTGAGATCATGAAGCGGGGGATCACTTCGAGAGAGGTAGTAGTGCCGGCCATGGTGACATGGAGAATCTCGCCACGACCGGCTAGGGGCGTAGCCGCACTGGAACTAATTCGTGCAGTGGAACGCAGACCGTTGACTACCAAGTCGATACCTTCTGTGGTCCAAGTGTGGATTGTTGCCTGAAATCGGTGAGTCTCGGCTTCGACGTTGGCTTGTGAGATCGCCACCTGAAAGATGCTGTCTCTTCCGGTGGAGTACCGGACAAGTTTTGTTGAATGGCCATCTGTTCGGCTGAGAGTGACTTGTTGGTCAGGAAGGCGAGCGTTCCGCCATCCGCTGGGTAAGGCATCTAGAACCAGTGCCTCGGCACGGTTGCGGCCCTGAAGCCACAGGGTCGCTGCTACAGCGACGCGATCAGCTGTTGAGACGTCGTGGATTTTTGTCGGTGGTGGGGCGTGACGCTCGATGAAGTCGGTAGTGGTGTCACCCGACAGGAAAGCCTTATGGCGCAGTGTGGCAGCGAGAAAGTCTCGGTTGGTGGTTACCCCACCGAGATGCATTCGCTCTAGTGCTAGGGCAAGACGACCGGCGGCTTCTTGTCTAGTGGGGCCGTGGGCCACGACCTTGGCCAGCATGGGGTCAAAGTCGACGCTCACTGCGCTCCCCAGTGTCACGCCAGTGTCCCACCGGACGTTTGGTTCTGCGGCTGGCTCCCACGCTTCCAAGGCCCCAGCGGCCGGCAGAAATCCGGCTGATGGGTCCTCGGCGTAGAGGCGAACCTCGATGGCGTGCCCATCAAAGTTCACCTTGTCTTGCTCGTAACCCAGTGGTTCTCCATCGGCGATCCGTAGTTGTTCGCGCACTAGGTCGATGCCGGTGACTTCCTCGGTCACCGGATGTTCGACCTGGAGCCGGGTATTGACCTCTAAGAAGAAGAATTCTCCGGAGGTGTCGTCTACCAGAAACTCCACGGTTCCAGCAGAGTGGTAGCCGATGCCGTTGGCGAGTTCAAGCGCAGCAGTGGTCATGTCGGCTCGCTTATCAGATTCCAGGGTGGGGGCAGGAGATTCTTCAATCACTTTCTGGTGGCGGCGCTGAATAGAGCATTCTCGTTCACCAAGGTGCACGAGACTCCCGTGGGCGTCGCCCAAGATTTGAATCTCAATGTGGCGGGACCGAGGAACGTAGCGTTCCAAGAACACGCGACCGTCGCCGAAAGACGCTGCGGCTTCGCGTTGGGCGGTGGCTACCACTCGGCCTAGGTCCTCGGATCGCCTGACAAGATGCATGCCCTTGCCGCCTCCACCGGCGGTGGCCTTGACTAGCAGGGGATAGCCCACAGCGTCTCCAGCCGTTGGGTCATCGGAGAACGGAAGCGTCGGCACCCCAGCGTTTATTGCCGCTTCCTTGGCTGAGATCTTGTCGCCCATTGAGGCGATCACTTCGGCGCTAGGGCCGATCCATGTCAAGCCAGCAGTGGTCACCGATGCGGCGAAGGCGGCGTTCTCGGCAAGAAAACCGTAACCAGGGTGTATGGCCTCGGCTCCCGCGCCCCTTGCAG
The DNA here is from genome assembly GCA_029242745.1 of Acidimicrobiales bacterium. Taxonomy (GTDB): domain Bacteria; phylum Actinomycetota; class Acidimicrobiia; order Acidimicrobiales; family MedAcidi-G1; genus UBA9410. Next base: position 3,742 of record JAQWTI010000051.1, on the reverse strand, counting down.
CTTCTATCAGTGCGTGACCGTCAAGGTAGGCGCCGTCGTTGAGTCTTACGGCCAGATCCGCTTCAGCCACATAGGGTGCTGAGGCGTCCGCATCAACGTACACGGCGATGCAATCCAGACCCATCGATCGAGCAGTACGGAACACCCGCTGTGCAATTTCACCACGGTTGGCAACCAAGACACTGGTGAAGTTTCTCATAGCCGGAACACTCCGTATTTTTCAGCGCCTTCCATGGGTGCAGTCCTGACCACTGAGAGACATAGGCCAAGTACTGTGCGGGTGTCCCGCGGGTCGATAATCCCGTCGTCGCTGACTGCTCCGGTTGCCTCCAAAGCCAGTGAGCCCTTTTCTTGAGCGGCTTCGACCTGACGAACGATCTCAGCATCGGCCTCCTCGTCAAACTGAAGGCCCTTGCGGGCTGCTTGGCCACGCCGGACAAGCGACATGACCCCGGCAATCTGTTTTGGTCCCATCACGGCGATCTTGGCCATTGGCCACAGAAAGGTGAAGCGGTTTCCATAGGCCCGTCCGGACATGCCGTAGGTCCCTGCCCCGTATGAGGCGCCGATGATAACGGTGAGGTGGGGGACCGTCGAGTTGCTCACAGCGTTGATCATCTGGGAACCCTTTTTGATGATTCCCGCCTCCTCAGAGTCGCTACCTACCATGAAACCAGTGATGTTTTGGAGGAATATCAGTGGGGTGTCTTGACGGTTGCAGAGTTGAATGAAATGAGCGGCCTTCTCTGCGGCGCCGGGGTGGATAACACCGTTGTTGCCAAGAATCCCCACGGGGTAGCCATGGATGGTGGCGAAACCACAAATCATGGTTGGCCCGTAACGGGGCTTGAACTCCTCAAACCGAGAGCCGTCTACTACCCGGGCGATGATCTCTTTGACGTCTACTGGTTGCTTAAGGTCCTTGGAAACTATGCCCATGAGGCCTTCGACGTCATGAACGGGCTCGCTTGTTTCGTAGGACCGGTCCGGTCCTGCTTTCCGCCAATCAAGGTGGGAGACAACCTCGCGACACATACGTAGCGCGTCCATTTCGTCTTCTGCTAAGTAGTCGGCCAGGCCGGACTTCTCGGCGTGTAGTTTCCCACCTCCAAGCGTCTCATCGTTAGCGTCTTCGCCGGTAGCCATCTTCACCAACGGTGGCCCAGCCAGAAAAACCTTTGATCGTTCCTTAATGAAGATTGTGTAGTCCGACATGCCGGGCTGGTAGGCGCCGCCGGCTGTTGACGAGCCGAACACCACGCACACCGAAGGTATAGCCAACTTAGAAAGTTCAGTCATCTCGTAGAAGAAGCGGCCACTCTCGGCGAAGTGGTCGACCTTCACCCGGCGTTTGTTGGAGCCGCCACCGGTCTGAACCCTTAGATCAGCACCGGCTGATTCCACAAAACTGACGTAAGGCATGCGGTTATGGCGAGCAATCTCGATAGCCCGCATCCATTTCTTGGCCATGTACGGCGTCATCGCGCCACCTAGCACCGTGGGGTCGTTTCCACAGATAACGCATTCAACCCCAGCGATTACACCTATCCCGACCACGAAACCGCCACCGACCGTGTACGACGACTCATATCCCGCCAGCGGACTGATCTCAAGGAACGGACTATCAGGATCTAGTACGCAGGCGATGCGTTCTCGAATCGGCATTTTGTCCCGGGAACGCAGACGGGCCATGGAGTCGGGACCACCACCGGCATCAGCCTCGTCAAGCAATTCTCCAAGGACAGTTAGGTGCTCTTCCATGTCGGAGCGATTCTTGGTGAACGCCTTAGTGCCAACATCTAGGCCAGACAAGAGGGGGGGAGATAGCAGTTGACGCAGCATGGAGGACACCATAGATGAGTAACAATTTTAATGCAATATTACCGTAATGCTTACCGTGGTAAAGTGGGATGCTCGTACGATGCGGGTCAACCTTGATGCCACCCCCATCGTCGATGTATCGGACATCGCTGCCATTCCCAATGTCGTTGTCTGCGACGTGCGCTGGTACCTCGACGGTCGGCCGGGCCGATCCACTTATGACGAAGGACATCTTCCAGGGGCGGTGTTTGTCGACCTCGGCGAGCACCTGGTGGGAAATTCTGGCCTCAGCATGGGGCGCCACCCGTTGCCGTCCCCTAAAGCATTTGCTCGATCTATGGGAATGCTCGGCATCGGCCCTGAGGACCCGGTGGTGGCTTACGACGATGCGAGCGGCATGGCTGCTAGCCGGCTTGTCTGGATGCTCCGGATTCTTGGGCGACCAGCGGCGCTAATTGATGGAGGACTCCAGGCCTGGCGTGGACCCCTAGAGACCAGCGGCGTAACGCGACCGGTAGTCAAGGTCCCGGCCGTGCCATGGCCCAGCGCGGCACTAGCAACTATCGGTGAAGTAGCAGACATGGCGTCTGGCAAAATCAGAGGGCTTGTTCTAGACGCCCGAGCAGGTGAGCGATACAGCGGCGATTCGGAGCCAGTCGACCCACAAGCTGGACATATTCCTGGCGCCCGTAGTGCACCGTTTGCAGACAATCTCGAGTCTGATGGGAGTGGAGTTACTTACTTCTTTAATCCTGGTGAGCTTGCCAACCGTTATCGAGAACTGGGCGTGGCCGATGCTAGTGATGTTGTTGCATACTGTGGCTCGGGAGTCAGTGCCTGTCACAACCTCTTGGCCATGGAATACGCCGGTCTCGGGCGAGGACGCCTGTTTGTGGGTTCTTGGTCCCAGTGGAGCCACTCGGGTCGGCCAGTGGCCACCGGTATGGAGTCAGAGTGACTGAACTCCCGGCAGTGCTACGTGCCATCGTCAGCGACGAAAGCCTGGACGGACCGCATATGTTTTCGCGATGACCGATCGTTCATGGGGTTTTCGTACTCGAGCCCTTCACGCAGGGGGCCGACCCGACCCCACCACTGGAGCGAGGGCTGTTCCCATCTACCAGTCGACAAGCTTCGTTTTCGATGACGTCGCCGATGCTGCAGACCTCTTCGCTCTGCAGAAGTACGGGAATATCTATTCGCGGATGTCTAACCCGACTACTGCAGCATTTGAGGAACGTATGGCCAGCTTGGAGGGTGGCATAGGAGCGGTTGCGGCTGCGTCTGGTCAAGCAGCCGAGTTCTTGACTGCAACCGCTCTGACCGAGGCGGGAACGAACTTTGTTTCCTCGTCTGCCTTGTATGGCGGCACCCACACGATGTTTGACATCACCTTGGGGCGGTTCGGAATTGAGGTCCGGTTCGTGGACGGTGGTGACCCTCACGAATTTGCCACCCAGATTGATGAAAACACCCGTTTCCTTTATACCGAGGTCATCGGAAATCCATCTGGCGCAGTTGCTGATTTGGCGGCACTGGCTGAGGTGGCCCACGGCCACGACCTGCCGCTGGTCGTGGACTCGACCTTTGCTACGCCGTGGTTATGTCGGCCGATGGAACACGGCGCAGACATCGTGGTTCACTCAGCCACAAAATTTATTGGTGGCCACGGAACCTCAATTGGTGGTGTAGTTATCGAGTCGGGTCAATTCGACTGGGGCGGTGGACGGTTTCCTCAGATGACGGAACCCAGCCCCAGCTACAACGGCATTCGATTCTGGGAGAATTTTGGCGAATTTGCCTTCTGTACAAAGTTGCGGGCCGAACAGCTTCGTGACGTCGGAGCATCCCTCTCGCCATTCAACGCTTTCCTCTTGCTGCAGGGCCTCGAGACCCTGCCCCAGCGGATGGTCGAGCACGT